>NZ_CP028487.1:0-623250 GCF_003048255.1 Yersinia massiliensis
GTGTCACTTTCGCTTTGGCAGCAGTGTCTTGCCCGATTGCAGGATGAGTTACCTGCCACAGAATTTAGTATGTGGATACGCCCATTGCAGGCGGAACTGAGTGACAATACTCTGGCGCTTTACGCACCTAATCGCTTTGTGTTGGACTGGGTCCGCGATAAGTACTTAAACAACATCAATGGCTTACTCAATGATTTTTGTGGTAGCGAGGTTCCCTTACTGCGTTTTGAAGTGGGGAGTAAACCGGCAGTAAGAGCGACACAGAGTCATCCAGTCACAGCCAGCGTTAGTGCGCCTGTTGCACCCGTTACCCGTAGCGCACCTGTGCGCCCGAGTTGGGACAGTTCGCCTGCGCAACCTGAACATTCTTATCGTTCGAATGTTAACCCGAAGCACACATTTGATAACTTCGTTGAGGGTAAATCGAACCAGCTGGCCCGTGCAGCAGCACGTCAGGTGGCGGATAATCCGGGCGGAGCCTATAACCCGTTGTTCCTTTATGGTGGGACAGGCTTGGGTAAAACTCACCTGTTACATGCTGTGGGGAATGGCATCATGGCCCGTAAAGCCAATGCC
The DNA here is from genome assembly GCF_003048255.1 of Yersinia massiliensis. Lineage (NCBI taxonomy): Bacteria > Pseudomonadati > Pseudomonadota > Gammaproteobacteria > Enterobacterales > Yersiniaceae > Yersinia > Yersinia massiliensis. The sequence continues at coordinate 577 of NZ_CP028487.1, forward strand.
AAAGTGGTGTACATGCATTCAGAGCGTTTTGTGCAAGATATGGTTAAAGCCTTGCAGAACAACGCGATAGAAGAGTTTAAGCGCTATTATCGTTCGGTTGATGCATTATTAATCGATGATATTCAGTTCTTTGCCAATAAAGAGCGTTCTCAGGAAGAGTTTTTCCATACGTTTAATGCCTTGCTGGAAGGTAATCAGCAGATCATCCTAACGTCAGATCGCTACCCAAAAGAGATCAATGGTGTAGAGGATCGTCTTAAGTCGCGGTTTGGTTGGGGCCTGACGGTCGCTATTGAGCCGCCAGAACTGGAAACTCGCGTCGCGATCCTGATGAAGAAAGCGGATGAAAATGACATTCGTTTACCGGGTGAGGTGGCGTTCTTTATTGCCAAGCGTCTGCGTTCTAACGTGCGTGAGCTGGAAGGGGCATTGAATCGTGTGATCGCGAATGCCAATTTTACCGGCCGAGCCATCACCATTGATTTTGTTCGTGAAGCGCTACGTGACTTACTGGCATTACAGGAAAAGCTCGTTACTATCGATAATATTCAAAAGACTGTCGCTGAATATTATAAAATTAAGGTCGCTGACCTGCTCTCCAAACGGCGTTCACGTTCGGTCGCCCGCCCGCGCCAAATGGCGATGGCGTTGGCGAAAGAGCTAACCAACCATAGCCTTCCAGAAATCGGCGATGCGTTTGGGGGCCGCGACCATACCACGGTGTTGCACGCTTGCCGCAAGATTGAGCAATTGCGTGAAGAAAGTCACGACATCAAAGAAGATTACTCTAACCTAATCAGAACATTATCCTCCTAGCGCTATGAAATTTATCATTGAACGTGAGCATCTGTTAAAACCGCTGCAACAGGTCAGTAGCCCGCTGGGTGGACGCCCTACGTTACCTATTTTAGGTAACTTGTTGCTGCAAGTGACGCAAGGCGCTTTGCGCCTAACCGGAACCGATCTGGAAATGGAGATGGTGGCCTGTGTTGCGCTGTCTCAGCCCCATGAGCAGGGTGCAACCACGGTGCCTGCAAGGAAGTTTCTTGATATCTGGCGTGGTTTGCCGGAAGGGGCTGAAATTACCGTCGCATTAGATGGTGATCGCCTATTGGTGCGCTCAGGACGCAGCCGTTTCTCGTTGTCCACGCTACCGGCGATAGATTTCCCGAATCTGGATGACTGGCAAAGTGACGTTGAATTTACGTTGCCGCAAGCCACGATGAAGCGCCTGATTGAGTCAACACAGTTCTCAATGGCCCATCAGGATGTGCGCTATTACTTGAACGGCATGCTGTTTGAGACTGAAGGCGAAGAGTTGCGCACTGTTGCTACCGATGGCCACCGTCTGGCGGTATGTTCAATGCCGATAGGTCAGTCGTTGCCGTCACATTCGGTTATCGTGCCGCGTAAAGGCGTGATGGAATTGGTCAGATTATTGGATGGCGGCGATACACCACTGCGCCTGCAGATTGGCAGCAACAATATCCGCGCCCATGTCGGTGACTTTATTTTCACTTCCAAGCTGGTTGATGGTCGTTTCCCTGATTATCGCCGCGTATTGCCGAAGAATCCCGACAAAACGCTGGAAGCTAGCTGTGATTTGCTGAAACAAGCTTTCGCACGAGCGGCAATATTATCGAACGAGAAGTTTCGTGGCGTTCGGCTCTATGTTAGCCAAAATCAGCTCAAGATCACGGCCAATAACCCTGAACAGGAAGAAGCCGAAGAGATCCTCGACGTCAGCTACGATGGGGCAGAAATGGAGATCGGTTTTAACGTCAGCTATGTGCTTGATGTGCTCAATGCCCTGAAGTGCGAAGATGTCCGTCTGCTACTGACTGATTCGGTGTCCAGTGTGCAGATTGAAGATGGGGCAAGTCAGGCGGCGGCCTACGTTGTCATGCCAATGCGGTTGTAATATTCGGGCTACCTTACCTGCTTTTTTGCGATTGGGCAGTGTTCGCCAACCTCACGGATATTCAGTACGATCCGGTGGTGGTGCGCTGGCTACACGCAAATGGTCTGCGATGATAACGCCTTGGATAGTTCGATTACTTTGATAGTTCGATAATGAAGAAATTTGCAGCATGGCCTTGACGCGTTTACTGATTAATAATTTTCGAAATATCGAATCGGCTGATTTGGCGCTAGCGCCAGGCTTTAATTTTTTGGTCGGCCCCAACGGCAGTGGCAAAACCAGTGTGTTGGAGGCGATTTACACCTTGGGCCATGGTCGTGCTTTTCGTAGTTTGCAGGCGGGCCGCGTGATTCGCCACGATTGTGCCGAGTTTGTATTGCATGGCCGAGTAGAGGTGAATGAACGTGAGTCCTCTGTGGGCCTGAGCAAAAGCCGGCAAGGTGATAGCAAAGTCCGCATTGATGGTACCGACGGTCACAAAGTCGCTGAGTTGGCACAAATGCTGCCAATGCAGCTCATTACTCCCGAAGGTTTTACGTTATTGAACGGCGGGCCAAAATTTCGGCGCGCCTTTTTAGACTGGGGTTGCTTTCATAACGAACCCAGTTTTTTTACGGCCTGGAGCAATCTGAAAAGATTACTTAAGCAGCGCAACGCCGCACTGCGCCAGGTTAGTCGCTATGCGCAAATTCGGCCATGGGATCAGGAAATTATCCCACTGGCGGAACGTATTAGCGAATGGCGGGCAGCATACAGCGACGCACTTGCGGCAGATATTTCAGCCACATGCGCCCTGTTTCTACCAGAGTTTGCACTGAGTTTCTCTTTCCAGCGAGGCTGGGATAAAGAGAGTGACTACGGTGAGTTACTGGAGCGCCAGTTTGAGCGTGACAGAGCGCTAACCTATACCGCCATCGGGCCACATAAAGCGGATTTTCGCATTCGGGCCGAGGGTACACCGGTAGAAGATTTACTTTCGCGCGGTCAGCTAAAACTGCTGATGTGCGCACTACGGTTAGCGCAGGGTGAGTTTCTCACCCGACAGAGCGGGCGGCGTTGCCTGTATCTGCTTGACGATTTTGCTTCCGAATTAGACACCGGCCGTCGTCGTTTATTGGCCGAGCGTCTGAAAGCGACCCAAGCCCAAGTTTTTGTTAGCGCCGTGAGCGCTGAACAAGTGGCTGACATGGTCGGTGAAAAGGGCAAGATGTTCCGCGTGGAACATGGCAAAATAGCGGTTCAACCACAGGATTAAAAATGAGCGAGAAACGTTGATGTCGAATACTTATGACTCCTCAAGTATCAAGGTATTAAAAGGGCTGGATGCGGTTCGTAAGCGTCCGGGCATGTATATCGGTGATACTGATGACGGTACCGGTCTGCACCACATGGTATTCGAGGTTGTGGACAACGCTATCGACGAAGCCCTCGCTGGCCACTGTAAGGAAATCGTGGTAACCATCCATTCGGATAACTCGGTTTCGGTACAGGATGATGGCCGTGGTATTCCAACCGGTATGCATGACGAGGAAGGGATATCCGCAGCAGAGGTCATCATGACCGTGCTGCATGCTGGCGGTAAGTTTGACGATAACTCCTATAAAGTTTCCGGCGGTTTGCATGGCGTAGGGGTTTCCGTTGTTAACGCCTTGTCTGAAAAGCTGGAGCTGGTCATTCGCCGTGAAGGTAAAGTTCACGAGCAGACTTACAGAATGGGCGTGCCACAGGCACCGCTGAAAGTCGTGGGTGAAACGGATCAGACCGGGACGACCGTGCGTTTTTGGCCGAGTTTCGAGACGTTCACTAATAACACCGAATTCCAATACGAAATTTTGGCTAAACGCCTACGTGAGCTGTCATTCCTGAACTCCGGTGTTTCAATCAAATTGAGAGACAAACGTAACGACAGAGAAGACCACTTCCATTACGAAGGCGGTATCAAGGCGTTTGTTGAGTATCTGAACAAGAACAAAACCCCGATCCACCCGAAAGTGTTTTATTTCTCCACCGTGAAAGATGATATCGGTGTGGAAGTGGCATTGCAGTGGAACGATGGTTTCCAAGAAAACATTTACTGCTTCACCAACAACATTCCGCAGCGCGATGGCGGGACGCATTTAGTCGGTTTCCGTACGGCGATGACTCGTACGCTGAACAGCTACATGGATAAAGAAGGCTACAGTAAAAAAGCGAAAATCAGTGCGACCGGTGATGACGCCCGTGAAGGTCTGATTGCCGTCGTGTCAGTGAAAGTGCCTGATCCTAAATTCTCCTCACAGACCAAAGATAAATTGGTTTCTTCTGAGGTGAAAACGGCGGTCGAAACACTGATGAACGAGAAGCTGGTTGAGTATTTACTGGAAAACCCAACCGACGCCAAAATCGTAGTCGGCAAGATTATCGACGCAGCTCGTGCTCGTGAAGCGGCGCGTAAAGCGCGTGAAATGACTCGCCGTAAAGGTGCGCTGGATCTGGCTGGTTTGCCAGGTAAACTCGCTGACTGTCAGGAACGTGACCCCGCGTTGTCCGAACTCTACTTAGTGGAAGGGGACTCAGCGGGCGGCTCTGCAAAACAAGGCCGTAACCGTAAGAATCAGGCCATTTTGCCGCTGAAAGGTAAAATCCTGAACGTTGAGAAAGCGCGGTTTGACAAAATGCTTTCTTCGCAAGAAGTGGCAACGTTGATCACTGCGTTGGGTTGTGGCATTGGTCGGGATGAATATAACCCTGACAAGTTGCGCTACCACAATATCATTATTATGACCGATGCTGACGTCGATGGTTCGCACATTCGTACGTTGTTGCTGACCTTCTTCTACCGTCAGATGCCGGAAATTATCGAGCGTGGTCATGTGTTTATCGCTCAGCCGCCATTGTACAAAGTGAAGAAAGGCAAGCAAGAGCAATACATCAAAGATGATGATGCGATGGAAGAGTACCAGATGTCATTGGCATTAGATGGCGCTGCATTGCACATCAATGCCCATGCACCGGCCCTGTCAGGCGAGCCTTTAGAGAAATTGGTGGCTGAGCATTACAGTGTTCAGAAAACCATTGCCCGTATGGAACGCCGCTATCCGCGTGCGCTGCTCAATAGCCTGATCTATCAGCCAACGCTGCAAGAAGATGACTTAGGCAATAAAGAAGCGGTCACACAGTGGATTGATTCGCTGGTGGTCATGCTAAATGAGAAAGAACAGCATGGCAGCAGCTACAGTTCAGTGGTGCGTGAAAACCGTGAGCGCCAATTGTTCGAGCCAATATTGCGTATCCGTACCCACGGTGTGGATACAGACTACGAGCTGGACTTTGATTTCATCCACGGCGGCGAATACCGCAAAATTTGCCTGTTGGGCGATAAACTGCGCGGCCTGATTGAAGACGATGCCTTTATCGAACGTGGCGAGCGCCGTGTACCGGTTTCAAGCTTCGAAGATGCATTGGATTGGTTGGTGAAAGAGTCTCGTCGTGGTCTGGCTATTCAGCGCTATAAAGGTTTGGGTGAAATGAACCCAGAGCAGCTGTGGGAAACAACAATGGACCCTGCTAGCCGCCGTATGCTGCGAGTGATGGTGAAAGATGCCATTGCAGCAGACCAGCTGTTTACCACGCTGATGGGCGATGCGGTTGAACCTCGCCGTGCCTTTATCGAAGAGAATGCGCTGCGCGCAGCAAATATCGATATCTAATCTGCGGGTAAGATAAGCGGTCAGAAATCCAGAGCAGGAAACTGTCTCTGGATTTTTTTTGCCTGCTGATTGCTGCATTCAGGATGATTTTGTCATCAGCGATGTACCGCGCACAGACTTACTGGTATTTGAGCGCTGAATCGCGTTAGCATGGGGTATTGGTTAAATAAATCTGAGGACCTTATGGCTATTGAATTGATCGCTATCGATATGGACGGCACGTTACTGAATCCGCAGCATGAAATCACCCCACGGGTTAAGCAGGCGATTGATGCTGCTCGCGCGAAAGGGGTTTGCGTGGTATTGGCCACCGGCCGGCCTTATATTGGGGTCCAACGTTACTTACGTGAGCTGAACATGGAAAATAGCGGCGATTATTGCATTAGCAATAACGGTGCACTGGTCCAAAAAGCCGCGACAGGTGAATGTATTTTACAGGAAACCCTCAGTTTTGAGGATTATCTCTATTTCGAGGCTTTATCGCGTGAGATGGGGGTTAGTTTCCAAGCGTTTGATTTTGATACCTTATATACGGCAAACAAAGATATCAGCAAATACACGCTACATGAGGTGTTATTAACCGGCATCCCCTTGAAGTACCGGGCTGTGGAAGAGATGGATCCGACATTACGTTTCCCGAAAGTGATGATGATTGATGAGCCAGAAAATCTGGACCGTGCATTAGCGATGATGCCTGCCGAGGCTTTTGAGCGTTTCACCATCATGAAAAGTGCGCCTTTCTACTTGGAGATTCTGAGTAAGCGTGTTGATAAGGGAACGGGAGTGAAAATGCTGGCTGAGCATTTAGGTATCGCACAAGAAAATGTGATGGCATTAGGTGATCAAGGCAATGATATTGCGATGGTTAATTATGCTGGCGTGGGGGTGGCGATGGGGAATGCGATCCCTGAGCTAAAAGAGATTGCCCAGTTTATTACCGCGACGAATAGTGAGGATGGGGTGGCGGTGGCGATTGAGGAGTTTGTTATTTAGGTTTGGATCATGCGTTTTGGTGATCGGTTCGGTTGAGGACTGGATCTTGTTTCGGTTGATAGGCGTTCTGCGGTCACTTTAACCTCGTCGCCTCAACCGAGTCGGGCCGCAGGGCGGCGGCCCAACACCCGCGCCTTTGCGCGAAATATTGCCCTTCGGGTAAACCTCCTACGTCTTTCGGCTAACGAGCCAGCGCGATTCGCATCCATGCTCAAGCGCGCTTTTCGCGGCCGTCCATGGCCGCTCACTCTACCCTCTATCCTCGTCGGCAATTTTTCTGATTGCGCTCAACGTCAAAAGCCAAAAGCCAAAAAATCATGGTGTTGACCTTGAAGTTTAAAAGCACATTTGAGCTGCCGAGTGAAGAGAGAAGGCAAGGAAAACGGGCAGGACGCCCGTTTTAGGCGCCATGAGCAGGGATGCGAATAAAGCCGTCCGTCAGCCGAAACGATAAGTGAGGGAACCTGCGAAGCAGGCAAGCGATGCGTGCGCAAGCGCGGGTTTCCAAAGGGGCCACGCTCATGGCCCATTTGGCGGTTGAGGCATCAGAGGTAAGGTAAACACTGAAGCTATAACAACCGAACCGATCACCAAACAAAACAACCAGAATCACCTGCAAAGCAGACAACCGATCACCAAATTTATCCCCCCAAAACCCCCTTCACTATCTGCACATCCTGAACCCCTAACCCCGTTAAATCCGCTAACGTAAACTGTTGATCATCATCCCTGAAAGAGATATTTTGCGCCAAAACAACCCCGATCTCCGTCAACGTGTGGTGCGCTAAAAGCTGCTGCTGGAAAGCAGAGGAAATCTCGCCAAACTCAGTACATTGCACCCATGAATCCACCAAAATTTTATCGGCCTTTGCCACCAATTCAGGGGCTAATTCATGTTTGCCCGCGCCATCGGCACCAACGGCTGTAATATGCGTACCGGGCTGAATATCCGCAGCTTGTAAAATCGCCTCACGGCTGGGGGTGGTGGTTACGATAAACTGGCAGTGACTGGCAAGTTCAGCGGCATCTTGCGTCGTATTGACCTCAAAACCTTCTGTTTGCGCAAATTGCCGATACTCCTCTAATGCCGTTTCACTGCGGCCCCAAACCCATAGCTGGCGGCACGAAATCACACTTTTCAGGTACATCAGATGCAACCGTGCCTGCATACCGGTGCCGATGATACCGATATTGCGGATATGCGCCGGCGCGCAAAGCTCAGCCACAATACGCCCTGCCAATGCGGTACGCAGCGCAGTCAGCCAGCCCTCATCAAGCAAAAGGGCTTGCGGCTCACCGGTCTGGGCCGAAAATGCCATCATCAACCCTTGATTACTGGCCAGCCCCTGAGCGGGATTATCATAAAATCCACCAGAAACTTTCACCACGAACAGGTCATCACCCTGTAAATAACCACTTTTAATGCAGCAATCACCATTGGATTGCGCAAAAAGTAAATGCTGAACCGGTGGCATCTGCACCTGCTTTTGGCTAAACGCAATAAAACCCTGTTTGAGCAACAACGTGATGGTATCTGCATTAAACTTGTCGAGAATTTGTTGCTTGTTCAGGGTTATCATTCGCTAACGGCTCCTAAGTATTTTTCCAGCACAATATTTTTCCCGCACAACACAACTGCGACTTTCTTACCTTGCCATTGTGGTGCCAGCTTCAATGCGGCGGCTAATGCTACACCTGCCGCACCTTCTATCATCCAGCGGTCAGTACGGGCAATCAAACGCATTGCCTCTTTAATTTCTTGCTCAGTCACTAATACTTTCTGATCGATTAACTGCTGGCACAACGAGAACGTTATTGCTCCCAGCTCGACGCCGCCAGCGGTGCCATCCGATAAGGTCTCTTGCTCTTCGACTTCTTGAATCTGCCCTTTTTGCAGGCAGGTATACATGCTGGTGGCATTCGCAGGCCAGCAACCAATCACCTGTGTTTTATCTGAGAGCTTCTTCAATACCGTCGCAATGCCAGAAATCAGGCCACCGCCACCAACAGCAACAAACACCGCATCGAGATCCGGTTGTTGCTCAACCATTTCCATGCCGCAAGTGCCTTGTCCGGCAATAATCTGCGCGTCGTTATAAGGGGAAATATAGGTTTTCCCTTGCTGCTGTGCGGCGATACCCGCAGCCAACTCTGCATTTAACGCATCCCCAGGTATCAGTTCAATGACACCACCCAATGCGCGGATCGCCTCTAGTTTGATGGCGGCGGCTTGTTCTGGTGCATAAATGGTGGATTTAACCCCTGCCAATTTCCCCGCCAGCGCCATTGCCTGACCATGATTACCGGTGGAAGCGGTGATCACCCCTTGCTGACGCTGCTCGTTCGTTAACAACCGCAGCTTATTACTGGCACCACGAAATTTAAATGAACCCGTGTGTTGCAGATGCTCACATTTGAGATAGATGTCGCAACCACTGTGTTGCGACAGTAACGGGCTGAATTCCAGTGGCGTCACTCTCACTTGTGGCCGTAATACTTGGTGGGCCTCTTTGATGGCCTCAAATAATGTATTCATCTTGATTCCTTAAAATTCTTCAGCAGTTTTTTATTGTTTTCAGCTGGTTATAAACAGTCGCTCGGCCGATGCCCAGGATTTTTGCGACGTAACCTGCCGCATTCTTGCCGTTAAAGGCCCCTTGCCGGTAGAGCGCTTCGATGAGTTTTCGGCGGTGAACGTTATTCAGTGTTGCTAAGGTTAGCTGCTGTTGTTGCAGCCAGTGATGGGTATAAGTATTGATACGCTCCTGCCAGTCGTCCTGAAATAACACCTCTGGCTGAGGCTGTAATTGATGGCCTGATAGGAACATGTCCAGCGCCGCTTTGGCACTTTCAAATACGGTAATATCTAAATTGATGCACATTAGCCCGATAGCTTGCCCATGGTCATCGCGCAGCACGGTACTGATCGAGCGGAGCTGGCGGCCATCCCAGTTACGTTTCTGGTATGGGCCAATCACTTGCGAATGCTGATCAAATTGCAGCTCGCTGAGATTGGAGTCTTCGCCTAATTCACGCTGCGAATAGTTATTGGCGATATAAACCAGCGTCTGGCTGGCTAAATCATGGATAGCGACTTCCGCATAGGGGGAAAAAAGGGTCGCAACGGCATCGGCAATGGGTTGGTATCGGCTAAGCATGGGTCGCATCGATTAGAATAAAAAATCTATATTAGACATTTTATTCTAAATAGCTACCGCTATAGTGATAGCTATTGATCTTGGAAAGCCAGTGATGAGTGTGAGGACCAGAATCTGGCGCGGGTAGTGATATAATCCTGATAAATAACCCAGCTCGTTATATCGCCGGAGCCAGCATGATTAGCCAGAAAGATGCTTCTTATCAGGAACAACAGCTTACCTTTGATCCCCGAGGGCATCAGCTCACTAACATCAATGTCTGGACACCGGACAGCCAATGGCTGGTGTACGATGTGCGGCCGAATGGTGCGACCTTTAGCGGTTTAACAATTGAGCGAGTGAATTGTGCCACTGGCCATATTGAGGTGGTCTATCGTGCTCAGCAGGGTGCTCATGTCGGGGTGGTGACGGTTAGCCCAGACCTGCCCGCGCGTTATGTGTTTATCCATGGGCCTGAACATCCCGATAGCCATTGGCATTATGACTTCCATCATCGGCGAGGGGTGATAGTCGCAGAACCAGATAGAGAGCTGGCGGTCACACTGGATGCCATGGATATCACCGCACCTTATACACCTGGCGCCTTGCGTGGCGGAACGCACGTCCACGTTTTCAGCCCTGATGGTAGCCGCCTCAGCTTTACTTATAACGATCATGTACTGCATGAACTAGACCCCGCGCTGGATTGCCGCAATGTTGGTATTGCCCTGCCGCTGCACGGTGTTAACCCACCCAAACAGCATCCCCGCGAATATGATGGTAGCCACTTTTGTGTGTTGGTCAGCCGGACGACGCCCAAGCCGCAGGCGGGTAGCGATCAAATCAATCGCGCTTATGAAGAGGGTTGGATTGGTACGCAGGGATATCTGAAAACAGACGGTACTCGCCAGCGTTGGGCGCTTGCCTTTATTGGCGATACCCTTTCAGCGCAGGGGGAGAAAATCCCTGAAATTTTTATTGCTGATTTACCTGAGCATGACCGAGATTATGCTCGTGCTGGCGATGCTCCGCTGGAAGGGACATCCACGACCCTGCCAGCACCCCCTGCGGGCGTTCACCAACGGCGCGTCACCCATACCGCTGCACGGCGTTTTCCCGGTCTAGCGACCAGTCCGCGCCATTGGCTGCGTGCGTCACCGGATGGCAGCGCCATTGCTTGCTTGATGAAAGATGATAATGGCGTTGTGCAGTTGTGGCTGGTTTCCCCTAATGGTGGGGAACCACGGCAACTAACATCCAGCCCGTGGGGCGTTCAATCTGCTTTTAGCTGGCATCCGCAAGGCCATTGTTTGGCGTTTGTTTGTGATAATAGCGTGATGCAGTGTGATAGCTCGACCGGCCAACTTCAGCGGCTGACGAAACGCAGTGACATCGCACCTTTAGCGGATGCGGTGGTCTTCTCACCTGACGGCACTCAAATTGCTTTTATGCGGGAAATTGAGGGATTCGCTCAGATTTTTACCGTCAATGTAGCGTAGGTTATTGCACCGGTGTATCGGCAACGTGAGCTGTTGATTGGTTCTCCGTCTCTGATTGGCGAACACGTTCACGCGGGGAGTTGGTCATTTTGTCTTCTTTATCTGAGCGCAAATAATCATAGGGTAGCAACAGGGTATCCATTACCGCTGAAAAGGGCAGGTCCACCGCCAACAAGGGGCGCAACGCCCAACCGGTATTATCATCTTTCAGCATCGCCACATTGGCTTCCGTGCCTGAGTAGTAACCCTGACTGCTGCTCGTGTGCGTCATAATGCTGGAGCAACCGCTGGATAAAAGCAGTGAACAACCGGTAACAAACGGGATAACAGTATTTCTCATTGTTTTTCAGCTCTTATCATCATGCTTGGCAGTGACACACCACGATTGTCAGGTTTTGTCGTAATTTTTACACTCTCTTACAGACAGTTCTGATGGTTAAAGATTCAATACTATGACGTGATTTAACTTAAGTCTAAGTGATAACAGCAAATTTATCGAATGTTAGTAACGGGAAACCCTATAATGGGATTTTTCTCGAAAATTTTTATATTTTTACTCTTGAAAAGAAGTAAACCGACGCCATATTATTATCGAGTCAGAGAGAATACGCCGATAGGGTATTCTGACGAATAGCTCGTCCATATATGGAGGGCTTATTAAAAAACAAGATAACATCCTTGCTAATCTATTTAGGAGGCAGTTTTTATGCGTAATACTGAGCTTGCTCCACTGTATCGTTCAGCGATTGGTTTTGACCGTTTATTTAATCTATTAGAATCTGGGCAGAATCAAACTAATGGGGGATACCCTCCTTATAATGTCGAATTAGTTGATGATAACCACTATCGCATTGCTATTGCGGTGGCGGGTTTTGCAGAAAAAGATTTAGACATCACGACACAAGATAACTTGTTGATTGTTCGTGGTTCTCGTGCTGGCGAGCCTGCGCAACGCACTTACCTATATCAAGGTATCGCAGAGCGTAACTTTGAGCGTAAATTCCAGTTGGCTGAACACGTGAAAATTAAAGGTGCCAACTTGGTAAACGGCTTGCTGTATATCGATCTCGAACGTGTTGTACCCGAGAATTTAAAACCACGTAGAATTGAAATTAAATAATTAGCCTCTATATAGAGAGTAAGTCATTTATTTAGTGGCGACTGTCTAATAACGTTGTTTATATGAAAATGGCTTTATCATGATAGTCGAGTAGTCGTGTTCAGCCTGCCGTAATCGGGGGCTAACCAGCCACGGATTGAGAGATGTAAATACGATAACGTCAGTATTTTATGTTAGGGGTTTTTATATCATTCATTCGTGGCTGCATATTATCTTAATACCCAAAATATTCTAACTTGTCGGCATCGGCACGTTGAAAATGATGGGGATATCTCGCTTCAAAGAAGGAGTTATATCTATGCGTAACTATGATTTGTCACCATTACTTCGTCAGTGGATTGGTTTTGATAAACTGGCTAACTCAATGCAAGGCGCTCAGGATGCTCAAGGCTTCCCGCCATACAACATTGAAAAAACGGATGATAACCACTATCGCATCTCACTGGCATTGGCCGGTTTTAAACAGAGCGATTTGGACATCGAAGTTGAAGGTCCACGTCTGACCGTTCGCGGTAAAACCGCACCGGCAGATAAGCAGGTTGAATACCTGCATCAGGGCTTAGCCCGTAAAGAGTTCTCACTGACCTTCACATTGGCTGAGCATCTGAATGTGGATAATGCTCAGTTTGAAAACGGTATGCTGCACATTGATCTGCTACGTCAGGTGCCAGAAGCGCTGCAACCACAGCGTATTACTATCGGCAGTGCAGCTCCTCAAGAGCAGCAAGTGATAGAAAGCTCGGTAGCTACTGAGCAGCAGTAATTATGATGACCGATACCTCTGCGTGGGGTATCGGTAACGATAATCCTCTCCTTGTTTTGTCTTTTTAGCGTTTAGCTTTTCCTCGTTAACTTTTTCACCGGAGAGATTCCCCGCTCTCCGGTGCATTTTGTGGTGTATCCCACATTCAACCGTTCCCCCTTCTGACAGAATCCTTACTAATTGTAAGAATTTAAGGCCATGTTTGTATCGCGACACATTCCCGATGGCCGACCCGTTTTTAAACTTAGGCAAGGAAGTGATTTATGAGTGCTATCGCCCTTACCGTCAGTATGTTGGCGCTTGTCGCCGTATTGGGGTTATGGATCGGTAATTGGAAAGTCTATGGTGTTGGGTTAGGTATTGGTGGGGTGCTATTTGGCGGCATTATTGTCGGCCATTTTGCACAAACGTATGACGTGGTGTTGAACGCAGACATGCTGCATTTCATTCAGGAATTTGGCCTGATTCTGTTTGTTTACACCATCGGTATTCAAGTCGGGCCGGGGTTCTTCTCTTCCTTACGTGTTTCGGGACTGCGGCTAAACCTCTTTGCCATTCTCATGGTCGTGGTTGGCGGGATAGTGACGGCGATTATCCATAAACTGTTTGCTGTGCCGCTACCGATCATTCTCGGGGTGTTCTCGGGGGCGGTAACCAACACGCCTGCACTGGGGGCAGCACAACAAATCCTCACTGATTTAGGTTCTCCGCCTCAATTGGTCAGCCAGATGGGGATGGGCTATGCGATGGCCTACCCATTTGGTATTTGCGGCATCTTGTTGGTGATGTGGCTGATTCGCTTATTCTTTAAGGTCAACATTGATCGTGAAGCAAAAGAGTTTGATAGCAGCCACGGGCAGAATCGTGAATTGCTGCAAACCATGAACGTGGCGGTCCGTAACCCCAACTTGAATGGTTTATCCATGCAAGACGTGCCGTTGCTCAACAGTGATGAGGTGGTTTGCTCGCGCTTGAAACGCGGTGATCTGTTGATGGTGCCATTGCCTGGTACCGTGATTGAGCTAGGCGATTACCTGCATTTGGTCGGGCAGCGTGAAGCCTTAGATAAAGTGCGATTGGTGGTGGGGGAAGAGGTGGATGTCACCCTCTCGACAGCCAGCACGATATTGCAAACCGCCCGCGTGGTGGTCACCAACGAGGCGGTGCTAGGCAAAAAAATTCGCGACCTTAATCTGAAGCAGAAATATGACGTCGCTATCACCCGTTTGAATCGTGCGGGTATCGAACTGGTGGCCAGTAACAGTGCGAGTTTGCAATTTGGTGACATTCTGAATCTGGTGGGCCGTCCGGAAGCGATCGAGGCCGTGTCTGCCGTGGTGGGGAACGCCCAGCAGAAACTGCAACAAGTACAGATGCTGCCGGTCTTTATCGGTGTCGGTTTGGGGGTATTGCTAGGGTCTATCCCTTTGTTTATACCGGGTTTCCCTGCGGCACTGCGCTTAGGGTTGGCCGGTGGCCCGCTGGTGGTGGCACTGATACTCGGGCGTATTGGTAGCATTGGTAAGCTGTATTGGTTTATGCCGCCGAGTGCGAACTTGGCGCTGCGTGAACTGGGGATTGTGCTGTTCTTGTCCGTTGTCGGATTGAAATCGGGCGGTGACTTTATCAATACCTTGGTCAATGGTGATGGGCTGGCGTGGATTGGTTATGGTGCGATGATTACCGGTATTCCACTGTTGACGGTGGGGATTCTGGCGCGGATGTTGGCGAAGATGAATTACCTGACCTTGTGCGGTATGTTAGCCGGTTCTATGACAGACCCACCGGCGTTGGCCTTTGCCAATGGCATTCATCCTACCAGCGGCGCAGCAGCATTGTCTTATGCCACGGTTTATCCGTTAGCGATGTTTTTGCGGATTATGTCGCCGCAGATCCTCGCGGTACTGTTCTGGACAACGATGTGATTTAGTCTGTGAGTGGTAATCATCAGATTTTAGGGCAGCCAATACGCTGCCCTTTTGACGTTTACTACATGCCGATTACTGCGCTTCTTGGAATGCCAGCTCAATTTCTTCAGCCAGAATGACCACCCCTTTTTCAATCTCTTCCGGCGCGGGGACGTAATTCATGCGCATGCATTGATGGGTATGTGGCCAGTCATACTCAAGCCCTGGGAAGAAGTAGTGGCCCGGCACCATCAACACACCGCGTTTTTTCAGGCGTTGATAGAGCAGCTCGGTACTGATGGGCAGGTCTTTAAACCATAACCAGAGGAAAATAGCCCCTTCTGGTTTGTGGATCAGGCAACGTTCTGGCGGCAGATATTTACGCAAAATCGCGATTGTTTGCTGTACGCGCTCAAAATAAAATGGCCGGATGACCTCGTTGGATAAGCGTAATAAGTCACCACGCTCAATCATCTCAGCGGCGATGGCCGGCCCCATACTGCCCGGCGATAAGCTGATGATGCCATTCATATTGGTGATAGCAGATATCACTTTTTCATCGGCAATAATGATACCGCAGCGTGAACCGGGTAGGCCGAGTTTTGATAGGCTCATGCACAGGATGATATTGGGGTTCCACAGCGGCGTTGCGTCGGTAAAAATGATACCGGGGAAAGGCACGCCATAGGCATTATCAATCAATAGCGGGATCTCACGCTGCTGAGCGATAGTATCAAGGCGAATCAGCTCTTCGTCCGTGATGACGTTACCGGTTGGGTTGGTTGGCCGTGAAACGCAGATCAAACCAATATCATCGGTAATATTGAGGTGGTCAAAATCAACGTGGTACTTGAATTGGCCTTCCGGTAGCAGCTCAATGTTAGGTTTGGCGGAGACAAATAAGTCTTCATCTAGACCGGCATCAGCATAACCGAGGTACTCAGGGGCCAGCGGGAACAGTACTCGACGACGGCTACCATCAGCATAGCGGCCTGCGAACAAGTTAAATAAGTAGAAAAATGCGCTCTGACTACCATTTGTCAGTGCAATATTCTGTGGCTCAATGTGCCAACCCAGCTCGTCACGCAGCATTTTCGCCAGCGCTTTTAACAGAATATCTTTGCCCTGCGGCCCATCGTAATTACACAATGCCTCGGTCAATTGCCCACGTTCCAGCATCTCCTGACAAAGCTGTTGGAAGTACGCATCCATCTCTGGGATATGTGCCGGATTTCCACCGCCGAGCATGATTGAACCTGGGGTTCTCAGTCCGTCGTTAAGGTCGTCCATCAGTCTGGTAATCCCCGCGTAGCGGGTGAATTTGTCGCCGAAAAGTGAAAACTTCATAAATGAAAATTTATTGTTATCCGTAAGTGAACAAGTACCATACTCGCAGATAAAAGCGGGTGCAATGCGGAAAGATTTCTTCCCACCGACTGATAATATCGGTGGGGTTTGTTTTTGCGGGATAATCCGCTGATTACTCTTTTTTATCGCCCACCCAAACAACTAACACTTTATCGCCCTGATGTTGGCGGCTAAAAGCATAGTAATCAGATGTTTGTTGTGATTGCTGTTCACCCGCACCAATGGCCGGATGGCGAGCGCGGAACTGACTGACTTTTTGCCAGTGCGCCAATAAGGCACCTTTATCCCCCGCGAGTTCTTGCCAGTTCATATCAGAACGAGTGCCTTGCAAGGGGTCAGAACCGGTTGGGCCGAACGCGCGACCGCTTTCATCACCGTAGAAGATTTGTACCGCTCCCGGTGCAAGTAGCAGCAGATCCCCCGCCCGTTGTTGTTTAACCAATGATTGCTGTGCATCATCGTTAAAAAACAGCCGAGTATCGTGCGACGATATATAGCTCAACACATTGAAACCTTGCAGCTTTTCGGCCATTTGTTGGTAAGTGCCGTCAATGGAAGAGAAGCAGGTGAGCGCCGCTTTGGCTTGATCCTGAAAATCAAAATTAATCATGGCATCAAAACCGTTTTGGTAATAATCGCTCTTCATCACGCCATGGCCCCAAGCTTCGCCGGTCATCCAGAACGGTAAGTCATCAAGTGCCTGATCGGGATGAGCCGCTTTCCATGCTGCCAATGCGGCGGTGGCTTGTTGCTTCAGTTGCTGCCAAGCGGGTTTCTCCACATGCTTGGCGGTATCGACCCGAAAACCGTCAATCCCATAATCACGCACCCATTGGCTCAACCAATGCGTCATGTAATCACGTGGTGTGGCGTTAGGTATTTCCCGTGCGGCGGTATCCGGCTTATGGCGGTAAAACACCGGTAAACCACTGGGTTGTGTTGACTCTGTTTTGATGTCCGGAAGAAAAGCCAGCGACATGGTCAAATCGTCATAACCAGGCGAATCGTAATCGCCAATATCGGTGCGGATCCACTTTTTACCCCACCAATTATCCCATGCGGCTTTATCACCGAAGTTGATGTAATCATTAAAACTATGCCACGTTTGGCCGCTGCCGGGTGTCCAGTCAGTCCAGTTTTTCCCTAAGGTTTTTGTGAGGTTATCGCCTTGCAAATAGAGCGCGCCGAATTGATAGCTCTGCATATCTGCCAGCGTGGCATAACCCACATGGTTCATCACCACATCAAAGAGAATACGAATACCGCGTTTATGCGCTTGCTCAACCAGCGTGCGAAGCTCTTGTTCAGTACCCATATTGGCATCGAGGCGGGTCCAATCTAGCCCGTAATAACCATGGTAAGCATAGTGTGGGAAGTCACCTTTGGTGCCACCACCGACCCAGCCATGGATCTGTTCAAGGGGGGAGCTTATCCATAGGGCATTGACGCCAAGCTGTTGCAGATAATCCAGTTTTTCGGTTAATCCGGCTAAATCACCACCGTGAAATGTGCCGATCTCCTGCATGCCATCACCATGACGGCCATAGCTATGATCATTGGCGGGATTACCATTTTTGAAGCGATCGGTTAGCGCAAAATAGACAGTGGCATTTTGCCAACTGAACGGCGCAGCTTGCTGGGTTTGTGCGGATTCCAGTAGCAGTAACCCTCCGCTTTCAGGGGCAGGCTGCAAGGTGATTTTGCCGAGGGAAACTTTTGCCGTTTGGCCGGAGTAGAAATCCCGTACCAGCTCACCTTCAGCGAAGGTTTTTCGTACATCAATCGTTACTGGCTGGCCATCCCAGCGTTGGCAACTGTGGGCCACGACGCGAACGGTTTCTGCCACCGGTTCTTTGAGGCTTAGCGTCAAGGTTGGGGTGCCACTGCGGGTATCAATGCGTGCTTGATACTGACCATCACGGAACAGCCGCCATTGGATGTCAGCTTGATTTTGGCAAGGTTGCAGCGAAAAAGTCTGATTAAGCTTCACCGCGCCAGTGGGTTGCCAGCACTGTTTATCCTGATAAAACTTGAGCGGGTATTCGCCTTTGGTCAATGTACTGCTACTGAGAAAAACACCGCTATCGTGCTCAGTAAAGGCTGGGAAATGCTGAAGTGACCAATTCGCCATCGCGGTGGGTGCGATAAGGAGTAGCAAAGGAACCGTGAGTTGCCGCATTGCACATCTTCCCTAGATTTGAATAAAGTTTGATGAGTATCAGTCTGCCTTTTGCTGAAGAAATAGCCTCCTCCCTGCGTCATCTTTACAGGGAGGAGAACGATGGAGGAGAGGAGATTTGGCCCGCAAGCAGGCCAGTGCCGGTATTTGCTGAGCTTACGCTTGCTGCAAAACCTGCGGGTTAACACAGTTTTCTTTGACGGTGCCAGTCAACGCGGCAATCAGGTTATCCACGGCACAGGCCGCCATGTTATAGCGGGTTTCGTGGGTCGCGGAGCCAATATGCGGCACGGCCACCACATTACGTAAAGCCAGCAGGGGTGAATCCACTGGTAGCGGCTCTTGCTCAAACACATCTAATCCCGCACCATGCAGGGTACCGTCTTGCAGGGCCGCAATCAGCGCCTGCTCATCCACTACTGGCCCGCGGCCAGCATTAATCAAAATGGCGCTGGATTTCATTTTGGCCAGTTGTTCTCGGCCGATCATATGGTAAGTCTGCTCGGTCATGGGCAGCGTAATGCAGAGGAAATCAACTTCTGCGAGCAACGTATCTAAGTCACAACGGCGCGCGCCAAAGCGCGTTTCGGCTTCTTCATGGGGGCGGCGGCTGGTGTACAGCACCGGCATGCTAAAACCGAAGTGTGCCCGTTGGGCCAGTGCCATACCAATCCGGCCCATGCCGAGAATCCCGATGGTTTTATGATGAACATCCACGCCATACCAATCATCAGTAATACTTTCTTGCCACTCACCAGCTTTGACTCGCTCGGCCAATTCCACCACGCGACGGGCAGTGGAAAGCATCAGTGCCATCATGGTATCAGCCACGGTTTCGGTGAGCACGGTGGGGGTATGCATCAGCGCTACACCACGTTGATTGAGTGCTTCCACATCAAAATTGTCATAACCGACGGAAATGGTTGAGGCGACACGCAGACGTGGCGCTAATTGCAAAAAGGCGCTATCAATTTTACCGCCAGAACCAATCAGCCCCTGTGCTTGCGCGAGTGCCGATAATAGCTCGGGCTGATTATCCGGCGTTAAGCCCTCAAAACTGTTGACGGTAAAATGTTGCGCTAATCGTTGATGCAGGTCGTCTGGAATACTTTTGTACAGCACAATAGAAGGCTTCATCGCAAACTCCAATTCATTTGGACTGGTGATATCTGAAGCCAGCATAACAGTGAACACATCCGTGTGATCAAGCACTAATCACCCTGATAATGTTACGGCTCATGAAAAGATCATGCCTCGTGACTGACGGTATTCTTGGCGGCATGACTCTGCGAGCGAATAGCGGCACAACGTAGCGCGGTGATCATTGCCAGCGCCGGCGCAATGGCGAACAAGGTAAACAACCAGTGAGCGGTATTCTGCGCGCCGACGACACCACCGGGAAGATTCAAGCCGGAGAGATTGGCGACCATGCCTGCCATCGCGGCACCGACAGCCGTTGCGAACATTTGCACCGTGGTAATGGACGCGCCGGCGATGTCTTTATCTTCGTCAGCAGCCACTTGCAGAATTCGGGTCAGCAGATGCGGCCAGCCAAAACCGATACCAAAGCCCACCATGGTGAGTGCGAGCGCGATGGGTGTCATCTGCTGCCAACCGCCCAGTGAAGTGACTGGCATCAAGACAGCGAGCCCCAGGATACCCGCGAGAACAATCAGTGGACCGCTAATGATGGCCCAACGAATACCTGACTTCTTCCAGCCCGCGCTCATCATTTCAGAAATCGTCCAACCAGCCGCCATGGTCGCGGCAATATAACCGGAAATCAGCGGTGATTGGCCGTGCAGAGTTTGCAAGAAATAAGGGACGAAAATCTCACAAGTAATACCGACTGCCAATAATGAAATGGTGATGTAAAGTGCCGCCAGCGGTGAGCTAAGGCGTAAGGCACCTTTTGGTAGCAAGCGAGCGGTGGCACGGGATTCGATGCGGAATAATAGCAGTAACAACAGAATGGCTAGCGCCATCCCCGCCATGTTAACCACACTACTGCTCGCGATGCTGCTGGCGGAAATTGTCAGGACAATGGCGGTTAAGAGCACTAATTGCGTGACCGGCAGCGCTGACGCTGTGGTGCTGGATTTGCCCGCAGGCAAGATACGCCAAGTAAAAATGGCATAAATTAGGGTGACGGGTAACAAGGTCCAGAATGCAAAGCGCCACGCATCCATTTGGGCAAAAATACCGCCGATAGCCGGGCCAATCAGGGTCGCCACCCCCCACATCCCTGATATCAGCGCCATGGCCCGTGGCCATAATGATTGCGCAAAAACCAGATTAATCATGGCGTAAGAGAGGGCAAACAAGAAGCCGCCCCCTAACCCCTGCACTGTGCGGCCAATCAGCATGAGCGGCATGTTCGGGGCCATGGCACAGAGTGCGCTCCCCAACATAAAGACCAGCGAGGCAAAAAGGTAGGCACTGCGCGGGCCGTAGCCACTTAGCAGGCGCGCAGAAAGGGCCGAACCGAGGATGGAAGCCGTTACGAATAAAGTGGTATTCCAAGCGTATAGGCTAAGCCCGTCAATCTCGAGAACCACGGAGGGCAAAATGGTGGTAGCGATATAAATATTGATCGCATGTAATACGACACCCCCTGACAGGGCTATGGCAAAAGCCGCATTTTTACCGGAGAACAAGTCACTCCAACGGCTCGCATCATTTGTTATCACGTTTTCATCCTGCCAGTAGTCTGGTTGTTGAGTTGATTTTTTTGTTACGATAAAGTTAAACAAGTAAATTCTTGGAATAAGGTAGGCCAATCATCAATAATAAGTCAAGCATCTGCTTGGGAAATGTTATGCTGGTAATTATTCATCATAAATTAAAGCTCGCTATGCTACCGGGGAAGATATGAATATCGACCATTCACCCAGCCCGCCACAGTCTGTTGCCCAGCGCTTGCTCATGCTGCTCAAAACTCGTGGCCCGCTGCAAGCCAGTGACGCAGGGATGCTACTGGGAACAACCGGTGAAGCCGCACGACAACAGTTTGTCAAACTGGCTAAAGAGGGGCTGGTGGCTGCCGAAGCGAAAACGCAAGGTGTGGGCCGCCCCATCCAACTATGGCAGTTGACCGAAGCCGGTCATGCACATTTTCCTGATGCTCACGGCGAATTGACGGTGCAATTGTTACGTTTGATTCGCAGCCAATTAGGTGACAGCGCCCTTGAACGGTTGATTGATAGCCGCGAGCAGGAAACCCGCCATCAGTATTGTGAGGCCATGATCGGTGCCGATAACGTGACTGAGCGTGTGGCGCGGCTGGTGGCTGTCCGTACCCGTGAAGGCTATATGGCTGAAATGCAGGTCGAGGCAGATGGTACGCTGCTATTGATTGAAAATCACTGCCCAATTTGTGCGGCAGCGACTCAATGTCAGGGCTTTTGCCGTGCTGAGCTGGCCGTATTTCAGCAAGTACTTGGCGCGCCCGTTGAACGAGTTGAACACATCTTATCAGGGGCTCGTCGCTGCACTTATCGCATCAAACCAAAATAATTCCCTGCCAACCAGAATAATGATGACCGGAAGGTTTGCTCTCAGTAAAAGTGCGGATAAATTTGAGTCCGTTATCCGCACTGTATGATGAGGTTCGCAGTGAATTCACATTACAGCGGGCTTAAGGTGATTTCTACTCGGCGGTTTTGGGCTTTACCGGCAGCCGTGCTGTTGCTTGCCACTGGGTTATCTGGGCCCGCACCGCTGGTGCGGATGCGATTAGCGGCCACGCCTTGCACAATCAATGCGCTGCCAACGCTGTCAGCCCGTTGCTGAGAAAGCGTCATGTTATGGGCTCTAGTACCGCTGCTATCGGTAAAGCCTGTCACATTCACGGCAGTTTTATCGTACTCTTTCAATACCATTGCCACGCCCGTCAGGGTATTCGCGCCGGCTGGTTTCAGATTGCTGCTGTCGGTATCAAAAGTGACATTATTAGGCATATTCAACACGATATTATCGCCTTGGCGAGTCACGCTAACACCCGTACCACTCATTTTTTCACGCAGTTTGGCTTCCTGGACATCCATGTAATAACCTGCGCCACCACCCAGTGCCGCACCCGCTGCAGCACCAATTAACGCGCCTTTTCCTCGGTCATGTTTGGAGGATGACAACATGCCGATCCCTGCACCTAAAACGGCCCCGATCCCTGCACCATAACCGGATTTCCCTGCTTGTGATTCGCCGGTATACGGATTGGTCGTACAGGCAGAAAGGGTCAGTGCAACAGAAACGGCGGCCACGGTGGCCAGAATGCGTTTTCTCATCAATTTTTCCTTAAATGGCATTCTATTTCGGCGAAAATCTCAAAATGTCGCCCAATAGCTAACTAAAAAGTCTCGCCTAAATTTTACTGGCTGATTTTTGCGAGCCATCGTTATCCGGCAAAAGGAAGGCGAATACCATTGAGAAAACTCTCATAGTGTTGGTCCATTGACTTGCTTGCATGGTTTATCAGCAAAATACGCACGTAAAGGCCGTTGGCTGGGGCGTCGCTTGATAAAACCCCTATTTATGGCGCAATAGGGGGATACCATTAAGCCGCTAAAGCTCCGAATGAGGTGGAGGTGTCGGGGAGGTGTTATAAAGTCCATAGACTTCAGGGATGAAAACAAAGCCGATGCGCTTTTTCACCATGGCCGATGGGGTCGAAATCACTTCTGCGTGAACCACAGAGACACCGTTTTCCTTGAGGTGCTGAAGCATGGCGTGCAGTGCAGCGGACCCTGCACCTCTGATCGTGCCCTCAGCTTGAGGCGTTAAGACAAAAGCAGGATCTGTGAGTGTTGCGCTGATAGTGCTGGATTGTCTTTGCGGATCGCCTCCGACAAAATAGCTGTGAGCGAGGCTGGTACTGACAATCCGATTATTCAATCTCACCACAATAATGATGTTGTCCGAACGAGGATATTGGACGTGACTTCTGATGAGTTGACTGGTGATTTGCCCCGCATATCTGTTGGTTGACATGGCGTTGGTGAATTGGCCATGACGATTACAGTAAAGCCGCTGTTCGTAATAGGTGTTTTCCCATGCGGCAACCGTTTCGAGCAAATGATAAATACTCTGGCGGGTCTGTTCTCGTGTGCCCTGAATCACTTCAATATCGAATCTTTCTGGCGCGACCTGCCATTCGCCATTGATCAGTATGCGGGGTAAGACATATTGATAAACATAAGTAGCAAGTTGCATCTGATAACTTCCCAGCGGATATTGCTGAGCTTGTTGTGGTGAAGCCGCGCCGCTATCAGAGTCGCTTTCGCTTTCAACCTCATCATCACTTTCACTGTAGCAATCCATATCAGTTTGATCGTTGCTGGCACCTTGCGGATGACTGTTTAGGGTGTATTGCGCGTAATTTTGTTCGGCGTTCAGAAAGGACTGAGTGATGTGCTCGATGAGCGTTGAACGGCCTTGATCTTCAGCAATATCGGTAATGGTCTGGATTAAGCGATTGCCTATATTTGGTTTTTGAATAAAGGCTTCCATTGCATCGCGGTCAGTATCTAAGGCTCTTCTATCCAAAATGCCATTAATGGTCTGAATTAAGTATTCCGTTGACCAAGTACGTAAACTGCTCCCGAACAACATCGTAAAATCAGCCAATACTGATGACAACCAAGTCGCGCAGGAATATCTAGTCTGGCGGGGATAACGGGCTGTAATCACATTGTCTATCGATGTTTGGCAATATTTTGACACGGCAGGTAGGGTCAGTGATTGACCATGGAGATCAGTTTTTAATTGGGATAATGCGAGTGTCGGGTTTGTGTTTTCCGGTGGCGCTTTTTCTGAGAGTGGGGTGGGCTTAAATGGTTTTGCTGTACCTGCCACGATGCGATTTGACGGATCTTTCCCGCTGAAAAAAGTGTTAATTCGATGCCACGCAGATTCAACCTGATTACAACGGCCTTGGGTGACAACATTGTACAGCGCCAGTGGGCCGTTCAAAAAACAGCCGGTGATACCTGCAGCACCGCGTTTGTCTCTATGAGCCTCGCGATGTGTCGCCAGTAGAACTTTTTGCAAGGTTAGCGGTTGCCGATCATCACTATTGAAGATAGCTAAATTAATCTCTTCCTGATTAATCGGATAATCAGACTGCATCGAGATCATTGGAGATAAATAACGTAATTCTCCATTAACTGTCTCTAAATAGTAAAGAGATAATTCTTTCTCATACCAAGAGAACAAAAATGAAATATGTGTTGTTTCTTGATGTAATGAAAAGTCAATTTGTGGTGAATTTGGCGGCAATATTGAAATAATTCCGTCATCGACAGTCACATCCATCAAGTTATTAAACGTGATATCAAAGCTATTATCACTTCTTTCGAAGCTAAGTAATAGAGATCTTTCTTGCTGCTGGTCGTGGTTTATATCTACAGGGAAAATCGTAGACACAGGGATGATTTTTCTCTGTGTGATAATACATTGCGTATCACAATCGAGCGGTTTTTTATCGGTGGCAATGATTTTAGTTATGCCATTCGTTTCGGTTAGTCTTTTCCATCCATCCCGCAGCACATTATCGGTTAAAGTGAAAAAATTTTCTCCTTGATATACGGTTACTTGGGTGTTTTCTGGGATGCGAATAGATTGAATGTCATTAGCACGAATACCAATATTATTTTCTAATGTAAAATCGATCATCATAGGTGGTGTTAAACAAAATGCTTTTTTCTCGAAGAAATCCTCCTGATAGAAACATGCTGATAAAGTATCATTCGACATTTTTTTTAAATGAGCATTTATAATACCTCTCGAATTTGATAGGTTAACTTCAGCACATGATATTTCAGATAATAATAAAAAACTCAAAGGTAATAATAGAAATTGCTTATTCTTCATAGCATGTTCCTCTTATTTTTCATTGGATGTTATATTCAACAACAGAGTAATGCTATTGCTAATCCAATGCGTTATTAAAATTTGTCAGAGGAGGTTTGAATAAATAGAGTCTATTAATAAAATGTGCGATCCCAATGCATAGTTAAAATAGAAGCATCAGTTTCGGCGTTATAGGTTTTCCCTGTCACAATAAAGCCTTGTTTACGATAAAAGTGATAGGCGCGTAGATTCTGTTGATACACCTCTAATGTTAACGCGCGGTAATGCTGTTGAGCGTGGTTCATTAACGCTTTGCCTACGTGATGACCATGATAAGGCTGGGCAACAAATAAGGCCCCGACCAACTGTTCTTCCAAGATACTGATAAACCCGGCAATGGGGTTGTTCTCTTCGGAGGATGCTAATAACCCTTCCTGCGGGCAATAAATCCACGTTTTTGCCGCAGGAAGGTAGGTATCACGTACCAACGGGGCGCTCTCGTGCCAGTACTGCTCTACCACAAAAGGATGGGCGGCTATGGTACTGGACAGCCACAGTTGCACGAGGGCATCAAGATCGCTCGGTTGGTAATCTCTAATCATTTTGCTGTGTTATCTGGGTGACAGAAACAGCTTGCCAGATGATCGTTCACCAAACCACTCGCCTGCATAAAGGCATAGCAGATGGTGGAGCCGATAAACTTAAAACCACGTTTTTTAAGGGCTTTTGACATAGCATCGGAAGCCGGTGTGTTGGCAGGGCACTCTGACAGCGTCCACCAATGATTCACCTTGGGTTCACCCTCGACAAAACTCCAGATAAAGCGTGAAAAATCCTCACCGTTTGCTTCCATTGCCAAATAAGCTTGGGCATTGGTAATAATGGCCTGAATTTTACCTCGGTGACGAATAATACCGCTGTCCTGTACTAAGGCTTCAATGTCATCAGGCCCCATTTTTGCCACCCGAACGGGATCAAAATTATGGAAACATTGGCGGTAGCGTTCACGTTTTTTCAGCACCGTTATCCATGAAAGCCCAGCTTGTTGGCCCTCCAGACAAAGCATTTCGAACAGCGCTTGGTTATCGGTGCGCGGTATTCCCCACTCGGCATCATGATAAGCAAGATAGAGTGGATCAGAGGTAACCCAACCGCAGCGTTGTAACTCCATCGTCGTACTCCATTTTGGTGCTGAATTTGGCAACGATAGTCGCTGTTCAGTGAATGATATGCAACCTCTCTATTTTCTTTCTGACGTTTCTTTCTGACGTTTCTTGCTGAAATACACATTTGTACAATAATTGATCTGATATTGGTTTTAAATGCTGTTTCATATCAATTAATTAGCACTATTATGAGGTGCATAATGAATGTTAGAAATCTTAGTCTAGCCATGATTATCGCTATTGCGCTGTCTGCTATTTTATTTTTAGGTATCAGTCCTGCCTCTGCTCAGCATTGTGCGGGTTACCACGACATCATTGATGATGATTGTGTGTTAGAACCCGGTACGGACAGTTGCGAACCTGATATTTTTGGTAAAAACGCCAAAATAGAGCCGGCCATGGCATCTAACAGCGATATTCCGCGTTTTTTATCACCGCCACCGATTGTTTGGTAGCGGGAAAATTGAATAGTTAGCGCTATTTTTCACGTCAATTCGCATGTGTTACCGGATTCTGGCTGTATATCTTACGGTCAACGGGTATACTGCCTCATTCTATTTTAATCCACTTGTTCGCGTGCGAATCCAACATGCAAAAGTTTGATACCAAGACCTTTCAGGGCCTGATCCTGACGTTACAGGACTATTGGGCGCGCCAAGGCTGCACCATCGTTCAACCACTGGACATGGAAGTCGGTGCGGGTACATCTCACCCAATGACCTGCTTGCGCGCACTTGGCCCAGAGCCAATTGCTGCCGCTTATGTACAACCTTCACGCCGCCCGACTGATGGTCGCTACGGTGAAAACCCAAACCGCCTGCAACACTATTACCAGTTCCAGGTGATCATTAAGCCATCGCCAGACAATATTCAGGAGCTGTATTTAGGCTCGCTGAAAGAGCTGGGTCTGGACCCGACTATCCATGACATTCGCTTCGTCGAAGATAACTGGGAGAACCCAACCTTAGGCGCTTGGGGCTTGGGCTGGGAAGTGTGGCTCAATGGGATGGAAGTGACACAGTTCACTTACTTCCAACAAGTGGGTGGTTTGGAGTGTAAACCGGTCACAGGTGAAATCACCTATGGTCTGGAGCGATTGGCGATGTACATCCAAGGCGTAGACAGCGTTTATGACCTGATCTGGTGTGATGGTCCGCTGGGCACCACCACTTACGGTGATATTTACCATCAGAATGAAGTGGAGCAATCCACTTATAACTTCGAATATGCCGATGTGGACTTCCTGTTCTCCTGCTTTGAGCAGTATGAGAAAGAAGCCCAGTCTCTGTTAGCGCTGGAAGTTCCGCTGCCACTGCCGGCTTACGAACGTATTCTAAAAGCAGGCCATACGTTTAACTTACTGGATGCGCGGAAGGCCATCTCAGTGACTGAGCGTCAGCGTTACATTCTCCGTATTCGCACACTGACCAAAGCTGTCGCCGAGGCATATTATGCCTCCCGCGAGGCATTAGGTTTCCCGATGTGCAAAAAGAATCAGAACTAAGAGGCTGTCATGACTCAACAGACTTTCCTGGTGGAAATCGGCACGGAAGAGTTGCCGCCGAAGGCTCTTCGTTCTCTGGCCGAAGCTTTTGCTGCTAATCTTACCGCCGAGCTGGATAACGCTAATTTGCCTCATGGTGAGGTGATTTGGTATGCCGCACCGCGTCGTTTAGCGGTAAAAGTGATGAATTTAAGTGCAGCGCAAGCGGATCGTGAAGTTGAAAAACGCGGTCCAGCCATTGCACAAGCCTTTGATGCAGAAGGTAAACCGAGCAAAGCGGCTGAAGGTTGGGCGCGCGGTTGTGGTATTACCGTTGATCAGGCTGAGCGTCTGGTAACCGATAAAGGCGAATGGCTGCTGTATCGCGCTCATGTCAAAGGGCAATCCGCACAGCTTCTGCTAGCGGATATGGTCAATGCTGCACTGAGTAAGTTGCCGATCCCTAAACTGATGCGTTGGGGTGATAAAGAGACGCAATTTGTTCGTCCAGTTCATACCGTCACCCTGTTATTAGGCAGCGAATTGATTCCTGGTACCGTTTTAGGTATCGATTCAGACCGCATTATTCGTGGTCACCGCTTTATGGGTGAAGCTGAATTTGCCCTTGAGAGTGCCGATCAATACCCGCAAGCCCTGCTGGAACGCGGCAAAGTGATTGCCGATTATGAATTGCGTAAAGCGATGATTAAGCGTGATGCAGAACTGGCGGCGCAGAAAATTGGCGGCGTGGCTGATTTGAGCGAAAGCTTGCTGGAAGAAGTGGCATCACTGGTGGAATGGCCGGTGGTACTGACGGCCAAATTTGAAGAGAAATTCTTGGCTGTACCTGCGGAAGCGCTGGTGTACACCATGAAAGGTGACCAGAAGTATTTCCCTGTGTATGACACGGCCGGTAACTTGCTGCCAAACTTCATTTTTGTCACCAACATCGAATCTAAAGACCCACAGCAGATCATTTCTGGTAACGAGAAAGTGGTGCGTCCGCGTCTGGCTGATGCGGAATTCTTCTTTAATACCGACCGTAAAAAACGTTTGGAAGATAACTTACCGCGTCTGGAAACCGTGCTGTTCCAACAGCAACTGGGTACGCTGCGCGATAAGACGGATCGTATTCAGGCGTTGGCAGGTTGGGTTGCGGCTCAAATCGGTGCTGATGTTAACCATGCCACGCGTGCTGGCTTGCTATCCAAGTGTGACCTGATGACCAATATGGTCTTCGAATTCACTGACACCCAAGGTGTGATGGGGATGCACTATGCTCGTCACGATGGTGAAGCTGAAGACGTCGCGGTGGCATTGAATGAGCAATATCAGCCTCGTTTCGCGGGTGATGATTTACCGTCAAACCCGGTTGCCTGTGCACTGGCGATTGCCGATAAGATGGACACACTGGCTGGTATCTTCGGTATCGGTCAACACCCGAAAGGCGATAAAGACCCATTTGCACTGCGCCGTGCCGCTTTAGGTGTGTTGCGTATTATCGTCGAGAAGAACTTACCACTGGATCTGCAAACGCTGACCGAAGAGGCCGTGCGCTTGTATGGTAGCAAGCTGACCAACGCGAAAGTGGTCGATGAAGTGATTGAGTTCATGCTGGGTCGTTTCCGTGCCTGGTATCAGGATGAAGGTCACAGTGTCGATACCATTCAAGCGGTACTGGCTCGTCGCCCAACCAGACCGGCTGATTTTGATGCTCGAGTTAAGGCGGTGACCTATTTCCGCACACTTGATGCTGCTGCCACGCTGGCTGCTGCGAACAAACGTGTCTCGAATATTTTGGCGAAATCGACAGATACGCTGAATGACCATGTTCGTGCCTCGGTGTTAAAAGAGCCTGCTGAACTGAAACTGGCGACTCATCTGGTTGTCTTGCGCGATAAGCTCGAACCGGTCTTTGCTGCAGGTCAATATCAGGAAGCACTGGTAGAACTGGCTGCGCTGCGGGAAACGGTCGATGAATTCTTCGATAGCGTAATGGTAATGGCAGAAGACAATGAAGTTCGGGTTAACCGACTGACATTGTTGAGTAAGTTACGTGAGTTGTTCTTGCAGGTTGCCGATATTTCGCTGTTACAGTAAAGCATGTACTTGGCTCGTCACAGGGGAGCGTATATCGCTCCCCTTAGCTATTCTTATCTCTGGTATTAGGTGATAAGCGTGGAATTTTGTGAAGATAAGTACCCATTACAGGAGTAGTTTCACATGACTTTTACATTGAATTCGGTTCGTTATTCACGTTGGTTAGCGCCATTTTTAGCGTTACTGGTCGTGTTTCAACTCACTGCTTGCGGGGATAAGGAGCCAGAACAACGTAAGGCCTTCATTGATTATCTGCAAAATACGGTGATGCGTAGCGGGATGAAGCTACCTACACTGAGTGAAGACCAGAAGCAGAAGTTTGGCCCTTATGTAAGTGATTACGCAATTTTAGTCACTTTTTCGCAGCAATTGACGAAATCGGTAGATGCGAGTCTGACGCCAGCTATTGCGCAAATCAACGAGATTCGTGTGGCGCAAGATTATCTTAATAAGCGTGATGCGTTGCAGCAGTCAGCAGGGGCGTTAAACCTGTTGGTACAACAGATTCGTACGGCGAAAGCGCAAGCTGATAACGCGGTTGCCGCGTTGAAACAGCCTGATGACTTGAAAGCGGTGTTTAGCAAAGCCTTTGATAATGTGGTGACTCAGCCTGCCAATGTGCTGATTCCTGCGATTCCGGTGGTTTCTGCTTTTGTGCAAGATTTAGCGCAAGTCGGGGATTTCCTGCAACAGCAGGGGACGCAGGTCACCTTTAATAATGGTGGTATTCAGTTCCAGACCCCGCAGCAAGCGGCGTTGTATAACACGATGATGACTAATTTGGTTGCCAAGTATCCAGCGATGATGGCGGCACAAAAGAGTGTGATGAGTGTTATTCAGTGAGGGGTTTGATTTAATTAAATATTAGATCGGATCGGGTTTCGAACGGTGATCGGTTCGGTTGTTATCACTTCAGTGTTCACTTTGGCTCTGATGCCTCAACCGCCAATGGGCCATGAGCGTGGCCCCTTTGGAAACCCTGCTTGCCTGCTTTGAAGGTGATTCTGGTTGTGGTGTTTGGTTCGGTTGTTATAGCTTCAGTGCTCACTTTGGCTCTGATGCCTCAACCGCCAATGGGGTCACAAGCGCGTGACCCCCTTGGAGCCCCCGCGCTTGCGCACGCATCGCTTGCCTGCTTCGCAGGTTCCCTCACTCATCGTTTCGGCTGACGGACCGCCGTGATTCGCTCCTGCTCAAGCACGGCTCGCTCGGCATCCATGCCTCGCGTCCTACCTCCACTCTTCACTCGGCAGCTCAAATGTGCTTTTAAACTTCAAGATCAAAACCATGATTTTTGGCTTTTGGCTTTTGGCTTTTGGCTTTTGGCTTGTATCTTTTGACCTTGAGCGCAATCAGAAAAATTGCCGACAAAGATTGCAGGCCGAATGAGCCGCATGGACGCGGCGAAAGGGGCTGTCGAGCTGGGAGCGAGTCAGCACCGGTTCGATAAGCCGGCAAACTGCCGGAGGGGATGGCGAAGCCACAATATTTCGCGCAAAGGCGCGGGTGTTGGGCCGCCGCCCTGCGGCCCGACTCGGTTGAGGCGACACAGGTAAAGTGATCACCGAACGCCTATCAACCGAAACCAGATCCAATCCTCAACCGAAACCAGATCCAGTCCTCAACCAAACCATAATCCGCCCCAACAATTCCCCCCTAATGGTTGCCATAAACATATATTGACGGCAAAATAGCCGACCTGACACGCTCTCACTGGTGCTCTGCCTGAGCGATGCCCTTTTTTTACGTTTACAATTAATAGCTTAATCTATGCAAACTTCATTATCACCCGCGACGCGTTTAGGTCGACGGGCGCTTTTATTTCCTCTTTGCCTGGTATTATTCGAATTTGCCACTTATATCGCCAACGATATGATTCAGCCAGGGATGCTGGCGGTAGTGGCCGATTTTAATGCCAGCGTTGAGTGGGTACCGACTTCGATGACCGCTTATCTGGCAGGCGGTATGTTCCTGCAATGGCTGCTTGGCCCGTTGTCAGATCGCCGTGGGCGTCGTCCAGTCATGCTGTTCGGGGTCGCTTTCTTTGTGGTCACCTGTCTGGCTATTTTGCTGGTCAATAGCATCGAGCAGTTTATCGCCATGCGCTTCCTGCAAGGGATCAGCCTGTGCTTTATTGGTGCGGTCGGTTACGCCACAATTCAAGAGTCATTCGAGGAAGCGGTGTGTATCAAGATCACCGCGCTGATGGCGAATGTGGCCCTGATTGCGCCGTTGCTTGGCCCGCTAGCCGGTGCGGCACATGATTCATGTCGCGCCTTGGCAGTGGATGTTTGTGCTGTTCGCCGCTCTCGGTGCCATTTCATTCGTGGGGCTGTGGCGTGCCATGCCAGAAACCGCGTCGTTGAAAGGCGAGAAATTGTCAGCGGCCGCCATGTGGCACGATTATAAGCAAGTGCTCGCTAATCGCCGTTTCCTGTGTGGCTCACTCGCGTTAGGCTTTGCCAGTCTGCCGTTGCTGGCGTGGATTGCACAGTCGCCAGTTATCTTGATCAGTGGTGAGCGGTTATCGACCGTCGAATACGGGGTCTTACAGGTGCCGATTTTCGGTGCGCTGATTATTGGTAACCTGACGCTGGCGAAGTTAAGTGGCAAAGTCAGCATTCCACGACTGATCCGCTACGGTGCTGGCCCGATGATTGTCGGTTTGGTGATTGCCGCCGCTTCCACGCTTTATTCATCCCATGCGTATCTGTGGATGACCGCAGGGCTAAGTCTGTATGCCTTTGGTATTGGTTTAGCGAATGCCGGTTTAGTGCGACTGACGCTGTTTGCTAGTGATATCAGCAAAGGGACGGTGTCTGCTGCGATGGGGATGATCAGTATGATGGTCTTCACCTTCGGTATTGAGTTTGCCAAACTGGCTTACTTGTGGGGTAACAGCGGTATCTTCAATTTGTTCAATCTGATCAGCGGATTGCTGTGGTTGAGCTTGGTGATGATATTTATTCGTCGCCAACCAGAAACATTGGCGACAGAATAAGACGGCGTAACATCGTCAGTTTCCCCTCGGAATAGATAATATCCCGAGGGGAGCTTACTGCTGACGATTTTCTCCATTAGCGGGTCAAGTCATACCTTAATGCGTAGCCGAAAACAGCCCGCTATCGCGAAGTAAATGGTCGTTCCCTCGCCGGCGGGTAAACCCACTGCGGTCAAAGAATTCAAGGATTTGAATCGCCAGTTTACGGCCGACCCCTAGCCGATCACGAAAATCGGCTGCGCAAGCGCTACCTTGAGTGCTATCCAGCTCACGGACCAAATCGGCAAACTGCTCAATGCGCTGACTGAGATAGTAACGATCTGGCACGATGGCGGTGATGTGGCCCAGTTGCGCGGCTTTACGCAGTAACGTGCGCATGTCACCTTCATCCATCTGCAGTTCAGCCGCTAAATCACGCACCCACCAAGGGGCATCGGCGAAATAGGGGGCAACTTGCTGCCATTGCACTTCTTCCTGAGCCGTAAAACCCAGCCCGTGTGCGGGCAGATGCAGCCAGCCACGGGTATTTTTTAATGTTCCCTGCGCAAGCAGGTTATCCATTAAGCGAAAGACCAGCCCTTCGTCCAGCGTCGGCAATGCCATACGCCGTAAACGCGCTCGGCCTAGCCCCATCTGATCGCCATGCTGTTGATGATAAAGACACAGTACGTGCAGTAGAGTTTGCTGCGCCTGTTGCGCATGGGGTTGTGACAGGATGATATCGCCAGCGACAACGTTATCTGTCTCAGCCAGTAATGCCGCCATATCCGCATCAGTCAGTTGGCGTGCCCAACTGAAACTGCGTAAAGAAAGTGGCCCTTGCGCCAAATGCAGATCGAGTACATCAGGGTCAGTACCCGCCTGCGCTAAAGCGCTTAGCCAAGCTAAATAGGCCGGTTGCCGCTTGCCACGTTTGGGCACCGCCAGATGAATCACTCGCGCACCACCTAAGGTTTTTTTCGCGGCAATGTCACGCAGAACCAGGCGGTCATTCTCCGCCAGCCACAGTGGGGTATCTAAGAGCAGCTCAGCTAAAATCAACGGTGGGGAGTCAGTGACGCTATTCCCATCGGCAGGGAGGTCGTTAGAAAGATCGGTATCATGTGGCGCAGTCAGCAGTGAAAAGCGCCCAGTAATATGGCTAGCCGCATGGTGCAGATGCAAGGGTTGCCAGTGTTGTATCGGTACATCAGCATCGACGACAACCAATACCCGATCCACTGGCTCGGGGGGCTGCTGGGTTAACAACCAGTCGCCACGATTGATCTGCTCTTTGCTGATATCACCGCTGATATTCAGGGCAATACGTTGGCCCGCTTGCGCCTGTTGGGTATTTTGATTTTGAGCATGAATCCCCCGCACCCGCACAGGGCCATTGTTGCCGGTCAGCCACAAGGTATCACCCACGGCGACTTTGCCCGCCAGCGCAGTGCCGGTGACCACCAAACCGGCCCCTTTCACGCTAAATGCACGGTCAATCGCCAGACGAAAACGCCGTTGTAACCGGTTATTGTCGGTATTTTGCTGGTGGCAATGGGCCAGATGATCGCGCAATTCACTGATACCCAGATCAGTGGTGGCGGCAGTGACAAATAAGGTGATTTGCTCTGCTTGCCAGCCTTGGACTGTCAGTTCAGCCATCACTTGCTGGCGCACCTGCGCAATACGGTCATCATCAACCCGATCTGCTTTGGTCAGTGCTACCGTCAGTGTTGGGCGACCGGTCAGCCGTAAAATCGCCAAATGCTCGCGGGTTTGCGCCATAACGCCATCATCGCAAGCCACAACCAGCAAAGCATGATCGATACCGCCCACACCGGCCAACATATTGGCTAAGAACTTCTCATGGCCGGGGACATCAATAAAACCGAGAATACTGCCATCAGGTTGCGGCCAGTACGCGTAGCCAAGGTCAATGGTCATCCCGCGCTGTTTTTCTTCCGGCAAGCGATCGGCATCAACCCCAGTAATCGCCTGTAAAAGAGTGGTTTTGCCATGGTCGACATGGCCTGCTGTCGCAATAATCATCGAGCCAATTCCCTGAGCAACGCCGTTTCATCCTCCAAACAGCGCAAATCTAACCATATCCGCCCGTCAGCCACGCGGCCAATAACCGGCTTATTTAACCCGCGCCAGCATGTGGTCAGCGCTTCTAGCGTGCGCCCGCTGCCATCGTTAGGCGTAAAGGTTACGGCCCAACTGGGTAACCGGTCAACCGGTAAAGAGCCGCTGCCTATCTGGGACCAACAGGGTTCCACCGCCAAGGTAAAATCAGCCGCATAATGGGGTGCCAGCGCGGACAGGACTCGTTGTGCGCTTTCGGCGATAGCCTCGGCTGGGCGAGTCAGTAACCGTAATGTCGGTAGCCTTTCGGTCAGTTTATCGGGTTGCTGATAGAGGCGTAGCGTGGCATCGAGCGCGGCTAGCGTCATCTTGTCTACCCGCAATGCACGTTTAAGCGGATGCTGCTGTAAGCGCTCAATCCACTGTTTTTTACCGAGAATAATCCCCGCTTGCGGCCCACCCAGCAATTTATCACCCGAGAAGGTGACGAGATCGACACCGGCCGCAATCAATTGCTGCGGCATCGTTTCTGCCGGTAAACCATAACGGGTCATGTCCACCAGCGAACCACTGCCGAGATCTGTCGCGGTCGGGATGGCAAACTCCTGCCCTAGTGCCGCCAACTGCTGCTCGGCAACGGCGGCGGTGAAGCCTTCGATACGGTAATTACTGGTATGCACTTTCATCAGTAGGCCAGTGTGTTCATTGATAGCCTGACGGTAATCTTTGAGGTGCGTGCGATTGGTGGTGCCAACCTCAACCAGCTCACAGCCTGCTTGGCGCATCACATCAGGGATACGAAACGCACCGCCAATCTCCACCAGTTCACCACGCGAGACGACAACCTGCTTACCTGCCGCCATGACCGTGAGCATCAAAAAGACCGCTGCCGCATTGTTATTGACGATGCAGGCATCTTCCGCGCCGGTTAGCTCGCAAAGTAAATTCGCCACTGCCCGATCGCGATGACCACGACTCGCGCCACTCAGGGAATATTCCAATGTGATTGCACCGCGCATAGCATCATTTACTGCCGTAATGGCGGATTCGGCCAGCGCCGCACGACCCAAATTAGTGTGCAGCACGGTACCAGAGAGGTTAAAGACGGGTTTTAACGCGGGTTGACGTTGGTTCAATCGTTGGCGCAGCGCGGTTGGCCAATCTGTGCACCAATCCGCCAGAGAATGGAACTGGCTGATGTATTCACGGGCTTCGCTTTGCATCTGGCGCAAAGTCTCGGTCAACAACGCGGGGCCATACTCATCAAGCAAAGGAGCCATTTCTGGCTCCCGTAACAGCCAGTCAATGGCCGGTAACTGTCGGTAAAGAGTGTGCGGTTCAGTGCTCATCATCACGCCGGTCGCCAAGTCGGGAGAATCGGTTATTCTCCGGGAAACAAGAATGGATTGATACTGCTGCGCGCAAAACCTTCGCCTTCCATTTTAGCGTCAAGGATGAGCGAGGCCAGATCGTCCGCCACAGCTTCGACCAACGGGTCTTTTTCCTGATACAAAATTTTCAGGTAAGTCCCGCAATCGCCGCAGCTTTCTGCTTTCACGGCAGCCTGTTCGCTGTCTAGCGACCAATAGTTCAAATCCCGCGTTTCTTCGCAGTTGCTGCACTTAATCCGCACCACGTGCCACTCGCTTTCACACAAATTACAGTGCAAATAACGCAAGCCATTATTCGTGCCGATATGGACCACACTGGACACCGGAATGCTGCCGCACACGGGGCAAAACTGACGATGCTCGCCATATTCCGCGCGGGCTTTGCCGGGGATTTGGCTCGCCATCTGCGCCCAGTACAAGGACAACGCGGCCCAGATAAATGGCGCTTTTTCGCTGCCGATCTGGCCAAATTCGCGATTTAGCAGCGCATCGGCATAAAGTTCCAGCTCATTGACTGACGCTTTTTCCAGATTATCCAGCACCGCCAGAATATGATCAGGGGCATCGGGGCGCAGCTCAGCAATCAACGCGGACAGCAGCGTGCGCCAATGTTCCGTACGTGGAAAGACGCTGACATCCAGTGGCGGTTTACCGCTGGCCGCCGATTGTTCCAGCTCAGCTTTCATGTCCAACACTAACGGATAGTCATACAACGCTTTTTGCTGTGCTTGGGTAATTTTCGCCGCGAAATCCAGATAATCAGACAGCGGATTATCCAACGCGAGCTGCTGTAAACGTTCGGTGCGCCGGGTATACAGGCTTTTTAAATTCGCGAAAAGTAACGGCGGGATATTCCCCGCCGTCGTACCTCTTTCGCTTTGTTTGCCCAGTTGATCTTTAGGGACAATGCGAATACTCATCAGGGTTTCTCTTCCTGTTTTTTCTGAAGTTGCCGTTTGGCATTCACCTCACGATACCAGCGAGGATGATGTTTTTTCGCCCATGCCGCTGGTACCCAACCTTCCACCATCGCAGTAATGGTGCCCTTCACCCACAGGGCCGCGTAAATATGCACCATAATCACGAGAATCAAGCCCACCGCCGCCAGCGAATGCACCAACAGCGCCAGACGAATCAGCGGGATCGGGAATGAAGGCGCAAAGTAAGGCCGCCAAATCACTACGCCACTGAGCAGCAGCAGTACCAGACTGATAATAGCAGCCCAGAAGACGCATTTCTGCCCAAAATTATAGCGCCCCGTGTCGCCGACTTCCTCATTCATGGCGATTTTATGGATATTTTTAGCCCACTCCAGATCTTCCCTGTTAATCAGGTTGTGTTTCCAGTAGCGGAAAAACATGATGAGGAACGCGGCGAACATAATCACCCCCGTGAAGGGGTGAAGGATGCGCGCCAATTGTGGCGTACCAAAAATATTCATCAGCCAGTTAAATGACGGGAAGAAGAACCCCAGTCCACTGATCGCTGCCAACATAAAGCAGAAGGCGACGATCCAGTGGTTGATACGCTCCGGCGCACTGTAGCGCTGGATCCGTTTTTCTTTTTTCATTTGCGTGTCTCCCCGTCGTCAGCATGCTCCGCGGTGGTCTGCTCTGGTGCCTTGTCGGTCGTGTCAGAAGGTGTGGCGTCTGGCTTATCGCCTTCGTCCTCTTCTTCTTCCTCAACCCGATTCGGACCGACTCCCACGTAGTGGAAGATACTGGCGGCAAAGGTGGCAGCAAAGCCGACCGCTGCCAGCGGTTTCCAGATGCCCTTCCAGAAGGTGACAGTTGGGCTAATGGTTGGGTTTTCTGGCAAGCCATGATAGAGCTGAGGCTTATCCGCATGATGCAGGACATACATCACGTGCGTACCACCCACGCCCGCAGGGTCATATAACCCTGCGTTTTCAAAGCCACGCGTTTTCAGTTCTTCGACTCGGCCAGCCGCCACTTCTTTCATCGACTCTTTGGTGCCAAAGTGAATCGCGCCCGTCGGGCAGGTCTTCACGCAAGCAGGTTCTTGGCCCACACCCACACGGTCGACGCACAGGGTACATTTGTACACCCGATTGTCGTCTTTGTTCATGCGCGGCACATCGAACGGGCAACCGGCGATGCAGTAGCCACAACCAATACAATGTTCTGATTGGAAATCGACGATGCCATTCGCATATTGAATGATAGCCCCTTCCGACGGGCATGCCTTCAGGCAGCCCGGATCAGCACAGTGCATGCAGCCATCCTTACGGATGAGCCACTCCAGCTTGCCGCTCTCTTCGTCTTCAACTTCAGAGAAACGCATGACCGTCCATGATTTCGCGGTCAAATCGGCGGGGTTATCGTACACCCCGACGTTATGACCCACTTCATCACGGATATCGTTCCACTCCGAACAGGCCACCTGACAGGCTTTACAGCCGATACAGGTGGTGACGTCGATAAGCTTCGCCACCTCTTCTTGATGGTTACGATCCTGTGGCGGCGGCGTAAGGGAGTTGGTGCCGGAGCGCCGGATAATGTCTTGTGTTTGCAGTGACATAGGTTCTCTCCGTTACACCTTTTCCACGTTGACCAAGAACGCCTTGAACTCTGGCGTCTGCGTATTGGCATCACCGACAAACGGCGTCAGTGTGTTAGCCAGGAAGCCTTTTCTCGCCACACCCTCGAAGCCCCAGTGAATCGGGATACCGATGGTGTCCACTTCCTGTCCGTGGACATTCAGCGTGCGAATACGCTTAGTCACGACTGCCTTGGCTTTGATATAGCCACGGTTAGAGCTGACTTTCACGGTATCGCCCTGCTTGATGCCTTTCTTCGCCGCCAGTTTTTCGCCAATTTCGATAAACTGTTCCGGCTGAGCGATGGCATTGAGCAACGCATGCTTGGTCCAGTAATGGAAATGCTCGGTCAAGCGATACGTCGTACCGACATACGGGAATTGCTCATGCGATCCCATCGCGGCCAAATCGTCTTTAAAGACGCGAGCGGCCGGGTTGGAAACCACATTCGGGTGCAGCGGGTTAGTTCCCAGCGGCGTTTCGAATGGCTCGTAGTGCTCAGGGAACGGCCCTTCCGCCATTTTGTCGATGGCAAACAGGCGGCCCATCCCTTCAGGCTGCATGATAAACGGCCCCACATCACTGTCTGGCGCGGCTGCGCTGTAGTCAGGGATATCAATGCCGGTCCACTTGGCACCGTCCCACTCCAACAGCGTGCGTTTCGGATCCCAAGGTTTACCTTGTGGGTCAGCAGACGCACGGTTGTACAGAATGCGGCGGTTAAGTGGCCATGCCCATGCCCAACCTAGCGTGTTGCCTAAGCCTGATGGATCGGCGTTATCACGGCGTGCCATCTGATTACCGGCTGGCGTCCAGCTACCGGCAAAGATCCAGCAACCACTCGCGGTGGTGCCGTCATCACGCAGGTGTGCGAAGGTACTCAGCTGTTCGCCTTTCTTGACCAGCACTTTGCCATCAGCATCGGTGATATCAGCCAGCGCGCGACCATTGCTCTCCATCGCCACTTCTTCTGGCTCTGGGTTATCCGGTGTCAGGTAATCCCAAGTCATATTGAGCACTTGTTCTGGCACTGCACCCCCTTCGCGGCGGTACATCTCGCGCAGGCGGCTAAAGATACCCGCCAGAATGGCACCATCGTTCAGCGCTTGCCCTGGGGCATCTGCGCCTTTCCAGTGCCATTGCAGCCAGCGACTGGAGTTAACGATAGAGCCGTTCTCTTCTGCAAAGCAGCTGGATGGCAAGCGGAACACTTCCGTTTGAATTTTCGATGGATCGACATCGTTAAATTCGCCGTGGTTTTGCCAGAAGTTCGCGGTTTCCGTATTGAGCGGATCAATCGTTATCAGGAACTTCAGTTTCGACAGGGAAGCCGCCACTTTGTTTTTGTTCGGGAACGAGGCCAACGGGTTAAAGCCTTGGCAGATATAGCCATTCACTTTGCCCTGCGACATCATTTCGAAATACTGCAAGACGTCGTAGCCTTTATCCCACTTCGGCAACCAGTCGTAACCCCAACCGTTTTCCTTCTGGGCGTTATCACCATAGAAACTCTTCATCAGACTGACGAAGAATTTCGGGTAATTACCCCAATAGTTCACCTGCCCCGGTAACAGGGTTTTCGGCGTATTCGCCTTCAGGTAAGTCTCAATATCCGGCTGTTTTTCTGACGGCAGGTTCAGGTATCCCGGCAAGCTTTGTGACAGCAGGCCAAGGTCAGTTAACCCCTGAATATTGGAGTGGCCGCGCAAGGCGTTAATGCCGCCGCCTGCCATCCCCATATTGCCCAACAACAGCTGAATCATGGCCATGGTGCGGATGTTCTGTGCGCCGATGGAGTGCTGTGTCCAGCCTAAGGCATACAGGAACGTAGCGGTTTTATTGGGTGCGCTGGTTTCAGCGAGGTATTCGCAAACCTGCAAGAAGTCCTCTTTCGGCGTACCACAGATGCTGGAGACCACATCAGGCGTATAACGGCTGACGTGCTCTTTGAGCAGGTTCCATACACAGCGAGGGTCTTGCAGGGTGACGTCTCGTTTGGCAAAGCCGTTCTCGTCCAACTGATAATTCCAGCTGGTTTTGTCGTATTTGCGCGCATCGGCGTCATAACCGCTGAATAAACCGTCTTCGAAGGTATAGTCTTCCCGCACCAGTAAGCTGGCGTTGGTATAGGCTTCAACGTATTCACGGTTAATTTTTTCGTGGGTCATCAGGTACAACAATACGCCGGACAGGAACGCGATATCGGAACCGGAACGGATTGGCGTATAGAAGTCAGCCACCGAAGCAGTTCGGGTAAAGCGCGGGTCTATCACCAGCAGCTTAGCATTGTTGTGGATCTTGGCTTCCATCGCCCAGCGGAAACCCACCGGATGCGCTTCTGCCGCATTACCGCCCATGACGATAACTAAATTCGCGTTCTTAATGTCAACCCAGTGGTTGGTCATCGCACCGCGACCAAATGTTGGAGCAAGACTTGCTACCGTTGGTCCGTGTCAGACACGCGCTTGGTTGTCTACGGCAAGCATGCCGAGAGCGCGACTAAATTTCTGGGTCAGATAACCCGTTTCGTTACTGGATGCTGACGCACACAGCATACCGGTACTCAGCCAACGGTTGACGGTCACGCCAGCATCGTTGGTCTTAATGAAGTTAGCGTCCCGGTCTTCTTTCATCAGCTTGGCAATGCGGTCAAATGCATCATCCCAAGTGATTCGCTGCCATTTGTCAGAACCTGGCGCGCGGTATTCAGGGTATTTCAGGCGGCCTTCACTGTGGATGAAATCCACCAGCCCCGCACCTTTCGGGCAAAGTGCGCCACGGTTGACCGGATGATCCGGGTCCCCTTCAATGTGGAAAATACTTTCTTTGGCGTTTTTCGCGCCGTCGCCGAGGCTATACATCAACAGCCCACAACCGACAGAGCAATATGTGCAGGTATTTCGCGTTTCACGGGCGCGCAGCAATTTGTAATTGCGCGTTTCCGCCAGCGCCACTGCCGGCGCAAAGCCGAGTGCCGCAACCGTGGTTCCTGCCATACCGCCAGCGCAGATCTTAAAGAACTGCCTTCTGCTGACCTGCATGGGTCTCTCCTTCATTCATCGTCACATTGTTTTACCCTTCAACTTTCAAGTGGCAGGCGGGTGGGCTTACTCGTTCATCCCGATCACTTACCGAGGCAAGTTCATCGAGATTTTCTTGTTTGCCGCCGTCCTGCATCCTGAAATCGATGGGGTATAGAGTTGCTATTAACCAATTTGGAATTCACGCTTCCCTCAACGAAATAGGAAGCGCTAAAATCGCTTACGCGATATCACGCTTTGCCGTGTGGGATACATATCTTTAAATAGCGATATATAGCCACACGATTCTTAATGTGAATGTTACCACATTGTGATTATGGGTTATAACTTTCAGGACCGCATAGTGAGCCAGATCAAACCTTCAGGAAATGACATCGCTAGCGAAATCTGCGGTGCAAAACAACTTAACGTGCTACAGCGCCACCAAATGGCACAGCCGCAATTGGATTGGCTGGCAGAAGAAGTGCCGGTAGCGCTGGTCTACAATGGCATTTCCCATGTTGTGATGATGGCGACACCCAAAGATTTGGAGGCTTTCGCGCTGGGATTTTCTCTATCAGAAGGGATTATCCAAACCCCACATGAAATCTATGCGATTGATGCCACCCGTGGCTGCAATGGCATAGAAATTAACATTGAATTATCAAGCCGCCGATTCGCTGGATTAAAAGAACGCCGTCGAGCGATGGCAGGGCGCACGGGCTGTGGTGTCTGCGGCATAGAGCAACTGGATGATATCTTCCGCCCCATCACGCCACTTCCCTTCACGCAAACCTTTAATCTGAATCAATTGGATAGCGCCCTTGCACAGCTCAAGCAGGTACAAACGGTGGGTCAACTGACTGGGTGTACTCATGCCGCAGCATGGATTAATCCTCAGGGTGAGTTATTGGGCGGCTGCGAAGATGTGGGTCGCCATGTCGCGTTAGATAAATTGCTGGGCATACGTGCTAAACAGCCGTGGCAACAAGGCGCGGTGCTGGTATCCAGCCGAGCCAGCTACGAGATGGTGCAGAAAACCGCTATGTGCGGCGCAGAGATTTTATTTGCCGTTTCCGCTGCTACCACCCTCGCTGTTGAGGTCGCCGAACGCTGCAATTTGACGTTGGTCGGCTTCAGTAAGCCCGGCAGAGCAACGGTCTATACTCATCCACAGCGTATTATGGAATAGAAAGACCACATAATTAGTACGGCATTGATAATCATTTTCAATATCATTTAATTAACTATAATGATCCGAATGCTTACGCGGTGCTTACTTTTTTTGCGCCGCCCTACACCTACGGAGACGATGATTATGAGTTACTCACTGCCATCCCTGCCTTATGCTTATGATGCTTTAGAACCCCATTTCGATAAGCAGACGATGGAAATCCATCACACCAAACACCACCAGACCTATGTTAACAATGCAAACACGGTGTTGGAGAGCTTCCCTGAGCTGGCAAAACTGAGTGTTGAAGAACTGATTCAAGACTTGGATAAAGTTCCTGCAGAAAAGCGCA
Organism: Yersinia massiliensis; assembly: GCF_003048255.1. Taxonomy (NCBI): domain Bacteria; kingdom Pseudomonadati; phylum Pseudomonadota; class Gammaproteobacteria; order Enterobacterales; family Yersiniaceae; genus Yersinia; species Yersinia massiliensis. The sequence continues at coordinate 44,313 of NZ_CP028487.1, forward strand.
CCTTTATGCGCAACAACGCGGGTGGCCATGCTAACCACAGCCTGTTCTGGAAAGGTCTGAAACTGGGTACTACCCTGACAGGTGACCTGAAAGCCGCTATCGAGCGTGACTTCAAATCTGTTGATGATTTCAAAGCAACATTTGAACAAGCAGCAGCAACCCGTTTCGGCTCAGGCTGGGCGTGGCTGGTACTGAAAGCTGACGGCAAGCTGGCAGTCGTTTCTACGGCTAACCAAGATAGCCCATTGATGGGTGAGGCAGTTGCTGGCGCATCTGGCTTCCCAATCATCGGTCTGGATGTGTGGGAACACGCTTACTACCTGAAATTCCAAAACCGTCGCCCAGACTACATCAAAGCATTCTGGAACGTGGTTAACTGGGACGAAGCCGCAGCGCGTTTCGCTCAAGCTAAATAATATCACCCGTATTCTTCCCATGCCTTTAACGGCGGGGAGTCGGGATTAAATCAATGCCAGCAAGGTGACTCTTGCTGGCATTTTTTATTGTTAAAGTTTAACCAAAGCCTGCCGATAGTTTGTTCAAGAGGGATATGGGTATTTATGGCATGAATATCTGGACTAGAGTCTGGAAATGAAGCCATAAAAACGTTAGGGATAATACTCTTGCCAAGATGATCCCACGTCCAACCCACCTCTCAACTCTTCTAATAATTAGACCTCCCCCGTTCACCTACGCTGACTAATTTGCAGCAAAGACACCGCATAATGGAGAAGAACATGGCAGCATTGAGCAGAGTTTTTAGTCACTTTGAAAACGTGAAAGTCGGTAAGAAGCTGGGATTAAGCTTTTTCCTGATGTTGTTGCTGGTTGGGCTTATCGCGGGCACAACTGCTTATCACTTTTTCGTCATCGAAGAGCATGCTTACAAAGTCGACCTGAGCTACAAAATTAATAATGAAGCCAATCAGGCAAAATATAATCGTGCACTCTATGAACGTACTTATGATCTAAAGTATATCGGCGAAAACTCACAGCACATCAACAATATAAAAGACCTTCTCGTTCAGAGTGAAAAACTTAGCTGGTCGGAATTTAACCGTAAGACCATCAGCAGCATTACTGATGTGGTCGATGAATACCTGCAACAGCAGCGTAATTTTGTTAACGCTGTGGCGCATAAAGACGATGTGCGCAAAAGCTGGAATATCTCTGAAACCCAGAAAAACCTTAATGAGTTACAGCAAAGCCTGCTTAATGAAGGTGCTGATACCAACACGCAAATCCTGCTGGCTGAGATGAATCAGAAACTGATGACCGTGCGCTACAACGCGCGTGGCTTATTGCTGGATCGCAATAAAGAATCGGAATCATCGCTTCTGACATCAATCAATATTGCTAACAGTGCCGCAAATGCGTTTATGCCTGTGTTATCCGCTGAGCAGCAAAAAATATTAGCGCCGGTGATAACGAGCCTCAGCACCTACAAAGATAACGTGTTGGCCTATTTACCGGCTTATCAGCAAGAGCTGGAAACCGGGAAAGTGATGGAAGCTAACGCCAATGAGTTGAATCGGCTGGCAACGTATCTGTTCACCCAAGAGCTGCAAGGCACCCACGATGAAATTGATAACGCGCAATTGCAGTTAACCCTGACAGCCATTGCCGCTTTACTGTTTGGTTTGCTGATTTCATGGTGGATGACTCGCCAGATTACCGTGCCACTACGCACCACGCTGGCCATGGCAGAACGTATCGCTACCGGCGATTTAACGGCTGCGACCACGTCAAATCGGACTGATGAATTGGGTCTGTTGATGAATGCGGTGGCCCGAATGAATGAAAACTTGCGCACCATGATCGATGACATCCGCATTGGTGTGAGTCAGGTTTCTCATGCCTCTGGCGAAATTGCGGCGGGGAATACTGATTTGTCCTCCCGTACTGAAGAACAAGCCGCTGCCGTTGAAGAAACCGCTGCCAGCATGGAGCAGTTGAACGCCACTGTTAAGCAGAATGCCGATAATGCTCACCACGCCAATCAGTTAGCAACAGAGGCATCACAGACTGCGCAACAAGGTGGCAAGGTGGTGAATGACGTTGTGCGCACCATGAACGATATTTCCGGTAGCTCCAAACGCATTTCTGAAATTACGACCGTGATTAACAGTATTGCATTCCAGACCAATATTCTGGCGCTGAACGCCGCAGTTGAAGCCGCGCGGGCTGGCGAACAAGGCCGGGGGTTTGCGGTAGTTGCCAGCGAAGTGCGTAATCTGGCTCAACGTAGTGCACAGGCGGCGAAAGAAATCGAAGAGTTGATTGGCGAATCTGTCTCTCAAGTCGATGCAGGGACTGCACTGGTGCAAAACGCCGGTCAGACGATGGAGAATATTGTCCGCTCTGTCACCCATGTGCGCGATATCATGGCTGAAATATCCTCGGCATCTGATGAGCAAAGCCGTGGCATCACACAAGTGAGCCAAGCGATTTCCGAAATGGACAGCACGACGCAACAAAATGCCGCCTTGGTGGAAGAGTCTGCCGCTGCTGCTGATTCATTGGCAGAACAGGCTATTCTATTGGCGCAGGCGGTCGCGGTGTTCCGATTGTCAGATGCGGAAACAAACGCCACTCAAGGGAATATCGCCGCACCAGCAACGAAACGTCATGCGCCAACCCTACGCCCTAGCACAGATGCTCGCCACGTAAGCCAGCAAGATAATTGGGAAACATTCTAATGATCGGCTGAGCCATGTTTTGAGTGGGGGCATTAGTGAGCAGGAATAGTCAATACGCTTATTCCTGCTCACTCCATCGCGGTACTCGAACTATCCATATTCCCTTTTACAGCGCCACTATTAGGCAGGTATTCTGGCTCTCCCCTCTGAACGCAGGCAAGGAGAGCAAATGAAGTATCCGCAGGTTTATATCGGCAAAATTGAGCCTTATCACGGCAGTTCCCCCAGCGCGATTGGCAAACGCCAAATCCAAGGCGGGATCATGCTCACTCCACTGGGATTAGAGGGGGATGAGCAAGCGGAAAAACGTTTTCATGGTGGCCCTGATCGTGCGTTGTGCCACTATCCACGAGAGCATTATGCTTACTGGGCGCAGCAGTTTCCTGAACAAGCCGATCTTTTCTCACCACCGGCCTACGGTGAAAATATTTCGACCCTCGGCATGACCGAACAGAATGTGCATATGGGGGATATCTACCGCTGGGGCGAGGCCTTTATTCAGGTTACTCAACCACGTTCACCTTGCTACAAACTCAATTTCCATTTTGCTATTGAAGAGTTATCCGTTCTGATGCAGCAAAGCGGTCACTGTGGCTGGCTGTATCGCGTGATTTCCCCCGGTAAAGTGAGCGAAAGCCATCCGTTAGAGTTGTTAGCCCGCACCAGTGATATTTCCGTTGCTGAAGCTATTGGGATTGCTTGGCACATGCCGTTTGATGAAGAGCAATATCATCGCTTGCTGGCCGTTTCAGGCTTATCGGCCAGTTGGAGCAAAACCATGTTGACGCGAATTGCGGATGGAAAAATTGAAGATTTTAACCGGCGCTTGCTGGGGAAAAGTTAAGTATCAAAGCACTGTTAACGGTTAATCATAATCGTTTTTCTCAGCAGTCTTGACTGTATCTCAATTGAGATACGGAATGGGCTTATTGTTGAGGAGGTTAAAATGGCTACACATACCACAATGTTGCATGTACGGATTGATGATGACGTCAAGAAGCAGGCAACGGCGGCGCTCAGTGCAATGGGCCTTTCAGTGTCTGATGCGGTGCACTTATTTTTGAATCGTATCGTTACAGATTAAGCATTTCCATTCGAGTTGAAAGTGCCAAATTCTCAAACACTTGTGGCTATGCAGGAAGCAGAAGAGATTGTTCGAACCGGAACACACTCAGAACTTTTTGATTAAAAATTTTCATCAAAACCGGGTGGCGGTTATGCCACCCCCCCGGATTGAATAACTGCTGTGATCAGAATGCTTTCTTTGCGTAGCCGGTTACTTCTTTCAGGCCCATCTCACGGCCCAATGCGGTCATTGGATGAACCACGATGATACCGCGCACGGTTTTCTTCAGCGTGCCCATATCTGCCTGCTCTTTCTTGGTAATCGCACGGCTAAACGGCAGTTTTGCCAATTTCTGGGCTTCAGCACTCAGGTTTTTAACCCGTACTTCTTTCAGGCGCTGAATTTCAGCCGCCATTTTCTCTTTTTCTTTCATGTGCTGCGCGATCAAATCCACATTGCCTTGTTGGATAACGCTAGTGTCTTTGTGGTTCATCGCATCCAGCAAATCGCTTAGACGTTTAATTTCTGCATGTTCTTTCATGGTATTGGCCCGTACATGCCACTGATGGGCACGATATTCGCTAAAGTTGACGATAGGATAGCACTGATTGTGCTCCGATATGGAGAGTGTATACCCAAACAAAGTGGAATTGCAGGTACCTGTACGCGGCTAACGCACCTGCAATACCCTGTCAAAAGGGAATATCAGAATACTGGCCTTTCCATCGTATCGGCTTCTAATGATGGCCACCGCATCCCCGCCGGTAATCCGCTGATGTCACAGGCAACAGCACCCAGCCTTGCCAGCGCTTCGGTATAGCGTTGGTTGAACGGGTAGCAGCAGGAGAGACGAAACGCGTGGCGATATCGGCCACTGGGCGAATACAGTGTCCCTGGTGTCAGGCAAATCTGTTCTTTCAGCATTTGATGGAACAATGCGACGGTATCCACGCTGTCGGGGAATTCGACCCAGAACACGAATCCGCCAGCCGGTTGGGTCACTTTGGTGCCATAGGGAAAGTGGCGGGTGATCAACTGCTGGGCTTGTTGCACCTGTTGCGCATAGCGGCGGCGCAAGCTGCGCAAATGATGGTCATAACCACCAGATTTAAGGAACAGCGCTAGCGTTTCCGATAACAATGTCGACTCCGCCATCGAGGAGACGGCTTTTAACTTGTGCAAATCCTCCGTGAAGCGCCCTCCATCTATCCAGCCCACGCGGAAATCTGGGGCCAATGTTTTGGTGAAACTGGAGCAAAACAAGATCCAGCCATCGCGATCAAAGGCCTTTACCGCTGGGGATAAGGTCGAGCCAAATTGAATCTCGGCATATAAGCCATCTTCAATCAACGGCACTTGGTGATTGTTCATCAACTGGGCAAGGCGCTTTTTAGCGGCCAATGGCATGGTAAACCCCATTGGATTTTGCACCGTTGGCATGGCGATCAGTGCGTTTAACCGCCCCTCCTTAAGTAACAGCTCCAGCACGTCCAGCGATAAACCCTGCTGCGAATCGGTTGGGATCTCGACCGCTTTCAATCCCAGACTGGCCAGCAGTGGCATCAGATAGAAATAGGTTGGCGATTCTAACCCGACGCAATCTCCCGGTTTAGTGGTGACGCGCAATGCCAGTTGTAACGCTTCCATGCAGCCATGAGTAATGGTGATATCCGCCGGATTCGCCAACATCCCTAGCGTCATGGCACGGCGGGCGATTTGCTGGCGCAGGCGTTGGCTACCAGGCGGCAAGGCGTATTGGCTGATGAGCTGCGGCTCACGACGCAGCAACGAGGCCATAATACGGCCCAATTTGGCACTCGGATAAAAATCACCCGTCTGAGGGCAAGCCAATGAGATATTGGTGAAGCGCGTATTTTGTTGTGCGGCAAAGACGGTATCAATCAAGTCCAGCACTTCATCCACCGGTTTGCCCACGGTGGCGGTCGGTACCACGGCAGTTGATGGACTACAAACGTAGAACCCTGACTGCGGACGCGCCTCAATCAAGCCGCGGTCTTCCAGCGTCCGATAGGCAGCCACCACCGTATTGATGCTCACTTGCAGGTTTTTGGCGTAGCTACGTACTGATGGCAAACGACTACCGGCCAATAAACTGCCTTTCTCGATGGCTTGCGCCAATGTAGCTGCCACCTGTAAGTAGCGAATTTCATTCATAACCAGGGACATAGTGACAGTTCTCCACAAGAACAATGGGTACAGTTTGGAGGCAATTAAACTGTACCCATAACAATAGATAACTTTTGCTTCTGACGCCATCACGTATTGATGTTTATGCTGAATCTCTTGGCCGCAGAAATAATATTTCCAACGTCATTGGGGATTGTAGGTGGGTGAAAAGTGAACCCATCGACAACGCAAATTCACGAGGAAATAAGAGGATTTTTATTATGTTAGACAGCGCTTTCATCAGTTACGTTACCGTCATGTCGATCACCCCAGGCCCGAATAACCTGCTATTGGCGGCATCAGGCGTTAACTTTGGCTTACGTCGTACCTTTCCGATGATGCTGGGGATTACCTTTGGTTGTGCCTTGCAATGCGCATTGATGACCACGCTACTGGCACTCATCCTCGGTTGGGTCGGGGTGATTCGCTTGCCGTTGGTGACGCTGGGCTGTGGTTACTTATTGTGGCTTTCATGGAAGATTTATCATGCGGGTAGCCCCAATACTCGTGATGGCGAGCAGCCGATGGGGTTTATTCAAGGGGCGCTATTTCAAGCGATTAACCCGAAAACTTGGTTGATGGCCATGAATGTCGCCATCTTATTCACTCCTCGGGACGGGGCGACACTCAGCCACACCTTGTTAATTGTCAGTGGGTTTGCTTTATTGAATCTGCCCTGTGTGGCCGTTTGGGCGGTGATGGGCGATCAGTTACGCCACGCATTACGGGTGAATTGGAAATTACGGTTGTTTAATGGCGTGATGGGTGGATTGATGGCCATCACTGCATTGTGGCTGCTGGTGGATGAATGGCTTAGCGTGTTGCGCTAATTCAGGCATGGCCGAGGGGGGAAAGTTTGGACACTTGTTTCTGGCTGATACGGGAGAGCAGCTCGGTGATCGACAACACCATGGTTGAACGCACCATTTGCTGATAGCGCTGGCGTTGCATGGCAATCAACGAAGCGTCTGCTTCATCAGGGCGCAAGAAAGTGGGGACAGGGGGCAACTCAGCGACACAATGTAATTCACCAAATGGCCCGAGGATTTCGTCGTCGGTAAAGCGATACTCGGTGCCATCATGGTTGAGTTCTTCACGTAGCGCCATCAATAACTCAGCATCTTCATATTCGTGACGCGTAATCACACCCAAGGCATAAACCAGTTTTAACCGGACAGATAACTCGCCCAACGGCCCATCGCCGACCAGCAAAGGCTCCACGGCATATTTCACCGCATAGTCATCTTTGCGAAACACCTGCACCACGAGAATATTCAGCGCTTCTGCTAATAATTCAACAGCAGCCATCAAGAAACTCCGAACCGTCTTTCCGGCGTTCAGATGTTCAAGTACCCGATTCTCAAATGCCTGTGTTTTTTCAATCATCGCTTGTCACTGGGGTGGTTGGTGAATGCTAAATGCGTCATCATTGGCCTGCTAGAGGCAACAGGCCAAGACTGAGAATCAGTGCGCCAGCTTATCCTGCATGGCGTTATACACATTCACCGCCTGTTCGACAACCTCGCTATCGGCAGGCAAGCCTGAAATTTGCGCTAACGCAGCTTTCGGCCCTAATTTTGCCAGTAACTCCACCAATTCCTGCGCTTGTGGATCTTGCTCACTGCGATAGCTCATGGCTGCGGCGATGCCGGTTACCAAGTTATCGTGCGGCAATTGATACTCCAATGTCCCCAACAGCGGTTTGATCAAACGGTCACCGGCACTCAGTTTACGCAGCGGTTGACGACCGACGCGCTCAACATCGTCATGCAGGTACGGGTTCTCAAAACGGGAGAGGATCTTATTGATATAGGCTGCGTGTTTCTGTGGATCAAAGGCATAGCGTTTAATCAGTACCGCACCACTTTCTTCCATCGCGCCTTTCACTGTCTGGCGCACTGCTGGGTCAAGAATGGCATCGCGAATAGTCTGGTGACCGGCAAGCTGGCCCAAATAGGCCGTAATGGCATGACCGGTGTTTAGGGTGAAGAGTTTACGCTCCACAAAGGCCATCAAATTATCGGTTAATTCCATGCCTGCGATTTCTGGTGGCTGCCCTTTAAACTGGGTACCATCGACAATCCACTCGCTGAACGTTTCTACCGTAACGGCCAAAATATCCGTGCTGCCCGCTTCTGACGGCGGCACAATGCGGTCAACCGCAGAATCGACGAAGCCGACATGCTGCTCAACCCACGCTTGCTCACTTTCAGGTAAGGCAGCAAACACATGTTGTTTTAACTGGCTGGTGCCACGCACCATGTTTTCACAGGCAATAATATTCAGTGGGCGGGTGTTACCTTGTTGATGGCGGGTGATGAGACCCTGTGCCACCGTACCGGCGATGCGGGCGAGAATCTGTGGGCCAACTGCGGTAGTGACAATATCTGCTTCTGCTATCAGGGCAACGACTTCTGGGCTACCACTGTTGACTGCGCTGACGTTGTTAACCTCTTCAACTCTTGCCTGTTCGCCTACCACATTGACCTGATAACTTTTGCGTTTATTCAGTTCATCCAGCAGCGGCTGATTAACATCAGCGAAGGTCAATTGCGCACCGGCATCAGCAAGAAGTTTACCGATAAAGCCTCGGCCAATATTACCTGCGCCAAAATGTAATGCTTTCATAGTTATTTACCTTTAACTGTTTGCTGTAAAAGGGCCGTTTGCTCCCAACGGCCCTATTCAGATTACGGCAACTACCCGACATTGTCGGGTAGTACTTAACGCCATTCAGTTATGACTTTTTGCCACCGAGCAGATCCAAAACTTCTTGCACGCTGGTGGTTTTGCTTAAGCGTTCAATCACTGATTCATCATCGAGTGCGTTTGTCAGGCTGGTAATCACTTGGATGTGCTCATTGTTGCGAGCCGCGATACCAATCACCAAACGGGCTACTTCGTCTTCGTCATCACCAAAACGCACGCCTTCAGGGTATTGGCAGAACACCACACCGGTTTTCAACACGCGGTCTTTGGCTTCAATCGTCCCGTGAGGCACAGCGATAGATTCACCCAAATAGGTAGAGGTCAGTTTTTCACGTTCTAGCATCGCCTCAACATATTCTGGCTCGACATAGCCCCCTTTCACTAACTGCTCACCGGCGAAACGAATCGCTTGTTCTTTCGCGCTAGCATGCTGATTGAGGAAGATATTTTCTGCGCTTAAACGGAACAGGTTAGCCTCTGATGCTTCGAAGCTATCGTCCAGCGTTTCAATCACTTTCTGTGTCGTGGCTGTCGCAATACCGGCTTCCACCAAACGGGCCGTCAGATTGGAATACAGCTGGCTATCGAGGAAGTTAGTCAACGAGATATGCTGCGCTTGTGGTGCATGACGCATCGCACGCTCAGTCAAATCACGGTGCGTGATAACCAAGTCCACATCGTCTGGCAAATTGTTGATTGCACAGTTAGTGACAGAGATATGTTTCAGGCCAGCATCTTGCACTTTTTTGCGCAACACACCGGCACCCATGGCACTGGAACCCATACCAGCATCACAGGCGACGATGATTTTACGCACGGTGCTTAAATCGCCCGCAGCGGCAGCAGCATTCGCCGCTTGTGCGCCTTTAGACTGTGCTTTCATGTCTTGCATACGGCGAGTGGCATCTTCCAGACTGTCTTCCTCGTCATCTTTGATTTTCGAGCTTTTCAGCAGGATGGCTGACACCACGAAGGAGACCGCAAACGCCGCTGCAACCGCCGCAATGTTGGCAAAATAAGCGCCTTTCGGGGTCATCGCCAGTACAGCCAAGATAGAACCTGGTGACGCAGGAGAAACCAGACCGCCGTTCAGCAGAGTCAGTGTAAACACACCAGTCATACCGCCCAGAATCACCGCCAGCAATAAGCGTGGGTTCATCAGCACGTATGGGAAATAGATTTCGTGAATACCACCGAAGAAGTGGATGATAGCCGCGCCGCCAGCAGACTGCTTCGCGTTACCTCTACCGAAGAACATATACGCCATCAACACACCCAAACCTGGGCCTGGGTTGGCTTCGATCAAGAAGAAGATAGACTTACCGGTTTCAGTCGCTTGCTGGATACCCAGTGGCGAGAAGATACCGTGGTTAATCGCGTTATTCAGGAACAGGATTTTTGCAGGTTCAACGAAGATAGAGGCCAATGGCAACAGGTTGTTCTGCACCATGATATGCACGCCGGCAGCCAGTACTTTAGACAGTACTTCGACCAGTGGGCCAATCGCCATAAAGGCCAGAATCGCCAACAGCATACCGATGATACCGGCTGAGAAGTTGTTAACCAGCATCTCAAAGCCGCTTTTGATTTTACCATCAACCCAGCGGTCAAAGTGCTTGATTGCCCAGCCACCCAGTGGGCCTACAATCATTGCACCGAGGAACATTGGCATGTCCGCACCAACGATCACCCCCATGGTCGTGATAGCACCTACGACACCACCACGATCGCCACCGACCAAACGGCCGCCGGTGAAACCGATCAGCAGAGGGAGTAAGTAGGTGATCATTGGGCCAACCAGTTTGGCTAACGTTTCATTTGGCAGCCAGCCGGTAGGAATGAACAGTGCGGTGATGATACCCCAGGCGATAAATGCGCCAATATTGGGCATAACCATATTACTGAGGAATCGGCCAAAATTTTGAATTCTGACCTTTGCGTCTGGTGAAAACATAAAACACCCCTATTGGTACGCGCTAACAATAAGAGCGCGATATAATTGTTTTGTTGAGGCAGTTCTGCAAAACCCGCCGGTGCTATCGAATACAAACACGCTGTATGCAAAACAAACTCTAGCACGCTCCTTTATTCACGCGTAGCTCACGGGGTTTGTGTGATGCATATCACATCCACACCCCCTCTATACGGGTCAATTTGTTGACGATGATCACATTATTGGGCTGTAAGAAAGTCACATCGGCGTTTTTTTGAGCGTGAAAGTCAATAAAGAGTGACTTGAATCACATTTGTGGTGGGTTAGTTTGTTTTGAAAATGTGATGTTAATCACAAGTTATTTTTGCTCGTCGAGAAGAGATGTGACATTCGTCTGTTCAATATTGTGTGGTGTAGTTATTTGCAGGATGGAAATGTAAGAAAATGACAGAGGGGGAGGCGGTGATCGGGAATCAAGAAACTGGCAGTGAATTTGGTTAAGGTCGATTCATTCTTCTTTCTGCCGAAACCTGATCCGCCCATTAACTGAGAACCAGTGCGCCATCTAATCCCTCTCTGTGTCTATATCCCAAAACTTACGTTATTATTCATGCCGTAATTGTTTTCAGACTCACTTTAAGGCGGTCGAGAGTATGCATGACCAATAAGATTGGCTGGATTGATAATCTGCGGGCGGTGGCCTGCATTATGGTAGTGATGATCCATGCCACGACCTATTACGTGACCAGTGGTGCGCGGGTAGGGGAAGTTAATTGGGATGCTGCCAATCTGCTAAACTCCCTCTCCCGTGCCTGTGTGCCGCTGTTCTTTATGATCTCGGGCTACCTGTTTTTCGGCGAAAAAAGTGCAAAGCAAAAACACTTCACCCGTATCGGATTGTGTCTGCTGTTCTACAGCGTGGTTGCATTGATCTATATCTCGACACTCACCCCTATCGACGGCTGGGCATCGCTGAAAAATATACTGCAAAAACCGGTGTTTTATCACCTGTGGTTTTTCTACGCCATCATCGTGGTTTATCTGGTGTCACCGCTGATTAACGTCAAACCCGTCACTGGCCGTTATTTGGCGGTACTCGTTTTGCTGCTCGCCGTGTTTGCCAATCCGCAGACCACTAAATTTTCGATAGGCGGTTTTCATATTCTGCCGATCAACCTCTATATCTACGGTGATACCTTTTATTACTTGCTCTACGCCCTTTTAGGGCGGGCGATTGGGATGTTGGAAACACAGGGGCGCATCATCAGTTGGAGTGCGGCGGCGTTGTTTATCCTGAGCGTCATATTTATTGCGATCTCAACGGAAAAGCAGACGCGGATTAATGGCAGCTTTGCGGATACTTTCTATATGTACTGCGGCCCGCTCGTCTTTGTGGCGTCGGTATCGTTATTGGTGTGGTTTAAAAACTGCCTTAATCAGCAAATTAGCTGGCTAAGTTGGCTGGCAGGACATTCATTGGCGATTTATGGTTTTCACGCGCTGATTATTCATTTTATTCGCACCCATCATTACGACTTCACCGCCTATCCGATACTGGATATTTTCTATGTCTTCGCGCTGGCACTGGGCTTGAGCACCTTACTGTCGATGGGATTGCAGCGCATTGACCGGCGGCGTTTGGTCAGCTAATCCCCCGCCTGTCCGCGCTGTTGTGCGCGCCGTAGCTGGCGACCGGAGGAAAAACCGGCTGCCAGTGCGGCTTTTTCGACATTGAACCCTTCTTGCAGCCGCACTTGCGCGACAGCTACCCGCAATTGCTCGTGGAACTCACGTACGCTGATACCGACATGTTCGCGGAATAAGCGAGTTAAATGGCGGCTGCTGACATGGGCTTTCTGCGCCACTTGCTGTAATGACCACTCCGCTTGCGGCTCCGCTGACATCACATCTTGCGCGCGGTGTACGGCAGGATTGAGATGATTACGATAACGCAGCCAAGGTGAAAGCTGCGGGTCATCACCAGAACGGCGAAAATAAACCACCATCTCCCGCGCGACCTCTAGTGCGACTTGCGGGCTGCAATAACGGCTGATCAGATGCAACGCGAGATCAATCCCTGCCGTGATCCCCGCACTGGTATACACGCTGCGATCTTCGACAAAAATACGGTTTTCTTTGGTTTGTGCCGCAGGTGCCTGCTGGCGTAAACGCTCAAGCACATGGTGGTGAGTGGTGCATTGATAACCGTCCAGTAACCCTGCTTGTGCGGCCAGCAATGACCCAGAACACACACAGACCAATATCGTTTTTTGCTGCGCAATGGCGGTTTTCTGCTGTTGCAACCACTGGCGTGCTATCGCCGCTGTTTCTGTCGCAAAGTAGTGGCGAGAATCGCTCACACCGGGCACTACCAATAAACTGCCTTCTGGTAAGTGATCGGGTAGTGGTTGCAACTGGCCCAACAGCATTTCAGTGGAGGACATCACCTCCGGTAGTGGGCTGATATAGCAAAGATTAAACGACCCTGCCAGCCGTAAAGTTTCAGCAGGGCCAGTTAAATCCAGCGACAGCACGCCGGGCAGCAAGAGAAAATAGACATTTCGTTGCATGGTTAATCCACAGTCACCGTCAAATAGCGGTTCATATAGGCCGGAATATCCGGCGTACTCTGTAGCAAAGTATCAACAAATGCGTCGCGCTCAAAGGCCATTACCTGTAAATCCCACACACAGAATGATTCATCCCGCGCTGCTCGCCAAATTCCCTGCTCTTGCACCCAAACTTTCACCCGCATTTCATTCTCGTTATCCCACCATCCGACAATCAAGTAATTCAGTGTTTTTCCCTGATGTTCAATCACTAAACCGACTCCGGGGCGATTAACGGTTTCGGCCTCAGTCGGTAACCATTGCCCAACAAGCTGATAAGCGGGTGTGTAATCCGGTGTGGCACCTTGTGCCTGCGAATAGCGAATTACATACCGTTTTAATTGCCATTGATTAATGATTTTAATGCCAGCAGGCGTGATATCCCGAGGTAAGTAAGGTTGTGGCTGCCAATTGATGGTTTTGGCTGGCGTGGCGGCAGCAGGGCGCGAATCCAGTGCGTCCAGTGTCTCGGCAACAGTCCGAATGGCAGCAAACCGATCGACTAACACCGTTTCCGTCCGCAGTTTCAATTCTGAGCTGCTTAACACTACGCCATTGGGTTGTGTCATGGGGAAGGTCAGGGTGGCCTCGGTCACAAAAGTTACCTGATAACCCAAGTCTGATGCGACTCGAGCGGTGGTCTCACAACATTGCTCTGTACGCATACCGGCAATAATCAAATGGTCGATATTTCTTTCTTTTAACCATTCATCCAGCCCTGAATCGGTCAGCGCATTATGTACCCGTTTTTGTACCGAAATATCAGCCTGATGGGAAACCAGTGCCATCGGCTTAACATAGCCTGATGCCAGTGAGAATGGACCTTCAGGTGCGACATGAAACACATCTACTAGTGCGACCCCGCGCAGCTTGCAGCCCCTAATGAGCTGATTGAGCGCAGTAGAGAATGCGGGCACATCTTGCTGCTGCCAGAAAGGTCTATGTTCGAATGATTGTTGGACATCGATTATCAAAAGTGCGCTGTTGGTCATTTTCGGCCCTCCGCCGTGTGGGTATAGAGCCATCATGAAGCGGTTCTCACTCAAACGGAATGCCAAATCCGGCCATCATAGGGGAATAAAAGGACTCATTTCCCATTTTCGTTTGTTATTCTATATTTCTTATATAATGATCTTATTTATATTTCCGACTATATTCTATTTAATAACAAGCGTAGGAATATTCATACAATAAAATCGCCTTGTCTCATTTTATGATGTATGAATATTCCCTCACCCAGAAAGATTGCTCTGATTTATCGATCTGATTACGATTATATAAATATCTGTAATTATAAAACTATTTGAACTATAACCTTGCCCAATGTCAATCAAACAGAGATAAATCCTAATTCAATAGGTATTTTATAGAATAAATCACCATTTAAAATGAAATGGACGGTCTATTCGGTCGTAAAGGGTTGCTTTACTAGATAAAAAGATCGCGTATATTTCACTCACATAGAAAATGTGTGAAAGAAAATAACAAAAGCGAATTCCATTCACTTTTAATTGACATTTCACCGAGCCAAATTAATTGATATTTAAGAAAATTGTCTCACTTAAATTCTTAAGTTTCATTGTTGGCCGGCTTTTCTAATTGATAATTAATATTATTTGATGATTTGCAATCATGTCATTGTTACTTTGTATTAATAGAATTCTCATGGCTGTTTTCTTCAATAATAACGACGTGTCGTTGGTAGACATTTATCAACGTATTTCTTCATATGTGATGTCTAAATAAAGGTTTTTAATATGTTTAATTTCAAGAAAAGTGCATTAGTTATTGCGTTGGCATCTTCAGCTTTCATTTCTCAGGCATTTGCTGCGGATGAAGGTAATGGCCGTATCCATTTCACTGGTACTGTAATTGATGCACCTTGCTCTATCGCACCAAATTCTACTGACATCAACGTAGATATGGGACAAGTGGCGAATAAAGTATTGGAAACAGGGAATAAATATTCTCAAAACGTACAGTACAGCATCGATCTGCAAGACTGTGATTTGACTGAACAAACAGCGGGTTCAGTGACCTACCCAGCACAATCAAAAGTCAGTGTTACTTTCGGCGGTGTTTCTGATGCCACTTCTCCTGCATTACTGGCAAACACCGGTAGCGCTGGCGGCGCGGGTATTCGTCTGATTGACACTAACGGCGCACTGCTGAAAGTGGGCGACAAAGGTGCTGATGTTAACCTCGTGACTGGCCCTAACCAGATCGTATTTGCTGCCCGTGTTGAAGCGACTGGTGCTCCAGTGACAACAGGTACCATCGTTTCCCAAGCAACTTACGCATTGAACTATAAGTAATATTTATTTTTTGTGCTGAAACTACAGCATGGATAGCTGCTTATTCTAGTTGTAACCAAAGGGGAGATGACTCCCCTTTATTAACTATTTCTCCATAAGACATTGATTTATTTATGAAATACAATTCAAAAAGAAAAGAAATGATCTTTCGGATGATGCAAATATTTGTATTGGCAGGCATGAGTCTGTTTTTGCCTCAATGGGCTGAGGCCGTAGAATTTAATACCAATATTATCGATGCAAAAGATCGCGATAATATCGATCTCTCTCGATTTGAAGTTAATGATTACACTCCACCAGGGAATTACTTACTCGATGTTTTTATTAATGGCCGATTATTACCCGATAGTGAATTAATCACTTATTTACCTGTCGATGAGGGTAAATCAAGCAGAGTATGTTTGTCTCCAGAATTAGTTGACCTATTGGGTCTATCCCCTGCAGTGCGTGAGTCACTGACATTATGGCACGACGGTCAATGTGTTGCTCTTGATGAAAAAGAAGAAATAACCACAACCTACGATAAAGAGAAACAATACTTAATTATTTCCATCCCACAAGCTTGGCTGGCCTACAGTGATCCGAATTGGGTGCCACCTTCACAATGGGATAACGGTGTTACCGGCGCGCTATTAGATTACAACCTTTTTGGGAGTCGCTATGCACCGAAGCACGGTGATAGTTCGACAAACTTTAGTAGCTACGGAACGGCGGGGGCCAATATGGGCCCATGGCGTATTCGTGCGGACTACCAATATATTAATAATGAAAATGGTGGCTCACAATATAGCAACTTTAATTGGTCGCAAGTTTATGCTTTTCGCGCCATCCCTTCGATAGGGGCTAAATTTGTCGGGGGCCAAACTTACCTGAGCTCCAGTATTTTTGACTCATTCCGTTTTCTCGGCGCATCGCTTTCCAGTGACGAGCGCATGCTGCCACCGACAATGCGTGGCTATGCACCTCAGGTCATCGGGATTGCGCGGACCAATGCCAGAGTGATTTTGAGCCAGAATGGTCGTACGCTTTATCAAACCAACGTTGCGCCGGGTCCGTTTGCTATTCAGGATATTAGTGAAGCGGTACAGGGCAATATTGATGTTCGAGTCGAAGAGGAAGATGGTCGAGTCACCACTTTCCAAGTCAGCGCTGCGACAGTGCCATTCTTAACCCGAAAAGGGGCGATCCGCTATAAAACGGCTTTGGGTCGGCCAACACAGGGCAGTCATAACTCGGTTAGTGACCCTAACTTTTTCAATGGTGAGGTGTCGTGGGGGGCATTTAATGATGTTTCCTTGTATGGCGGGCTGATAGCGACATCACAGGATTACACTGCCGTTGCGTTGGGCGTCGGACAGAACTTGCATGAATTTGGCGCATTGTCTGTCGATGTGACGCATTCGCGCGCTCAGTTACCTAACGAAGCGAAAAAAAGCGGCGAAAGTTATCGTGTTAACTATTCCAAACGTTTTGATCAGACCAATAGTCAAATTACGTTTGCCGGATACCGTTTCTCGGAAAAGAACTTCATGAGCATGAACCAGTATTTGGATCAGCTCAATAATAATGATTATCTACAAAATGATAAGCAGACATACACCGTCACCGCTAACCAGTATTTAGCGTGGCCAGATATCACGATGTATCTCTCGGCAACTCATAAAACGTATTGGAATGATGCTTCCAGTAACAACTACGGGGTTTCTGTGAGCAAAATATTCGATATCGGTGAATTTAAAGGAATTTCGGCAACACTTTCTGCCAACAAAGTGAAATACCAATACGAAAATGAGAATCAGGTTTTCTTCTCATTCAGTCTGCCTATTGGGACAGGGCAGCAAGTGAGCTATGACGCGCAGCACGATAAAAACAATGGTTACTCGCAGAACGTTTCATATTTCAACAGCCAAGATCCACGAAATATTTGGCGTGTCAGTGCCGGTGGTGCCAGTCCAGAATTGCAGCAAGGGAATGGTGTTTTCCGAGGTGGGTATCAGCACCGCTCTCCTTATGGTGAGTTTGGTATTGATGGTAGCCATAAAAATAACGAATACAACTCAGTGAATACTAACTGGTATGGTTCGATTACAGCGACAGCCCACGGTATTGCCGCTCATCAAAACAAATCAGGTAATGAGCCACGGATAATGATCGATACCGGTGATGTTTCAGGTGTGTCTCTGAATAATAATTCTGCAATGACTAACCGATTTGGTGTTGCGGTTGTGAATGGTATTACAAGCTACCAGCAGTCAGATGTTCGAGTCGACGTACACAGTTTGCCGGAAGATATTGAGGTTTACAGTACGGTTATTCAAAAAACGCTGACCGAAGGAGCGATAGGCTACCGAGAAATAAGAGCGGTAAAAGGCCAACAAATTATGGCTATTATCCGCCAAAAAGAAGGCAGCTTCCCTCCTTTGGGCGCATCGGTTATTGCCGATAAAAATGGTGCAGAGGTGGGTATTGTCGGTGACGGTGGATTAACTTATTTAGCTGGGTTAGAAGAGGGCGGAAACTTAACCGTTCAGTGGGGCAAGCAGCAGTGCAAGATAGTATTACCGAAAAATGGCGACATGAATTCAGGAAAGATTTTGCTTCCATGTCAATAAGGTGAGCGACTATTTTAAAATTTGACTCATTATTTCCAGCGTTTGACCGAAAACTAAGACTTATGACAATTTTTAACCACAGCATAGCCGTAAAAATTAGAGTGAAATAGAACATGAAAAATATTAATAGCCCTATCCATACCCACAAAAACCAGCCACTGAGTGCTGCCTTGGTCGGGATCACATTATTGCTGACCTCCCTAGTGAGTGAGGCCGCGATAAATCTGGATCGCACGCGGATTGTTTTTAATGATACTGACAAATCTGCCAGTATTATTTTGGTGAACCAGAGTACCACTTCCCCATATCTGGCGCAGTCTTGGGTAGAAGATAGCGCAGGGCAGAAAGTGGATAGTCCGCTAGCGGCATTGCCGCCAATGCAACGAATCGATGCCGGGCAAAAAAGTCAGGTCCGGATTATGAAGCTCGCTGACGTCAGTAAATTACCTACGGATCGCGAAACATTATTCTATTTCAATGTGCGGGAAGTGCCGCCGAAAAGTGATATGTCTAATGTGGTGCAAATCGCTATCCAAAGCAGAGTGAAATTATTCTACCGGCCGGCAGCGATCAAAGCGGATTACAACAATGTCTGGCAGGAAAAATTACAGCTCACTAAGCAAGGTGAAAGCCTCAAAATCAATAACCCGACACCGTATTACATTACGTTGGGCTATTTAAGTCAGGACAATCGCGGCAATTTCCCGGGTTTTGATAGTGTCATGATTGCGCCTTTTGGCACCGAGACGGTTAAGACGCCAGGTTACAGCGGTAGCCATTACACCATTGGCTATATGGACGATTTTGGTGGCATGAAAATGCGCACATTTAATTGTTCTGCGGTCGATTGCCAAATTCAGCCCGCTGAAAAGAAAAAGTAACAGATGCGACCTGCCTCTGGCCCGGAAAAGGAATAACAATGACTCATGCGATTTTAAATAAAATGGGCCAGCTAGGCGGCTTGCTCGTGACTTTATTCGCGGCACTGCTGTTTTCACAAGCCGTATATGCGCTCGATTGCGTTGAGCAAGGCACGGGTATGGTGATTAAGCCTGCCATCCCTATCGGGCAATTAGCCATCCCTTCGAATGTGCCAGCAGGGACGAAAGTTTGGCAATCAAATGATATTACGGTAACGGCCTATTGCGATAATGTCTTAGGGTCAGTAACCGATCAGGTGTGGTTTTACTTTAATCCGCTACACCAATCATTAGGACAGGGTTTGCAATTAGGTGTCAGTTATAATGGCCAAGACTTAGAAACCAACTCGGCCCGCTTAAATACCAATACAACCCCAATAAGAACAGGGCAAAGCGTCACGGTGACGGTGACTTTCCGATTATACATTAAAGTCACCGGCAACCCGCCTTCAAGTGGTTATTATGTGGGTGCCGATAATTTTACGGTATTCCAGCTTGATGGTTCAGGCGGTTTGAATCTATGGCCAGGGGCGAAGAATTTACGTTATGCTTTGTCGGGATTAACGGGGGCACGCTTTATTGCCTGTGGTGCGGATTTAGTGGTTTCTCCGGCATCACAAATTGTGAACTTTGGCGTTTTCAATCGGACGTTACTGCAAAACACGGGGAATAATATTAGTCAGCCATTTTCCATCACCGCAGTGAAGCAAGGCTGTTTATCCAATTTTTCTATTCAAGCTGAATTTACCACGACCAATCCATTAATTGGTAACAATGCGGTTGATATGAGAAATGGCACCAAACTCACGATATATAACGATGCTAATCAGGCAATTGTTTACAATCAGTATGCGAACTTTGCTGAGTTAAACAATGTTACTCAGGTGACAAAAGGGTATACCGCCAGCTTAAATTCAATTGCAGGTCAAACCGTGCAATTGGGCCAATTTGATGCAACGGCCATTGTGAAAATTAACTATTATTGATATTCGTTATTACTGATGTAAACAAGGGCTGAGAGAGGATATCTCACAGCCCTTTGTCGTTATTTGAGTATTCAGTTATTGATGTGCCTCGTGATGTTCATCGGCCTAGAAACATAATGGCTGCAATTGTTGATAGAGCTTTTTAAATATTATCCGACGAGCAGCGTAGTCTTGATGCCGCTGTGTATCCGGAATATGGGTCTGTTCCAGTGGCAGTGCGGGTAATAAATCCGCTAAAGATTGGTGCGGATTCAATGCAATTTGTGCCAGCCGTGCTGCACCTAGCGCTGGGCCAACATCACCACCCGTGCGATATTCCAGAGTCTGACCACTGATATCGGCTAGCATCTGCCGCCAATAGGCGCTACGCGCACCACCGCCTATCAAGGTGACCGATTTCGGCTGTAACCCACTGGCATGCAAGGCATCCATTCCATCGGCCAAAGCAAATCCTACCCCTTCCAACACCGCTCGGGCTAAATCTGCTCGGCCATGTTCGTGGGTAAAGCCCCAGAATGCCCCTTTGGCATTGGGATTGTTATGTGGTGTGCGCTCGCCCGAAAGATAGGGCAGGAACCAGACTGGGGTCGTCGCGGGAGGGGTATTTTCCACTTCATTGATGAGGGCGGGCACACTCTCGACGCCCGTGAGTTGGCAGGCCCAATCCAGACAGGAGGCTGCACTGAGCATCACAGACATCAAATGCCATGTATTCGGCAATGCATGACAAAAACTGTGAACGGCGCTAGCAGGATTACTGAGAAAACCGTCGCTAACCGCGAAATAGACGCCAGATGTTCCCAATGACAGCATCGCCTGACCGGTTTGGTATAAACCAACGCCTATCGCACCTGCGGCATTATCGCCACCACCGGCGACTACCGGTATGGTGTTGATGCCCCAACGCTGCGCAATTTCAGCACGGACATGGCCCGTAATCTGGCTACCTTCAAACAGCATTGGCATGTGCTGCCGGCTTAAATCGCAGGCGGCCAGCATGTCATCACTCCAGTCACGCTTAGCCACATCCAGCCACAGGGTACCTGCGGCATCCGACATATCGCTAGCAAAGTCGCCACTGATCAGAAAACGCAGATAATCTTTGGGTAACAGGACCTTATCGATGCGGTTGAATACCTCGGGTTCATGCTCTGCCAGCCATTTTAGCTTCGGTGCAGTAAATCCAGGCATCATTAGGTTGCCGGTAATTTGGCGCGACGCGGGTACTGCGGCCTCTAACGCTTGGCACTGCGCAAAACTGCGACCATCATTCCACAAAATAGCCGGACGCAGCACTTGATGCTGCTTGTCCAGTAAGGTCGCACCATGCATTTGCCCCGTCAGTCCAAGGGCTTTTACCTGTTGTAAATCATGTATGGCGGCGAGTGATTGCATAGCCTGATCGGTTGCCTGCCACCAATCGGCAGGGTTTTGTTCAGACCATAAAGGATGGGGGCGCGAGACAGACAATGGCGCACTTTGGCTAGCAATGACTTGTCCGTTTTCGGCCAGTAGGATGGCTTTGACGCCGGAAGTGCCCAGATCGATGCCAATATACATGTAATCTCCTCTTCTGAAATGCCCTGAACAAATCCGTTATCGATTCATCAAATCATTACCCCAGAACGTGGCGTTGCCCTTAACTCAGTGCAACGCCAAGCTCGAAAGGGGTATCAGCTGGTCACTGAAGTTCGAGTATTAGCCGAAGATATAGCGGTTAACCTGATTTTCCAGCAACTCCTGATGACCGCTTTGGTGACGAGGATTCAGGTTTTGTTGAGCAGCATAACGTGCCAGATCTTCTAGCGACATTTTCCCTTTCAGAATCTGTTGACCTAACTCAGTGCTCCAACCGGCATAGCGTTTGGCAACTTGTTGATCCAATAGGCCATCTTCAATCATTTTGGCGGCAATTTTCAGTGCCAATGCCATGGTATCCATCGCCCCAATATGACCGTAGAACAAATCATATTTATCCGTACTCTGGCGGCGCACTTTGGCATCAAAATTCAAGCCACCGGTAGTAAAACCGCCTGCCTTGAGAATCTCGAACATCACTAGCGCATTTTCTTCCACGCTGTTTGGGAACTGGTCGGTATCCCAACCCAATTGTGGATCGCCACGGTTAGCATCGACGGAACCGAAAATACCCAATGCAATCGCACTGGCAATCTCATGATGGAAAGAGTGCCCAGCCAAGGTGGCATGGTTGGCTTCAATGTTAACTTTAATCTCTTTTTCCAGCCCGAACTGCTTGAGGAACCCGTAAACCGTTGCGACATCATAATCGTATTGGTGCTTGGTCGGTTCCTGTGGTTTTGGCTCGATCAGCAACGTGCCTTGGAAACCGATTTTATGCTTATGCTCAACCACCATCTGCATAAAGCGGCCAATTTGCTCACGCTCTTGGCGTAAATCGGTATTTAACAGGGACTCGTAACCTTCACGGCCACCCCATAATACATAGTTTTCGCCGCCGAGTTTTTGCGTTGCATTCATGGCAGTGAAGACTTGGGTTGCCGCCCAACTGAAAACTTCGGGATCTGGATTCGTGGCTGCCCCAGCACCATAACGTGGATGGGTGAAGCAGTTAGCAGTGCCCCATAATAATTTTACGCCGCTGCTTGCTTGTTTCTCCGCCAATACATCAGTCATGGCGGCAAAATTGCTCAGATACTCTTTTAAGGATGCGCCTTCAGGTGAGACATCCACATCATGGAAGCAGTAGTAAGGCACATTCAGCTTATGGAAAAACTCAAAAGCGATATCGGCTTTGTGTTTTGCCAGCGCGAGTGCATCGCCGGGTTGTTGCCATGGGCGATCAAAGGCATTACTGCCGAACATATCGGCTCCGCCCCAGCAGAAGGTATGCCAGTAACAGGCCGCGAATCGCAGGTGGTCGGCCATACGCTTACCAAGGATAATTTCATCCGGATTGTAGTGATGAAACGCCAATGGATTAGCGCTTTGGCTGCCTTCGTAACGCACTTGTTCTAATTCATCAAAATAAGATTGCATGCAATACTCCTTGGAAGCTGGCCCGCATAATTGGGCTAGTGAGCTTTTATCTTCGGAGTTGTTTGTTATTCTCTCAATTACGTTATTTCACACTCAAATTCAGAGAATTATTAATTGTGGAGCAGATCTCATAAATAACCGAATAATGATAAAAACGGCTTAATAATCATTATGTGGATAACATCTCTTTGCCGAATTATGCATTTCACAGGGAAGAAAACATGATCGTTATCATAAAATTAACATTAAACCAAAAAACATAATTGGTGGATGAAAATCTGTAATTGCCGATGTGCAAATAAGCGTCAACAATCCCTAATGCAGTTGATGTTTACCGTTTCTCTTACCCTGCTTGCACAATAAGAAAGGTACCGAAAGATGAAATTTAAGAACATTTTACTCTCCGCATGTGCCGCACTGGTGATGTTTAGTCAGCCAGGATTCAGTAAAGAAATTAAAATCGGCATGGCGATAGACGATCTTCGTCTTGAGCGCTGGCAGAAAGACCGCGATATTTTTGTTAACAAAGCCGAATCACTCGGCGCTAAAGTATTTGTTCAATCCGCAAATGGCAATGAAGAAACACAAATGTCGCAGATTGAAAATATGATTAACCGTGGTGTCGATGTGCTGGTTATTATTCCTTATAACGGGCAAGTACTCAGTAATGTGATTGCTGAAGCTAAACGGGAAGGGATAAAAGTATTGGCCTATGACCGCATGATTAATAATGCGGATATTGATTTTTATATCTCATTCGATAATGAAAAAGTGGGTGAATTACAAGCCAAAAGCTTAGTTGAACGAGTACCACAAGGTAATTACTTCTTGATGGGTGGTTCGCCGGTAGATAACAACGCCAAATTGTTCCGTCAGGGGCAAATGACAGTACTTAATCCACTGATTAAAGAAGGTAAAATAAAAATTGTCGGCGACCAATGGGTTGACGCATGGTTACCTGAGAATGCGTTAAAAATCATGGAAAATGCGCTCACGGCCAACAATAATAAAATTGATGCGGTGGTGGCATCGAATGACGCGACTGCTGGCGGGGCTATTCAAGCATTAGCCGCACAAGGTTTGGCGGGTAAAGTGGCTATTTCTGGTCAGGATGCTGATCTGGCAGCAATAAAACGCATCGTTGCCGGTACACAAACCATGACCGTCTATAAGCCCATCACTAAGTTAGCCAATGACGCGGCTGAAATTGCCGTCAGTTTGGGTAAAGGTGAGCAACCTAAGGCAAACAGTCAATTAAATAATGGTATTAAAGATGTACCCGCTTATTTGTTAACACCGATCCAAGTCGATAAAAATAATATTGACAGTACCATTATCGCCGATGGATTCCACAAAAAAGCAGATGTTTATTAATTAACGACGCGGAAATTATTTTCAATAAACAGCCGATGAATTGGAACGATTAACGTAATTAATAGATTGTCGCTAATCAGATAGACCATTAATCTGTCGGATATTAATCTAACGGGCTGAAAATCTAATACGCTGTTAATCGAATGGATTATTCATCTGGTTATTGCCAATAATATACCCTGCGAACTTGAAGCCGCAGGGTATATGGGGGAATTATGCCCTACCTACTCGAAATGAAAAATATCACCAAGCAGTTTGGTGTCGTTAAAGCCGTTGATAATATCAGCCTGACACTGGAGGCTGGGCAGGTATTATCGCTATGCGGCGAGAATGGCTCGGGAAAATCCACACTAATGAAAGTGTTATGTGGTATTTACCCTACAGGTACCTATCAAGGGGAAATAATTTTTGCGGGTGAAACGCTTCAGGCCAAAAATATTCGTGAAACCGAGCAAAAAGGTGTTGCGATAATTCATCAGGAATTGGCGTTAGTGAAACAAATGTCCGTGCTGGAGAATATGTTCCTCGGCTCAGAATGGGGCCGGTACGGCATCATGGATTTCGACGCCATGTATCTCCGCTGCCAACGGATGCTGGCACAAGTTAAATTGGCCGTCGATCCCTATACACCGGTCGGTGAATTGGGCCTTGGGCAGCAACAGTTGGTCGAAATCGCGAAAGCACTGAATAAGCAAGTTCGGCTGCTGGTGCTGGATGAACCCACGGCCTCACTGACGGAAAGTGAAACGGCTATTTTGCTGGATATTATCCGTGACCTACGCAATCACGGCATTGCTTGCATCTATATCTCGCACAAACTTAACGAAGTGAAAGCGATATCGGATCACATATGTGTGATCCGCGATGGCCGCCATATCGGCACGCGTACTGCGGCCAGTATGAGCGAGGATGACATTATCGCCATGATGGTGGGCCGCGAGTTAAAAGAGTTGTATCCCCATGAAGCACACAACATCGGCGAGGAAATTCTGCGGGTGGAAAATCTGTGCGCTTGGCATCCGGTCAACCGCCATATTCGCCGAGTCGATGACGTTTCTTTCTCCTTGAAACGGGGTGAAATTCTTGGGGTGGCAGGGTTAGTGGGGTCGGGCCGGACAGAAACAGTGCAATGCCTGTTTGGTGTCTATCCGGGCCGCTGGCAGGGCGATATTTTTATTGATGGCAAAGCCGTCACCGTCAGCAATTGTCAGCAAGCCATGAAATTGGGTATTGCCATGGTGCCGGAAGATCGCAAAAAAGATGGCATCGTCCCTGTGATGGGGGTTGGGGCTAATATCACACTGGCGGCATTAGCTGATTTTACCGGCGCGTTTAGCGTATTGGATGATGCTAAAGAGCAATCCACCATTGTGCAGTCTTTGGCGCGGCTGAAAGTTAAAACCTCTTCTTCCGAGCTGGCGATCGCTCGGCTCAGTGGCGGCAACCAGCAAAAAGCCATCTTGGCGAAATGCCTGCTGCTTAACCCACGGATTTTGATCCTCGATGAACCGACGCGCGGTATTGATATCGGCGCAAAATATGAAATCTATAAACTTATCAACCAATTGGTCCAACAGGGGATTGCGGTTATTGTGATTTCCTCTGAACTGCCGGAGGTCTTGGGATTAAGTGATCGAGTGCTGGTGATGCATCAGGGGCGCATCAAAGCCGATCTCATTAACCAGAACCTGACTCAAGAACAGGTCATGGAAGCCGCACTCAGGAGTGAAACCCATGTCGCAAGCTAATCAATCTGATGTTAATGCACCCGAAAATGGCGAGAAAAAGCCATTTTTTCGGCTAAAATCCGTGAATTTGCAAGTTTTTGTGATGTTGGCTGCCATCGCCATCATTATGTTGTTCTTTACGTTCACCACTGAAGGGGCCTATCTCAGCGCCAGAAATATTTCGAATCTGCTGCGCCAAACAGCGATCACCGGCATCCTCGCGGTGGGAATGGTGTTTGTCATTATTTCTGCTGAAATCGATTTGTCCGTGGGCTCGATGATGGGGTTATTAGGCGGGGCCGCTGCTATTTTTGACGTCTGGCTCGGTTGGCCGCTTCCGCTAACTATCGTGGTCACGTTGGCTTTAGGGTTGGTACTGGGGGCATGGAACGGTTGGTGGGTCGCGTATCGCAAAGTGCCTTCATTTATCGTCACATTGGCGGGGATGCTGGCTTTTCGTGGCATCTTGATTGGTATCACCAACGGCACCACCGTCTCACCAACCAGTAATGCGATGTCGCAAATCGGTCAAAGTTACCTGCCTAATGGCCTTGGATTCGGCATTGGTGCCATTGGCTTGATGCTCTTTGTGGCTTGGCAATGGCATCGGCGTAGCAACCGCATCCGGCTCGGTTTGCCTGTCGCCGCCCCACAAGGGGATGTGACGCGGCAATCTATCACCGCCGTTATCGTTCTTGGCGCAATATATTTATTGAATGATTATCGTGGCGTCCCTACACCGGTATTGATTTTGACGGCGCTGATGCTGGTCGGGATATTTATGGCGACCCGTACCGCATTTGGTCGCCGGATTTACGCCATTGGTGGCAATATCGATGCTGCCCGTTTGTCGGGGGTGAATGTCGAGCGCACTAAATTGGCGGTTTTTGCAATCAATGGCTTGATGGTCGCTATCGCGGGCTTAATTCTCAGCTCACGTTTGGGCGCTGGCTCACCTTCGGCGGGTAACATTGCTGAACTGGATGCCATTGCCGCGTGTGTCATCGGTGGCACTAGCCTTGCTGGCGGGATCGGCAGTGTCGCGGGTGCAGTGATGGGCGCATTTATTATGGCTTCTCTCGACAATGGGATGAGCATGCTAGATGTGCCGACGTTCTGGCAGTACATTGTTAAAGGCGCGATTTTGCTGCTGGCGGTATGGATGGATTCAGCCACAAAACGCCGAGTTTAATCCGATCCCCTCGCAGAGAGATCAATGCCATACTGCATTGATCTCTCTACCGATTCAGTGTCGATATCCCCCCACTTCAGGAGCCACTCCTATGTTTGAGAAACGCTACCGGATAACCTTGCTGTTTAACGCTAACAAAGTGTACGACCGGCAAGTGGTGGAAGGCGTCGGCGAGTATTTGCAGGCTTCACAATGTGACTGGGATATTTTTATCGAGGAGGATTTTCGTTGTCGTATCGATAATATCCGCGATTGGTTGGGGGATGGTGTTATTGCTGATTTTGATGATCGGCAGATAGAGCAGCTGCTGGTGAATGTCGATGTCCCTATTATCGGTGTTGGCGGGTCATATCATCAACCAGAGGACTATCCGGCAGTTGATTATATTGCGACGGATAATCGAGCCTTGGTCGAGGCTGCATTTATGCATCTCAAAGAGAAGGGGCTAAACCGTTTTGCTTTTTACGGCCTTCCCGCCAGCAGTGATAAACGCTGGGCGCAAGAGCGGGAGTATGCTTTCCGTCAATTAGTGGCGGCGGAGCAATATCAGGGTGTGGTCTACCAAGGGATGGCTACGGCACCGGCTAACTGGCAATACACCCAGAATCGGCTGGCCGATTGGGTACAAACTCTTCCTCATCAGACGGGGATTATTGCGGTGACAGATGCAAGGGCGCGTCATTTATTGCAAGTGTGCGAACATCTGGATATTGCCGTCCCAGAAAAACTGAGTGTTATTGGCATCGATAATGAAGAGCTGACGCGCTATTTGTCGCGTGTCGCGCTTTCTTCAGTGGCGCAAGGCACGCGGCAGATGGGGTATCGGGCGGCTAAGTTGCTGCACCAACGCTTAAACCAACGTCAGAAGCAGCAAGAGATGCAGCCGTTGCAGCGGATTTTGGTACCGCCAGTCAAAGTTATCGCCCGTCGCTCAACAGATTTTCGTTCGCTACGCGATCCTGCGGTTATTCAGGCGATGCATTACATTCGCCATCATGCTTGCAAAGGAATTAAGGTTGAGCAGGTGCTGGATGCGGTCGGCATGTCGCGCTCAAATCTGGAAAAACGGTTTAAGGACGATATCGGGCAGACGATCCATGGTGTGATTCATGAAGAAAAGTTGGATCGGGCGCGCAATCTACTCTCTGCGACCTCGTTACCCATCAATGAAATCTCGCAAATGTGTGGCTACCCGTCACTGCAATACTTCTATTCGGTATTCAAAAAGGGCTATTCCATCACACCGAAAGAACACCGCGATAAATATGGCGAAGTCAGTTATTAACCCTGCGGTGCCGCGATACATTTATATTTAGTCAGTCTTGGCACATGATTTACCCACCGGCTCGATCTAATGAATAGCGCGCTACCATAAACGCGCTATAATCACCGACTTAGATCATCATATCTATGGAAGATCATCGTCCCCGGTGGGGCGGCTGGACTTCAAATCCAGATGGGGCCGCCAGCGGTCCTCGGCAGGTTCGACTCCTGTGATCTTCCGCCAATTAGCCTCTCCTGAACTCCACTGTCTCAAGTAAATCCCCTATAATACCCGCAATTACTGCTAATTATGTTCTCCCGAGGTCAACTGTCTCTACCAGAATCAAGTGCATTCTGGGGGCATAATGGGGGGCATGATTTATAGCCCCATTTTGAGATGCCCCCAATGAAGCTAACAGTCAGACAAATCGACACAGCCAAGCCCAAAGAGAAGCCGTACAAGCTATCTGATGGTGGAGGCCTCTACCTTGAAGTAACCACCAACGGCTCACGCTACTGGCGTTTAAAGTATCGTTATGCCGGTAAAGAAAAGCGCCTTGCCTTCGGCGTTTATCCTGAGGTTTCTCTCGCTCAAGCCCGTGAAAAGCGTGAAGCTGCGAAAAAGTTACTATCTGCTGGAAGCGATCCCGGAGAGCTAAAGAAAGCAGAGAAAATCGCCCAAAAGCTTAACTATGAAAATACCTTCGAAGCTATTGCCCGTGAATGGCATCAGTTGAGAGCGGATCGTTGGTCATTACGTTATCGCGATGAAATTATTGATACCTTTGAAAAGGATATTTTCCCCTACATTGGTAAACGCCCTATAGCTGAAATTAAGCCCATGGAATTGCTGGAAACCCTTCGCCGGATGGAAAAACGCGGCGCGTTAGAGAAGATGCGCAAAGTTAGGCAGCGCTGTGGTGAAGTATTCCGTCATGCGATCGTGACCGGACGCGCTGAATACAATCCTGCCCCCGACCTCGCTACAGCCCTCGCAACACCAAAGAAAACGCATTTTCCTTTCCTGACTGCCGAAGAGCTTCCTCACTTTCTTAGAGATCTTGCAGGCTATACCGGGAGTGTTATTACCAAGACTGCAACTCAAATCATCATGCTGACAGGGGTACGAACTCAGGAATTACGTTTTGCCCGTTGGGAGGATATTAATTTTGAAAAGCGGCTCTGGGAGATCCCTGCTGAAGTCATGAAAATGAAACGGCCACACATCGTTCCGATGTCGGATCAGGTTGTCGCGCTCTTTGAATCACTGAAGCCCATTACGGGGCTATATCCGCTGGTATTTGTCGGACGTAATGATCGTACCAGGCCGATCTCAAAGGAAAGCGTTAATCAGGTGATTGAGTTGTTGGGATATAAAGGAAGGCTGACAGGGCACGGTTTCCGCCACACTATGAGTACCATCCTGCATGAAGAAGGCTTTAACTCAGCGTGGATTGAAACGCAGCTTGCGCATGTGGATAAGAACGCGATACGTGGGACATATAACCATGCTCAGTATTTGGAGGGGCGTAGGGAAATGATGCAGTGGTATGCGGATTACATTGCTGAGTTTATCAAAGTTGGCACAATCCCACAGTCTAAAAGGGTATCGTGGCGGATAGCATAAATCCATATGACAGCCATCTAGATGCGCCCGCATCTAGATGGCTAATAGAATTAATATTTGTTGATGCGCTATTTTTTTTCAGCTGATGAAATTAACTCTAAATTCAGCTGTTTACAGTACAGATGAGAATTGACTTGTAAGCCACCTTTGCCTGACCAACTGGCAAGATCTTGCCGGAGCTTGGATAGCCTTGTGCTGGTAATGTAACTTGTCCTAAAACGCTCAAGTTCATCACTAACTAATGTCTGATTTGAATAAACATTCAGCGATGATGCCAAAAAATGGCATAGGCGGTCACCTAACATGAGTACTTCTTTACCATAGATAGTGCGCAATATTCTGATTAAAGCACTGTTTACATCTGGGGTATGTTCTAGTACCAAGTCGAGGCGACCAGTATGTAGATCAGTAAGCCATGAGTCATTTGTGATGATCCTATCATTTTGAATATCATAAAGAACTGAATCCCATGACATTAGAGTCGTATTCAGCAGACTCTCCACATCTCTTTGAATGATAAAATGATGTTTAAATGCCCAAGTCTCCTCAAGGCTCCAGATATCAATGTCAACATTGAAGTCCCTAACCCTGAAGCCACCAAATTTATTTTCAGTTATCTGCTGCAAACCATAATCAGAAAGAGCTTTATGAAGATGTCTCTTGGAACCAGCAAAAACTAAGTCTATATCAGAACGAAACTGGTGAGCCGTAAAAAGACCAATATCACGGATAAGCCCACCAAAAACATACAGATGTGCCTGCTGCGACAGCGCCTTGATCAGCGCCGTCTCGCTTTGTCTTCCTCCCCGACCAGATTTGATGTAATACTTTATCCGGCGCTTAAGAAGATTCTCATTTCTGACGACATTCGTACTGGTGGAGTTTTGCGAGTTCATCATGTAATGCTATCAGATAACTGTCAGTCATGCCCGAAATCGCATCAGCGAGCAACTGAGCCTCTTTGTAATGAGCTGGTAAGTCGTTTTCTTGTTCAAAAATACGACGATAATTTTCCGAAATACGACCATAAACATAACGACCAAATGGTGTATCCCATTGAGAGTCATCTGTTGCACGGCCTTTAATTCCGAGCCAAAGCATATCCATTAGGCCCTTGATATAGTTAGAGCCTTTTAGCTCAAGCTTAAGGACACTACTGTGCTTGTAGCCCCTAGAACTATCAAATTTCTTCAATACCTTACACAAGTTTCTACCATGGCTTTCAGACACCAAGTCCTTGATTTGACAATTGTCATTCAAAAACTTGTTGATATTATCTTTAAATGCGATAACAACCGCATCAACAAGCTCTGCGATAGCATAGACACGAAACTTTTGCATGCTCATATCATTAAGCTCTGCAGGGGAAAGGTCTTGTTGCGCGTAGGTCGTATGATCTTTTTTGCAATTATCCACAACGCGTGCCGCAACAACATCCTCTTTACAAAGCTGATGACACTGAATGAAGTCCATAAGGTCGTGAAATGAGGCAAGCCCTTTTTTCACAATATCTTCAGCATCAAGTACTGAGTAGGCGATGTCATCACAAGCTTCCATTAGGTAGGTAAATGGATGACGAACACCTTCGCACAAGCCAGTTTTTTCCCAGACATCATGCACAACATCTTTCTCTGAAAGGAAGAAACCATGTTTAGTCCATAGCTCGGAATTTGCATCCGACGATATGGGGTACTTGATCATTGATGCTAGGGTGGCATAGGTAAGATTTAGCCCATAATTATCATTTAAAATTTGAAGCTTAGTCACCAAACGAAATGTCTGGGAATTCCCATCAAAACGACGAAAATCGTCATAAATTTTTTCTTCATACTCTTTAGTTTTTTCAGGCAGGTTTTTTGTAAACCATTCACTCATAGCTTTCTCACCTTGATGCCCAAAAGGTGGATTGCCCATATCATGCACCAAACCAATTGTCGCTAGCAGTGCTGGTACATCGCGCTCAAGGCAGATATCTTCGCGAACATCCTTGAATATCTCATCTTGAAGCTCAAAAGCCAGTCGCATGCCGATCCCTCTCGACAAATTAGCCACTTCATGTGAATGAGTAAGGCGTGTTCTGACACTATCATTTTTATCCAAGGGAAAAACTTGTGTTTTGTCTGCTAGCCGACGAGTAGGTGCAGCGAAGAGGATACGGTCAAAATCACGTTCTATCTGCTGCCTACCTTTGGAAGTATCTTGGGATGAATCCTTATTTTCTTTTTTGGGTTTACGCCGATTACTGTTTAAGAGGTCATTCCAATGCATGAGAGTTCCTGATGAAGATGTGGTCCACTAAAGTTTCATACATATTAACAATGGAATATTTTAAAAATCATGACTAACCGCACAAAAAAAAGAACATAAGCACATGATATTATTAGTTCTGCAATTATTTTTAGCCTGAATGCCGTTAAACAAAAATCACAATCATTCCGAATGGTGAAACATTGTTTACCATTCTTTTTGACTACCAAAATCCAGCGTTTGAAGCGCAATTAAAATTGACATTATCGTCAAAAATGACGATGATTACGTCATGAGATATCCAGGCGGAAAAGGCAAGTGCTACCAACGGCTCATCAACTTGATGCCCGAGCACCAAACGTACATTGAGACGCACTTAGGCGGAGGCGCAGTTATGCGCAACAAACTACCCGCTGAAAAAAGTATTGGTGTAGATCTTGATAGCAAAGTCATTGAACAGTGGCGTAAAACGGTGCCATGTATGTGTGAACTCATTAACGATGATGCCCTGTCGTTTCTTAGCTCATTTCCATTTAAGGGACATGAGTTAGTTTACGTTGATCCACCATATGTTCACAGCACCCGGAAACGCAGCCGAATCTATCGACATGAATACAGTGATGATAACCACCGACAACTGCTTGAAAAGATATTATCACTAACATGTAACGTTATGATTTCTGGATATGAAAACTCACTATACAACGAAATGTTAGCAAGTTGGCGCTGCGTCAAATTTAACGCAAAAACCCACACTGGTATTCGAGAAGAAAGCGTGTGGATGAATTATGCCCCACCAGCAAAGCTTCATGATTCACGTTATCTAGGTAACAACTACAGAGAAAGACAAACCGTTGCTCGTCGTCGTGCCCGCTTGTATGACCGGATCGAGCAGATGGAGCAAACAGAGCGTAGTGAATTAATTCAATGGCTGAATTCCAAATATGGTCTGGAGACAGTATGACTCAGCGCGGAGCTGTAATTATAGGGCCAACTATAATCAACCTCGATTTTCCTGCGGCTGATCAAGCCATACTACCAGGAGTAATGTGGGGAAGGATTGAAGCATTTCCCTCCCCTGCATACTGGGCTTACCAAGTCTTTGCTCGCCGGTTGGAAGTTAATACAGTTAATTACAAACTGGGGCGGACCTTAAAAGAGGAAGTAGGAGCCTGCTTACTTGGTGGACATGGAATACCTGCAGCAATAGGCATTGCTGCATTTAACCTCTTAAAAACATATGGAGCATTTGAAGCATCATCTCCTTCAGAAGAGCTTCTTTACGAATGGCTTTCTCAGCCGATTGATACAGGTAGTAAATCAGTGCATTACCGTTTTGCAAAGCAGAAATCCCGTTATCTAGCCGCAGCCTTGAACAAATTAGATGTCGAAACACCACCACTTGAATCAGGCCGACAGCTCCGCGACTGGCTAACTACTATTCCGGGTATTGGCTATAAAACAGCATCATGGGTAGCACGAAATTGGCTTGGTGCAGATGATATTGCAATATTAGATATTCACATTCTGCGAGCTGGCCTATTGGCTGGCTTTTTCCCTCAAGACCTAACTGTTGAACGCGATTATCTGAAGCTTGAACAACTGTTCATCCAGTTTAGTGAATCAATGGGAGTGAAAGCCTCAGAGCTCGATGCTCTCATTTGGTACGAAATGCAGGCATCATCAAGTACAGTTTTTACTTTACTTGAATCTTCGAGAGGTCAACCACTTACAAAACTTAAACCACGTTTAACGCGAGCCAAGAACCGCCAAACCGACACCAGCCAAACAGTCCTCCAGTTTTAAACTGGCGCACCATTCATTGCCTGTAATTCCTAGGGGACAAAAATTACATGCAAACGCTTCTGCTACAAGTGCCATCTGGCCTGTTAAAACACCTGCGTCACGCCATACAAGGCTGTCCGCGTATTCGTACTTAGCTGCCGTCATCCCTGGTTCCGCAATAAGCCTAATAACGATGCCAGATTGAATATCAAGTACTGGCAATAATTCATTGCGTACAACGTCCCTTGTCTGATTTGGCTGTGAAAGTAACGCCAACGCGTGCTTGTCCGGTAAGTAGAGTTGCCACCCATCCATTTCTGGCAAGGAAAGAACAATATGTATAGGGTGAATTGCACCAGCGGAAGGTGCTGGCCGTTGGGTTAGTGCGAAGCCTAAGCGAGAATGCCCTACAACCATTTCTCTCGCAACTAACCAGAGCCATTCAGAAAGTATATATTGATCCAATGACCCAAACTCACGTCTTGTTCTACGTGAGTCTATCACTGAACGCACTGGCGGCAGTAAATTACCTTCCGATGGAGGTGGTAGAAAAAAAACCTCCTCTATCGGCCATTCAATGGGTCGGTATGTGAGAGGTTGTCTGCGCGGAAAAGGGCTACCTAAGTCTGTCCAGTCCATATCCTACTTCATCCAAAACCTGAAAATACTTATTGCACCCACGGCAATTACCGCATGGGATATTTGCTTTGTGACAACTATGTGCCCATGCAAGTCCACCCGGAGTGACGCCAGAAACCCTAACCAACTCAGTTGTGGAAAGTTCTATTGCTGGGGCTTCAACGATCATGTTGCCTTCCTGAAAAGACATCAGCTCACTGATTTTATCCACAAAAGCTAGCGTACCATCTAAATGGGAGCTATCAGACTTCACTGTCCCTATCCAGAGGTGAGTGACACCAAACGTAATAGCTTTCATTGCAGCAAGCGAAATTAGCATTTGATTACGATAAGGCCACCAATCACTGGTCGGTGCGTTAGAATCGGCCTCTGCTCCCGCCATGTCCCCAGACCCTAAAGAGCTACAATCTACTTTAATGACATGATGTTCAATTTTCAGGGCGCTACAGATTGCACTAGCTGCTTTTATTTCAGCTTGCGCAGCACGTTGCCCATAATCTAAAGTAATGGCTATATCTGGTCGTTTCCACCATGCAATTGCTATAGAGTCCATGCCACCAGAGAGCAATAAAGCTGTCTTCATTTCTGCACCACTGACCAAAGAGTTTTATAGATTGCAGTAACATAATCCGTACACAAGATGCATCCTGAGCCAGACATCATTTTTTTATCTTCATCAGCTTCATTTTCCGCATAGAAGACAACGGGTATATTACATGCTCGAGCGTACCCTACCTCATAGATTGTTCCAGCATCTAAACCATCACCAATGGCAAAAATGATATCAGCATTTCTTATTCCCTCAAGATCTCTTTCCACAACATCTTCAGCTTTACCATGCCCAACGTCATGATAAGGAGAAAAGACTTTAAATCCTAGATCGCTCAAATTGCGGCGAGCTTGTTCAATTAACCACATCTGTGCCAGAGTAAAGAAAGGACCTGCAAGATAGACCGAATATGTTTCACCACGTAGAAATTCAGGAGTAGGAGAAATTGCCTTAGGATTAAAATCAGCCAGCCCCTGCGTTGAAGGAAATAAACTGTTCTCACAATAATACGCTGTTGCATGAGAAGCTGCATTAGCTGCATCATGAGCAGATTTTTTATTAATCATCCACTGATATGCAAAATAAGCAACGAACGCATCTCCTGAACCTATTTTGAATACATTACTGGTCTCATAAGCTGGAACCGTGGATATTTTCCCATTATCACACACCAATGCTCCAGCAGGCCCTTGCTTAATTATAATTACTTGCGCATGGCCTTGTTCAAACAACTGGATAGCTTGCTCTTCAGCAGATAATTTAGGTTGACCACTCAACGTTGCGGCTTCATAGCGATTGAGGATAAGTGCCAGATTCTGCGCTGTTGAGCCGTTTTGCTTGAACAACTCGGGCTTCGACACATTTTGAGGGTCATAGACGGCGTATTCAGCATCAACTACAGCACTCCCTTCCAGCATCCCATAACGTAAAACGTTAGTCGCTTGCAATCTGATGTCTGGCATCGATACGGGAGGAACGTTATAAATTTTAGGTTCTGAAAGGCCATGTTCATAGTGAAATAAAATAGAACGATCGAGAGGTTGGATGTCGACTTTAAAGCCTTCAAAATAGGCTCTCTCACGAAGTACTTGAGCAACGCTATAATCCGCGTAAGTGTGAAAATTAACTGGTACTTTAAGATGAGCAAGTGCTGATGCGGCTCGACCGGCAGACCCGAATATATCGTGGTAGCCAGGGTGCAGACAGACTTCATGGTAAGAGCCTCCAACTAATGTCAGAACGCCACTATCTGGTGTATTTGTATTCATTGTGCATAAACCTTAACCATAACCTGCCCACCATTGATTGAAATTACCCGAGCAACATAAGTAGTACCAAGCTCAATGCATTCACGCATGCGCCGAATTTGAGGAGAGGCAATACCACCTGCAACTTGGTTAGTTCCAAATATGGCTTCAGTTAAAGATAATCCGTTTTGGTTGCGTTGCTGGATGACCAGTATGTCTCCAACTTTGAGAAATGGCACAACAGCTGGGTTTGGCGAACTAAGCTGCGTGGTTATCGTTAATTTTTCACATGTAAGTTCAAAAGTGTCTTGACCAAACTGACCACCAAAGCTCCCACCACCTGAACCTGACATAATGACCTCGAGATTATAGTTAGAGATATGTCATTAAAATGTATTATGAAAAAAGATCCATTTGTACAAAAATTGACGATTTTCTGATCATCATCAAACATTGTTTTTATACCTAGTATCGCCGCCATACCGGCCCGTCGGAAGATATCTTCACTAGTTGAGAATTTGCCTGCCATCTGTCTCTTAAGCATCGAACACATAAATCCAGTCGCAGCATTTCGGACACACCTTATCACCATGCCAGCAGGTATCGCACCAGCAACATCGCCATTGCCGTATAGTCGTGTTAGCAGGTCGAAGGCGCTTCTCTGGAGGCGGTATAGTTTGTGATGAGGTTTGCTCTGGTACTGTTTGGAGCTTATTAAATCGACATGTTTTAAGTCGAGCGGCATTGTTAATATGCCCCGGTAGGTGCACAAACGTCCTTGTAACTGTCAGAGCGCTAAACTGAACACCGATCTGCAGTTTGCAGTAAATGCAATAAATCAAAATCAACCTGTTGAACAGATTCTGGTGTAACCCATTCACCATCAACAGTGACGGCGTGAGTGGCAAAACGAAGTAATTCATCATGCACTCCGGAACAAATGAAAAAAGCCGGCATGGTTAGCTGGTTTTGTGGATAGAAGGGGGAAAGAAGCATTACCGTCTGGTACAGCGGGTTAGATTTACCGGCCTCTTTTTGTTCTCTTCCTGTTTTTCGATGAACGTAATTCTCCGCGACCAAAGGTTCTGGCATTTCCAGGGAGAACCAGACGTGCACAGGCATCAATTTTGGTGATGTAACTTAGCGCTTTAAGCAACCCCTTATCCTTACTACAGTCCCCACGTTCCAGTTTGCCGAGGCAGCAGTCCTCATAACGCGCTTTGTTAGCGTTGCAGTTGTAGTAGATGCCTTTGCCTTTAGTGATGGTGTGTTTCCAGTACTCACCGAAAGCATGAGCAATCACGCCATCCTGCTGTGCCTTGTTGCCATTTAAGATAAATAGCATGTGGT
The DNA here is from genome assembly GCF_003048255.1 of Yersinia massiliensis. Lineage (NCBI taxonomy): Bacteria > Pseudomonadati > Pseudomonadota > Gammaproteobacteria > Enterobacterales > Yersiniaceae > Yersinia > Yersinia massiliensis. Next base: position 82,368 of record NZ_CP028487.1, read on the forward strand.
AATGAAATTTACGTTGTGGTGCATATTCCAGTTTCCACACTGTCCCGAGAACATGGCGAAACAATGGATTCTTTTGCATATTGCGAAACAGCTGCTGACGGTACTTACGGGCATCATCAGCAGTGATGTCCGCTTTATGCTCATTTGCCCATGATAAATCAACACGCAGAACCAACAGTCGGGAATGACGCTCCTGCAGGTGTCCGATGTAATTCATCACTCCCTTCAGGTTTTTAACCGAAGACCGCTGGTACTTTCTGTAGGCCTTTCTAAACTCTGCCTGACTCGCAGCGCATCGGTAATCCTGCACCAGTTTGTTCAACATCTCTGCAGTAGTTACAGTATCTGCTCCCACTATTTTCCCGTTATGGGTACGTGCATGTAAATCAGTGTTATTAAATAAATTCTGAAATGAAGCAATACGTGGATTTGCTATTCTTAGTTTCATCGATTCTGGTGGCAATGTATTAAGATAACGGATTGCATCAAGAATGATGGCTGACTCTGCACTCTCTTTATAACCTGACCGGCTATAAAGAATGTTGAAAGGTGATTTAGATCCTCTGCTGAGAGTTTTAAGACAACTATCAAGTTGCTCTAACCTGAATCTAAATTCATTATCATCGGATATGATGAGGTGGGGAGTGTTATTCTCAATGTGATACTCAGCATGAGATAATAGGAATGATTCTGGTAAGCTCATAATGTGTTTCTCTGAAGCCAATCAACTATTGTTGATTGGCAATATGTTAGATTGACTATTGGGTAAATATATTTATTTGATGCTCAGTATAAATATTGATATCAGAGGGAGGGAGATATCAAAACGTAGATGTATGACCTATGCTAGTACTGTATGAGGTGTTTGTATGGATTGGTGTTGATTAGTAATTGAGTGTATTAATAGCTTACTGATAAAGTAGTGATGCAATAATAAATAAACCGTCATTATAAATAACATAAAGTTATTGTGCAGCAAGGCATCAGGGCATTTAAATATGGTATAAAGTTAGTGATCTTATTTGTCACTATATTCTTTGATCTTCTATGCTCTAGAACTCTTTATTCGTTCCTCCAGCCACTCTTTTACTTCACGTTCAATCCAGCGCGAGCTACGGCCAAATTTAACTGGCTTTGGGAATTTCCCTTCCTGCGCCATTTTGTAAAACCACTTATCAGACAAACCGATCAGTGTGGTAATGAAAACCATATCAACAAATTTATCATTATGAATATCAATCATGCTCATGAAAGTCTCCGGAGATGTATCAGGAGGACGCCGGACGGCATCCTTTCATGTCATAGGTCACAGATGTACGATTTTACTTTTATTGTCCGGAGGAGAGAGAACGTAATAGAGTTCACGTCTGCGCCCTGGTTGTATAGCTACCGTGGAGCCTTTTCGCTCTGCTTTTTTGGAGTGTTCCTTATGCTTCTAGCAGGCACTTTGGTTGAGTGTTACTGTGGAGGTGTTTTTTTGATTTTCCTGAATAAAACCCGTATTCATAGTGGTTGTGAGTGATTTTACACCTACGTTTTCCCCTATGTATTTGCTATAATTAACACTATGAGTTCCCCTGCGGAGCACCCTGAAATGTTCGGGGTGAAGTGGGAGGATGGTACGGTGCAGAAGAGGGATTGAATGAACGGGAATAAGTCAGATGTGAAACTAAAAAACGAAAGGGAATTAAGGTTTTATCGATGGTTATACCAAAATGAATCTGCCCTGCTAAATTATCAACTGAAGCCGGTTGTTAATGCGCTAAATATAAGTTATTTATATTCTCTGGACATTAAGAGGGCATCCAGAGTCATTAACTCTGCAGTGCGTTCCTTTTATCACCCGGATATAGCCAATACATTCGGCAGAGCTAGTCGGGGGCACATTACTGAAAATTTCATTCCTTCACGTGATTTCGCCTGGTTCAAAAAATGTCAGGATGCTTGTTATTATGTCTGGATTGCAATAAGAACATTAAATATAAAAACACTTCCGGTTGCTTTTTCTTCTCTTGAGGTAAACGATTATGGCTCTCCATTCGTACCAGTAATATTAACTTACGATTACCTCGATCTTATTCAGTATCCGGCAAGCCACACTGAACGACTCCTGACAATCACTGATTTCTTTGATCGCTGTGATTCCAGCTTAAAGGGGAAAATGGATCTGCTGAATGCCATAAGGGCCGAATGGTATCGATTGTATAACTACAAGGATGTATTTCCTTTAACCAAGAAAGAAAAAGAAAAATGTGAGTGGGCATGGAAGTATCTTCAAAAAGATAGAGCTAACATAAAAGCAGGTGCAAAAAAAAGGAAGGAAAATAAAGAGTCAGAGAGAAAAGAACAGGAGAATAACAGTCAGGGTGCGTTACATAACAGCAGTGGCGAAATGGACGCTCAAGATAATAAGCAAACACTGCATATAGTCACATTGACTCAGGTTACTCAACGTATGTCACAGCAGCACCCGATATCAACATTAACTGAGTTTGCTCAACATGACCCATCATCTGCCAGAGATAACGATTATGCCACTCACAGTTCTCTTAAAGATATAAGTGAAGATTCAGCAAACATAAATACTATCACTTTGATGCAATATCTTAAACCATCCAGCAATGCTGAAAAACGGCTTATAATTCGCTGCCTCTATACATGTTGGTATCATAAAGACACTGTTTTTTTAAAGCGTTTTAATAAAGCATGGGAAGGCGTACATTTCAGGAAGAAGTCTCGAAGCATAAAAAAATCAACGCAATCACCTGAAACGTCAGAGGTAGACAATATTGATGTCACTGCCAATCAAATTCCATCCATTGCAGAATCACCTCGTGAAAAAACACTCTCGGAAGCACTCAGGGAAGTGTGTGAACAAAACCAGACATTACCTTCTGCTGATGAAGATGCTAAAAAAAATAACAACAAACCCTTCATGGATTTTCCTTATTAACGATTACATTTCCGGACATTAGTTTTGTATCGATGATAAAATTTATTACACCGTTGCATTCCAGATATTTTCACTCCTATATCACTCATATGAAGTCGCGCCAGTACGTACTCCTGGTGCGGCTTCTGTGCATTGATCTGTTGTACCGATCGATACTTAGATTGCGATAGCTATTAACTATTAATAAGTGTGAATTGATCGCTTATGCAATAGATAATAACGATCAATTCCAGGAAACTGATCTGTATTAACGATTATCCCATCCCCTCTCAAATGCATACGATCAGATGGCCTTTTGTACAGCAAAAGGCCATTTTTCATTTATAAAACACTCAGTAAGGAACAACTATGCTGAAGTCGCCCTCTGCCTTGCTTTTCAGTGCTGCATTATTCAGTACCGCTTCGCACGCCGTCATCCTAGACCAGCAATGGGGAAGCTGGTTCGGCACCGTCAGTGCGATGGAATTTGAAATTAACACAGACAATGCCAGCAACGAGCGCCTCACGCTTACCTGTACTGGCGGGCATCTGGCCGTTGCCTATAGCGTACCGGCTGAAGATTACCGCGTGTCCTCTGAAACCGGCCTCGCTGAGCCGGGACTGAACATCGATTCAAAAACGTATTCACTGGGCGAAGCCGCTTTTATGGCTCTGAAGAATTCCGGTGATCGTGGTCAGGTCACAGTCACCTCCATGGGACAGAATCTCTCAAAATCCTTCAAAACTTCCGGGCTTCGGGAGGCGCTGCAAGACATCACCTGGCAGGACTGCGTCAGTCGCTGAACCTCTTTCTCAACAACAGTCACAAGGTTGCTGCGTGCTGAATATCTGTACAGGCCCTTATGCGGCGGCGGCGGAATTCAACCGACTACTTTCTTTCACTACTTCATATATCAATACAAGGGGATTGCTGTGCGCAATATCATTACATTACTTCTGAGTCTGACCGTGCTGATTCTGCCTTCCATGTCATTTGCACTGGATGTGTATGGTGAGGTTCATCCGCAACGTTACACCTTCTTTCTGACTCCTCAGGGCGGCAATGCCCTGAAGGCGGTCAATGACAAAACAGCCGCTTTACTCAATACCGCTCAGCAGGGAAATATGAACGATGCGCTTACGGTCAGCGCCCTTCAGAAAGAGGGCTATGACAGGGTGGGTATTGCGCCCTTTTATCCTTCAGACCGCAGTCAGTCTGCCATACGCGATGACGGTCAGGCGGTAAAGGCGGTGACCTGCGTAATGACTACCGTCACTGTACCCAACAGTACCCGTAAGGTGACGATGGACAGGACCTGGTGTCAGGATGAAGTGGGAGCTGCATACATCGGCTTCAGCGGCTGGGTCCATCGCGATGTGGTGCAAAAAGCCTGTCGCGTGGGGGATGCAGACTGTCCGGTGTATTTATCCCTGCAGGGAGATGACCCGACTATTCGTAACGATGCTGTTCGCTTCCGTGCTTCCAGAAAGCCAGTGGGAGAGACGAGCAACGTTGATGAACTCAGGGCTAATGGCTGCGCCATGGCGAACGAGTCTGTTCGTCTGGATTCCGGCACGCCGGGGCGCTGTAGCGCGATTACTGGCATTGATGCTTCACCCGGCAGCAAAAAGATGGTGGCGCATTTTAAGACTGACACTGGTGAGTCAGGGACACTGGAAGTGACATTTGATACCCCGCACTCTCGTACTGTGATGGCCCGGCCCGTTGGCTCGTTCTATACCCAGTCGCTCAAAAACGGCAAATGGGTCTGCACCGGAGCATACGGAGCGTGTTACTGACACAAGGGCATAAATCGTGAAAAAAGAAACGCGAAAAACTGAAACCCCCGACCTTACCTGGCCGCTAGTCCTGAGTGTTGCCGGGGTTACGATGATGCGCAGCCAGTCGATGCTGGTTCAGACGCTCGGGGCCAGTCTGACCATGTTGAGCCTGATTAAGGGTCTAAAAAAACTGGCCTCGCTGGCCTGAGCCTCACTATAAATCACAGGATGCCAATCCCATGACTGACACGATAAAAGGGAAACTGAGTGGGCTGAAAAGCAAAATGCACTTTTCCCGTCACAGAGGAAAACCGCCAGAAACAGGCAATGATGACCTCACTGAGGTCAACGCGACGAATCCTCTTCCTGAGTTGGGCGAGCCCGTCAGCGACAGCAAAATATCGAAATCCAAACAGATGCTGGAAAGCATCGTGGTACACGGATTGCTGAATCTGGCCGAGAACAGGCTCAGCGATGATGCGTTTGTGGATGCGGTTTTTGAAAAGGCCTATGAGCTGCTTCCGGCAGCGGTCAGGCTGGCCGTCAGCCGGGAGGTGTGCCGGACCTATCTGCACTCACGTAAGAAGCCATTGTTGGCGCAACTGCAGCAATACCGTCATGACAGGCTCAGCATCACCGCACTTCCTGCCCACCATGATGCAATGAGCGCTGGCGCGGTTTCGGAGGTTACTGCAAAAACACAGCATGAAGGTTCACCCGACACTTAACGATAATTAGCTTCCACTGCAATCACAGGCCATATCCCCGAAAGGATATGGCCTTTTTCATTTATGCCGACCGAATAAGGAACCCGTCATGAGATTAGCCAGCCGCTTTGGCCGCATTAACCAGATACGCCGTGACCGTCCGCTCACCCACGAAGAGCTGATGGCGCATGTGCCCAGCGTGTTCGGGAGTGATAAACATGAATCACGCTCCGACCGCTATACCTACATCCCGACCATCACCATCCTCGAAAGTCTGCAGCGTGAAGGCTTTGAGCCGTTCTTTGCTTGCCAGACAAAGGTTCGTGACCAGAGCAAGCGGGAGCACACCAAACACATGCTGCGCTTGCGTCGCGCCGGGCAACTGACCGGCCATCAGGTACCGGAAATCATTCTTCTTAACAGTCATGACGGCTCATCGAGCTACCAGATGCTGCCGGGGCTGTTTCGTGGCGTCTGTACCAACGGACTGGTCTGCGGCCAGTCATTCGGAGAAGTGCGGGTGCCGCATAAAGGTAATGTCATTGAGAAGGTGATTGAAGGGGCTTACGAAGTGCTCGGCGTGTTTGACCGGGTGGAGGAGAAGCGTGATGCCATGCAGTCACTTTTGTTACCGCCACCCGCTCAGCAGGCGATGGCAAAAGCAGCATTAACATATCGCTTTGGTGAAGAGCATCAACCTGTGATGGAATCGCAGATACTTTCGCCACGTCGCTGGCAGGACGAGAGCAACGACCTGTGGACCACTTACCAGCGTATTCAGGAAAACCTGATTAAAGGTGGCCTTTCGGGGCGCACGACCAGCGGCAAGCGTGCTCATACCCGTGCGGTAAACGGTATCGACGGCGATGTGAAGCTCAATCGTGCTCTGTGGGTGATGGCCGAGAATATGTTGCATCTCGCTTCATGAAACTTTTTATCATTCTTCAGGCCCTGCTAATAAACCAGCGGGGCCTTTTGTTTTAAGGAACCATTATGTCTGTATCCAATTTATCCATGGTATTTCCGGCCAACGAGCAACTTATTATTCGACGGGCATTACGAATTGTTGAGAAATATCAGCGTCAGCCCAGTGAGCCATTTACCTCCACAAGTTTCACCAAAACCTGGCTGCAGCTGTATATGGCTCAACAGGAGCGTGAAGTGTTTATTGTGATGTATCTCGATAATCAACACTGCCTGTTGGGCCGAGAAACACTGTTTACCGGCACGCTCAGCCATACCGAGGTGCATCCCCGTGAAGTGGTGAAATCGGCCCTGAAGCATAACGCTGCTGCGGTCATTCTGGCGCACAACCATCCATCAGGTACGACAGAAATCAGCCAACAGGATAAACATATCACTCAGCGGGTGATGAAAGCGCTGGCACTGGTTGAGGTGCGAGTGCTGGATCATCTTGTAGTGGGAAACGAGGTGGTGTCTTTTTCTGAGCTTGGTCTGCTTTAAAGGGAGGTTTTCATGTCATTAATACCAGCCCATGAATGGGGGCTAAAAAACGATATTGTTCCACGTTTTGGTGCCAGATTAGTTCAGGAAGGCAACCGGCTGCATTATTTAGCAGACAGGGCCGGGTTGACGGGAAACTTTACCCCTGAGCAGCTGCAGGCTTTAGAGCGATCTTTCCCAGCGCTCACAGAACAACTTGAAAATCTGCTGCGTACCGGCGAGCTAAACCCGCGCCAGCAACACCTGGTAGCAGTTCACTTTGCCGGGTTTACCTGCATAGCGGATACCTGTGGTAGCTGTGGCTACGTTTACATCACCATTTATCTTTAGCCTGGAGACAGGTAACCCCTTCTTAACTCTTTTTTATCAGGACCTAATACATGCAAATCTCAACCGCTCCGATCACAGCGCCGGTACCGTCACGCGTGTCCCCTGTCAAAGTATGGCAACAATTGTTAACGTACCTTTTTGAGCATCATTACGGCCTCACAATCAATGAAGCGCCGTTCAGTGACGATACGGCGATTCTGGAACACATAGAGGCCGGGGTGAATCTTACTGATGCCGTTAACTTCCTTGTGGAACGATTCGAACTTGTTCGCATTGACCAGAAGGGTTTCTCCTGGCAGGATCAAGAACCTTGGCTAACACCTTTGGATGTTCAACGAGCACAGTTCAACCTTGGCTTGATGCGTTCATAAAACAGCCAGTTAGTCATCAAGGAAAAACATGTGGGGGCATAATTGGGGGCACGCCAGAATAGCGCATAGAAAAATAATCAATAAATTCAACGTGATTAACTATCAAATGCGACTCCTGTGATCCCTCCTGAATTCAACTAGAACCCCTTATGAACACTGATTAAACAGTCAACTGGCCGTTATTATTGTTCCTCATGTAGTCCAGTTGCAGGAAGTGGGGCGGCAGTATGTATATGTAAGAATCCCAGCTTGTTGGCTGGGATTGAGTAATCAACTTAAATCTAAAGAAACGAGTTGCCCGTCGTCACCAAAAATAATTGTCACCATTCCATAAGGACAGTCAGCCGTAATGACTTTGTTTTTAAGCTCTTCATCTATACAGTGTGAAGCCTTCTGCGTTTGACCATCAAATCGGATTTCAAGAAAATAACCCTCGCCGTTGTTCACATGAGGTAATGCATCTTTTTCGCCTCGTGACGCAAGATATTTTTGTATTTCTTCAATATGTATTTTTGCCATACTCATCAGTACCTCAAGGTAAAGGAACAAAAGAACCTTTTTCAATAAGATTTTTCACTTGATTTGGCCTAATAGGACCGACAGATATTATTTTCATTTCATTGTTTGGCACTGTAATGCGCAAAAGTTTTCCATCAACGCTTTGTATTACATTGATATGACCACTTCTTGCATCATAAACACGCACCGCCGCTGGGTTGTTAGCAAGCTTTTGCAGCTCTGCAGCGTTAAGCTTCCCAGACAAACTCCCCAACCGTGAGTCATTTAATTGAGTATAAACTCGATCAGCTATATTAAAGACTCCAGTTGCTTGAACGCCTTTTGTCATTTTTCCAATTAAGGCTAATGCACGTTCAGCAGGTAATGTGCTTAATAATGCTAACGCATAATCTTCTGGATTTTTTGCATTCAATAATGCCATCACAGTATCTGATCCTGGATTGTTCTCCAAGATAGCCTTGATAACATCCTCAGGTAAGTCACCTTTTATATACTGATCACGGATTGTCTGTTTTTCTTGATCAGTCAGATTTGAATCTTGTAAAAGTTCTTTTTCTAAAGAGGCCACGCCCTCAAAATATTTCTCACCCTGGCTACCAAAAATATCACCAAGGTTACCCACCGAGTTATTCTCAGCCGCATTCTTCCCAGCCTGCGCACCGGCAACGGCGCTGCCTGTGCTATCTCCAGCGATGCCACCAGACAGTCCCGCAGCCAGAGAACTGAGGTTAACAATAACCTGCTTCTGTGCTTCGGTCAGGTCTTTGGTCTCAATATTCGGGTAGAGATTATTTTTGATGTAAATAGCGGCCAGTTCACCACTTAAAGCGCCAGCACCACCTGCGGCGGCGCTGTTACCTTGCAGATGGGAAAGCACTGCGCCCAACACTGCATGTGCGCCAATGCGCGCGGCTTCATTATCGTCACCAGCGACATCTTTAATCATCTGTGCCAGATACGGTGCTGATGCACCTGCCAGTGCTTTGGTCATATCCCCGCCCGCCAACCCTTGCAGGGCGGCGGTGGCTGCTTGCGCGATCTTTTGGTAGGTGCCACCAATGCCATAATCTTTCATGGCATCTTTGTAGGCTTGCGATGCTTCTATCTCTTTCGGCGTAGGGTTGAGATTGCCGCTTTTCGCCAGTGCATCTTTCGCCGCCGTGGTGGCTTGGATCTGCCCATGCGTACTAATAACATCAAACACCTGCCCGCCAATCTCGCCAATCAACTGCGCTTCTTTCAGGCGATTTTGCTCTTTCTCTTTATCAAAGATAGGGGTGAGGGCGTTATTGGCATGTTCGACGTCACGACTCAGGCTATCAACATTCTGCTGCTGTTTGTCTGTATCACGAATGATAATGCTACCGTCGGATACTGCCGCATGGGTGGTGCCTTGTGCGTTGCCATTATTATTGGCCCCGACCAGCACCAGATTGCCCATGTTACCGAGGAAGTTATCCGCCACACTACCGCCGGTGCTGATACTCCCCCCCTGATGCTCGGTTTTGAACTCCGCTTTATTTTCAATATTGCTAAAGCCCAGTGTGCCGGTATCCAGTTTGTTCTTATCAGCCGTTGCCGTAGAACCAATCACTGCCCCGTTAAGCTGGGTGTGTTCCCCGACGGTAATATCAAAGCCACCTTTGCCCGCAAAGATGCCGGTCTGTTCTTGCACCGAATCAAAGTTACTGTGCATTTTGTCTTGAGTAGCACTTAAGTTTGCCGAGCTATTGCCCGCTCCCCATACCACCACACTGACGCCGCCACTGATACTCTGCTGTTTCGAGTCATAACGGTCACTGTCTTGCTGGCTTTGCAGGGTTAGATTGCGGCCGACATCGGCTTCGACTTTATCGCCACTGAGCTGTGCGCCTAATAGCGTGGTGTCGCGGCCGCTAGCCAGCGACAGAGTATTGCCACTGTCGAGGGTGGTTTCAGACCAATAAGTGCCATCGCCACTGTCTTTGCCTTTACTGCTGTTGGCATTAGCGAAAATACTGAGCCCGATTTTATCGCCAAAAGTAATACTGGCACCGATGTTGCCACCACTGCTGCTGTTGCTGCCTTCCGTTTTCTGGGTATTGGCTGCACCGAGTAACAACAGGTCACGATCGGCATCCAAGGTGGTGTCGTGGCCGGCTTTGAGCTGGCTCCCGCCAATAATGATATCGCCGCTGTTGGCACTCTGGCCTTTGCCGGTGGCGGTGATATTGAGGTCATTGCCCGCGGTAAGGGTTGAGCCACTGACAGACTGCTGTTCCTGATGTTGTTGAGAGGTCGATTTTTGTGAGCCTAATGACACACTGATGCCAATCAGGCTGCCGGTATCGGTATTGCCCTGTGCCTGTGCCAGATCCACGGCCTGTTTAGCCGATACTCCTGTCAGAGCCGCTTTGGTTCCCTGTAATGCAGCTAAACGACCACTGGTTTCGTTTTTAGCGTCTTGTACGGTCGTTACCGCGGTGTTCAACGCTGAGCCGACTGCGCCAGAAAGAGCGAGTGTCAGGCCACTGCTTTTTTGTTCATAACGCTGATCGCTGCTGCGTTTGTCCTGACCCGGTTCAATGACGACGCTATCACCGGTGACATTCAGGTTTTGCTTGGCCAGAATATCCGCGCCACCAATATGGGCAGTGCCGCCAGCGTTGATGGTGACATCGCCGCCCGTGCTACCAATGGTGCTGGCGCTTTGGCTTTGTGTCGTCCCGGAATCACGGCTTTGTTGGCGTGATGAGGTGCTGCCAATAGTGACCCCGATACCGCCACCACTGAACATGCCGCTTTTTTTCTGTTCAGACAAACGGTAGCTGGATTGTTCTTCGGTGGCCGCCACAATATCCACATTGTTGCCCGCAATCAGTGCGACATTATTGTCACCAACAACCGCCGAGCCTTTCACCTGTAAGTCATTACCGGCAGACAACGAGACATTTTTGCCACTGAGCAGCGAACCTTGCTCCTGTGTCGCGTAATCTTCAGATACCACGTGGGTGGTGGTCTTCGATAACCTTTTCTTTTTGACGGTAGTTTCTTCAAAGAAGGAATAATCACTTTCCGTCGCCGTAGCCACATTAATGTCATGACCAGCTTTCAGGGCAATATCACCACTGGCCTGCGCCTGTGTGGCCTGTAGATTAATGTCATTACCGGCCAGAATGGTGGTGTCCCCACCGCTGACGCTTTCAGTCCCTTGCTGACGAGTAGATTCATTGATCTGTTGTTTGCGATCGCCGTGGCTTTCGCTGTAGGTGCTGCTTTGCTGGGCATTAAGATTGACGTCACGGCCCGCCTTGAGGGTAGTGTCGTTATCTGACACCAGCGCTGCTGCCTGTGAGTTGATATCCCGCCCGGCATCCAATGTCAGATTATTGCCACTGGTGATCACTGAGCGAGTGGCATCATTGGTACGATTTTCACTATTATTGGTTTTTTGTTGGCTATTTCTCTCCGCTGTTTCCAGCGAAATATCACGTCCTGCAGATAGCCCGACATTCCCCTTAGCGGCCAATTCACTGGCCGTCAGTGACACATCGTTGCCTGCATTGAGTGTTAGGTCGCCGCCAGCACTGATGTCACTGCCTAAGCTATCGCGCTGCTCGCTTTTTTGATAACCGTTACGTTTATCCTGCTGTTTATTATGTTCATTATTGCTGAGCGTAGTATTGGCTTTGACAGCAATATCACCGCCCGCTTGCATATCCAGGTTACCACCAGCAGAGACCTTGGCACCCGTGACTAAAATGTCTTTGCCAGCCTTCAAGCTGAGAGAGTCTCCAGCGCTGATAGTGGCGGTATCACCCACTTCTGTGCGGGTTAATGACAATGACTCGCTATCCCAACGGCCATTACCGGCCGTCGTTGCTGTCCACTGTTGGGTGAGTGTTTGATTGATGATATTCCCATCAAGGCTTGCCAGCGCTACTTGCTGACCAGCGATGCTGGAGCCGATGTTACTGATATCACCGATAGCACTTAGTTGCAGGCTACCGCCGGACGTGATTTCCCCGCCTTGCAGGTTGCTCATTGAGGTTTGGCTATTCACCGCCAACAACTGGTCAGCCTTGAGGGTACTTTCCGTATTGATAACTTTACCTGCATCAAGATTAACCTGATTACCAGCGATGACGCTGCCGGTTAGTGAGGCGCTATCCGCTTTCGCCAGATACAATTTGGGGGCTAAAACCGTCTGGCCGTTAACATTAATTTCTTCCCACCAGACAATACTTTTGTTCAGCGCGGCAACCTGTTCCGCTGTCAGGCTGACACCCAGTGTGAGTCCCAGCCCAGTTTGGGCTTGTGCAGCATTGTCGATAAGGTATTGCATCTGGGCCAAATCCGACCCAAGACCATTGAGGTAGCGCTGGCCGGTTTGGCTCAGAACAGCATTACTGATATAGCGGGTGTCAAAAGCCGCATCGCCAAGGAAACGATAGTCATAATCAGGTTTCAGGTTTAAGCGGTCGAGGAAATAAGACGAGCCGAGGAATTTGTTTTGATCGGTGAACTGGCTGTTATTTTCCTGTGGTGCCGCTCCAGGTTGCTGGCCCAGCATCGCATACAACCCGTCAAACAGGCTGTTATCGAGTTGCCCCAATTCATTCAGTTTGGGGTTGGTGGTGATCAGATACGGGCTGCTTGGATCGGGGGCCAGCACAAAGTGGCCATTGTTGCTATTCGGCAACGGATAATCAGCTAACTCGGTGGCATTGTTGCCCAAGGAACCCAGCGCATTCTGCAAATTATCTTTCCAGGCGGGTGTTCCCACGGTGATATGTTGATCATCCGTCAAATCCTGCGCCTGTGCAGTACCGATATTATCCGGTTGCGATAGTAAATCTAGCTTAGGAGCTGCCAGTGTATGACTCACTCCGCCCGCATTTGGCGTGGCTGTGGTGTTACTCATGTCGCCGGTGAAATGGGCATTAACTGCACCGCCCGCTTGAATGACGGAGCGGTAGAGCTGGCTGTCTTCACTGCGTTCAGTACGTATATCCCCATCAGCGGTGTAGGTAACGGACTGGTCCTCAATTTGCCCTAAGGCGAAGATATTAAGAGGCTTTAATTTGGACACCTCATACCAATGTCTGGACTGAGGAAGTTCTCCTGTGCGGTAGGTTTGATAACGTGTTTCTGTCCCTGCCAACCAGGACTGATTATTCAGCGTATTACCCGTAAGAGAAATATCACCGTTAGAGAAAATATCGCTGGCCAGGTTATCGAGTGTTTGAGCGGTGACGACAAGATCTTTACCGGCAGCGATACGTCCTGCAGCCCCCTTGCTGGTGACTGAAAGGGTCGAAACAGATAACGCCAGCTCTCGCGTTTTCTCAAAGGGGGCGGCATAAGTATATGTGTGACTCACTTGATTGGCATCATCCCCAGCTTCTTGCCGAGTGATTTTTATCGTGTAATAACCAACCTCACCTTCCTCGAAGAAACTCAGTGGCACTTTTACTATTGCCCCATTTAACCAAGGATATTCATTCGTCAGATCCTTGTCTGTGCGAGTCACACTCAGTCCATCACGCTGATTGAGTAAATGGGCGGTATTGATGGTGATATCACCGCGCCCAGTTTCAATGGTGCCTGAAGTGTTAATAACCTCGCTGTTGGCATTGCCAGTGGCATCTTTCTGCATCCACAGACGGTTGTCCGCTAAAATATCGCCGTAGTGGTTGGTGATCCGGTCTGCCAGCAGTTGCATATTGCTACCGCTGTACAACATGCCGCTGTTGAACAATTGACTGGTGGCGCTTAATAGCAGGTCGCCTGCGGTGCCGATAAAGCCGTTGTTGCTGATAGTGCTGCTACTCAGCAACTGTATGCGGCCCCCAGCTTGCAGACTGGCCGTATCATCTTGTGTGATACCCATGGCCTCAATACGGACATCGCCATTACCACCGCGCAGTGTTCCGCTGTTGGTGAAATGCCCCAGACTATGGATAGACAGGCTTTGCCCCTGCGTAGTGCCCGCGAGGGTGATATCCCCGTGACTGGATAGGTTGAGCATTTTGCCTGCGGCCAGAGTGCCGTGCTGTGTAAGGGCATCATTGAGGGTCAGGGAAAGGTTGCCCAAGGCGACCAATTGTCCAAATAGGCTAAATGTACCGCTGACTACTGTCAGGTCGCCTGCGCTGAAGAACTTAGCATCCTGTTGGTTCTCAATCTGTTGCGCCTGAACGCCCATCTGGCGTGTGGCCAGCAGGGTGCCTGCATTATTCAGGCTGCCAATCTTCAGTTGCAGGTTGTCGCCCTGTACCGTTCCCCGATTGTTGAAAATATCAAACGTCAACAGGTTATCGCCCGCAGCTATCAACGTACCGGTGTTGTCCAGTCGCGTACCGTTAAAAGTGATGTTATTCGCTTGCAGCCAGCCACTGTTGTTGAGGGCGAGAGCGCCAATATCTAAATCCCCCCCGACAACAATTTTGCCCGTGTTAAGCATTGGCGTCGTCAACACGAATGTGCTGGCTCCAGTGCTCTGAATGTTACCCGCGTTATCTAACCCTGCAGCATTCAGGTTCAACTCGTTTTGGCTGCGTAGGTCACCGCTGGCAAGGTTATGGAACACGCCACTCAGTTGGGCATTGAATATATCCTGGCCTTGCATCACCCCAGTATTGGTCATGTCTGCCGCGTGTAGCGCCAGAGAATGGGCCTGTATACGCCCCTGATTATCGACTTGGGTGGCATTCAGGGTTAGTAAGCCATTACTCAGCATCTCACCGCTTTTTTGTTGGGTGATGTCGTGACTTATTTCAGACTTAAGCTGATTAACCCCAGCGATGACACCACTGTTGAGCAGCGAATCGCCTTTCAAGAATAGCGAAGTCGCCTGCCAGTTGCCGTGGTTAACCAACGCCAGCGCGTTAATCGCTGCTTCACCGAGGGTGACTATTTGGCTACCTACACCGCTTTTAAGATCACCGGTGAGATCGAGTTGGATGCGGTTATCCGCCTGCAAAGTCCCGGTGTTATCCAGTTGGCGCGCTGCTAAAATAATCTGCTCGCCTTGCCATGTTCCGGCATTGTTAACAGCCGCTGCATTCACCTTCAGATCACCGCCGCTCAGTAGCTTACCGCCGGTGGCATTGTTCAAATCCTGCTGCAATTGCAACACCAGATGCTCGACGCCAATCAGATGACCACTGTTGGTTAACTGCTCAGCATTCAACTCTGTCGTGGTGCCTTGCGCTTCACCCTGATTGATAAATTGCTGTGCATTGAGGTTGAGCTGGTTCTCACTGAGTATTTTTCCATTATTGGTCAATGACTCCGTGCTTAGCGTGAGAGGGCCCTGACTCAACAGTTGCCCGTGGTTGGTGAGGCTTTGTGTGGCTTTGGCCGTGAGTTGGTCAATACCTAATGCACTGCCGGTGTTATCCCAAGTTTGTGTTTCAATATTCAGGCGGTTGGCTTGCAGTTTGCCGGCATTGTCCAGTTGTGCACCTTGTAAAGTCAGAGTTTCCCCTGCCAGCAAACGTCCTTCATCTCTATTGTTGAATGTTTGTGCATCAATAATGGCATTGACGTCGGCCTGCATAAGCCCGCTGTTGTCCAGATTGTGGGTTTTCAATGCCAATACGTTTGCTGCTAGGGTGCCGCTGTTGCTCAACGAGGGAACGTCCAGAGTTAACCCCTGACTTGCGATCAGTGAGCCGCTGTTGTCTAGACTACGGGTAAAGGCCAGTTCGAGTTGCGGAGCGCCAACCCGTCCACTGTTGACCAATTGCTCACCACGCAGCACCAACTGCTGTCCAGCTTGCAAGGTCCCTTGTTGGTTAAGCTGATTGGCTGTCAGTGTCAAACCTTGCTCAGCCTGCATGCGGCCTTGCTGGGTAAGGCTGTCACTGTGCCACCCAATATTGCGTGCAGCGATATCCGCCCGGTTTTCGGCTGTTCCGGCGACAACATTCAGGTCACCAAGCGTCGTAAAAATACCAGCGAGCTGAGCATTCTTCTCAGTATTCAATGTGATGCTATCTTTAGCCTGAATTTGCGCGCTGTTGCCCGTGGTGAACTGCTCTCCCTCCACGGTCAGGGTGTGATCGCCGGACAGCAATCCGCTCAGCATTAATTCACCCCCTTGCAGGTGAATATCGCCGGAACTGAGTAGCACCGAGCCTTCAGCGGCAGTCAGGTTGCTGTTGATAGCGATACCCTGTTTCCCTGTTGCCCGTCCCGCCAACAGGAACTCACCCGCTCGCACGTTCAGCGGCCCTTCGGCGTACAGTGACCCATCAACGTGCAAGATATCGCGCACCGTCAGGGCTAACTGCTGCTCTGAGCCAATCAGACCGCGGTTATTCACCGTCTCAGCATTCAATGTCAATGCGCCAGCTGATTGCAGTTGACCACGATTGTCGAGTTGTCCGACATCTAGGTTTTGGGAACCCTGAGCTTGCATCAGCCCGCTATTATTGAGGATTTGTGCCGTTATTTGGTTGTGGCGATTGGCTGCAAGTTGTCCACTGTTATCCAGTGTGGCGGCCTGTAGTGTAAGATCCCGCCCGGCGGTAAGCTGCCCCTGCCAATTTGCATTACCACTGAAAGTGAGATGAATATCGCCCTGTGCATTGAACAGGCTATTGCGGGTACTTTGCAGGTCAGTACCTTGCAGAGTGGCATCACCGCCAGAGCTGGTTTTACCCGCCAAATTCAGGGTGCCACCTTGTAAGGTCACACCATCAAGACCCGTTAGCGTGGAACTCCCATCCAGAATTAGGTTGTTTTGCGCTGTCGCAAGCACGGTTCCAGCCCCGAGCTGACTATTCAACCACTGTTGCTCGGTGCCTTTCAGCGTCAGCGTTTGTCCGCCAACCAATTTGCCTTGAACGTCGCTACCTGCCTGTACCGTGCTGTTGGCTGCACGTAACTTGCCCGTAGAATCCAGAGTGACTGCTTTGGCCGCACTGAGTGTGGATTGCTCCAGTGCCAAATCGCCGCCTTTGAGTGCGAGTTGCTGGTCCGAATTGAGCGAAGCGTTGTTCACGGACAGCTTGCCTTGGCTACTCAACACCATATCCTGCCCGGATTTATGGTTGCCACCCAGAGTCATTTCGGTCGCGCTGACATTCAGGCTGCCCTGTGCCAGCGAATTATTGAGGGTCAGCTTGCCGCTGCTATCCAGTTGGATATCCCCCTGACGGGCATTGAGGTTACCGAGGTTAACACCTACCCCTTTCTCACTGGACACCAGACGGATGCGATTGGCATACATCCCGCCCAATGCGCCGGTATCAACCGCCACTTTGGGGACATCACCTTTGCCTTGCAGCGCACTAACATGGCCGGCCGAGTCCACCCGGTTGCTACCGGCAATCAGCGTGAGGTCTTGCGCATAAAGTTGGGCGTTAATCTCAGTGGCACGGCTGATAATTGACAATGCACTACTCTGGCTGGCATCGAGGCCTTTGCCCTGAATCGAGATGGCTCCCTGAGTAACTTCCAATGCCTGCAATTTACCGTTGGCATCCATCATTGGCTTGCCGGTGGTCAGTGTCACATTCGGGGTATTAATAAATCCGCAGCCATCGCAGGTGATACCGTACGGGTTTGCCACCATGACACTGGCTTGCTTACCGGCCACTTCCAGATAGCCTTGCAACTGTGAACGGTTAGTGCCCACCACTTCATTGATAATGGCTTTAGCTTCGTTGCCTGACTGTAAATTCGGATTGTTTTGAATCAGCCCACCCAGTTGAGATTGCGTCAACTGACCGGTAGCATTATTGAGGATCAGTCCCTCTTTACCCACATTGAAGTCGTTATATTGGTTGTGGGAAATTCCGGACTGATTTGGTGTGGCGATGTTCACTACCGGTACACCATTAGCGGCTTTATCTAGCTGTGTATTGCCTCCAGCAACACTCACCTCCGCAGCCAGTACGGGCATAACAGGTTGCAGCACCAACAGGGCGCACAGGGTATAACTCAGCCATTGATGATGAGTTTTGATGGTTGACTCGTTATTATTATTCATCCCTGATAACCCTATAGATACAAACAGTTAGATAACGAAATTGATGCGATAGTAAATAGAAACGTGATCTGGCTTCAGCCAGTCGGGATAGGCTAATGGCCAGCCGATGGTAAACTGGCTACTGAAATAGCGATGACGATTGCCTAACCCGATAGCGCTGCCCCACAATTTGCCCGAGGCATAATTGTCAGCGGTGTCATGGCGCAGATAACCCCCGTCAATGGCTGCCAGTGCAGTGATATTGCCCAGTAACGGCAGAGTAGCCAGTGACCAGTTCACTTCGTTACGCCAATAACCGCCTTTATCGCCAGACAGATACTGCTCTTTAAAGCCGCGCACTGAGGTTTCACCGCCAATAGTCAGTCGCTCGCTGCCGTATAAATTATCCGGTGTCCATTGACCGTAGAAGCTGGTGAGCCAGCTCCAGTCCTGTGCCAGAGGCAGGTAATAACTGCCAGACAATGTCCACTTATTGAATTCGGCCTTGGGTGCACTGCTATTTTTGCCATTATCATCCTCGGCACCAAGCCAAGGTACACCGCGACTGTAAGCGGGGTTCAAGGTGCTATAACCACCCCACAGTTTTTGGCTGTGATTAATCCCCAATACGACACTGGATAATTTGCGGCTGCTACTTTGCAAAAAACTGTCATTGAGATAATTGCGATTAAGGCGATGGGTTAGGCCGAACGACAAACCAGTCTTCATATCACTGTCCCGATACACCACACGCGAAATAGCGAAACGGTGCGTCTGGCTATCGCCACTGGAGAGCCAATCAAAGCCACGGTTAGTCACGGTGGAGAGGTAATCACTGTATGAATAATTGTAATCTGCCAGCCAGTAACCATAGGGGACGCTAACGCCAGTCTGCACACTGCGCGCATTATGGCTGCTGGCAAAATCACTGCTACGCGAACCGGAAATAAACCACTGATCAGCTAAGCCAAGCAGGTTATTCGCCGTCAGTGAGCTATTTATCTGACCTGTTCCGGTACTTTTCTGCCCACTATTATCAAAACCGACGCCAAGATTCAGCGGGAATTCAGGTGTTGCGGTGAGATTGACGATGGAATAACCCGCTTCGGTGCCCGGCAATATTTCAATTTGCACCGGAGTTTGGCGTAAACGGTTAATTTGCTCCATGCCCTGTTCAATATCGCGCAGATTAAGAATTTTCCCTTCAAGTCCTGGGAATGCCATTTTTAATTGGCGTGAGGTCTTACCGTTTAGCTCGATTTTTTGCAGTTTACCCTCCAGCACAGCCAGTTGCAGGGTGCCTTGTGATAAATCCTGTTCAATAAGAAATACCCGACTGGTAATATAACCACGCGAAATATACCAATCAGATATTTCTTGTATTAACGTCTGAATTTGATTTAAGTCCAAACATTTATTCAGATAAGGTCGCAGTAATTTTTGTTTATCTTTAGGCGGTAAATGATCGGCGTCTTGCAGATTAATAGTATTAATCATAAAACAGGCTCCAGCCGGTGCCGGAAGCGATTTTGGCGCAACAAGCTCGGGGCTTAAGCTGCGTTGTAATTCCTGACGCTGGCGCTGGTTTTGTTCTAAAATGTCACGCTGTTGTTGCTGAATAGTATTTCTATCTGCAGGGCTCAGCATATTGGCATAAGCAGTCAATGATAATGACAGCGACAGCAAAGCTGCTGCCTGTAAATATTTAGACATGGCATCCATTCAGAGTTTTATTAGATTTATTATTTCGACGTATTATATAGATTAGCCAAGCTACTGCAATTGATGAAATGAAATACTAACGGTCAACTCTTTGTGTAACGATCTGATGCGGAAGAGATAATATTAAATACGGAAGGTTTTTTAAAAGTACAATGCAGTGGGCTATGTTAATTTTTAAGTATATTACTCTGAATTTTTATAAAAATTAAGTAATTGGTCTTAAGGTTTGACTTTGTTTGAATATTTACCACTAAGTGATAGTGATAAACATATTATCTGCGCATAGTGAGGCCCACCGCGCGTTTAAGCTGAGTTTTCATCCTACAGTAAGGATGTTACTTGTCTGCGTAATGCTTTTATTTCTCGGCTATGTGTTTACTCACAGGCCTGTATAGACATTAAATTCTTGGGGAGCATTTATCGCTGCCTGTAGATAGGATTGGTGCCAAGTCGCACGTTTGTTACATCCACAAATGCGGCCCTTTTCGCATTCGCAAAAATGTTTGTCCTAATTTACTACTGGCTAATTGAACAGTAGGGAATGGCCGGATATAGTGCCCCCGCAGCGGCAAAATCCGTTGTCGGGTTTAGCAGCCTGAGACAAAACAGAACGCACAACCGCGTAGGCGGTTACTATGTGCGGGTACAGTTACGCCTAAGAAAAATCAATGGTGGGCTGGACGGGGGCATCGCAAGATGCGCCGGGTTCTCTGTTGACCGGTCTGCTAACCCTGTTCAGTCCACCACCCAAAGGGATTAGCAGCTCTTGGTGGTGGGATAAAACCATCAATTGAGAGGTTGTCATCATGGATTCGACGACTACACCCCACTGCAATATCGTTGTTCTTTGCCTGCCAGTATCATTAGCCGCCACTCTCCCGCCAGAGGTGCAACATGTACGATAAGACGCCTCGCGAGTTAGAAGAAGTCATTGATCACTGCCGTGCGCTGATTTACGCCATCGTCACACTCGAATCGCAGGAAGTGAAAGAAATACTCAACTTTGTTTTATGGCAGCAAATAGATCTGCTGCACCAAACGTATCAGCGGGATCTCAACGAACCGCTCGTGGCAGCTTAACGCCGCTATGTAAAAAGGCATCGTCAGATGCCTTTAAAGATTCAGAATCACTCACTCCCGGCAGGGAAGAACACTCGATAAATCCCAAGATTCAGTCAGTAAACCTATAAATGTTAAATTGTCCGTGAATATCACTTTTTTGAATAATGAAATGAAGTACCATTTTAAATGGTTTGTCATTTCATTATAAAAAAGGAGACAGCTAATGAAGCTTATTTCATTCACTGCCAGCACGGTCATACTGACTTGTTTTGCCTTTAATGCCCTTGCCGCACCAAGCTTGGATGGTTTTGCCGATGCTATCCATCATTATCAGAACAAAAATGGGAAGGAGTATCAGCGACTTTCTGAAAACGATGTCAAAGCCATATCTGAGAATGTACTTTTATATCAGAAGGAGGTTGGTGGCTGGATTGAAAATCAGGACCCATTGAGAATTTTATCACCAGAAGAAATACAGTCATTTCAAAAAGAAAAAGATAATATCAGAGTTTCATTTGATAACCGAAATACCTATTCTCAAATCGAATATCTTTCCCAGGCATGGGCCGAACTGGGGGATAAACGTTATAGTGATGCGGCATTACTGGGTATTCGCTATACCCTCAATCAACAATATAAAGTTTGTGCTGGCTGGCCACATACCATCCCACCTAAAAGTATTACTGAGACAGAAAACACCAGTTATCAACGTTCCATTACCAATGCGGATGACGTGACGTCCGGTATATTACGGATGTTTAGAAATATACTTGGTGACAAGAAAACCTATGGCTTTGTTGATAGTGAAACACTGACCTTGATTTCTGATGCAGTATCCAAAGGCGATCAGTGCTTACTGGAATTACAGATTGTACAAAATGGCATAAAAACTGGCTGGGCGGGTCAGTATAATCCTGAAACACTGACACCTGTTGGCGGCCGTTCATTTGAATTACCCGGCATATTGTCCGAAGAAACTGTTGGTGTGCTTGAATATTTAACTTCCATTGATAACCCATCCCCCGAAATCATTAAAAGCATTAATGACGCGACACAATGGTTGGAGAATTCTGCATTAACTGGATTCAAAGTCGTTAAATTTGAAGCGCCGGAAGAGAAATATGCTTGGCACTCCAGTAAATGGGACCGCCGAATTGAATCAGACCCTTCAGCACCTCGGATTTGGGCAAGATTTTATGATTTAAATGATAATTCTGTCATTTTGGCTAATCGCGATGGGAAACGTGTGGCTAAATACGAGGATATCGCGAGAGAACGTCGGACAGGTTATGGCTGGTATGGCTATTACGCTGAAGAGTATTTGTCGAAAACCTATCCTGAATGGGTAAAGAAGATGGCGTTAAAGCAATAATACTGTTACCAAGCGGGTATCAATATTTGTCGCTGCCACAAGACTGATAGGTAAAGCACTCTCACGGGAGTGCTTTTTTCATGGGCAAAGCTGCTGTAGGCCATATGGAGCGCAATTTATGACTGACTCAATAATGTGACATGCTTGGCTGTCAATGCGTAAAGCGTAGATCATGGTGGCGTTCGGTGGCACTTTGGGTGGATAACCTTTCTCACCGTATGCCAGTTCTGGCGGCACCACCAAGGTCATCGAACCGTGCTGGCTAGACCCTGACATATCCACTTTCTATCACATGTCAAAATACGGCAATCGTCTGCGGGGGCGGTATGCCGGTTCGACGATTGCCTTGGCAATGGCAGTTCCGATTTCAGCACAGACGGTAAGGCCCTGCACAAAGGGCTGGTCGTGCATGAGGTAGGGTAATGCGCCAAACGCGATGCGGCCACGAGCACAGTCTGGAGACAGAAGCGTATAATCGTTGCCCACTTCCGGAATCTCTTCGCCGCAAGACTGGAGCTGCTTTTTTAATGTCGGAAACGGCAGATCTTTCGTCTTCAGCGGCCTTTGTCCCCGCGCATCAATAAAAACATCGAACTCAAATGTTTTCCCTTTCGCGGAGATAACCGTCTGATGCGCTTTTACGTCCATTTTATAATCCGGCCCCAGCGCGAGAATGCTGATTACCCCCGCTTCACGTAGAGCCAATAATCGACGAATCGATTGTGAGGGGATGGCCGCATAGTTATCGATGAACACTCTGGCGAGACCAGAATTGAATCTTTTGCTGTCATCTTCATCAAGATAAGGGACGATTTCTTGTACAACTTCATGTAACCGGAGGATCACGTAACGCCATGGTACCGTGCGTTTTGCGCGCTTGTTGCGTTCGACCTCGTTAAGATTCGAGTAGGCCCAGCGGAACGGATCGTGCTGATGTCGATCGGCAAACCATGCATCGGAGAAGCTGTCAGCATCGAGAGTCTGAAGGGCGATATGCTCGCTCCAGATTGGGTCCGCTGATTCAATTTCTGCCACAACGAGTTTGAATACTCGGTCGAGTAAACCCTCTGACCCAGCAGAAATTTCATTTTTGATCGCGTCTTCTGTCACGACGCTTAATGCTTGATAGGGGATTGGGCAGTAAAAATCAGCTTCCGGCAGGATGCCCGATCGGGACATCAACGTGATTTTAAGCGCCTCACTTCCCTCATCAAGCGTGAACTGAATATGCTCATCATCTGCTTCGACAAACTGACCATGCTGGACCACCACAGCCATCGCGGCGTCAATGGCGCTCAGTGAAGTCCCCATAATGC
Source organism: Yersinia massiliensis (assembly GCF_003048255.1). NCBI lineage: Bacteria > Pseudomonadati > Pseudomonadota > Gammaproteobacteria > Enterobacterales > Yersiniaceae > Yersinia > Yersinia massiliensis. Next base: position 105,906 of record NZ_CP028487.1, read on the forward strand.
CGATTTTGCACGCTGGGATTTTGGCTTCCATCAGTCCTGACCAAGGGCTCGGGAAGAATGTGCGAGTCGATTCACTTTCATCGGGCCACACATGGCCAGTGGCGATAACGGCGAGATCAAACAGTTCTGCTGCCGGTTCACCCTTCGCCCACAGTCGGACGCCATCGGTGGTGGCTTCAAGGTCGGTAACTTGGCAGGATTCATGCACATTCACCGTGAAACCTTGCTGTTTTGCCTTTGTCACCAGTGCTAGAAATTGGTCGCGATAATACTCGCCGAGCAGAATTCGCGGTAGGAACTGGCGGATATGCAGAGAATCCGGCTGAATACCATAGCGGGCTAGATGGCGTGCGCTTTGGCATTTTAACCAGTCGATATAAGTCGTAAAGATAGGGGGGATCTCGATGCTGGCGATGTTAGCTAACATCATCTTCGAGTTTTCTTCGTTGCTGTAAGGCATGCCAACACCGGCCTCACTGCCTTGCTCATAAATAGAAATTGAAACAGGCACTTTGAGCTTTAGCAGGGCGTCAAAGGTATAAATCCCCGTGGGGCCAGCACCAATAATAGCGATCTTTTTCATCGATATTCACCCCAGGTTAATATTCGCTTTTACATTTATAGGCTGGGAATAGGGTTTGCGTTAAGGGCAAAAACCGTCAAGAGCTTTCGTGCAAAAACATATTCTCGCGGGGTAAGTGTGGTTGAAAATACCTATTGCGCCAAGTCATCTAGTTCTGATGAGCGTTAGCTTTATAGAAATAGGGAATAGCGGCCAAATGACCTACCAGCCGATAGGTCTTCCGCAATCGGTGCTATTATCCACGCAACCTCGGCTGCGAACGTTCTCCATGCGTCTGTCCCTTCTTAAATTCCCTTTATCATCAACAGTATATATTGGATTTGAGCCTATCATTATTGGCTTTTTATCCTGTTGTGCATTGTAATCGTAGGGAGCACAGGCGGCGAGGCTGGCAGAAAGTAATACTGAGGGCAGCAAGCGTAAATACATTATTTTGGCTCCACCTAAAAAGAGTGTGAATAAGGATTTATAAGGCCGATAAGGCTAGCACATCAGCAACATGGTTGCGGCCAGAAGAGCAGCTCGATTGAAGGTCTGTTTACGCGAGTCTGGTACATGTCTACTATTGCCGAGGCATGCACCTTAAGCACTATAGATATGCTGAAGTATGAACCGTAAATATGCGGTTTACTGCATCCATATCAATTGGATAAAACAGCCTCGCTGTGCACAACATTCGCGAAATCGGCGGCGAGTAGCGCCATTGTGACCTCAAAAATAGTATTAGCTGACAGGTTAGTTGAAGGTATCCCAAAGCCAAGTACGGCGTCTTTTACGACCGTCATATTGAAGCCAAGATCAGAACCTGCTCGAACGGTTGAATTGACACAAAAGCCCGCGACCGCCCCGACGACGACCAAATCATCAATGCCGTTATCCCGTAAATAGTTGGCCAAGTCAGTGGATGCAAAGCCTGATGAAGTCGTTTTCACAAAGACAGGTTCATCCGCAACCGCTTGTGCGCATGGCATAGGAGCGTATCCAACGGCGTTTGGATTAAAAGGCGATTGCGGATTTTTTTCAGCGTGACGGATATGCACAACAGGAAGGCCTCGTTGCCTAAAGGCGGCTGAAAGCTGGGCAATCTTTTCAGGCGCATCGGTGTTTACGTGCTCCTTGCCTGATTCAATCCGATGTTGCATTTCCATCTGCATATCAATGATGAGCAAAGCCTGCATAAACCATTCTCCTGATTGGGGGCTGCGGTTCTTTTTACGGATAGCTAGTTTAATCGGCGGCTGTTTATGACTGCCATCAAGCAAGATCCCCTGTTTTATCTCTGACTCCCAAAATGTCTTCTTTAGTCCGCAGTTTGATGGTCACAGATGTTAACAAGTGCTCAACGAATTTGGTTAGTATGTTCCACCAAATCTCGTAGATGTTGCGATAACTGGTCAACGGTTTTCTCACCTGTCGCTGCCGCTACCGTTAAATTTTCCAGCGAATTATCGGTATCACGGATCCTGATGCCATTGCGATAGAGGAAAGCCATGGTAACGAAAAACGCAGTACGTTTATTACCATCGTTAAAAATGTGTCCACGAGCGATAGCGACCCAGTAGGTGGCGCCGAGTTCAAAAACATCTGTCACGCCTTCATAATGTGTTCGGTTTTGCACCCGATAAATGAGTGCTTCGGCCCTGCCGGGATCGGGTATACCAGTAACGCCGGGGAGCCGTTGCAATATGCGGTCATGAAAAGCGATAACCTCCTGAGCGCTGATCCACATCATCGGTTTGTCAGCGCCTCTACAGTATGACCATGACGTTGCATAATGACATCGAACTCTGCATCAAGCTTAGCGTTTTGGTATGTCTCAAATTCAGCCTTACTGATAACCACTGCCGAGCTACCGTCTCGGCGGGTGATTTCAACAGGTTCGCCATGAGTGGCCGCATCCAATACTTCTGAAATATTTGCTCGAGCTTGGGTTGAAGTGTAAGTACGCATTGAGTGCCTCCTGAAGTGTACAATTGAATTGTACGCTTAATATGATTTTGATTAAATCGAAATGTCAGGGATGGTCTGATTGATTTACATAATGAAGAGCTTGGTGATTCTGCGTGTGCACATAATCTGATTATATGCGGGTAGATTTTCGCTGTATTGAGATCGGGATGGTACTAAAAAAGCCCGTTATTATACGGGCTTGGTGGTATGGACGAGATGTTGTGAGACTTGACGAGTTCGCTCAAGAATTTACTCGATATTCTGGATCTGCTCACGCATCTGTTCGATAAGCACTTTTAGTTCGATGGCGGAATTGGTGACTTCCGCATTGATCGATTTCGAGGCTAGCGTATTTGACTCGCGGTTGAATTCTTGCATCATAAAATCAAGGCGGCGGCCGACAGCTTCTTTCTTCTTCAAGATATTGTGCGTTTCTTTGACGTGCGCTTCGAGGCGATCTAGCTCTTCGGCGACATCGACACGCTGTGCCATCAGCACTAACTCTTGTTCCAAGCGGGTATTTTCCAACTGAACTTGTGCTTCTTCCAGCTTGGTAAGCAGCCGTTCACGTTGCCACTGCAAGATATTGGGCATGTGCGCACGTACTTTAACCACTTCCGCACTCACACCGTCTAGGCGTTGTTCGATCAGCGTTTTTAATGCTGCGCCTTCGGTTTCGCGAGAAACGATAAAGTCATCAAGAGCCACATCCAGCGCGAGCATTAACTCAGTGCTAATGACATCCAGATCTTGCTCTTCGGCTGACATCACACCCGGCCAGCGCAAAACATCAAGCGGATTGATCTCACCCTCATCACTTTGCATTTTGACCCAGTTCGCTGCTTCAACCAGCTGCTTAGCAAGTTTTTCATTCAAAATCAACGAACTTTGCGCTGCGGCATCCAGCTCAAAACGCAGGCTACACTCAATCTTGCCTCGTGTCAGACGGCTGCGGATACGCTCGCGAATGACAGGCTCTAAGCTGCGGAACTGTTCAGGCAAGCGAATATAGGTTTCTAAATAGCGTTGGTTAACGGAACGTAGCTCCCAAGCTGCGCTGCCCCATTCGCCTTTAATATCACGCCGAGCGTAGGCGGTCATGCTGCGGATCATTGTGCGTACCCGTTTTAATTAAAGAAAAGATGCAGGGATTATAGCCTCCGAGGCGCGGGCAGGATAGGCATTACATCACTAAGGCCGTATAATGCGCGACCAATATCGATTTAAAGCCGGAGAAAGCCCATGCGTCCAGCAGACCGAGCAGCACAACAAGTCCGCCCATTAACCCTGACCCGTAATTACACGAAACACGCTGAAGGTTCCGTGTTGGTTGAGTTTGGCGATACCAAAGTATTGTGCACCGCCACGGTGGAAGAGGGTGTTCCGCGCTTTCTGAAAGGCCAAGGTCAAGGCTGGATAACTGCCGAATACGGTATGTTGCCACGTTCTACCCATAGCCGTAATGCTCGCGAAGCGGCAAAAGGTAAGCAAGGTGGGCGTACGTTAGAAATTCAGCGCCTGATCGCCCGCTCTTTGCGCGCAGCTGTCGATTTGAAGAAGTTAGGTGAGTTCACCATTACTTTAGACTGCGACGTTTTGCAGGCTGATGGCGGCACGCGTACTGCTTCTATCAGTGGCGCTTGCGTAGCATTGGCTGATGCCCTGAATAAATTGGTGGCCAGCGGTAAATTAAAAGCTAACCCGATGAAAGGGCTGGTTGCCGCTGTTTCTGTGGGGATCGTGAAAGGTGAAGCCCTTTGCGATCTGGAGTACGTGGAAGATTCTGCGGCAGAAACGGACATGAATGTGGTGATGATGGAAGATGGTCGCATGATTGAGGTGCAGGGCACCGCAGAAGGCGAACCTTTCAGTCACGAAGAGTTACTGGCGTTGCTGGCCTTGGCTCGTGGGGGGATAGAAACTATCTTCCAGGCGCAGAAGGCGGCGTTAGCGCAATAGTTGATTTAGGCGACTCGGTAGTCGCCTTTTTTTTGCCTGCAATTTGAGGCACCCAATGAATAACCCGAGTGGTTAATGTCGGTAGTCACAATCTGGAAAGGAGAAGTCCCCATGAAAGCCTATCAGCGCGAGTTTATTGAGTTTGCGCTTAACAAGCAGGTGTTGAAGTTTGGCGAATTTACCCTGAAGTCTGGGCGAATTAGCCCTTATTTCTTTAATGCAGGGTTGTTTAATACCGGGCTTGATCTGGCAAAACTCGGGCGTTTTTATGCCGCAGCATTAATGGATTGTGGTGTGGAGTTTGATCTCTTGTTCGGGCCTGCCTATAAAGGCATCCCAATTGCGACCACAACGGCAGTCGCATTGGCAGAGCATCATGCGCGCGATGTGCCTTACTGCTTCAACCGCAAAGAAGCGAAAGACCATGGTGAAGGCGGCAGTTTGGTGGGGAGCCCGTTAAAAGGCCGAGTCATGCTGGTGGATGATGTTATCACCGCTGGCACTGCGATTCGTGAATCAATGGAAATCATTAATGCCCAAGGCGCAACACTGGCCGGCGTGATGATTTCATTAGATCGTCAGGAGCGCGGCCGTGGTGATATTTCGGCGATTCAAGAAGTTGAACGGGATTACCACTGCAAAGTCATCTCGATTGTGACGTTGAATGATGTGGTTAGCTATCTGGAAGAGAAGCCGGAAATGGCCGACCATCTGGCGGCGGTGCATCGTTATCGTGAACAGTATGGCATTACCCTTTAGTTGTTGGTGATGAGTCGTTGTTGATGATGAAGAGTTATTGGTGACGAGCCTTCGTGACTGATACGCAATATTGCTTTAGCGTCGTGCTGTATTTCCCCTAAAGGATAGTGCAGCACGATATTCGTTTTTGATTTTTGCTTCCGTCCAAATACGCCCTACCATTGCTCCCCATTGCAGAATGAGTGCAAAAATCTGCATTTACCTCCTCGATACTTTGAATCGCTGTTTTTTCATACATTTTCCTCATTAATCATTTTGGGGTATTTGTCTGGTTGATCCCACTGCATTTCTGTTGTTGCCCCCGCTTGAAGCGTTTCAGTTCTTAATTTCGAGTTAAGGGTGCAATCCAGTACAACTAATAATTTCCATATTGTTATGAGGGTGTTATTTTCCGCGCAAGCACGGATAAAAAAGAAGTGTCACTCAATCATCAATGAGAACAAAGCGACAGGCTGCCGTGTATTTCTCCAAAAGGACATAGTTATGAAAGCTTCAATATTTAAAAGTCTTTATTTTCAGGTGTTAACGGCGATTACACTGGGTGTCTTGTTAGGCCATTTCTATCCTGAACTTGGCGCTCAGATGAAACCACTGGGTGATGGATTTGTTAAACTAATTAAAATGATTATCGCACCCGTGATTTTCTGTACTGTCGTGACCGGTATCGCGGGCATGGAAAGTATGAAGGCCGTAGGCCGTACCGGTGCGATAGCGTTGCTCTATTTTGAGATTGTTAGCACCATCGCACTACTGATCGGTCTGGTGATTGTGAACGTGGTGCAACCCGGTGCTGGCATGAATATCGATCCGGCTACACTCGATGCCAAAGCGGTTGCACTTTATGCGGAGCAAGCCTCGCAGCAAGGGATTGTACCCTTCTTACTCGATATCATCCCTGGCAGTGTGGTGGGGGCGTTTGCGAGCGGCAATATTCTGCAAGTGCTGCTGTTTGCGGTGTTATTCGGTTTTGCACTGCATCGTCTGGGTGAGAAAGGCCAAATCATCTTCAATGTTATCGAAAGCTTCTCCCGCGTTATTTTCGGTATCATCAACATGATCATGCGCTTGGCACCTCTCGGGGCGTTCGGTGCGATGGCTTTCACTATCGGTAAATACGGTGTGGGTAGCTTGGTGCAACTGGGGCAGTTGATTATCTGCTTCTACGTCACCTGTATCCTGTTTGTGGTCGTTGTGCTGGGTTCGATTGCCAAATTCAACGGCTTCAACATTTTCAAATTTATCCGTTACATCAAAGAAGAATTGCTGATCGTCTTGGGGACATCATCCTCTGAATCCGTGTTACCACGTATGCTGGATAAGATGGAAAAAGCCGGTTGTAAGAAATCGGTGGTAGGGTTGGTTATTCCGACGGGTTACTCATTTAACCTAGATGGCACATCTATCTACCTGACGATGGCCGCGGTCTTTATTGCGCAAGCTACCAACACCCATATGGATGTGATTCATCAGGTCACCTTATTGGTGGTGCTGCTGCTCTCCTCAAAAGGGGCGGCAGGGGTGACGGGCAGTGGCTTCATTGTGTTGGCAGCAACGATTTCTGCGGTAGGGCATCTACCACTGGCAGGGTTGGCACTGATTCTGGGTATCGACCGCTTTATGTCAGAAGCCCGTGCGTTGACTAACTTGGTGGGTAACGGTGTCGCAACCATCGTGGTAGCGAAATGGTGTAACCAACTGGATAACGATCAACTGCAGGCTGTGTTATCCAATAAAACGCCACCGAATAGCGAAATAAAAGGCAGTGTTTCTTCCTCTTGATCGAAAAATAACCCATTTATCGGCGAGTTTTAAAGATTCAGACTTTTCACATAAAAACCGTCAGTGACCAGCTGTCACTGGCGGTTCTTACACAGATAGGCCCCCCATCCCGCGCTTTCTTGTGCTTTTTATCCTTTAACTACTATTTTTTACACTGATGAGTGACATCCGCAAAAGCACGTGGTCTAACACAATGGTACACTCCCATCTCCGGTTTTCACGGTGGTGATAGCCGTTGATTTTTAACCTAATGATGTCGGCATTTGATGTGCTTTTGAACGTGGGATGATTCATCCCTGCCTTTATAGCTGCGATACAGAGCACTGGTCGCGGATATGCTGAGCATTAGACGTTCACGTTAAGCACAAGTGACTTACGTAAAATTGTATTATTTATACCCGAGGTAATTGGCGTTGCAGGTAGGCCGTTAGCGATGCACTGACTTCAGTCAGGGAAGGCAGCTAACCGCACTGTAGCTTCAAACGAGAAGGGTTAAAATTGGATAGATTATTAAGTAGGGGTTCACATGCAGGGCACCAGAATTCGTCTTATAGTGGGTGGATTATTGTTGGCGGCTGCCAGCGGTAATGCGCCGGCTGAAGCACTACAACCCGATCCTGCTTGGCAGCAAGGGAAGCTAGAAAACGGGTTTTCATGGCAGCTGCTGGCAACGCCGCAGCGCCCAAGCGATCGAATCGAATTACGTCTGGTCGTCAATACAGGTTCATTAGCAGAAAGCGCGCAGCAAGTGGGTTTTGCCCATTTGTTGCCACGTTTGGCATTATTGAGCAGCGCGAGCTTTACGCCCGCCCAACTTCAGTCGCTGTGGCAGCAAGGGGTCGATAACGAGCGCCCGTTGCCACCGGCGATCACTTCTTATGATTTCACTTTATACAGTCTCAGTTTGCCTAATAACCGCCCTGATTTGCTGAAAGAAGCATTGGCTTGGTTATCCGATACCAGCGGTAAGTTGGCCGTCAATGAGCAAACGGTTAATGCGGCGCTAAACAGTGCCACCGATCCGATTGCCACTTTCCCGCAAAATATTCAGGAGCCTTGGTGGCGTTATCGGCTTAAAGGTTCTTCGCTGATTGGGCATGATCCGGGCCAGCCGGTGGCGCAACCGGTAGATGTCGAGAAACTACAACAGTTTTATCAGCAGTGGTATACCCCTGATGCCATGACATTGTACGTGGTGGGGAATGTGGACAGCCGCAGTATCGCCGCTCAAATCAGTAAAACTTTCTCGGAACTGAAAGGGAAGCGCACGACACCGGCACCGATTGCGATGTTAGCGCCATTACCGCCAGAACCGGTGAGTTTGATGGGGGAGCAAGCGACGCAAGATACATTATCACTGATGTGGGATACCCCTTGGCATCCGATTCAAGACTCCGTTGCATTAAGCCGTTACTGGCGCAGCGATTTAGCGCGTGAGGCGCTGTTCTGGCATATCCAACAAGTGCTGAATAAAAACGATCAGAAGAACCTGAAGTTAGGCTTTGATTGCCGTGTGCAATATCAGCGCGCCCAGTGTGCTATTCATTTGAATACGCCGACGGAAAATCTCACGTCGGGGATGACGTTTGTTGCCCGTGAATTGGCCGCATTGCGCACCAATGGCTTAAGCCAAGCTGAGTTCGATGCATTGATGGCGCAGAAAAATGAGCAGCTCAGTAAGCTGTTTGCGACCTATGCTCGCACGGATACTGACATTCTGATGAGTCAGCGCCTACGTTCACAGCAAAGTGGTGTGGTTGATATCGCGCCAGAGCAGTATCAAAAACTTCGGCAAGCATTTTTGTCAGGTTTGACACTGGCAGAGTTAAATCAGGAGTTGAAGCAGCAGTTATCGCAAGATACCACGCTGATTCTGACGCAGCCAAAAGGCGAGCCGGAAGTGAATGTGAAGGCGCTGCAAGAAGCCTATAACGCGATCATGACGCCACACACGGTGGTGCCAGAGGATGCGGTACCAGTCGCGAGTGCTGAGGCGGTGCCGCCGACGCCAACGACCGCTCAGTGATTAAAAAGCCCAGCCGTAGTAGGCTGGGCTTTTTGATGGCGAATGCTGAACGAAGGGGAAACGTGCCGTTAACCCCTTCGAACGCGATACTGAATTAATCAGACCGCAGGCATAGCTGCCAATGGGATGATGGCCCCACGATACTGAATCACTGTGCTGGCCGTTAAATGGCCACGCACGGCTGCATCGTGGGCGCTACCACCGGTCAGGCGAACCGCCAGATAACCGGCACTGAAAGAATCCCCTGCGGCGGTGGTATCCACTACTTTTTCTTTCGGCAATTTGACCGCCGGAACATCGTATTGGTGTGCTTCAAAGCCGTCTTTTACCCAGACGATACAAGAATCCGCGCCACGCTTGATAATAATCTCACTCACGCCCAATGCTTGAGTGCGATCAATCACCTGCTCTAATGGCTTCTCGCCCCACAGCATGTCTTCATCATCCAGTGTCAGGAAAGCGATATCCGTGCAGGCCAACATGTCACGGTAGGCTTCTTGAGTCTCTTCTTTGCTCTGCCACAGACGTGGGCGATAGTTGTTATCAAAGATAACTTTGCCACCATTTGCTCGGCAGGCTTGCAGCAATTTCAGTAAGCGCTGACGTGATGCACTGTCCAGAATCGCCAAACTGATGCCGCTGAGATACAGATAATCAAATTTTTCCAAGCGTTGGCAGATATCATCTGCCGCTGGACTGGTCAGCCAGAAACGCGCCGCGGCATCGTTACGCCAGTAATAGAAGGTGCGCTCGCCAGTGCTATCGGTTTCGATGAAATATAGCCCTGGCAACTTATTATCCATACGCTGGATAAGGTCAGTATGGATCTTCTCTTGCTGCCAAGCGGTCAGCATCTCTTCGCTAAAGCTATCAGTACCTAGTGCCGTCACATAGTGCACATTCAGCGCCTGCTCAGAAACCTGACGGGCAACATACACCGCTGTGTTCAGCGTATCACCGCCAAAGCCCCGGCTAAGGTCGGAACCTTTTTGTGACAGTTCAATCATGCATTCGCCGATAACGGCAATATTTTTGCTAGTCATGGAAAGCTGGCCTATTCCTGAATGTGTCTGTGATGAGAGTGGTTTAGGTTAGTCTCACTGCTGACTCCGCCAGAGTCAATAGTATTAAAACGACGTTTTAGATTTTTTATGATATAGGTTGGGAAACTGGCAAGTTTCCCACGCAGATGGGTAAAATTATGACGATTTTCGAAGGTCAGTGACACACTGACCACCAATCCCCCAGTTATCAGTATCCACCTCATCAATCACCACCACGGTCGTTGCTGGGTTTTTACCCAAGGTGTCGACTAACAGTTGAGTCACGCCAGCGATCAGCTGTTTTTTCTGTTCAGCCGTGGCCCCTTCGCGAGTAATCTTAATATTTACATAAGGCATATTCATCTCCATTAAGTGTAATGGCATTATTGAGTTATCTACTATAGATGGCTTAAAAGTACCGCGCCAACTCGCCTGAGAGCAAGAATCTGTCATGACACAATATAAAGTTATGGCCTCTGGAGTCGATAACATGTCCAGAAGGAATCACCTTTACCACAGGATGTCATCGAACGGTCGGCGGTACGAACTGCCATTAGGGTCTGATGACATACAACATGGCGACTAAACTGATGATGACGAATAAAGTATCAGGTTTGCTAGCGCCATCCTTTGCCGCCATTGATCGTAATAAAGGACAGAGCTTCTGGCGGCAATGTCAGCGTCGGTACACTTTTCAACCTATCTATCGCACATCCGGAGCGTTACTGGCGATCGAGTTACTCACGGCTGTTTTTCACCCTTCATCGCCGGATACTCGCCTGAATCCGGAGGATTACTTCAATGCCATCAGTATCGGTGACCGCTTAAATGTGGTGCTGGAACAGCTGAACATGATCAAGCAGTGGCACGCGATATTTGTTCACCACTCCGTGTTGGTTTCGATCAACATCGATGGTCAGGCGTTAATGGCGATGCAAGATGACAGACAGGCCAAACTGTTGATAGACGCTATGCCTTATGTCCGCTTTGAATTACTCGAGCATGTCGATACCTCCCTTGATACCCCCTTTGCGCGCATTGCAGAAGCCGATCGTCTGTGGCTGGACGATTTTGGTAGTGGGATGGCGAACTTCACTTCATTCCTGAGTTGGCGCTATGAGTACATCAAAGTTGCCCGTGATCTGTTTATCGTTTTGCAAGAAAGTGATGTCGGGAACCAACTGTTTTTCACGCTAATCACCTTGATGGATCGCTACAGTAAAGGGGTGATTGTTGAAGGCGTAGAAACCTCACAAGAGTGGGCCATGGTACAGCGTTCTGATGCCGCAGCAGCGCAAGGTTATTACCTTTCTCGGCCCACCTCATTTGATCGATTACAGGCACTGCCCATGCTGTTTTGTGGCTAATGTTTTATGAGTGCCAATGCTGTGTTTCCCCGCTGCTGCTTCTGCCAGCATCACGGCATTGATCTGCCCAAATAATGGATTCTATCCCATCATCGACTATGGTTAGTGTAGTCTTCTAAATCCACAGTATTCATCGGCTCATCACTTTCCTGACTGATTTTTCGACTAAAATACCGCAAAGTGACCCTCGAATAAGCACACCATAACGGTGGATTTAGCATTATCTTCTGATGACTGGCATGGAGCTATTATGACCAAAACTGGAAAAGTGCTCACGGGCATTGGCGGCGTGATTGTTCTGTTGGTGGTGGCGATGATTGTGTTTGTGATGACTTTCGACTGGAATCGCCTCAAACCAACGATTAACGAAAAAGTGTCCACTGAATTGCAACGACCATTCGCCATTCGTGGCAATTTGGGGGTTGATTGGTCACGAAAAGGCGATGAACCGGGTTGGCGCGGCTGGGTGCCTTGGCCACATATTCATGCAGAAGATCTGGTGTTGGGCAATCCACCGGATTTAGTTAGCGATAAAAAGGCGGGCGATAAAACGGCTTCCGCTGCTTTTCCCTCCGGTGAAATGGTCACCCTAAAACGAGTCGATGCGAGCATCGCGCCGTTAGCCTTACTGGCGAAAGAGGTCTGGATCCCCCGAATTTGGCTAACACAGCCGGATGCTCACTTGTTGCGGCTGGCTGACGGCAAAAATAACTGGACGTTCCATCTGGCCAATAGCCCGACAGAAGGTGAGAACACCGCATCCTCTTGGTCGGTCAATATCGACGATATCGTTTTTGATCGTGGTGAAATTAACCTGAACGATGCCACTTTAAAAGCTGACCTGCACGCTGTGATTGATCCCTTGGGTAAACCTTTGCCATTCGCTGAGGTGACCGGCACGGACAACAAAGAGAAAAAAGGCCAGCAGGCTGCAAATAACGGGCAAAGCAACACGGAAGACTATATTTTCGGTTGGAAGGTTGACGGCAAGTATCAGGGCCAGCCATTGACAGGCAGTGGCAAAATTGGCGGCATGTTATCGATGAGTGATGCAAGCCGGCCATTCCCGTTACAGGCTGATTTACGCTCGGGGTCAACTCGAATCGTGGTGGCCGGTACTTTAACGGATCCGGGCAATTTGGCGGGTTTGGATTTGCAATTGAAATTCTCCGGTGCGAGCTTGGATAACCTCTATCCGCTTATCGGTGTATTACTGCCCGCGACGCCGCCTTACAACACTGATGGCCGCTTAGTCGCGAGTCTTAAGCAAGCGGGTGGCGCAGTTTATCGCTATGAAAACTTTAACGGTAAGATTGGCGACAGCGATATTCACGGTGATTTGACCTATGCCGCCAGCCAACCGCGCCCCAAATTAACCGGAAAAATGTCATCAGAGAAATTACGTTTTGCGGATTTAGCGCCATTGATTGGGGCTGACTCCAATCAGGAAAAAGCGAATCGTGGCGAGCGAAATCGCCAACCGGCTAATAAGGTCTTACCGACGGAAAAGTTTGATACCAAAAGCTGGGACGTCATGGATGCTGATGTGACCTATGCAGCGAAACGCATTGAGCGCGATAAATCATTACCGCTAAGTAATCTGTCGACGCATGTGGTGCTGAATAATGGGGAGCTGTTACTCGATCCATTACGCTTTGGGATGGCAGGGGGCAACTTGAATGCGACGCTACGGTTGAATGGCAACAAGAACCCGATGCAAGGCAAGGTTGATCTCCATGCCCGTAAGCTGCAATTGAAAGAGCTATTGCCAGAGGTCACGGCGATGCGTAACAGCTTGGGGCAACTGAATGGCGATGCGTCCTTTACGGCGAGCGGTAACTCGGTTGCCGCACTACTGGCCACCAGTAATGGCAACCTGCGTTTGCTGCTCAACCAAGGATTGATCAGCCGCAGTTTGATGGAGTTACTGGGTCTGAATGTGGGTAACTATCTGGTGGCGAAGTTGTTTGGTGATGATGAGGTTAAGATTAACTGTGCAGTGGCGGATATTCAGCTGCGTAATGGGCTAGCAACACCACGGCTGTTTGTCATCGATACCGAAAACGCCATTATCAATGTGACGGGCAATATTAACTTCGCGACCGAACGGTTGGATTTATCCATTGATCCGGAGAGTAAAGGGCTGCGTATTCTGACCTTACGCTCCCCGCTCTATGTGAAGGGAACGTTTAAGCAACCAGATGCGGGAGTCAAAGCGGGGCCATTGATCGCCCGAGGCACCATTGCGGCGGTGTTAGGGGTCGCGCTGACGCCAGCGGCGGCATTGCTCGCACTGATTTCCCCCAGCGAAGCTGAAGAGAATCAGTGCACACCATTTTTGAATAAAATAAAGCAGAAAAAATAATTAGCTAGTGTATCGGTGGTTGGGGGAGCAACTGACAAGCGTGATCCTGCAACTCCTCCACTGATGCACGATGTAGCTTCGACATACTGGTTTTACTGGCAAGCAGCAAAAATTCACCGTTCGGCAAAGCTGTCATGGCTAAACCATAATTACCCATCTGGTCTTTTGCCCCAGAGACTTCATCGGCGAGTAAGCGAAACGCGCCTAAATGTTGTAATTCGATTGCTGTGGTGCGCCGAACGAAATAATCATGGCCCAATAGGCCGCCGGCTAAGGGCTGCCATTGTGGGCTGAAATCGGCCACTTGCGCTGCTAGCGCCGTTTTTACCTCTGGTTTCAGGCAAGAGATATGAATATGTAACTGATTCTGAGAGCGGCCAAATTGCGAATTAATGGTGAGGGAGATAATTGAATCATCAATTGGCGCGCCATACTTATCAGCCATAAAGTGGCGAGCTTGCCAAGCATCCCAAAAGTAGTTTGGGCTGTTGGCCGCGAGTATCTGAGGGCTTTCTATACCGCTGATTTTTGCCGTCGGCATCAATAAATATTGCAATGGCCCATGCATATCTTTGTACACCACAAACCCCCCCTGAGTATCAACCTCAATGCAAGGCTGCGAGTCATGATTGGCTTCCATATTCGGTACACATTGTTGGCTGACAATTCGCCACAATGCATCGGCATGATTAGAGCGCGTTTGATAGGCTGCAAACAGTCCAATAATCGCTATCAACACCAATATAATCCCTCTAAATTCCGTTTTTTTTATCGCACGTGACATAGGTGATCCTTCACTTTAGATGATGGGCCATCAGTGTAATGACAAATTTGAAACAAGGGCAGACCCCATGATGCTGAGTTAGCATTATGGGGTGTTGGCCTTAGTGGGTAGGGGGTTAACGCACTAACGTGTTTTTTCGCCTGAACTTGGCAGTAAGGTGTCATCCTCAGCATATTGGGCCGTGGCTATCCAAGCGGCGCAAAAGAGGGTCAATCGAGCAAAGAAGTAGAAAAAGGCCATCAAACCAATCACGGAACCAAATGCTGCGCCAGACGGTGAACTAGCAAGGCGTGGCAGCATCATGGTCATAATAAATTTGATGATTTCAAAGCCGATAGCCGCAATTAGCGTACCGCGCAGCAAGGCTTTTTTCTTCGGTTTATGTCGCGGCAGAATCCAGAATATCCATAAAAATAACAGATAATTAGCCGCTATTGAGATCGACATTGCAATCAAGGTCATGGCAGGTCGTAGCCATTCAATATCCCCCAGCCCTAATGCATTGACGATGGCTGATTGTGCAGCGCCCGCGATAGACGTCAGTGAGAGCGTGATAATCAGCGCGACAACTAACCCGATGAGCGAGACAAAATCGCGGGCATAGCGATAATAGAATTTCTCCTGATCCTGCGGGTTACGTTCCCAGATATCCCGTGACTGAGCGCGGATAGCTTCACGTAGATTCCCCATCCAACTAATACCGGAATAGAGCGCAATCGCTAAGCCAGTCAACCCGACCGTGGTCCGCTGCTGAATAGCGGTATTGACCGTATTTTTGAGGGTGGCTGCTAGCGAGGGATCACTGATGGTATTCACGATTTTATTAATTAATTCAGCCAGTAGGTCAGGGTTTGATGCCAGAACAAAACCCACGGCGGCGAAAGAAACCATCAAAATGGGGATCAGTGACAAAAACGAAAAATACGTAATAGCAGCCCCAAACTGGCTACCTAATCGATCATTAAAACGATCTGTGGCGCGGATAAGGTGGGCAACAGCTGGATATTTTTTCACTCGCAGTGTCATCCGTGTCATATAAGAAATCGCTTTCTTACCCGATTCAATGCTCGACGACAGTGGTGCGGCGCTGTTTTTCGGTGCGTTCGGCATAATTCTCCTAAAAGCTACAAACCCTAAGGGTAACCAAGAATGCCTAAGGGTTCATAACTTTAACGATTTTTTGCCCAAGTTTATCGGCCAATAACGCTTAGCGCATGGTAACAAACTCTTCGGCGGCGGTTGGGTGGATTGCGACAGTGTTGTCGAAATCTTTCTTGGTTGCGCCCATCTTCACCGCTACGGCGAAACCTTGCAGGATCTCATCCATCCCGAAACCAATACCATGGATGCCAACAATCTTCTCTTCTGCGCCCACGCAGACTAACTTCATGCGGCAAGGTTGACGGTGCTGAGTGACTGCGCTGTACATTGCCGTGAACGACGACTTGTACACTTTCACCTGATCGTCACCAAACTTCTCGCGAGCTTGCGGCTCGGTCAGGCCAATGGTGCCGATAGGTGGGTGGCTGAAAACGACCGTCGGGATATTGCTGTAGTCCAAATGCTCATCAGGCTTGTTGTTGAACAGGCGCTCAGACAAGCGGCGACCTGCTGCGACTGCCACAGGAGTCAGTTCAACTGCACCGGTGTTATCACCGACAGCATAAACACCAGGGACGTTGGTATTCTGGAACTTATCAACCTCGATATAGCCTTTATCATTGGTTTTGACGCCACTGGCAGCCAGATTCAGGTTGTCTGTTGCCGGTTCACGGCCAATCGCCCAAATGAGGTGATCGACAGTCACTGCTGTGCCATTTTCCAATTGCAGCGTTAGGCTGCCATCTGCATTTTTGATAACCGCTTTAGGAACAGATTCGGTATGCAGTGTCGGCCCTTCGGTGTTCATCACTTCCAGCAGTGTGTCCACAATCAACGGATCGAACGAGCGCAACGGTGCATGTTTGCGAACAAACAGGTGCGTTTCGGTGCCTAACCCATTGAGCACACCCGCGATTTCGACCGCGATATAGCCCGCGCCCACGACAGCAACGCGTTTTGGCATTTCATCCAAATCAAAGAAACCATCGGAATCGATACCATATTCAGCGCCGGGGATATCCGGATGGCTTGGGCGACCACCGGTGGCGATCAGAATGTGATCGGCGGTGATTTTTTCACCGTTAACTTCCACGGTATGTGCATCAACAAAACGTGCGAATCCTTGAATCACATCCACCTTATTATTGCCTAAACCGCGCTCATAAGATTGGTGGATACGATCGATGTAAGCAGTACGATTGGCGACCAGTTTCTTCCAATCGAAATGATTCACGGTAGTATCAAAGCCGTAATCAGGGCCATACAAATGAATGGCTTCGGCAATTTGCGCAGCATGCCACATGACTTTTTTCGGTACACAACCGACATTCACACAGGTGCCGCCGAGCTGTTTAGCTTCGATCAGCGCACATTTTTTACCATACATAGCTGCCCGGTTGATCGACGCAATTCCGCCACTGCCACCGCCAATTGCTAGATAGTCGTAATGTTTGGTCATCAGGGTCATTTCCAATATTCACCCATCAAATTACTGAGGGTAGAGTTGTTTAAAATTTGCCTAAGAGTTTAACGCTTACTCGCGTTTTGTCGCAAAGGTTGCATCAATGGCTCTGATTCGCGTGACCAATTGATTTAGGCTGTGCTTATTCAGGTACTACCCATTTCACCAGTGTATGACCATGGCCGGACGGTACGAGTGCTTTATGTAGCCATGGCAGCAGCGTGTTCATTTGCTGCTCGAGTTTCCAAGGTGGATTGATCACAATCATGCCAGAAGCCGTCATACCGTGCTGGTCGCTGTCAGGGCGAACCGCCAGTTCAATTTGCAAAATACGGCGAATACCCGTGGCTTCGAGATCCCGCAATAAGCGTTTGATTTGCTGACGCAAGACCACTGGATACCATAAAGCATAGGTGCCGGTTGCAAAGCGCTTATAGCCTTCCTGAATACCTTTCACCACGTCCTGATAATCTGTTTTCATCTCATAAGGCGGATCAATCAGAATGAAACCACGGCGAGACGCAGGCGGTAACTGCGACTTAAGCTGTTGATAGCCATCGGCACGTTGAACTTTTGCACGCTCATCTTTGGCGAATTCATTGCGCAGCAACGGATAATCGCTCGGGTGCAGTTCGGTCAGATGAATTCTGTCATCTTCACGCAATAAATGGCGTGCGATCAATGGTGAGCCTGGGTAATAACGCAACTTCTCGGCACGGTTAAAATAGTGGATAGCGCTCATGTACGGGGCTAAATCTTCCGGTAAGTCATCGCGTTGCCACAATTTGCCGATGCCCTCAAGGTATTCACCCGTGCGTTCTGCATGCTCACCACTCAGTTGGTAGCGACCGGCACCCGCGTGGGTATCCAAATACAGAAAGGGTTTTTCTTTCTCTTTCAAAGACTCAATAATCAGGCTTTGAACGGTATGTTTAAGGACGTCGGCATGGTTGCCAGCGTGAAAACTATGGCGGTAACTGAGCATATTATTTTAACCAATTGAGATTTTTTACATTGCGGCTGTGCTTATTGCGGCCTTTCTCTGTGAATGCAACAAAACATCATCGTCAGACACCGCAGCCAACACATTATGGCCACTAGTATAAACTGTCTGATGGATAAAAAGTGAAAAGCATTAAATTGCGCTGAATAACGCATCATTCGGTGAATATTTTATCGAGATACCCTAGGGAAGAGAATGAATAACAAGATAATCGCACAGCGATACCCTGATGCCTTGCAGTGGGCGTTTGGTGATAGCCCTGAAATGGCAGATGAACTGGCACAACTGGTCATTAGTGGTGCTAAAACAGCGACATGCGGCTCTTATGCGGCCTATAAGTCAGTGGCTTCGCCGGGCATTGGCGATCATAATATTGTCTTGAATAGCCGCAATGAGCCGGTTTGTGTTATCCAGACAGTGGCCTTAACGCTGGTACGTTTTTGCGATGTGACCGCAGAGATGGCCGCGAAAGAGGGGGAGGGTGATAAAAGTCTGGCGTACTGGCAGAAGGAGCATCAGGCCTTTTTTACCCGTGAGGGGGATTTCTCGCCTGAAATGTTGCTGGTCTTTGAAGAATTTAAGCTCATTGAGATTTTTGATTAGCGAGTTGGGGCTGGGTGCCATTGATTTTTACGCGAACAGACCTCATGTTAATTATTCATTCATCACTTATTTTCCGGCGCTGGACCCGTTCTGGCGCTGGCATTCAAAATTATAATTAGGACTGCCCTATGACAAATCCGCTGTTGACCCCGTTCTCCCTGCCGCCATTTTCTGCTATTCGCCCTGAAGATATCGTGCCTGCGGTGAAATCCGCTCTGGATGAATGCCGTCAAACGGTGGAGCGGGTTGTTGCCCAATCAGGGCCTTTCACTTGGGATAACCTGTGCCAACCATTGGCTGAAACAGATGACCGCTTATCACGGATCTGGTCACCGGTTGGGCATTTAAACTCCGTGAAGAATAGTCCGGAATTACGGACTGCTTATGAACAAAGCCTGCCGCTGCTGTCGGAATACGGCACTTGGGTCGGGCAACACAAAGGTTTGTATCAAGCCTATGTCAGCCTGAAAGAAGGGCCAGGGTTTGATGCGTTGACGGCCCCGCAGCGCAAAGCTGTTGAAAACGCACTGCGCGACTTCCAGTTGTCCGGTATTGGTCTGGCACCTGAGCAGCAAAAACGCTATGGCGAAATTGTGGCTCGCCTGTCTGAATTAGGCTCGACTTATAGCAATAACGTGCTTGATGCCACTATGGGTTGGAGCAAGCTGATTACCGATGTCGAGCAACTTAAAGGGCTGCCAGAGAGCGCATTAGCTGCCGCTAAAGCGATGGCAGAAGCCAAAGAGCAAGATGGCTGGTTGTTGACGCTGGATATGCCAAGTTATTTGCCCGTGCTGACTTACGCCGATAACGCCGAACTGCGCGAAGAGATGTATCGCGCCTTTGCAACTCGCGCCTCTGATCAAGGGCCAAATGCAGGTAAGTGGGATAACAGCGAAATCATGGCTGAAATCCTCACGTTACGCCATGAATTGGCACAGCTACTGGGCTTTAATAGCTATGCCGATAAATCGCTGGCGACCAAAATGGCCGAGAACCCACAGCAGGTATTGGGCTTCTTAAATGATTTGGCGAAACGCGCCCGCCCACAGGCGGAGCAAGAGCTGGCACAGTTACAGGCATTTGCTGAAAAACAGTATGGCGTCAGTGAGTTAGCGGCTTGGGATATTACCTATTATTCCGAGAAACAAAAACAGCACTTGTTCTCCATCAGCGATGAACAATTGCGGCCCTATTTCCCAGAACAGCGTGTGGTTGAAGGGCTGTTTGAAGTGGTTAAACGCATTTACGGGATCACCGCGAAAGAGCGCCACGATGTCGATACTTGGCATCCAGATGTGCGTTTCTTCGAACTCTATGACGCCAGTGGCGATCTGCGTGGCAGCTTCTATCTTGATTTGTATGCCCGTGAGCATAAGCGCGGCGGAGCTTGGATGGATGATTGTGTCGGCAGCCTGCGTTTGGCGAACGGCCAGTTACAAAAACCCGTGGCCTACCTGACCTGTAACTTTAACGGGCCAGTCGGCGGTAAACCGGCGCTCTTTACCCATAACGAAGTCACCACGCTGTTCCATGAATTTGGCCATGGCTTGCATCATATGTTGACCAAAATTGATACAGCGGGTGTGTCGGGTATCAATGGCGTGCCGTGGGATGCGGTCGAATTACCAAGCCAGTTTATGGAAAACTGGTGCTGGGAGCCGGAAGCGCTGGCATTTATTTCGGGTCATTACGAAACTCACGAACCGTTGCCGCAAGAGATGCTAGATAAACTGCTGGCGGCGAAAAACTACCAAGCAGCGCTGTTTATTTTACGCCAACTGGAGTTTGGGCTGTTTGATTTCCGTATGCATTACGAGTTCGATCCACTGACGGGCGCACAGATCTTGCCGATCTTGTATGAAGTGAAAAAACAGGTCGCGGTTGTGCCATCGCCAACGTGGGGCCGCTTCCCACATGCCTTTAGCCATATCTTTGCTGGGGGGTATGCCGCCGGTTATTACAGCTATCTGTGGGCGGAAGTACTTTCGGCTGATGCGTTCTCGCGCTTTGAAGAAGAAGGGATTTTCAACGCAGCAACGGGGCAATCCTTCCTCGATGAAATTCTGTCCCGTGGCGGCTCAGAAGAGCCAATGACGTTGTTCAAGCGCTTCCGTGGCCGTGAGCCGCAGTTGGATGCTATGCTGCGCCATTACGGTATCAAGGGCTAGAATGTGTCACAGGTAAGTATTTGTCTATTGTCTGAAGCAGGCGCCGATACCGGCGCCTTGTCTATTCTGGCTGAACGTTGGGGGTTAGTCTCTGATGATCAAGCCGTTATGGCGCTGGTGTTGACACCTGAGCGTCTTGAATTGCGCAAACGAGATGAGCCAAAACTGGGCGGCATTTATGTTGATTTTGTTGCTGGCACCCAGGCTCATCGTCGCAAGTTCGGCGGTGGGCGGGGTGAAGCGGTCGCTAAAGCGGTAGGGATTAAAAAAGGTTATCTTCCTCGGGTGGTTGATGCTACGGCAGGCTTGGGGCGGGATGCTTTCGTATTGGCATCGCTAGGCTGTCATGTGCAAATGCTAGAACGTCATCCGGTGGTGGCTGCTTTGCTAGAGGATGGTTTGCGCCGTGGGTATCAGGATGCTGAAATTGGTCCTTGGTTACGCGAGCGCTTAACACTGCTGCACGCTTCCAGCCTGACGTCACTCGCGGCGATTGAACCTCGGCCAGAAGTGGTTTATCTCGATCCGATGTACCCGCACCGGCAAAAAAGCGCCTTGGTTAAAAAGGAGATGCGGGTGTTCCAATCGCTGGTGGGCGCAGATGAAGATGCTGATGGTTTGTTAGCTCCGGCCCGAGCGCTGGCGACTAAGCGGGTGGTGGTTAAGCGGCCCGATTATGCCGAACCTTTAGCGGGAATTGCGGCTCAGGCAGCGGTGACGACGAAAAGCCACCGTTTTGATCTCTACTTACCTTAGCCACTCTTTATTTCAATTTCAGGCTACCTCACGATAAAGTTGCTAGCCTGAATTTGAATATTGATAAGTTATTACGCAGTCAGTTGTGGGCTAACAATAAAATTATTGATTGTCAGTTGATGTTTGCCAATAAGCGAAATCATCATGTCGGTTTCATGCACATTATTATCAAAATCAATCATGAGATAAGTTATATCTTTTATTTCATTATATTTTTGTATTATTTCCGTTTGATCACTAGAACTGAATCTATCAACAAGCGCAATGCCGCTGCTACCAAACAAGATAGGTGATAAATCAATTTTATCTTTATCTGATTTAAAGTCATGTAGGGTATCTGGGCGTGTCGAGATGGAATCGCTCGTTCTGTTGTAGCGGAAGATATTATTTCCTCCATTACCCCACAACTGATCGGCACCAGCACCGCCGGTCAGAGTATTATCCGTCTCGTTGCCATGTAATTTATCATCTCCACTGCCGCCAATGGCATTTTCAATTACAACATCCGCAGCAATTGAGATATTCCCCATTAGTCCACCGACATCCGAAAAACTCATTTCCAGAAGGTTAATATTTTGATTCTCGCTATATCCGGAGAAATCGAATGTATCAATGCCACCCGCATCCCAAACACAAAATATCAACTTATCTGATGCTACGTTTGCCGAAAGAAACTCTCTTTCACTATTAGAGTTGAAGCCATAGACGGTATCGCCAGTGCGGGTATTCATGTTTGCCCCATAGAGGTATTGGATTGCGGCGATATCATATAGTTGTGGTGTGGAGGGAGTGAATTTACCATAATCCGCACCTGATGCCTGTTCTGAAAGGTAACTCATGATGCTGACTTGTTGAGTGTGTTGCTGATGTTTCGGCGTGTTTTTTAAATTGTGGGTATGTATTAGCCCAAAAGAATGCCCTATTTCATGAGCTAATACATGACCTCCGAAATTTAGATACGTAGGGTTGTCATTTGAGCCGTAAAACCTATTGATATTTACTACTCCAAATTTCGAGTGGTTCGGGAAATGGGCGATACCAGCTAAACTAGACTCTTGAAAAAAATTATAAAACCCGATATTTACATCATCATCTCCTGATGATTTAGAATATGAAATGTTAGCTACATCAGACCAGGACTGCATTAGTTTTTCGGCGAATAAAGTCTGTAATGGACTAAATAACGAGATTAGATTACCTCTAAGCCTGTGGATCATTCCTTTATCTGTTGGATGAGTAAATGAAAATGTTAACCTAGTACTCATTCCATATTGCTTTCGACCATTCAAAGTGTATTCAGTCACTATTTCTTTTGCTATTTCTTCTTTTACCTTATTTTTGTAAGCTATACGTGTTTGTTGATCTGTTGAAATATTATAACTATTGTGCTCATAGGTGGTGCGCATAACTAACTTGACCTTATTAGATAACATGATACTTGTGCATAAAAATAGGTCAGTATATTAGCAATGAATTTTACTTTTTGAATGAATGGCGTCTTAAATTGTTTGCAAAATTATTATACTTAAAATTATAAATCATTATATATATGAATGCCCATATTCTTTATTTATGTTTCATAAAGAATATGGGGTCATTTTGTATTATTTATAGTACGCCTTGGGCCAACATAGCATCTGCCACTTTGACAAAGGCGGCAATGTTTGCACCGTGTACATAGTGGGTTTGCTTACCTTCACCACCGTACTCAACACATGACTGGTGAATATCCAGCATGATGTGATGCAGTCGCACATCGACTTTCTCAGACTTCCAACTCAAGCGAGCTGCATTCTGCGCCATTTCCAGACCAGATGTTGCCACTCCCCCTGCATTCGCGGCTTTACCCGGCGCGAAGAGAACGCCTGCTTCCAAGAATGCATCCGTTGCCTGAATAGTCGTTGGCATATTTGCGCCTTCGGCCACGGCTTTCACGCCATTAGCAATCAACTGACGCGCCGCCGGCAAGTCTAGTTCATTCTGCGTCGCGCAAGGCAAGGCGATATCAACGGGGACGCTCCATGGCTGTTGGTCCGCCAAATAAACCAGATTACGTTCACGGGCATAGTCTTCAATGCGGCCATAACGTTTGTTCTTAATTTCAGATAAATGGGCTAATTTTTCTGGTGTAAAGCCCGCTTCGTCAACCACAGTGCCGCCTGAATCCGAGGCAGTAATGACTCTGGCGCCCAACTCCATCGCTTTCTCAATGGTATATTGCGCGACATTCCCTGCACCAGAGACGGACACTTTGCGGCCTTCAAAACCTAAACCATGGCGTTTTAACATCGCATCGGTGAAATACACCAAGCCGTAGCCTGTTGCCTCTGGGCGAATCAAACTCCCCCCGAAGGACAGCCCTTTACCGGTGAAGACACAAGCGGTGTTATTTGACAGTTTTTTCATCATGCCGGACATAAAGGCTACTTCACGGCCACCAACGCCAATATCACCTGCTGGGACATCCGTATCTGGGCCAAGATGGCGATACAGTTCGGTCATCAGTGCCTGACAAAAACGCATGACTTCAGCCTGACTTTTACCTTTTGGATTAAAGTCAGAACCGCCTTTACCGCCACCCATTGGTAATGTGGTCAGGGCATTTTTGAACGTTTGTTCAAAGCCGAGGAACTTAAGAATTGATAAGTTGACTGATGGGTGGAAGCGCATCCCCCCCTTAAAAGGACCAATTGCAGAGCTAAACTGAACGCGCCAAGCACGGTTAACTTGCACTTTGCCTTGATCGTCCGTCCAAGCCACACGGAATTGAATCACCCGCTCTGGTTCGACTAAGCGCTCCAGTAGGCTCTGTTCACGGTAATGTGGGTTCTGTTCCAGAAAGGGCCAAAGCGAGGTGAACACCTCACGTACCGCTTGGAGATATTCTGGTTGATTGGCATCACGTTGTTGTAACGATTCTAAAAACGACTCCAGAGAGTTTAAATCATTCATTACTAATCATTCCTTGTACAAATTAAGACTCTCCTTACGATCATTTCTCAGTATTATTTTTATCAAACAAAGTAAGGAGACGATGTTGTGCATCGTCGACTATATCACTGCTTTATATTCATACAGCAAGGGATTTTGAGAAAAAGTTAGCGTGATTATCAATGAGTGGGGAAGGTGGTCAGGCCTATCAACAGCACAATAAAAAACGCCCGCGAAAGGCGGGCGTGAAGGGTAACAACGTTAAGCCTAATGGCGTGCTTAATCGTCTTCACCATTTTCATCATCGCGCAGAGGCACGATCAGCATATCGACATGCACGGTATTGATCAGCTGGCGAGCTGAGGACATCAACTTACTCCAGAAGTCCTGATGATGGCCGCATAGTACCAAGTCCATGTCATATTTCTTAATCGCATCGACCAAGACCTGACCCAAATCACCACTACCGCTGAGGGTTTGCTCAATAGGATAGCCTGCATTTTGAGAAAGCTCAGTCAGTGCGTTGTGGGTTTCTTCTGAGATGCGTTTTTGCATATCGCCAAGATTAACGTCAATCAAGCCGGTATAAAGATCAGAGTAGTTAACATCGACATGGATCAAGGAAACTTTGGCATTGTACGGTTTGGCCATGGAGACCGCCTTTTCCACCAACACCTTACTTTCCGGAGATAGGTCAACCGCAATCAGAATGTGTTTGTAAGCCATAAGTAAACTCCTTCCATAATGTTAATTAATGGGTAAGCAAACATTCAACCTGTTGAACGGGTGCTAACACGATATCTACATACTAGCATTGTGACCCCTAACTGAAGTGTTTCACGGATCACAACACACTGTTTTGACGATGATCACTAAAGTAACCGTATGTCATTTGACCTCAATTCTCGCTGAGGCATAACCCAATTTTGCCATCCGATAACCAGAATTTAAAGTAGATCATTGTCTTAAGTATAGCGCTGATAACACATCTGAATGAATGGAATTTCATATTTGTGATGCAAATATAATTTAGTGAAAACAGCAGCCAAATATATTCTTTTTAGTTAAGAGGAATTAATCATTTTGTCATTTTGATGTGTTGAAAGCGGATTTTAAGCTGATAAATTCGATATAAGTTAATGCTAATCGATACTTAACAAATGCCTAAATAGACTTAATTTAGAGATTATCAGGCTATTTCCCAATTCATTTCCTACACTCATAAAGGGAGTCCTACACGTTCGGATAGTGTGTCGAGCAAATGGCACATCGAATAACAGTAAGAAAGCGAACTAGAGGGTAGTTGTTGAGCCCTGGGGGTGTTTGTATCGGCTAGAGTGAGCGATAGCGCAAAGGTTCTGTGAACAATGCGTGAGAAATCGCTGGGAGGATAATTATGATCAGTACCGTCGCGCTTTTTTGGGCTTTATGTGTGGTATGTGTGATTAATATGGCACGCTATTACTCATCATTACGTGCTTTGTTAGTGGTATTACGTGGCTGCGACCCGTTGCTGTATCAATATGTTGATGGTGGTGGATTCTTTACCTCCCATGGTCAGCCGAGCAAGCAGATTAGATTAGTGGGTTACATTTTTGGTCAACGCTATCTCGATCATCATGATCCAGAGTTTATCCGCCGCTGTGAGCGGTTGCGTGGGCAATTCATACTGACCAGTGCATTATGTGGCTTGGTTGTGGTGAGTCTGATGGGGTTAATATTGTGGTATTAGCATGAAATACGGGCAGAGTAGTGATTAAAAAGGCGACCTGATTAGGCCGCCTTTTTACTTATAGCCTACTGTAGTTGTGCTTAAATGAACTTCAGCGCTACCCAGTACAACCCACCGGAAAGAAGAATAGAGATTGGAAGAGTTAACACCCAAGCCAACATAATGTTCTTCACCGTCTTACTCTGTACACCGCCGCCATCGACTAACATCGTCCCAGCAACAGCGGAAGAAAGCACTTGCGTGGTTGATACTGGCATCCCAGTATAACTCGCAATCCCGATGGAAACCGCCGCAGTCATCTGAGCAGAAACCCCTTGCGCGTAGGTCATGCCTTTCTTACCGATTTTTTCACCGATGGTGACAGCAACACGTTTCCAGCCAATCATGGTCCCCAAAGAGAGGGCCAGAGCAACGGCAACGATAATCCAGGTCGGTGCGTATTCCACGGTTTCTAACAAATCTGTACGCAGATTGTTGAGGAAACGACGGTCTTGTGCACTGGTCTCTGGCAGCTTGGCAACAGTCCCTGCTGTTTCTGCTACACACATTAGCAAGCGACGCATATGGCTGCGTTGATCAACCGTCAGGTCGTCATAGCTTTGCAGATTAGCCAGCAGCGTTTGCGCATGATCAATGGCTATCATGGCGCGCGAGCTATCACAGTGGAATTGTGCAGGGGTATCCGGCAGAGTTTCTGGAGCCGGTACCAGCGGTTTCAACGCAACAGCATGAGGCAATACCTCAACGTGTTGCTGATAAAAGTGTTGCAGATTAGTCACTGCATCGCGGGTGCGGGCAATATCATAACCGGTCGCATTCATATTCACGACAAACCCAGCCGGAGCCACGCCGATTAGTACCAGCATGATCAAGCCAATCCCTTTCTGACCATCGTTAGCGCCATGAGAGAAACTCACGCCGATAGCGGAAATAATCAGTGCAGTACGGGTCCAGAATGGCGGTTTACGTTTACCGTCTTTCTTTTCACGTTCGGCAGGTGTCAGGTGAATACGTTGCTGCTTCTTGGTCCCGTTCCAGTAACGACGTAGTAGGAACACCATCAAACCGGCAATAACCAGACCCACTATCGGGGATAAGATTAATGACAGGAAGATTTGGATCATCTTAGGAACGTTCAGTGCATCTACCACAGATGTACTGGTCATTAATGCATTGGTTAAACCAATACCGATGATCGCACCAATCAGCGTATGAGAACTGGAAGCCGGGATACCGAAATACCAAGTCCCCAAATTCCAGATAATCGCGGCCAGCAGCATTGAGAAGACCATAGCCAACCCATGTGCCGAACTAACGTTTAACAGCAGATCAGTAGGCAATAAATGAACAATGGCATAGGCCACGCTCAAACCGCCCAGCATCACGCCGAGGAAGTTAAACACCCCCGCCATCACAACAGCAACTTGTGAACGCATGGCACGGGTATAGATTACGGTCGCAACCGCATTGGCTGTATCATGAAAGCCATTAATGGCTTCGTAAAACAGCACGAACATCAAAGCAAGAACTAACATTAGGCCGGTATGGAAATCCAGGCCAGCGAAAAGATGTAGCATAAGCGTTACGCCAGTTAGTGGACATGAACGCGGCGCATTATCAGTGACAATGGGGGGTGGGGAAAAGGAAAATATGACCTTTTTTTGACATGGCCGCAGACGAACTGCGCTTTTTAAACAACATATGTATGTTATATCAGCAAGTTACTTAATTTTACCGTATGAGACATTTTCTTACTATGGCGATCTTTTGGAGCGCGACTTACAATCCCCCTCCGCTATTTTGTCGGTTGAATGACTTAAATTGTCTAAAAATAAGCCGAAGGCGCGCAAATTGACAGCAATGAAGAATTTACTCAATGAGGCTCTGTGTGGAACAGTTTGATGTGGTAGTGATAGGTGCAGGTGCTGCGGGGCTATTTTGTGCGGCTCAAGCCGGACAAGCAGGGCGTCGAGTGTTATTGGTTGATAACGGCAAAAAAGCGGGGCGCAAAATTTTGATGTCCGGTGGTGGTCGCTGCAATTTCACTAATCTGTACGTAGAACCTGCCGCCTACCTGTCGCAGAATCCTCATTTTTGTAAGTCTGCTTTAGCACGCTATACCCAATGGGATTTTATCGATCTAATGAATCGCCATGGTATCGCTTGGCATGAAAAAACGCTGGGACAACTCTTCTGTGATGATTCTGCTCAGCAAGTCGTCACGCTATTGCTGAAAGAGTGTGAATTGGGTCAGGTGACGATCCGGCTGCGCAGTGATGTACTGTCAGTGGTAAAAACGGAAAACGGTTTTGTGCTCAATATCAATGGCGATGAAGTAAGCGCTCACTCACTTGTCGTGGCTTCAGGCGGGTTATCCATGCCTGGCCTTGGCGCTTCCCCGTTTGGCTATAAGCTGGCAGAGCAGTTTGGTTTGAACGTTTTGCCGACTCGCGCGGCATTAGTGCCTTTTACCTTACATAAGCCCTTACTGGATCATCTACAAACACTCTCGGGCGTTTCAGTTCCAGCGGTGGTCACGGCGGAGAATGGTGTGAGTTTCCGCGAAAGTATTTTATTCACTCATCGTGGGCTTTCTGGCCCCGCGATATTGCAACTTTCAAGCTATTGGCAGGCTGGTGAGTATGTGAGCATTAACTTACTTCCTGACACTGACCTAGACGCTTTCTTGAATAGTGAGCGACAAGCGCACCCTAATCAAACGTTAAAAAACACATTGGCTCAGCTATTGCCTAAGCGTCTGGTGGAGTGCCTACAGACATTGGAACAATTGCCTGATGTCACGCTGAAGCAATTAAATGTACCGCAGCAGGCGGCGCTGGTGGCCCATCTTCAGCAATGGCAAGTGCAGCCCAATGGAACCGAGGGTTACCGTACTGCTGAGGTCACGATTGGCGGCGTAGATACCCAAGCGCTTTCCTCCAAGACGATGGAGGCCCAAAAAGTGCCGGGGTTATACTTTATTGGTGAAGTGGTTGATGTCACAGGTTGGTTGGGTGGTTATAACTTCCAATGGGCATGGAGTTCAGCCTGGGCCTGTGCGCAAGCATTGGCAGCTTTGAAGTAAAGATAATAAAAGAATTTATAAGCTACAAAAGTCATCGATCAGGTTTACATCGGCTCAACTCAGCTTTCTAAGCGATATGCCTGTGGGGATCTGCTCGGATGATGACACCACTGTTAATGCCTACCGTGCTGGTGCAGGTCGTCGAATGCAAGTAGTACGAGTACTGCACCTTCTGTCTCCTCCTACCTATGGTTGACTATGTTTGATATCGTCATCAACTCGCTTATTTATCAGTCAATTCAAATGTATGAATAAAGTAAGTTACTAGTGAATATTCAGGTTGCATTATATAAATCACAGGTTGGTTAATAACGAAACAAATAGATTAAATACGAAGTGAGATTCATCGCTTATGACTTAAAAACATTATATTGTGTCGCAACATTCTATTTTTAGGGTGTTTATACTATTTGTTGTTGTATATAGGTAATGTTTTTTTCTGTTTCTTAAATTGAATAGAACGATGGCAAGGAAAATTAAGATATAGAATGACTAATTAAAGATATCTCTTCCCCTCTCCTATGTGGAAAATAATCCAAGAATATTCTTAATAATTAATTATTCTAAGTTGGTAGTTACTATGCGATACAATGCACTTTGTAATAGATAAAACCAAAACAACATATTCTTTTTTTGATGATTAATTAAGTCAATTAATCTAATTAATTGTAT
Organism: Yersinia massiliensis; assembly: GCF_003048255.1. NCBI lineage: Bacteria > Pseudomonadati > Pseudomonadota > Gammaproteobacteria > Enterobacterales > Yersiniaceae > Yersinia > Yersinia massiliensis. The sequence continues at coordinate 136,037 of NZ_CP028487.1, forward strand.
TTTGTTAGTTCTTTAAGTGGAAAATTATCGTTGAAGCGGAATTTAAAATCGAATATACTGCAAATCGGAATTGCTTAATGATCTCAATTTTACTCTTAATAAATACTATTTTAGATGGAGGGGGAATCTCCGAGCGGACAGATTTTAGGGTTTGAATGATTAATATTAAAATATAGGATTTCGGTGCATCTTTAATAAAATGGCTGATATCCCTTCTGTTTCTATGCATAAAACTTAATTTTATGATTATCGCTAATAAACTTACTTCACAAGCAATTTGATGAAATCACTAATTGCTCTTTCAAATTTGCATGTTGTCGATAATCACTTCTACTCACCGGAATATAGTAATGATGAAACCACTCCTATTTTCAGTCGCTACATCAATACTGGTAGGTCAAGGTACTTAATCAGAGAGGTTGTTTGGTGAGCATGCAGAAACTTCTTTCATAATTTTAAAAAAATAAATCATTTCAATTAGATAAATTATATTGTCTTTCGGAGGTAGACCGTGAATAACGTACTCATTTTGGTTTTTGATGAGCATCCTTTAATCAGATATGCAGTGAAAAATCTGATTGTAAAGAGAGGTTGGCAGTTTTTGGATACAGGATGCCAAAAAAAAACGCTCAAATTAATATCTACCTATAAGCCTAATCTCATTATTTTAGACATCCTTATGCAGGGGTGCTTGGGGCTAAACTATATAAAAAAAATCAGGCAGTTGTCTCCTACGTCTAAAGTATTGGTATTCAGTTCCTTACTTCCTACATTTTTTATTAAGAGATGTCTGGAGATAGGCGTCAATGGCTATGTCTATAAAAAAGATGCTCTTTATAATCTGGACGGTGCCATTGATGCAGTGTTAACTGGTCATTGCTGTTTCCCCGATATTGATGTGAATGGCGAAGATTCGCGATTACCCTTAGGGATGTATTATCATGAGGAGTAACTTGTTGTCTTCATGTGACGACAAAAGGAGATATTTATTTTTCTCTGATACCTTCTCTTTCTTTACTCATGATATCTGCGTTAATCACTATGAACAGATGACAGAACCTCTCCCAATCTCCATGACATGGCTGAAATCGTCTATCCACCGCAGTTGAAGATGATTCAACAGAAATCTTTATAATTCTTTTATAAATATATTGGAGTTTGCCCATGGAAACAGGTAACGCTTTAGTTTTTGACAGACACCCGTTAATTAGGAATACGCTCAGAACATTACTAACGGCCAGAGGTTTCTCTGTTTTTGATACTGGATCGGAAGTCGAGTTATTAAAAATGGCATCAGAACAAAAACCAGAAATCATAACTCTAGATATTCCCTCCCGAGTCACAGCAATAGATACCCTAATCAAAAACTTAATTCGAATCACCTCTGCGTCATCAAAAATATTGATCATTACTTCCCAGCCTACCGAATATTATTCTGCTTGTTGTGTACAGGCGGGAGCATCGGGCTTAGTCTCCAAGAAGGCCAGAATGTCCTGTCTCAATGCCGCAATAGATGCGGTTATCCATGATTATATTTTCTTTCCTTCCAAAGACTTACTGCTAGTTTCCTCAGATAGCGTGGCATTTAACAAAAATCAGCGCGAGTCCATTGACTGCTTAACCGGCAGAGAAAAGGATGTCTTGTATAAAGTTCTGCAAGATAAGTCTTTGACACAAGTAGCTGAAGAATTGGGCGTGAGTATCAAAACCATTAGCACTTATAAGAGCAGGATATTTAAGAAATTGGATGTGACGAACCTTGTTGAGCTTTCTTTACTTCTAAATCGGATTTTGCGCAGAAACAGTGAGCGGGCAGAGCATGGCTTATCGGTATCAAGCGATTGATTTGCAATAAGGCAAGGATCATTTTATGGAAGAAAAGCTAAAAAAGTATGACATCCGAAAGTCACAGATTCTGAGCGCACTCAAGACAATGTGCTCAGAATACGCAGCAATAGAAAAATCGCTGTTACTCCCCCCTGTAGAAGTATGGCCAAAAACTCGGGATCTGGCCGATAGATGTGGCGAAAGTATCTATTCAGCGCGTTCATTGCTGATCGCACTGGAGAATGAAGGCAAAATCCACTGTTTCCATCGGCGTATAAGCAACTCATTGCGTTGGTTTATTTGTACCGAAGAGAAGGAGCGTTAAGACCGTTGGGACATTAAGTACAGCCGCAGCCCCTTTAAGCTAAATACCATTCAGGGTAATAATAGGGGCTGTGAGCTACTGGCCAACTGCACCACTCATCCCCAGAAATGTTCGACAAGACCACCCACATCACTTCCCGCTGTTTTTCTTTTTCAATCGCTGCGGTAGGCTTGGGCTTTGCGTTCCAGACAGGTGCGGCATGGCTTGGCGCATAATATCCAGAAATGCTCGTAATCTGGCGGGGTAAAAGCTGGCGTGGGGATAGACTAAATACAGTGGTAAGGGTAACCCTCGCCAATCTGGTGTTAGGTGCACTAATCGGCCTTGCTCAATGTCATCGCTTATCATCCAAGTAGAGGCAATTCCTACGCCTAATCCAGCCAATGCAGCGTTACGCAGCGCATACAAACTGTCGGTACTCAGTTTCGGTTGAATCGCGAGACGATAGATCTCACCCTCTACTTTGTGGCTCAATACCACCTCATGACGGTAGAACGAGTTAAATGCCAACCATGGAATATTTTGCAGTTGTTCCGGGTGTGTCGGAAGCGGGTTATTGCCCACTAACTCGGGTGCAGCAACTACGATACGTGGTATCTCAGCCAACAAAATGGCCACAGCAGAAGGGTCAGTGACTGCGCCGACTTGAATGGCACAATCAATACCTTCTGCAATAAAATCAGGGCGACGATCACTTAGCATCCATTCAACACGCATTTTCGGGTAACGATGCAGATAGTCATTAAGTGGTGGGATTAATTGGTCTTGGCCAAATGCGTGGGGTACCAAAACGCGTAATAAGCCTCTCGGTTCATCCGTTGCACCACGCAGATCATCTGCCATGGTATCCCAGCTATTCACTAACGCTTTGGCGTGGGCATAACAGCGCTCTCCATCATCGGTTAATTTCATGATGTGCGTCGTGCGTTGCAGTAATTTGAGACCTAGTAGGCGCTCTAGTGTCTGTAAGCGTCGGCTAATCGTTGGCTGACTAGTCCCCAAGCGTACGGCTGCTCCGGATAAACTCCCCGCCTCAACGATACGTATAAATGTTTGCATCAACTCTATACGGTCAATGCTTGCTACATTGGGTTCTGTCATACGCCCAGCGTATAACAATTTTACTGTCTAGGCGACTACCAAGATGAAAGAGAGCACGCAAAAATAGCGGCTCAATATCATTACAGGTAACCATCATGTCAGTCATTCAAGCCACATCTAACCAAACAGAAAGTGCTGAGCGCACCCTTTCCGGCCGAACAGTTCTGATGTTGGCAACCGGCGCAGGTCTTAGCGTTGCATCAATTTATTACAGCCAACCACTACTGGGTGTAATGGGAAATGACCTACATGCGAGCGTAGGCGCGGTAGGGATGGTACCGACATTGACCCAAATTGGTTATGCATTGGGCATTTTGTTACTTGCTCCATTAGGTGATCGTCACGATCGTCGGATTATCATTTTATTGAAAGGTATTTTGCTAACAGTAGCACTGCTGCTTAGTGGGTTTGTACAGGATATCAGTGGCTTATTGGTCACAAGCCTCATTGTCGGAGTGGCAGCCACTATGGCACAAGATATCGTACCGGCATCCGCCTCGCTGGCGTCGGCTGCGCAACGAGGAAAAACAGTGGGTACGGTCATGACGGGCTTACTGTTGGGCATTTTGCTGTCACGAGTGTTGAGTGGTTTTGTTGCCGAGTACTTTGGATGGCGCTCATTATTTATGGGGGCGTCGCTGTCGATTATTGCAATCACTTTGGTGATATGGCGCAGCTTACCGCAGGTCCCAGCCACCTCAACGTTGAGCTATCCGGCACTGTTCGCCTCAATGAGTCACTTATGGCTTCAGTATAAAGATTTGCGCCGTGCCGCGCTGTCACAGGGCTTGTTGTCCGTCGGCTTCAGTGCATTTTGGTCAACACTTGCTGTGATGCTGCAAGATACGTATCACCTAGGGAGTGCTGTTGCTGGGGCATTTGGTCTGGCTGGCGCAGCGGGTGCATTAGCCGCACCTTTAGCCGGTACGCTCGCCGATCGCCGCGGGCCGCAAGTTGTTACCTTGATTGGCACGGGGCTGGCAACGGTATCCTTTGCTGCTCTGTTCCTGTTACCGCTATTGCCATTTCATATGCAAATAGGGCTTATTGTCATCAGCGCGATTGGGTTTGATTTTGGTGTTCAGGCAACATTGGTTGCACATCAAACGATTATTTACAGCCTAGAACCTGCAGCGCGTAGCCGGCTTAATGCTCTACTTTTTACTGGTGTATTTGTGGGTATGGCCGTGGGTTCTGCATTGGGGAGTTTGATTTTAGAACAAATAGGGTGGGCGGGGGTTGTTGCCCTTATCAGCATCGCTGGTATTGCTAGCTTGGCAGTCAGATGGAGTAGCCGCCGTGCTTAATGATGAGTATTTCGGGAGACCTAATTGGCGCTAGGCATCCCGAAAACCTCGCTCTCGTTATATCTGTGGCACTCAGTTCTAGCCCCTGCGCTGGCACGTAACAATAACAATAACAGGTACAGCCAAATCATCAGCGTCAGCAAAGGTTACTGTTCGTTAGGCCTGTTTGCTGGGTGTATTAACTTTGCAAATAGGCCATGCTCTGGCGAATTTCTCTTTCAATGTCAGCCTCTGACCAAGTGTTCAACTGTGATGAGAACGGCTCAAAAGCGTAGATGCCCTGATAACCCAGCCGCTCAAGATTTGCCACCTGTTGCTTACTGTTCAACTTATCATGATCGCTAAGCATAATGCGGTCTTCATCAGTCAATGTTGATTTCAATCTGGTCTCTTCGACACCAGATATATGCACCAAACCCAGAATGTCGACGTCAATATGGGCATCAAATTCAGCTTGAGTCATATCACTCAGATAGTAGTGAAAAGTATCCAAAACTATTTTATAGGGTGAAGCAGATTTGCGGATGATGGACTGCGCGAGTAAGTGAGAACGCAATGAGCTTATGCCGAATCCTAAAGGTTCTACTAACCCAGTTATCTGATATTTTTTAAAGAGTGGAGCCAGCAGCTGTAGGGCATCCAATGTATCTTGCTCTTTTTGCTGCGCTGATCGCCGATCGCTGGCGTTGCAGTTCGGGCACAAAATGATGCCATGACAATGAATCGCTTGTGCTTGCTTAAGCATACTTTCTGCCTCTAACAGCAGTGCAGGCCGGTGCTCGGGTAGATTGAAGTATTGCAAAGCATTGATGGTGACAATTTCAATTTCATATTCATCAGCCAATGCATTCAACTGTGTCGTTGTTAACTCATCAGTCACTTTCCCACTAGACATGTCATTACGTAACTCAACCTTACTTAACCCACATTTTCTCACTAGACGGAAAAAACGCTCAATACTTAAGTTGGGCGCGATTTTGCGATTAATACAGAAACGGTCGGGTGCAATAAACATTGTACTTACTCCTACCAAAATAGAGGCTTGGGATAGCTTTCTTTTCCGAGCCGTGAAACTCGGAAAAGAATGGTTGAGTGATCATCAGTGCGAAGCCCTGACCGTCTGATAAAAGGAATTATTTACTCTCACTGTGAATGATCGGTGTTGTCTCTGTCCGTGATTTTTTTGTCCGCTTAGCCAGCATCGCTTCCTCCATATGCTCCAATGCAACCCCTTTGGTTTCAGGCACAAAGCGGCAAATAAACCAATAGCTGAATAAACAGCAGATAGCGAAAATCCACATGGGAAAGGCACCATGGAATTGTGATGAGAGGTACGGCTGGTCATTCATCATCGGGAAGCTTTGTGAAACAGCAAAGTTCGCCACCCACATACAACCGACGGCAATACTCATGCCTTGAGCTCGCATGCGGTTGGGGAAGATCTCAGAAATCAGCACCCAAGTTCCCACCCCCCATGAAAGTGCATAGAAAATCATGAAGAACAGCATGCCAAATAACGCGAGGTAACCAGTCGACTGATTGAAGAGGGCGAATGAGGTGATCAGTAATCCAAGGATGGTGCCAATGGTGCCAAAGCGCATCAGTGGTAAGCGGCCCATTCGATCCATCAACATGGCACCGATAATTGAACCGACTAATTGAAGCACGCCAAGCCAGATGGTTTGGAATAGAGCTTCTTGCATGTTGCCCGTGACCACTTTCAGCACGACCGGCGCGTAATACATCATGACATTGACGCCAGTCACTTGTTGCAGCATTGCCAGCATACAGCCAACAAAAATAATGAAGCGCACTCGGTAATCACGATAGTTCAACCGATTTTTATGTTGTTGCTTATCTTCTGCCAAAGACATTTTTATTTCGTTTAGAACGTTCTGAGCATGGTTAGCATTGGAAACTTTTGTGAGCATCGCTAATGCTTGATCTTCCCTGCCCACCATCACGCTCCAGCGTGGGGATTCAGGGATAAAGAAGACAAAAATGCAAAATAGTGCGCAGGGAATAACCGCCGAACCAATCATCCAACGCCAGCCGTATTCGATCAACCAGAGCTCGGTGGCTTGGCTAGCAATTTTATAGTTGACGTAAAAAATCACGATTTGCCCAAATACAATGGCAAATTGCTGCATGCTGAGCGCCCGCCCTCGCATATTTTTAGGTGAGACTTCAGACATATACATAGGGGAAACCGTGGAGGCTAAACCGACCGCCAACCCACCGATAATTCGGTAGATAACAAAGACCGTGAAAGTGGTTGCCAATGCCGCACCAATAGCCGAAATCGTAAAAAGAGCAGCGGCTAGCATCAGGGCTTTTTTACGCCCCCAGCGCCCAGCAATGGGGCCGGAGATAAAGGCACCGATAATACAACCAATGACCACATTGGAGACGGCCCATCCTGTTTCTGCAGGGCTAAGGTTAAAGTAACTTTTCAGTGAATCTATTGCACCAGAGATAACTGCAGTGTCATAGCCGAATAAGATGCCACCGAGAGCAGCAATGCCGCAGATCCGTAACACATAGCCGGTATTCCTTCTTTGCTGATATGCCATAAAAACTCCGTTTAATGTCCCTTGTCGCCAATCTGCTGCATAAACCTGTTGAGGTGATTAGGCAGGGCAAGAGTTGGATTGAAGTAACGTGCATCCTGTTTAGAATAAGAACATTCATTTCGTTTTTATTAAATAACGGAATATAAATTTTTCGATCCAGCTCAAATATCAAGCTAAAAAACAGCGATCCCAGGTTCGTTAAGCCAATAAAAAATGAATTTAGTCTATTTGTTTTTTTAACATTAGCAGCTTGTTTCAGGTAGAAAGATGAGAAATTGCAGGAGGATGGGCGCATTGCGTAAGGACTCTGAGTTTTTTGATAGTGACTTAAGCTGCTTGCAGGAACTTGCGAAGCATCGCACAAAATAAAATTTCTAAAGAAAGTTATTTGAAACTTTTTTTTCAATAGAATAAAGTCTGCATATCGGCTGGTTGATTCGCCTTTTTGGCGGCTGGTCGCCTTGCGGGCTATCTTGGTACAACGACAAGATAACCCTTTCTGATTGAGTGCATGGTCCGTTAGGTGTCTGGCCTTTAGCCATTTCAATGACCCTTGCGATAACGGCTATTAAGAAGAGGGTGAGACATGAGAATCGTGGGCAACTTTATTGGTGGGAAAGCATCGTTAAGTTCCAGTAATCAAACAGCTGATATTTATAATCCCGCCACCGGTAAAGTGGAGGGCCAAGTGACGCAAAGTACCGCTGAAGAAGTCCATCAGGCAATTGGCGTGGCTCATCAAGCGTTTAACGACTGGTCACAAACAACGCCTCTGCGCCGCGCACGCATCATGTTCAACTTCAAAACTCTGATTGAGCAACACCGTGATGAGCTGGCCGAATTGATTGTTCGTGAACATGGCAAAGTCTACTCCGATGCATTGGGTGAGATAACTCGCGGCTTAGAAGTGGTGGAGTTCGCTTGCGGAATTCCACATCTATTAAAAGGCGAATACTCCGCAGATGTTGGGACAGGGGTTGATAGCTTCTCAATGATGCAACCTCTGGGAGTGGTTGCCGGAATTACGCCATTTAACTTCCCCGCGATGGTGCCAATGTGGATGTTTCCCGTCGCGCTAACTTGCGGCAATACTTTTATTTTGAAGCCACCCGCCCTAGATCCATCCGCGTCTGTTCGCTTGGCTGAACTATTAACCGAAGCTGGATTACCTGATGGGGTCTTCAATGTTGTTCACTGTTCCAATGAAAGTGCAGCTCAACTCTGCACTGACCCACGAATTCAGGCCGTAAGTTTTGTCGGTTCTTCCACCGTTGCAGAGCATATTTACACAACGGCCAGTGCTCATGGTAAGCGCGTACAAGCTTTTGGTGCAGCGAAAAATCAGGCGATTATCATGCCAGATGCCGATCTGGATGCGACGGTAAATGCCTTGATGGGGGGAGCATTCGGGTCCGCCGGTGAGCGTTGTATGGCACTGCCTATCGCGGTTGTCGTCGGCGATAGTACCGCCGATAAATTAATTGAAAAATTGAAACCTCTGATTACTCGCTTACGAGTTGGCCCTGGGCTTCAACAGGGTGGGGAAGAAAATGAAATGGGGCCGCTCATTTCAGCAGCACATCAGAAAAAAGTGCTCGGCTATATTGATCAAGGTATTAAGGAAGGTGCGACCTTAATCACAGATGGCCGTCACTATAACGTTACTGGTTATGAGCAAGGATATTATGTGGGGGGAACATTGTTTGATCATGTCACCCCAGACATGAAAATTTATCAGGAAGAGATCTTTGGCCCTGTGCTGGGGATTGTCAGAGTGCCAGATTACCAAACAGCAATTGATACGGTGAACAGCCATGAATTTGGCAATGGAAGTGCCATTTTTACCAGTAGTGGCCATTATGCGCGGCAGTTTGTTCATGAAGTTCAGGCTGGCATGGTTGGCGTTAATGTGCCGGTTCCCGTGCCGATGGCATTTCACAGCTTTGGCGGTTGGAAGCGTTCTGTTTTCGGCGCATTAAACGTCCATGGTACTGATGGTGTCCGTTTTTACACTCGCATGAAAACAACGACTGCACGTTGGCCAACGGGTCAACAAACGGTTTCAGAGTACAGCATGCCGACATTGGGTTAAGGCCGTTTGAACGTGTTCGCTAGAATTATTTCATGTTGTTAATAGGAGAGTCATCATGTCTTCACTACTTGCAAAATGTCAGTCAGCGGATGCAAATGGGCGTATCCAGCATATCTCACCAGAGAACGCGGGTTGGCGTTTTGTTGGGTTTGATGTCTATCGCCTTGAGGCGGGAAAGGCGCTGCTGATGGAAAGTGGTGACAATGAGCTCTGTCTGGTATTAGTCGCGGGTATAGCCTCCGTTTCTACACAGCGAGCTGAATATCCGCATATTGGTAAACGCATGAGCCCGTTCGAACGAACACCACCTTATTCCGTTTATGTTCCGCACCATGATCATGTAAACGTTGTGGCAGAAACTGACTTAGAATTAGCGGTATGCCGTGCTCCTGCAAAGGGGCATTTACCTTCCCGATTGATCACTCCTGCTGATGTTGGTGTCGAGCGGCGTGGAAAGGGGCGTAATCAGCGGTTGGTGCATAATATTTTGCCGGATAGTGAACCCGCTGACAGTTTGCTGGTGGTTGAAGTTTACACCGATGAAGGGAACACCAGTTCATATCCGAGTCACAAGCATGACCAAGAAGATGCCGCCGATGAAACCTATCTTGAAGAAACCTATTATCACCGGTTAAACCCAGAACAGGGCTTCTGTCTGCAACGCGTTTATACCGACGATCGTTCGTTGGATGAATGTATGCCGGTCTATAACCATGACGTGGTAAAGGTACCGAGGGGTTATCACCCTGTCGCTACACTGGCAGGCTATGACAGTTATTATTTAAATGTGATGGCGGGGCCAGTGAGGCTATGGAAGTTTACTTGGGAAAAAGATCACGCTTGGATCAATAGCGATCACTATCCGATCAAGAAAAGCTAATACGTAACCGTTAATGACTGAGTGAATGGGTAGGATGCTCTACCCATTTCTATTCTAGACCGACCGGAACCAAACTAGGGCTGGAATGGCTTGATGGCTATCCCTAATTTCCCTACGTATTTATTCTTTTGCGTTATTAAGTGCCAAGGATACCGCCAGTGTTTGTGCCAAGCACATCGACGCCACTTGTGAACGGAATCCGTCAACTTGTGCTTCCCGCACGACAAAACACACATCACTAAAAGCCGCTAATGGGCTCACTTGACTGTCCGTAATGGCTATCTGCTGAGCACCGCTTTTAGCGCCTAACTCCACCAGTTCTAATGCTTCTTGTGCATAGGGTGAGTAACTAATAGCGATAACAACATCTTTAGGTTTCACCATACTTAACTGCTCAGCAAACATGCCCCCTAAACCATCAATCAAGAAAGCGCGACGCTCCAAATGGCGTAATGCATAGGTTAGATAAGATGCAACGCTAAACGAACGGCGTAAGCCAATAACATAGATATTGTCGGCATTCTTCAGTAATTCAACGGCTCTATCGAGTTGTTCTGAGCTGGTTTGTACCGCCAACTGTTGCAGAGCTTGCGCATTGACCATGGTAAACACATTTAGTATTTCAGATGGTTTCTCTGGGGCGGTATGGCCATCCGTTGAGGTTTGGCGGAACAACCGAGCACGTTCAGTATAGTTAACCGTTTCTTCCATCAAATGTTGACGGAATACCTGTTTCATTTCATTAAAACCACTGAAACCAAAGGCATTTGCAAACCGAATTAAGGTCGATGGTGGCACACTGGCTTGAGCCGCGATGGAAGCAACTGTATCAAATGCAATGCTATTACTATTATCCAAGATATAACGGGCAACTTGTTTTAAGCGTTTGCTTAACGTCTCATAACGATGACGAATTTGGTCTTGCAACAATGAAAGTTGAGTCGGGTTATTCATCCATTCGGCCCACGGCAGAGGAAAATTAAGAAGCAATCTGTCAGGCATTCTAACAGATGGTTGGTAAATTTCATTTACTGATGGTGGCATTGGGTTTTATTTCATTGCAACTTGAATCAGTTCACAAACCATATTAATGGAAAAGCTTGTAACCTAAAGCGAATACTTTATTAAGTTTGACAAGAATCAGGATTTTTTCAGGTGAATTGGGAATAAATAGCGTAGATAGCAGCATAATGGCGCTAACGTACTCGTGACGTAGCGCCTATAAATGATAGGTTAGATGGGGGCTATGGGCCGATAAGAACGCCAATATCGAATGAGCGTTTGGTAATTTTGTTTCACTTGTTTTATGAGCTCCCCATCATTCAATTCACCTTGTAGCCATTGACGTGATGCTTGCCCAAAAATGGTCCGGCCGACAGCAAAACCTTTAACCCAAGTCGCCTGCGCGGCAGCGGCAAAACCCGCTTTTAATCGGGCTTCAGAAGAGTCCAGACCCAGTATCAGTACACCACGGCAATAGGGATCTTGAGCTTCGATTAGTTGACCTATTTGTTGCCAGTTGTCTGCACTAAGCGGCGGGAGTTTCCACCAATCCGGCTGAACACCTAACTGATAGAAATGAGCCATAGTTTCAATGTAATAACGCTCATCCTTATCATTATTATCTTCAGGTAAAATCACTTCTAGCAGGAGTTCATGCCCCGATTTACAGCATCCACGATAGACGTCAAGAATCAGTTCATCTTGTTGTTGGCGCAGCTTCGCGCTGTCTTTGGGATGATAAAAAACCAAACATTTCACGACGTGTTCTAGCGGCCAATCGATAAGTTGGGAACCAATATTGCCATGTTCAAGCTGTAACGGCCGAGAACTGGGGAGTTCGATAGGGCGACCTATCCACCACCCTTTACCAGTAATCGTATTGAGGGCTTCTTGGCCATAAGTTGTATCTGCCAAAATGCCGCTTTTATGCTCTAACCCCGATTCAAAAGCAGCCTGCTGTGCCGCTTGGAGTAATAGCATTTTGAGTTTAGGGATACGTTGTTCACTCACGCCTGCTTCACGAGCCATATCCGCCAATTGTTTACGGTGATCAAAAGCGAAAACACAAAGTTCAGGCCATTGCTGCTTACGTGTGGTCACTCGGTGTAAATGATTCAGACGGGCATCGTTATCAGGGCGTGGAACCGCGTTTTCACGGCGAAGATAATCATCTAACTCAATTTTTGTTGGCATGGCTGGTGCGCAACCGTGGCGTGAAACAACGAGCGCACCACAAGCATTCGCATAACGGCACGCCTGTTCCCAGCCCTCATCATTGAGGTAGCCACGCAGTAGGCCAGACATAAATGCATCGCCCGCACCCAGCACATTTAACACCTCGACCCGCACACCGGAGTGCAGTTTGACGGCTTCCCAGTTTGAAGGAATAACCGCTTCAAACACCGAACAACCTTGTGCTCCGCGCTTACAAACCAGCGTTGCCTGTGTGGCTTTGCGCACATTACGGAGTGCTGTCAGGGTATCAGTGCTCCCCCCTGCAATATGGAATTCTTCTTCTGTGCCAACAATTAAATCAAAATGATGCAGCACTTCCTGTAATTCCTGCGTCACTTTTTGCGATTCAATGAAACGCGTTTCACCATCGCCAAGTGATGTCAGCCCCCAAAGCACTGGGCGGTAATCAATATCTAATGCTGTCCGTAGGCCATGTTTATGAGCGTATTCTAATGCTTTAAGCACGGCAGCTCGGGTATTCGGATGTGAAAGGTGGGTACCGGTGATAGCTAATGCTTTTGAAGACGCAATATAGGACTCGTCAATATCGTCTGGTACCAAGGCCATGTCCGCGCAATTCTCGCGGTAAAAGATCAGTGGGAAAGTTTCTTGATCTTTAATACCCAGAATGACCAGCCCAGTCAGACGCTGCTTATCTGTAATCAGAAAACGAGTGTCAGCCCCAACGCGCTGTAACTCCTCTCGCAAGAAACGGCCCATGTGTTCATCACCTACACGTGCCAGCATGCCGGACTTTAAGCCCTGAATGGCTGTGCCATAAGCCACATTACCGGATGAACCACCTAAATATTTGGCAAATGTGCTGGTATCTTCCAGACGAGCACCTATCTGTTGCCCATAAAAATCAACGGCAATACGCCCGATACATATGACATCCAGCACCTTGTGTTGTGTCCCCATCCCCATTTCCTTTTTGATTAAACCAAGCCCCGACAATGACCGATGAAATGATTCTGTTTTGACGTTTCTAAAATGAGTATGAGGAATAAATATTTCAATTTCAAGGTTGGATGAAATTTATTCCCCGGCAATGTGACACAGATAAAAGCCTGATATAGCGTATTACGATAGGACTCAGATCAAGCATTTACATCGGTTATTAATGGCTTTTTAGGACGAAAAAACAAATTTAGAAATACAATAAAACCAAACCATATCAATTAAATATGTATTTTTGATGATGAGGAGAAATGACGTGTTGCTGCTCTGAACGTGAATGCCTCAGTCATTGCACCACTCAACCGATTATTTGATCTTCATCGCACAATGAAATGTTTCTTCTGTATTGTTATTTTATGAAAAAAATATTTGTTTATAATCCCTGCTATGTTTCAACGCACTGCCGCCAGCACAGTAGAAGCCCTCAAATCGGCTCTACTCTTCGTCAGGCATTCTTAGGCGCTGGATTTTCGGTTGCCAAGGCTTCAGGCAAATAGGGCAAAGGAAGGGTAAATGAAAAAGATCCGGTTAACCACAGCACAGGCATTGGTCCGGTTTTTGGATAATCAATACCTGCAAGTCGATGGCCAAGAAATCAAATTTATCAAAGGGATTTTTGCTATTTTTGGCCATGGTAATGTGCTGGGGGTTGGACAAGCACTTGAACAAGATTGTGGTGACTTGGTGGTTCATCAGGGCCGGAATGAACAAGGAATGGCCCATGCAGCGACGGGGTTTGCCAAACAAAAACTGCGTCAACAAATCTATGCCTGTACATCATCTGTCGGGCCGGGTAGCGCCAATATGGTCACGGCAGCTGCAACGGCAACTGCTAACCGAATCCCACTATTATTGCTTCCTGGCGATGTGTTCGCATCGCGGCAACCCGATCCAGTTCTGCAACAAATTGAACAATCCCATGATCTGAGTATTAGCACCAATGATGCATTCAAACCGGTGAGTAAATACTGGGATCGCATTACACGGCCAGAACAACTGATGAGCGCCTGTATCAATGCGATGCGGGTACTGACAGACCCAGCAGAAACTGGCGCGGTGACACTTTGCTTACCACAAGATGTTCAGGCTGAAGCCTACGATTATCCGGATTATTTCTTCCAAAAACGTGTGCATCGTTTAGACCGTCGGCCTGCCAGTGCAGCGATGCTGGCAGATGCTATTGCATTACTGACATCCAAAAGAAAGCCGATTCTAGTCTGTGGCGGTGGCGTGAAATACTCGCAAGCCGGTCAGGCATTGCAGCGATTTGCCGAATGCTTTGGTGTGCCATGGGTAGAAACCCAAGCAGGCAAAGGCACTCTCAGTTCCGAACATGAATTGAATCTTGGCGGCATAGGTGAAACGGGCTGTCTGGCCGCGAATACATTGGCGCAACAAGCTGATTTAATCATTGGTGTCGGCACGCGCTATTCCGATTTCACCACCTCGTCAAAATGGTTGTTCCAAAACCCAGAAGTTTCATTCCTTAATATCAATGTCAGCGCCTTCGATGCCGGTAAATTAGATGGCTTACAACTATTGGCAGATGCGCGAGAGGCGTTATCGGCATTGCATCAGAAACTCGGCATTACCGGTTATCAGGCCAGTTGGGGCAGCGAAATATCAAGGATGCGCGCAGAGCAATTAGCGGAGACTCAACGGGTCTATCAGGTTGAGTACTGCAAAGATGATTTCATCCCTGAAATCAATGACCACTTGGATCGGGAACAAGTTTTTGCTGAGTTTATGGCTCAAACGGGGTCTTTCCTAACGCAAAGTCAGGTGCTGGGCGTATTGAATAGCCAATTACCTCATGATGCAGTCATTGTTGCGGCGGCTGGCAGTTTACCCGGTGATTTACAGCGAGTGTGGCGGACCAAAGGGGAAAATAGCTACCACGTTGAATATGGCTATTCCTGCATGGGGTATGAGGTCAGTGCGGCCTTGGGGGTGAAACTCGCCGAACCGAACCGTGAAGTCTATTCGTTGGTCGGTGATGGCGCTTTTATGATGCTGCATTCCGAGCTGGTGACCTCCATTCAAGAGCGCTGCAAAATCAACGTTATCCTGTTCGATAACATGACGAATGGCTGCATCAACAACCTCCAGATGGAACATGGCATGGATAGCTATGCCACTGAATTCCGTTTTCGCAATCAGGAAACGGGCCAACTGGATGGCGGTTTTGTGCCAGTCGATTTTGCCATGTTGGCGGCGGCATATGGCTGTAAAACTTATCGTGTTTCCACCGAACAGCAATTGGTTGACGCCTTAGCTGATGCCCGCTTGCAGACAGTTTCAACCTTGATAGACATAAAAGTATTGCCAAAGACCATGGTACATAAATACCTAAGTTGGTGGCGGGTAGGGGTTGCTCAGGTCTCTGAAAGTGAAAGAACTGACGCCGTAGTCCGTGAGTTGGAAAAAAATATTGCCAAAGCACGCGACTATTAAAGGAATGTGAAGCCGTAAAACGAGCAGGTATCACCTGCAAACCGAAACTTCATGAGGAAAATAATATGCCGTTAAATATTGGCGTGATCGGAACAGGTGCTATTGGTCAGGATCATATTCGTCGTTGTAGTCAGGTTTTGCAGGGTAGCCGCGTTGTTGCCGTGACTGATATCAACCGTGAACATGCCACTAAAGTTATTCGCGATCTCGGTATTGAAGCGAATGTTTACGCTGATGGCTATGAAGTGATTAAGGCGAAAGAAGTGGATGCGGTATTGGTCACTTCTTGGGGGCCGAGCCACGAAGAGTTTGTTCTAGTGGCCATTGCCGCAGGGAAATACGTCTTTTGCGAGAAACCTCTGGCCGTGACTGCCGAAGGATGCAAACGCATTGTCGAAGCAGAAGCCGCGCAAGGTAAACGCTTAGTTCAGGTTGGGTTTATGCGCCCTTATGATCAGGGCTATCGCGCACTGAAAGAGGTGATTACCAGCGGGAAAATTGGCGAGCCATTGATGCTGCATTGTGCCCACCGTAACCCAACTGTGGGTGAGAACTACACCACGGATATGGCGATTACGGACACACTAATCCATGAGATTGATGTATTACGCTGGTTGCTCGATGATGATTATGTCTCAGTACAAGTTGTTTTCCCTCGCAAAGCTAAGCATGCCAAAACACACCTGAAAGACCCGCAGATCGTGTTATTTGAAACGGCGAAAGGGACGCGTATTGACGTCGAAATTTTTGTGAACTGCCAATATGGCTACGACATTCAATGTGAAGTTGTTGGTGATAGCGGTATCGCAAAATTGCCAGAACCATCGTCAGTATTGTTGCGCAGTGAAGCTCGGCTATCACATGAAATTTTAACTGATTGGAAAGATCGCTTTATCGACGCCTATGACGTTGAGTTACAAGCTTTTATCAATGATGTGCTGGCAGAAAAACTCACTGGGCCGTCTGCTTGGGATGGTTTTGCTGCCGCAGTCACCGCTGATGCTTGTATTGCCGCTCAGCTCAGTGGCGAAATTGTTCCCGTCGGTTTGCCTCAACGACCTGTTTTTTATAATAAATAATATTGATACCTGCTACTTGTGCGTCAGCCATCATGCTGCCGCATAGCCATACTTTATTTGTATTCATCTACATAAATTGGATATATCACCGAGGCTTATTATGAATAAAGATCGTGTGAAGTTGGCAATCGCGCCGATTGGTTGGACGAATGATGATATGCCTGATTTAGGCAAAGAAAACACCTTCCAACAATGTATCAGCGAGATGGCACTGGCTGGATTTACCGGCAGTGAAGTAGGCAGTAAATACCCA
Source organism: Yersinia massiliensis (assembly GCF_003048255.1). NCBI lineage: Bacteria > Pseudomonadati > Pseudomonadota > Gammaproteobacteria > Enterobacterales > Yersiniaceae > Yersinia > Yersinia massiliensis. The sequence continues at coordinate 153,126 of NZ_CP028487.1, forward strand.
CGAGATCCCAACGTACTGAAACCTATGCTTGAACTGCGAGGCTTAGAGATATGCAATGCTTGGTTCAGTACTTTCTTTGCTGACAATCAATACGCTAAAACCCTAGATGAATTCACTAATCATATGAATTTCCTCCATGCGATGGGGGCTAAAGTGATCGGTTGTTCAGAACAAAGTAAGAGTATTCAAGGGACCACAAAAGCCGTCTTTGAAGAGAAACCTTACTTTACGGATGCAGAATGGCAACGCGTGGCTGAAGGGTATAACGCGTTAGCCAAAATCGCTGCCACCAAAGGTATGCAAGTCTGTTTACACCACCATATGGGAACAGGTATTCAAACCAGCGAAGAAATAGACCGCTATATGAGTATGGTTAACGACGATGTTTATCTGCTCTTCGATACCGGTCATGCCTACTATTCCGAAGGCAGTCAGGAAGCCATGTTAGCCATTCTAGAAAAATACTTACCGCGTATTAATCATGTCCATCTAAAAGACGTTCGTGATGAGGTTGTCGCTGAAGTTAAAGCCAAAAAACTCAGTTTCCTGGATGGCGTTAAAAAGGGCACTTTTACTGTCCCCGGTGATGGCGTGATTGATTTTAAACCGGTATTTAAGCTGCTCGATGAAAAAGGCTATCAAGGATGGATGGTAGTTGAAGCAGAGCAAGACCCCGCAATCGCTAATCCATTTGAGTATGCCGTGAGGGCGCGAGGTTATATTGAGGCGGTGGCCGGTATTTAGTTATACCCGTCATCTTTCAAATTGCAGGTGTGTTGGCTACGTTCGTTCACCCGAATCACTGACTTGAGTCAGCTCATCGGGATTCACTTGCTTGCCGCCTGCCTGCAATCTGAAATCTATAGGGTATAAGCGTGAGCCAACTTTCAAATTGCAGGTGTGTTGGCTTCGCTCGTTCACCTGAATCACTGACTTGAGTCAGCTCATCGGGATTCACTTGCTTGCCGCCTGCCTGCAATCTGAAATCTATAGGGTATAAGTGTGAGTCATCTTTCAAATTGCAGGTGTGTTGGCATCGGGGATAGGTTGGCACACTATCCCGATGATTAACCGGAAATCTTAAGTCGGCCCATATGGTGAGCGGCAACAAACTGACCATCGCGGAAGGCAAAATGTGGACTGGTTCCTTCAATCTCAAACCCAAACTTACGGTAAAGCGCGATCGCTGCGGCGTTATCGACAAACACCGTAAGCTCAATACGTTGTATATTCAGCCAGTTATCGCATAAATCAATCATGCAAGCCATTAACGCACTACCCACACCTTTCCCGCAATAATGTGCATCAACCGCAATACCGAAGGTCGCGACATGGCGTCGGCGTGCTCGTTGATTCGCTTCAATCGCCAGACTTCCAATGATTTCATCGTCAATGCATGCGACCAAGCTATGCAAGCCCGCGGGAATATCTCTAATCTTCTTTGCCCACATATCTTGTGACGGTAGCGGAAGTTGTAATGTGTCGCGATAAACCTGTGGATGAGAAAACAACTGCTGTAAAGCCGGATAGTCGGTAGATTCCACATGGCGTATCTGCACATTTTCCATAAACAAATCCTTACTCTTAGTGTTTGAATTACCTGATAAAAGATGGTTTAACTTACCTGATCCAATAAAATTGGAATTGGCTAAAAAAAACACTTTACAAGTGAGAGTGATAATGATTATCATTGTCGTGCTTTCAGATGAGACCATCACAGTTTAGGTGTTCACATTACGAAGGCACGACATTGCTCACATTGCTTCCAGTGTTTACTTAGCCAGCCGGGTGCTGGCTTTTTTTTTTGCCTATTTCCACTGCTTATCTTGGGTCCAAAAATGACCATACCCAAGTTATCTCAACGTATCCACTCTCTAATTGCTTCAATTTCAAATCATTTGTATTTCACCTAACTAATCAGTCGAATTTTTTGAACAGAGGGGTGAGTTTTTTACGCTTTCATATTCTCCAGCGACATCTAGACTAAGGAAAACGTTGAGGAGAACTGAACATGATTTATTTACGCAAAGCAGAAGAACGTGGCCATGCTAATCACGGTTGGCTGGATAGCTGGCATACCTTCTCATTCGCTGATTACTACGATCCTGAATTTATGGGTTTTTCAGCGCTGCGGGTGATTAACGAAGATGTCATTGATGCTGGGCAGGGGTTTGGTACTCATCCTCATAAAGACATGGAAATCCTGACCTACGTGCTATCGGGCACTGTTGAGCACCAAGACAGCATGGGCAATAAAGAACAGGTCCATGCAGGTGAATTCCAGATTATGAGCGCGGGTACCGGCATCCGCCATTCAGAATATAATGGGCGAGATGACCAACCCCTGCATCTCTATCAAATTTGGATTATTCCCAATAAAACCGGTTTAGCACCGCGATATGAGCAGCAAATGTTCGACATCCCGCAAGGGCGGCAGTTAGTGTTGTCACCGGATGCCCGTGAGGGGTCGTTGAAAGTGTTCCAAGACATGACACTGTGGCGTTGGGCATTGAAGCGTGAAGAGCAGTCTATTTATCAGCCACAAGCTGAGCGCCGTATCTGGATACAGGTGGTTCGCGGCAATGTGTCCATTAATGGACATCGTGCTGGTACCAGCGACGCATTGGCAATCTGGGATGAAGCCGCTCTGTCGATTCATGCAGATGAAGACAGCGAAATTTTGCTGTTCGACTTACCGCCGGTTTAAGTTTTTGAACTGAGAATGAAAAGGGTACATGCATCGCGCTGTACCCTTTTTTAATGGATGCGGTTCCTCTCCATTGCCCAGCCAATTTATCGTTTGCATGCCGCCTCGCTATCACGCTAATTACTTTGGGTATCTGCCCTTAATTTTTGCTAGAATTATCTTCCGTTTACTCAGCCTCAGTTCATTGATAATGAAGAAAAAAAGGCCAGTGCTACAAGATGTCGCCGATATGGTTGGGGTCACTAAAATGACCGTCAGCCGCTATTTGCGTAATCCAGAACAAGTTTCTGCGGTTTTACAGAAAAAAATTGCGCTGGCATTAGATGAACTAGGCTACATCCCTAACCGTGCCCCCGATATTCTTTCAAACGCCACCAGTCATGCCATTGGTGTGTTGTTGCCGTCATTAACCAATCAGGTATTTGCCGAGGTACTGCGCGGCATTGAGAGCGTGACGGATGCGCATGGTTATCAGACGATGCTGGCGCATTACGGTTATCGGAAAGAGCGTGAAGAGCAGCGCCTCACGTCGTTACTCTCCTACAATATCGATGGACTGATCCTTTCTGAACGTCACCATACTGCGCGGACCTTGAAAATGATTGAGGTCGCGGGCATTCCGGTGATTGAGCTGATGGACTGTGCTTCACCTTGCCTTGATTTGGCTGTCGGCTTTAACAACTTTGAAGCAGCAAGGCAGATGACACAGCAGATTATCGCCAAAGGCCATCGATACGTGGTCTATTTTGGCGCGCGTCAGGATGAGCGAACGGTCATTAAGCAGCAAGGTTATGAGCAAGCGATGCGTGAATCAGGATTGGTGCCGATGAGTGTGATGACCAGCCGGTCGTCATCTTATTCAGCAGGAGCAGAGCTATTGCTTGAAGCACAAGCCAGTTACCCGCAAATCGACAGTATTTTCTGCACCAATGATGACTTGGCCATTGGGGCCGTATTTGAATGCCAGCGTCAGGGGCTATCCATCCCGCATGATATGGCGATAGCCGGCTTCCATGGTCATGATATTGGCCAGTCGATGGTGCCGAAGCTGGCCAGTGTGCTGACCCCACGTGAAAGAATGGGGCAAATTGGTGCCGAGCGGTTATTGGCTCGATTGCGCGGAGAGGTGGTCACACCCAAGATGGTTGATGTGGGTTTCACCATCCTCCCCGGCGGCAGTATTTAACGCCGTATCACCTAAATCACCATCGATAGCAGCAGGCAACCGATCAGACCACAGACTGAAATAATGGTTTCCAGTACTGACCACGATTTAAAGGTTTCCACGATGGTCAGGTTGAAATACTCCTTGAACAGCCAGAAGCCAGGATCGTTAACGTGAGAGAAAATCACGCTACCGGAACCTACGGCAATTACCATCAACTCTGGGCTAGCACCGGTTGTGGCGATTAACGGAGCCACGATACCGCCAGCCGTAATCGCGGCGACCGTCGCTGATCCTAGCGCGATACGCAGTACTGCAGCGATGGTCCAAGCCATCAGGATTGGTGATAAGCCACTGCTATTCATCATGCCGGCAATGTAATGATCGACACCGCTGTCGACGAGAACCTGTTTGAAAGCCCCGCCACCGCCAATCACCAACAGCATCATTGCGATGATTTTAATGGAGTCACTCACGGTATCCATCACCGACTCCATTGAACGACCGCGGTTTAAGCCAAAAGTGAAAATCGCGATCAACACAGCAATCAGGGTCGCGATGACGGGGTCGCCGAAGAATTCAGCATAAGAGAGGATAGGGTGGCCTTTAGGCAAAATCATCTCTGCAACGGCACGTAGCGCCATCAAAATGACGGGAACTAACGCCGTGCTGACACTGACGCCAAAGCTTGGCATTTCTTCATCGGTGAAGGTTTTCGGGTTATACAGCCCCTCAGGAACCGGCTTATCAATCCCTTTCAAGAAACGGGCAAATACCGGGCCGGCCAAAATCACCGTAGGAATCGCCAATAACGTCCCGTACAGCAGGGTTTTACCCATATCAGCGTGGAATATCGTGGCAATTGCGGTAGGGCCAGGGTGAGGAGGCAAGAAACCGTGAGTCACCGACAGGGCTGCGGCCATAGGCACCCCCACATACAGCAGCGGAATGCGAGCTGAAGCGGCGATGCTGAAGACTAATGGCAGTAACAAGACGAAACCGACTTCATAGAACAGGGCGAAACCGACAGTAAAACCGGTTAATACCACCGCCCATTGAATGTGTTTTTTACCGAATTTATCGATCAAGGTGGTGGCAATTCGTTGAGCGCCCCCACAGTCGGCCAGTAGTTTGCCAAGCATGGCACCAAAGCCCATGATTAATGCCAAACTCCCTAGCGTTCCACCGACCCCTGCTTTGATTGAGCTGACCACTTTATCGACCGGCATCCCTTGCATGATACCGACCGCCAGCGCGACCAGTATCAAGGAGATAAACCCGTTGAGTTTGAAACGGATCATCAGTAACAGCAGCATGGCGACGCCAACTGCAACAATGACTAATGGCATGGTATTTCTCCACTTACGTTAAGTAACTATCTATTCTAGTTATATTTTTCAGTCATCTTCACAGGCAGTAGGGAAAGGAAGGTGACCCTTGTTTTATCAATTACACTCAGCCTTTCGGGTCAGCGTAACGATGTGGTTAGGTCCAATGACGATGTTCTATCCTTTGTGATAAAAGTCACATCTCCATTTGTTACCGGTATCATGATACCGGTAACATGATAAAATACGGAACCACAGAGAGCGGTGAAATTTCCATTCTGAGATAGAGATCAAAATTATGGCAGGACATAGCATTATCGTGATGGGTGTATCAGGTAGCGGTAAAACCACAGTGGGTGAAGCTGTGGCTCGCCAGATTCATGCCAAATTTATTGATGGCGATGATCTCCATCCTCGCGCCAATATTCAGAAAATGGGCAGCGGGCACCCTCTCAATGATGAGGATCGCGAGCCGTGGTTAGAGCGTCTGAGTGATGCGGCATACAGCCTGCACCATAAAAATGAAACCGGTATTATTGTCTGTTCAGCACTGAAACGCCGTTATCGCGATCGCTTGCGTGAGGGGAATCAGGGAATGGTCTTTTTGTACTTGAAGGGCAGCTTTGACGTCATTATGGAGCGGCTTAAAGCGCGCTCTGGTCATTTTATGCCGACCGATTTACTGAAAAGCCAATTTGATACGTTAGAAGAACCGAACTCAGACGAACCCGATGTGATTTGCGTGGATATTGATGCTGATATCGATGAAGTTGTGCGGCGCTGTGTGCAAGCGCTGGAAGGGCGGGGCTAAGTTTTTTAACTTGTCGCCGCCACGTTAAGACAAAGCGGGCTGTTCGGCCCGCTTTGATGATATCGATTCTGTGTAGGTCATCTCGCTCGAGGTGAATCTAGTGAGCCAGATACGCCCGTATGCCATCTAAAAACATCTGTGTCGATAACATCACCAAAATTAACCCCATGAGCCGCTCCAGCGCACTGACTCCTTTATTCCCGAGTAAACGTAGGAACAGATCCGACATCAGTAAAATCGCCGCTGACAATCCCCAAGCTATCATTAATGCCAGTACCAAATGGCTGAGTTGATTCGGGTATTGATGAGATAACAGCATCAATGTTGCTAAAATAGATGGGCCTGCCACCAAGGGAATCGCCAGTGGCACGAGGAAAGGTTCTTCCCCTGCGGATAAGCCTGTGACGCTGCTTTCGGGCGATGGGAAAATCATCTTAATGGCGATTAAAAACAAAATAATACCGCCAGATATTGATACCGTTTCGGTGCGCAGATTTAAGAACGCCAAGATTTTCTCGCCCGCAAATAAAAAAATCAGCATCAAGACGAGGGCGATCAGCAATTCGCGAATCACAACGACTCGCCGCCGTTTAGGCTCGAGATGCTTGAGCACCGACATAAAAATTGGCAAGTTTCCTAACGGATCCATAATCAAAAACAGCAACACCGTTGCTGCAATCATCTCTGTCATTATTACCTCAAAATAATCAATACGACTGGCGTTTCCCGCCAGTCAAAGTCACATATTAGGAAGATTGCTTTGAATCAATCTGGTATCGAATAATTTAACTTGCCACTTTGTTCATATTTTGTAATGTGGTAAGACGTCTATCTTAGTCAGTCTGCCACACTCTGTTCAACGTGTAGATGACAAGACAGCCATCCATTAATCGGTGTCACCCTCCAAGGCAGGACAGTAAACATGAAAAACGTTGGTTTTATCGGCTGGCGCGGTATGGTCGGCTCAGTCCTCATGCAACGCATGATTGAAGAACGCGACTTTGACGGCATTCGCCCAGTCTTTTTCTCTACCTCTCAACACGGCCAAGCCGCACCGACGTTCACCGGTCAGCAAGGTACGTTGCAAGATGCTTTTGATATTGATGCACTGAGTGCATTGGATATTATTATCACCTGCCAAGGGGGAGATTATACCAACGAAGTTTACCCTAAGTTGCGTAAAGCGGGCTGGCAGGGCTATTGGATTGATGCCGCCTCTTCTCTGCGTATGCAAGATGACGCGATTATTATTCTCGATCCCGTTAACCACTACGTGATTAAGCAGGGTTTGGATAAAGGTATCAAGACCTTTGCGGGGGGGAACTGCACCGTTAGCCTGATGCTGATGTCATTGGGTGGTTTGTTTGCGAATAATTTGGTTGAGTGGGCATCCGTTGCGACCTATCAGGCAGCATCGGGTGGTGGCGCACGTCATATGCGCGAATTGCTGACCCAAATGGGGATGCTGCACGCGGGTGTGGCGAAAGAGTTGCAAGACCCAGCTTCTGCCATTCTGGATATTGAACGTAAAGTGACTGCCGCCACCCGCAGTGGCACTTTACCGACGGATAACTTTGGTGTCCCACTGGCGGGCAGCTTGATCCCATGGATCGACAAAGCGCTGGATAACGGTCAGAGCCGTGAAGAGTGGAAAGGTCAGGCCGAAACGAACAAAATTCTGAATACCAGCAGCGTGATCCCTGTTGATGGCTTATGTGTTCGTATTGGCGCATTACGCTGCCACAGCCAAGCATTTACCCTGAAACTGAAAAAAGATGTGTCATTGCCAGAAATCGAACAAATGCTGGCGACGCACAATGATTGGGTTCGCGTTATCCCGAACGATCGTGAGCTGAGCATGCGCGAGCTGACGCCTGCTGCGGTCACCGGTACACTGAATACCCCTGTTGGCCGCCTGCGTAAGCTGAATATGGGGCCGGAATACCTCTCCGCCTTTACCGTGGGTGACCAGTTGCTGTGGGGTGCGGCAGAACCACTGCGCCGGATGCTACGTATCTTGCTGTAATCGGCTATTACGTTTTATTAGATAGCCAGACGCGACAAAAAAACCCTGATCTTTTGGTCAGGGTTTTTTATTTCAGCTTGCCAACGTTTCGCTTGCCAACATAGAACCTTCACTCGCCGTAATAAACGGTAATCTAATGACAATTCGAGTGAATTTCTCAGCTTCGCAGATAACGGTGACGCCATATTCATTGCCATAGCGGACTTTAATTCGCCGATCGACTAGATTCATTCCTAGTCCATCGCCCTGAGGGCGCGGCTGATACAACCCTGCGTTGTCTTCTACTGTCAGTATGAGCGTCTGGTCAGCCAGTGTGCCGTGCAGCCTAATCTGCCCATCACTAAACATTTGTGATGTACCGTGCTTAATCGCATTTTCAACCACCGGTTGTAGGGAAAAAGCGGGTAATCGCGCGTCCATCAATTCATTCGGTAATGATATTTCGACACTCAGACGATCAGCAAAACGCGCCTTTTCGATTTCCAGATAGGCCTTCACATGTTCAATTTCATCACTCAGCGTCACCACATCATGGCTACGTTTGAGGTTCTTGCGAAAGAATGTTGAGAGGGAAAGTACCAATTTACGGGCATGATCTGGATTACGGCGGATCACCACCGATAAAGTATTCAGGGCATTAAAAAGGAAATGCGGATTGACCTGCGCATGGAGTAATTTTATTTCCGATTGCGCCAGCAATTGTTTTTGCTGTTCAAATTCACCGGCTAGAATCTGTGCCGATAATAAATGCGCGATCCCTTCGCCCAAGGTGCGGTTAATACTGGAGAATAATTTACTTTTTGGCTCATACAATTTGATACTACCAATCACTCGATGCTCTTCACCCCGTAATGGGATAACTAACGTAGAACCCAGTTTGCAGTTGGGTGAAATGGAGCAGGTATAAGGCACGGCATTCCCATCGGCATAAACCACCTGATTTAACTCAATTGCCCGATGGGTATGGTCTGAAGTAATGGCGCTGCCCACTTTGTGATGATCAGAACCTGTGCCGATAAAGGCGAGCAGTTTGTCGCGATCTGTGATGGCGACGGCCCCGACCCCCAATTCCTCATACAAGATACGGGCTACCCGCATGCTGTTCTGTTGGTCAAAGCCATGGCGGAGCAACCCCTCTGCTCGTGCAGCAATTTGTAATGCTTTGGCAGAGAAGGCGGTGGTGTACTTTTCAAAAATCGCTCGCCTATCCAATAAGATACGCATAAACATTGCTGCACCAATGGTATTGGTAATCATCATCGGCAAGGCAATGTTCTCTACCAATTCGACCGCTTCGGTGAAGGGGCGAGCCACTGCCAGAATGATCAGCATTTGCAAGACTTCAGCGACGAGCGTGATGCCTGCCACAACCAAGGGTTGGAACAAAAGGTCGAGGCGATTTTTGCGAATCAAATAGCTGTGGAGAAAGCCCCCTAATAGCCCTTCAGCCACCGTAGATAACATACACGCGCTGGCAGTCATCCCGCCCATGGAATAACGGTGTAAACCACCGGTTAGTCCCACCAGAAACCCAACCGAAGGCCCACCCAGAACGCCACCCAACACCGCACCAATCGCTCGGGTGTTGGCGATGGAATCCTCAATATGCAAGCCAAAGTAAGTGCCCATAATGCAAAACATGGAGAACGTGAGGTAGCACACCAGCTTGTGGGGTAAGCGAACGGTCACCTGCATTAAAGGGATAAACAGCGGCGTTTTACTGAGCAAATAGGCAATAACCAGATAGACGCACATCTGTTGCAGAAGGGAAAAAATTAATTCGACCTGGCTGACGCCCATGTTAGATGACCACGATATTGTCTGGGAGAGGTTATTTTTGGCGCAATTATACGCGCATTTTGGCGCGGAAAATTTTAACGGCTCCCCTTTTTACGTAAAAAAAGAAGGGGAGTGGCAAACCTTTGACCCATTAACGTTTTTGAAGCTTTTTCACTATTAATACTATCCACACGACTATTGGCCTCATGGTTTAGGATTTTTATGCCATTGGCCTAAGTTATCCCAGCGTAAACGTTGTATTTATTGATGTTCTACGTGAGAAAAAATTTCATTAACGGTTAGCCAATTTTTTTAGCACCCTTTGACTATGCTTATAGTTTGGGTAAGAAAAATCGACGGATAGCCTGTTATCGTCAAAAAAAAGCGAATTAGATTATTAATTCAACTTATTGGTTGATCATTGACCTTAATCACGATTTAAACATTAAATGGATTGCATGATGAAAAGGTCATTTTCGACTCAAGTTGCTCGGAATTTGTCCAATAAATCATGCCATTAATCATAGGAAGAATGTCATGCCCGTACTTCCCGACCGTAAGGTGATTAATCAAATTATTTCCGGCCACTATGCCGATCCCTTTTCCGTATTGGGAATGCACCAAACTGAGCAGGGGTTGCAAGTATGCGCATTGCTGCCAGATGCAAAAGAAGTGTGGCTGGTCGATGCGGCCAGTGGGCGAAACATTGCTCAGATGACCCAAGAAGACCCCCGTGGTTTCTTTATCGCTAAACTTCCGCGCCGAAAAAATCTGTTTCGGTATCAATTCGCGGTGACTTGGCAAGAAAGTACACAAATTATCGAAGATCCTTATCGTTTTGGCACCTTGTTGCAGGATATTGATAGTTGGCTGTTAGCCGAAGGGACCCATTTACGTCCTTATGAACGTTTGGGGGCGCATTTGATGAGCCTTGATGGGGTGGCTGGGGTGAGCTTTGCTGTTTGGGCACCGAATGCCAAACGGGTTTCGGTGGTGGGAGAATTTAACTTTTGGGATGGTCGCCGCCATCCGATGCGGTTACGCCGTGAAAATGGTATTTGGGAGTTATTTCTCCCCGGTGTGCAGGAAGGCCAACTGTATAAATTTGAGGTCATTGACAGCAATGGTCAGATGCGGCTGAAAGCAGACCCTTACGCCTTTAAAGCGCAGATGCGGCCAGAAACCGCGTCGATTATCAGCCCATTACCTGGGGTGGTGGACAATACCCCTAAACGGCAAAAAGCCAATGATCTGCGCTCACCGATTTCAATCTATGAAGTGCATCTGGGTTCATGGCGTCGCCATACCGATAACAACTTTTGGCTCAGTTATGGCGAGTTAGCGGACCAACTGGTCGAATACGTCAAATATATGGGTTTTACCCATATCGAATTGTTGCCCATTAATGAGCATCCGTTTGATGGTAGTTGGGGTTATCAGCCATTGGGGTTATACGCCCCGACCCGCCGTTTTGGTACACCACAAGATTTCAAAGATTTTATCGCCAAGTTTCATGATGCCGGTATCAACGTCATTCTGGATTGGGTCCCCGGCCATTTCCCCAGCGATGAGCATGGTTTAGCCAAGTTTGATGGCACCTCATTGTATGAGTATGCCGATCCGCGCGAAGGCTACCATCAGGACTGGAATACCCTGATTTATAACTATGGCCGTAATGAAGTACGTAACTATCTGGCGGGGAATGCATTCTACTGGATGGAACGTTTTGGCATTGATGCACTGCGCATCGATGCTGTGGCGTCCATGATTTATCGCGATTATAGCCGTGCTGAGGGGCAGTGGGTGCCGAACTACTACGGCGGGCGCGAGAATCTGGAGGCGATCGCTTTCCTGCGTTACACCAACCATACCATTGGCGTTGAACGCCCCGGTGGTGTGACGATGGCAGAGGAATCGACGGACTTCCCGGGTGTGACCTTGCCGCCGGATTCGGGGGGATTAGGCTTCAATTACAAATGGAATATGGGCTGGATGCATGACACGCTCAATTACATGCAATGCGATCCTGTTCACCGCAAATACCACCATAATTTGATGACATTCGGTATGTTGTACGCCTATACCGAGAATTTCATTCTGCCTATCTCTCATGATGAAGTTGTTCACGGTAAACGTTCCGTCTTGGATCGTATGCCGGGGGATGCATGGCAAAAATTTGCCAACTTACGCGCCTATTACGCTTTTATGTGGGCACATCCGGGCAAAAAACTGCTGTTTATGGGTTGTGAGTTCGCACAAGGCCGCGAGTGGAACTTTGATACCAGTCTGGATTGGCATTTGCTGGATGACGAGAACGGCTGGCATGCCGGAGTGCAACGCTTTGTTCGTGATCTTAATCATTGCTATCAACGACATGCGCCACTGTATGAGTTGGATTACCAACCAGCAGGCTTTGAATGGCTGGTGGTTGATGACCATGAAAATTCGGTGTTTGCCTTTTTGCGCCGCGATGCTAACGGCGGTGAATTGATTGTCATCAGTAATTTCACCCCCGTTCCCCGTCATCACTATCGGGTGGGGATTCCACAGGGCGGCCATTATCGCGAAGTGTTGAATTCTGACTCTGAATTTTATCGTGGCAGCAATATGGGTAACCAAGGGGGGATTTATAGCGAATCGGTGGGCAGCCATAGTCACCCGCATTCCTTGCTGCTCACGTTACCGCCGCTGTCGACAATTTATCTATTACGGGAGGGAGTTGTTGCGGAGGAGGCCGGATGATTCACCTGATCCCAGGATTTCCGACCCCAATGGGAGCGCATTTTGATGGCTCAGGGATAAATTTCGCGCTGTTTTCAGCTCACGCTGAACAGGTTGAACTCTGTTTGTTTGATGATGATAACCAAGAGCTACGCATCCCGTTACCCACTCGGACGGGTGATATTTGGCACGGCTATCTCCCCGGAGGAAAGCCGGGGCAGCGATATGGTTATCGAGTCAGCGGGCCATTTGATCCGCAGCGTGGGCATCGCTTTAATCCGCATAAATTATTGATAGACCCCTGCGCTCACGCTTTGGACCACAAAGTGGGGGATGATCCCAGTTTAGAAGGCGGCGTTAACCAGCCGGATGAGCGAGACAGTGTGGCCGCGATGCCTAAATGCATTGTGGTACATGAAGCATATAACTGGCAGGGGGATAAATCGCCGACCATTCCTTGGGGCAATACGGTGATTTATGAGGCCCATGTTCGGGGGCTAACCCAATTGCACCCCGATATTCCTGCCGATTTACGTGGAACCTACGCTGGGCTAGCCCATCCCGCGATGATTGGTTATTTGAAAAAGCTGGGTATCACCACCTTGGAACTGTTGCCGGTGCAATTTCACGTCGATGAGCCGCGGTTGCAGAGAATGGGGTTGGGTAATTATTGGGGCTACAACGTGCTCGCGCCCTATGCCGTTGATCCTGATTATGCCTCAGGTCGTGACGGGATTTCGCCGCTAAAAGAGTTTCGCGATGCGGTCAAAGCACTGCACAAAGCGGGCATCGAAGTGATCCTCGACGTGGTGTTTAACCATACTGCTGAGCTAGACGTTTTCGGCCCCACGTTGTGTCAGCGTGGTATCGATAACGCCAGCTATTACTGGTTAACCGAAGAAGGTGAGTACGACAACATGACCGGCTGCGGCAATGCGCTGCGCCTAAGTCATCCTTATGTGATGCAGTGGGTGATTGATTGCCTGCGTTATTGGGTCGATAGCTGCCATGTTGATGGCTTCCGTTTTGATTTGGGAACCGTTTTGGGCCGCACACCCGAGTTTGACCAACACGCGCCCTTTTTTGCCGCGTTAGCCGCTGATGAGCGCCTGAGTGCCTGCAAAATGATTGCAGAACCTTGGGATATTGGCTGGGGTGGCTATCAGTTAGGCCAGTTCCCTACCGGTTTTAGCGAGTGGAATGATCAATACCGCGATGCGATGCGCCGTTTCTGGTTACGGGATGATTTGCCGCTGGGATTGTTTGCTCAGCATTTTGCGGGGAGCAGTGCGCTGTTTGAACAGCGGGCGCGCTTACCTTCCGCCAGTATCAATCAAATTACCGCTCATGATGGTTTTACTTTGCAGGATTTACTGTGCTTTAACCAAAAGCACAATGAAATCAATGGTGAAGAGAACCGTGATGGCAGTGATAACAATCATAGCAATAATTTTGGACGTGAAGGTTTGGTGGCTGATGACGCGATTTGGCAACGGCGAAAATCGTGCCAACGGGCTTTATTGACCACCTTGTTATTGTCGCAAGGGACACCCATGTTGCTGGCCGGTGATGAGCATGGTCATAGCCAGCAAGGCAACAATAATGCGTATTGCCAGAACAATATCCTCACTTGGCTCGATTGGGGCAGTGCAGATAAAACATTAACGGCATTTACCGCTGAGCTTATTCGGTTGCGCCAGCAAATTCCGGCCCTGATTCAGGATACATGGTGGCAGGAAGGGGATGGCAATGTGCAATGGTTGGACAACCAGGGGCAAGCGCTGAGTGATACCGCTTGGGAACATGGCAGCCAGAAACAGCTGCAAATCTTGTTATCTCAGCGCTGGCTAGTGGTGATAAATGCCACTGACCAAGCCTGTGACATGCATTTACCTGTGGGGGAATGGGTGACAGTTCCTCCTTTTGGGCCATCAGCGCTTGAGCGCCCATTAACCGTATGGAACGGAGCCGCGTATGACATTTGCGTGCTCGTACAGAAATCTTAAGGAGTCAGCCATGGTTAAATTCGAAAATAAAGATCCGATGATGTTAGGCAGACTATTACCGAATAAGTCTGTGGCGCTGATTTTGGCTGGTGGCCGAGGATCACGACTGAAAGATTTAACTGCCACTCGCGCCAAGCCTGCGGTGCATTTTGGTGGTAAGTTCCGCATCATCGATTTTGCACTGTCTAATTGCCTGAACTCCGGTATCCGCCGCATTGGTGTCATCACTCAGTACCAGTCCCATACGCTGGTGCAGCATATTCAGCGCGGTTGGTCATTCCTCAATGAGGAAATGAATGAGTTTGTGGACCTCTTGCCTGCTCAACAACGCTTGAGTACCGAGCAGTGGTACAAAGGTACGGCAGATGCGGTTTATCAGAATCTGGATATTATTCGTCGTTATGACGCAGAGTATATTGTCATCTTAGCGGGTGACCACATTTACAAGATGGATTACTCGCGCATGCTGATAGACCACGTGGAGAAGGGGGCTGAATGTACAGTCGCCTGTATTCCGGTTCCCATTAGTGAAGCCAGTGAATTTGGTGTAATGGAAGTGGCGGAGGATTTCCAGATAACGGCGTTCTTCGAAAAACCGTCCGATCCGCCAGCCATGCCAGGCCGTCCCGATATGGCATTAGCCAGCATGGGGATCTATATTTTCAATGCTGACTACCTGTTCAAACTGTTAGAGGAAGACCGGAATACCCCCGGTTCTAGCCATGACTTCGGTAAAGACTTAATCCCTAAATTGACAGCAGAGAAGGTGGCTTGGGCGCATCCGTTTGACCTTTCCTGCGTGACCTCGAATGCGGACTTACCTCCTTATTGGCGGGACGTTGGGACGTTGGATGCCTATTGGCGTGCGAACCTTGATTTGGCCTCGGTCACCCCTGAATTGGATATGTATGACCGTGCTTGGCCAATTCGTACCCATATGGAACCCTTGCCGCCAGCCAAGTTTGTGCAGGACCGATCGGGCAGCCATGGGATGACCATGAACTCCTTGGTTTCTGGTGGTTGCATTGTCTCCGGCTCGGTGGTGGTGCATTCGGTACTATTCCCACGGGTGCGGGTGAACTCGTTCTGTACCATTGATTCCAGTGTTCTGCTGCCAGACGTCAATGTTGGGCGCTCGTGTCGCTTGCGCCGCTGCATTATTGACCGAGCATGCCATATCCCCGAAGGGATGGTCATCGGGGAAAACGCCGACGAAGACAGCGCGCGTTTTTACCGTTCAGAAGGGGGCGTGGTGTTGGTGACTCGGAAGATGTTAGCCAAGTTAGCAGCTAAATAGGCTATTTTATTTGCGACATTAAGTAAAACCAGATGGGTATTAGGAGCCATAATGCGGGTACTACACGTATGTTCTGAGCTGTTCCCCCTATTGAAAACAGGGGGATTGGCTGACGTTGTTGGTGCTTTACCTGCCGCCCAGATTGCTGAAGGTGCGGAAGTGCGGGTGATGTTGCCCGCTTTCCCTGACTTGCGTCGCGGCATTCCGGATACGGTATTAGTCAGGGAGATTGATACTTTTGCGGGACGAGTGTCGTTACGTTACGGCCATTATCAGGGTATTGGTATCTATCTAATTGATGCGCCGGGCCTTTATGATCGGGCCGGTAGCCCCTACCACGACCAATCGTTGCATGCTTATTCCGATAACTATCGCCGCTTTGCATTACTGGGGTGGATGGCTTGTGAACTGGCCTGCGGACTAGATGGTTACTGGCGGCCTGATGTGGTGCATGCCCATGACTGGCATGCGGGATTGGCTTGCGCCTACTTAGCTGCACGAGGTCGCCCTGCACGATCGGTATTTACCGTCCATAATTTAGCCTACCAAGGGCTGTTTTCAGCCCATCACTTGGCCGAGTTACAACTGCCCGCTGCTTTCTTCCAAATGTACGGGTTGGAGTTTTACGGCCAAATTTCTTATCTGAAAGCTGGGTTGTTTTTTGCTGATCATGTCACGACAGTCAGCCCGACCTATGCCAAAGAAATTACCCAACCTGCCTTTGGTTATGGCATGGAGGGGTTGTTGCAAGAGCGCGCCAGTCAGGGGAGATTGACTGGAATACTCAATGGGGTAGACAGTGATATATGGGACCCAGAAACGGATACCCTGCTGCATGAACGTTATGGTGCAGAGGACTTGCAGAAAAAAGCCGTGAATAAAGCCCATCTTCAAACCACCATGGGGTTGGAGGTCACGGAGAAGAAACCTATTTTTGCGGTGGTCAGTCGGTTGACAGAGCAAAAAGGGTTGGATTTAGTATTAGAAGCTTTGCCCGACTTATTGCGATTGGGGGGACAACTAGCCGTACTTGGGGCAGGGGATGCGATTCTACAAGAGGCATTTTTGGCGGCCGCAGCAGACTATTCCGGCCAAGTTGGGGTACAAATTGGCTACCATGAGGCATTTTCTCACCGCATCATAGCGGGTGCAGATGTGATTCTGGTGCCGAGTCGTTTTGAACCCTGTGGGCTCACACAATTGTATGGTTTGAAATATGGCACATTGCCACTGGTCCGGCGTACGGGCGGGTTGGCAGATACCGTGGTGGACTGCGCGCTGGAAAATCTAGCCGATGGCAGCGCCTCGGGGTTTGTGTTTGATGAATGCGATGCGCAGGCATTGGTACAGGCAATACGCCGTGCTTTTGTGCTGTGGAGCCGGCCAAAACATTGGCGCCATGTCCAACGCCATGCAATGGGGCTGGACTTTGGTTGGCAAGTCGCAGCGGCAGAGTATCTGTCACTTTATCGGCGTCTTTGATGGCCGATTTGTCGTCACCACGATGGGTTGTAAATACGATTAGTTTTCAACATAACTAGTTGTCACCACGAATTGGGAAAACCGCTATGACATCACCGTTCAGTTATACCTCTCCCATTGTCAGTGTGGATGCACTGAAACATTCCATTGCCTATAAACTGATGTTTATTGTTGGCAAAGATCCCACGATTGCGACTCAGCACGATTGGCTGAATGCGACTTTATTTACGGTACGTGACCGTATGGTTGAGCGCTGGTTGCGCTCTAATCGCGCGCAGTTATCACAAGACGTCCGGCAGGTTTATTATCTGTCGATGGAGTTTTTATTGGGGAGAACACTCTCTAATGCACTGTTATCGCTTGGTATTTATGATGACCTCGAGCAAGCGTTAGATGAGATGGGGCTCAGTTTGTCAGAGCTGATTCAAGAAGAAAATGACCCTGGTTTAGGGAATGGGGGCTTAGGCCGTTTGGCGGCATGTTTCTTGGATTCGCTAGCAACATTGGCGCTGCCGGGGCGTGGCTACGGTATCCGCTATGAATATGGCATGTTCAGCCAGAAAATCGTTAACGGCCAACAGATGGAATCGCCGGATAACTGGCTGGAGTACGGCAATGCTTGGGAGTTCCCACGGCATAACACCCGCTATAAAGTGCGTTTTGGCGGTCGAATTCAGCAAGAGGGCAGCAAAACGCGCTGGCTAGAAACAGAAGAGATCCTTGCCTGCGCCTATGATCAAATCATCCCCGGTTTTGATACTGATGCCACCAACACATTGCGCTTATGGTCAGCGCAGGCCAGTAACGAAATCAATTTGGGTAAATTCAATCAGGGTGATTACTTCGCTGCGGTTGAAGATAAAAACCATTCAGAAAACGTGTCGCGGGTCCTGTATCCCGATGACTCAACCTATTCCGGCCGCGAATTGCGTTTGCGGCAAGAGTACTTTTTAGTCTCAGCGACGGTGCAAGACATCCTTAGCCGCCACTGGACCATGCACCAGACGTTCGACAATCTGGCCGACAAGATTGCGATTCACCTGAACGATACCCACCCCGTACTTTCTATCCCTGAAATGATGCGTCTGTTGATCGACGAACATAAATTTAGCTGGATGGATGCGTGGGATGTGGTGCAACAGGTGTTTTCTTACACCAACCACACGTTAATGAGTGAGGCGCTGGAAACTTGGCCTATCGACATGATCGGCAAGATCTTGCCGCGTCATTTGCAGATTATCTTTGATATTAATGATCATTTCCTGAAGTTGGTACAAGAGCAGTATCCGGATGAACCTGAGCTGCTCTCGCGCGTGTCGATTATCGATGAAACCCATGGCCGGCAGGTACGTATGGCTTGGCTTGCGGTTATCGCCAGCCATAAAGTGAATGGGGTATCTGCTCTGCATTCCGAGTTAATGGTGCAATCGCTGTTTGCCGATTTTGCTCGTATCTTCCCTAATCGATTCTGCAATAAAACCAACGGTGTTACCCCTCGGCGCTGGCTGGGCTTGGCGAACCGACCATTGGCGACGGTGTTGGATGAAACAATCGGCCATAATTGGCGTACCGATCTGAGCCAACTTAGTGAGCTGGAAAAGAGCCTTGATTACCTTGGTTTCTTGCGCTCGGTACAAAAAGCCAAGCTGGAGAACAAGAAGCGGTTAGCTATCTATATTGCTGAAAAACTGAATATTGTGGTCAATCCGGCGGCGTTATTTGACGTCCAAATCAAGCGAATTCATGAGTACAAGCGGCAACTGTTGAATGTACTGCATGTGATCACCCGCTATAACCGTATTCTCGAGGCTCCTGATCAGAAGTGGGTGCCGCGTGTCGTGATATTTGCTGGTAAAGCGGCTTCGGCCTATTACAACGCGAAGCAAATCATCCGTTTGATCAACGATGTCGCTAAAGTGATTAACAATGATCCGCGAGTGAATAACCTGCTGAAAGTGGTGTTTATTCCAAATTACAGTGTCAGTCTGGCGCAGTTGATCATTCCGGCAGCGGATCTTTCTGAGCAGATCTCACTGGCAGGGACCGAGGCGTCGGGGACCAGCAACATGAAGTTTGCCTTGAATGGGGCGCTGACGATTGGCACGTTGGATGGGGCGAACGTCGAGATACGCGAGCATGTCGGCGAGGATAATATCTTTATCTTTGGCAACACGACAGAACAGGTCGAGGCGTTACGTAATAATGGGTATAACCCACGGAAATATTACGATGAAGATCCAGAATTGCACCAAGCCTTAACGCAGATTGCCACCGGCACTTTCAGCCCAGAAGAGCCTCAGCGTTACACCAATCTGTTTGATTCACTGGTCAATTTAGGCGATCACTATCAGTTGTTAGCCGATTATCGCAGCTATGTAGACACGCAGGATCAGGTCGATGCGCTCTATCTTCACCCCGATGAGTGGACGCGTAAAACCATACTTAATATTGCCAATATGGGGTATTTCTCTTCTGATCGGACGATCCAAGAGTATGCCGATGAAATTTGGGATATTAAGCCCATCCGGCTGTAGTGATTAACACTGCTCATAATAAAAAACCCTCTTCACGGTGAAGAGGGTTATTTTTTGATTATTTCAATGCTTAACGCACCGCGTTTGCTATCAGGAAACCAGCGAGAGTGTCTGTTGTTTTTTACTTTGCTCAGCAGCTAACCACTGCGCAATTCGCTGTTTTTGTGTTTCGTCTAAAGCCATACCCAATTTGGTACGACGCCAGATAGCATCATCAAGCTCGACAACCCATTCTTTCTCGACCAAATAGCGCAATTCTGCTTCGTACACGCCATGGCCAAAGTGTTCACCTAGGCTTTCGATGCTAGTGGCATCCGCTAAAATCAGTTCGCTGTGGCTACCATAAGTGCGGGTATAGCGACGAGCCAACGCCTCAGGTAACCAGTTATAACGGTGGCGCAACTGCACGGTGTAGTTATCGCGGCTACCGCCAATATCCCCACCCGGTAAAGCGCCGGTTTTGGTCCATGCTGGGCCGACATTTGGGTAATAGGTCGACAGTTTTTCCAGCGCGTGTTCTGCCAGCTTGCGATAAGTGGTCAGTTTGCCGCCAAAGACAGAGAGTAACGGTGCTTTGCCATCTTCATCGGCCACATCCAACGTGTAGTCGCGGGTCACGGCTTGCGGCGCATCTGATTCATCGTCGCACAATGGGCGGACACCGGAATAAGTCCAAACGATATCGTCGCGGCCCAACTGCTTCTTAAAGTGGTCATTATAAACTTTAAGCAGGTAATCAATCTCTTGATCGTCGATCTTCACCTCTTTCGGATCGCCGTGGTACTCCACATCGGTGGTGCCGATGATGGAATACTCATCTAACCAAGGAATAACGAAAACAATGCGGTGGTCTTCGTTTTGCAGAATATAAGCTTGTGGTTGGTTATGTACCCGAGGAACCACGATATGGCTGCCTTTAATCAAGCGGATACCATAAGGCGATTTGAGTTTCAGGCCATCGTCGAAGAACTGCTTAACCCATGGGCCAGTGGCATTGACTAAGCCTTTGGCGCGCCAAGTAAAGGTTTTACCTGTGTTCACATCGACCGCTTCAACCATCCATAAACCTTGCTCACGCCATGCGCGGGTCACTTTGGTGCGGGTACGGACTTCACCGCCACGTTCAACCACTTCCTGTGCGTTCAGCACCACTAAGCGAGCATCATCTACCCAGCAGTCAGAATATTCGAAACCGCGCACTAATTCGGATTTCAACACTGACTCAGGGCCGAAACGCAACCCTTTACTGGCGGGTAACGTCGTGCGTTTGCCCAAATGATCGTACAGGAACAGGCCCGCGCGAATCATCCAAGCGGGGCGCAGGTGTGGTTGATGTGGTAAGCGGAAGCGCATTGGGAATGCGATATGCGGTGCCAGCCTCAGCAGGACTTCACGTTCGGCCAGTGCTTCGCTCACCAAGCGGAACTCGTAGTGTTCTAGGTAGCGCAAGCCACCATGAATCAGTTTGGAACTGGCGGAAGACGTCGCACAGGCCAAATCTTGTGCTTCCAGCAGCAGAACGGACAGGTCACGCCCTGCAGCGTCAGCAGCGATACCGGCACCATTAATGCCGCCACCGATCACGATCAAGTCTTTGGTTTCCATGCTTCCTTCCTCCGGATGTTCGAAATAGCTCTCTAATGTTCGTTTTCGCTCACAATTGTAATCAAAAACCAACAAACAAGCCAAGAGTTAACCAAAAAAAAACATTCACGCGTGATGGAGGTAACAGTTTTGTTATCAGGATGTGGGATGAATTGGGGGAAGGGGGCTGGTTTTGGTTTGGTTTGGTTTGGTTCGGTTGTTATTGCTTCAGTGTTCTCCTTAGCTCTGATGCCTCAACCGCCAAGGGGGTCACAAGCGCGTGACCCCCTTGGAGCCCCCGCGCTTACGCACGTATCGCTTGCCTGCTTCGCAGGTGCCCTCACTCATCGTTTCGGCTGACGGACGGCTTTATTCGCATCCCTGCTCATGGCGCCTAAAACGGGCGTCCTGCCCGTTTTCCTTGCCTTCACTCTTCACTCGGCAGCTCAAATGTGCTTTTAAACTTCAAGGTCAACACCATGATTTTTAGGTCTTGGGTCTTGGGTCTTGGGTCTTGGGTCTTTTGACCTTAAGCGCAATCAGAAAAATTGCCGACAAAGATTGCGGGCCGAATGAGCCGCATGGACGCGGCGAAAGGGGCTGTCGAGCTGGGAGCGAGTCAGCACCGGTTCGATAAGCCGGCAAGCTGTAGGAGGGAATGGCGAAGCCACAATATTTCGCGCAAGGCGCGGGTGTTGGGCCGCCGCCCTGCGGCCCGACTCGGTTGAAGCTGAGGAGATAAGGTCATCACCGAACGCCTATCAACCGAAACCAGATCCAGTCCTCAACCGAAACCAGATCCAATCTTATTTTGAAATTAAAATTAAAACCTCACCCTCAACACAACTCCAATTGAACCTCATGCTGCTCAATAATCTTCATCACGCTCGCTGGCGGTAACTGATCCGTAAACAGATAATCAATCAAATTCATATTCCCCAAATTCACCATCGCATTACGGCCAAACTTGGAATGGTCAGTCACCAGCATCACGCAACGGGAATTTTCGATAATCGCCCGCTTAGTGCGTACTTCATGGTAATCAAACTCTAACAGCGAACCGTCCATATCAATGCCGCTGATACCGAGAATGCCGTAATCAAGACGGAACTGGGAAATAAAATCTAATGTCGCTTCACCGATAATCCCACCGTCGCGGGTGCGCACTTCACCGCCCGCTAAAATTAAGCGGAAATCCTCTTTGGCGGTCAACAACGTTGCGACGTTAAGGTTGTTGGTCACAACCCGCAGGCCTTTATGGTTCATCAACGCGTGGGCAACGGCTTCTGGCGTGGTGCCGATATCGATAAATAATGTCGCGCCATCTGGAATCTGACTGGCAACACGTTGAGCAATACGGGCTTTTTCTTCTGACCACATCACTTTACGATCATGATAGGCGGCGTTGACCGAACTGGACGGTAACGCAGCACCACCGTGGTGACGGTGAATCTTGTTCTGGTCCGCCAAATCATTCAAGTCGCGACGGATGGTTTGTGGGCTAACGGTAAAATGTTCCACTAACTCTTCAGTACTGACGTAACCCTGCTGGCGTACCAATTCAATAATCGCATCATGCCGCTGCGTTTGCTTCACGATAATCCCCTAATGCGCCTGGTTGCTCCAGGCAGTTATTGTGCGGTTCTTACGCTCGCGCGTGTATCCCAGAATGCCATTAATAGCCCAATAATCAAACCAGAGACATGAGCGGCATTGGCAATCGATAACCCTAAAATATCGAAATATCCGGCAATCAGCCAGAGAACAGAGAACGCCATCAAGCCGCGGGGGAGTGAGATACCACGCTCGGGTGCACGCTCGCCAGTGAGCCAAACATAGCCCATCAAGGCATACACGACACCAGACAAACCACCAAAATTCACGCCGCTAAACAGTGATTGCCCCCAGCCACTAAATAAGGCTGAAACAATAGTTAATACCAGCAACTTGCCAGTGCCAAGCCGTTTTTCCATTTGCCCACCCAAATACCACCACCACATCAAATTAAACAGGATATGCAGCAGTGAAAAGTGGAGGAAGGCAGGGCTGACCCAACGCCAGACTTGCAGATATTGGCTGCTATCACGAGGCCAAGCCAGCCAAGACATCACCGCGTAATCGCCGAAGATCTGCATCAGAATATAGATGGTGATACACAGCACTAGCACGGCTAACGTCAATGGTCCTGCCTGACTGCGCAGCGTCTGAAGATAGGAAAAACGCTGATAAGGCAAGTTAGTGTGCAAACTCCCAGATTGCCAACTGGCGGCCTGATAACGCGGGTTCAGCGGATCAAGTAAGAATTGTTCCAGTTCAAGTTGCACCTGTGGCAATTGTTCATCATCGGCTAACCAAATTTCAGCACCTTGAGCATCAGGGCGGACTTCCAGCGCCACATTGCGGGTGGCCATGTAATCAACAAAGGCTTGCGCCAGACGTAGATTAGATATTGCTATCACTCGAATCATATTTTTCATTCTAATGTGAGGTGATAAATCTTATAAATGCGATTAAGGCGATTAAAAATATCACAATCAGCGGAGTATTGGCTAACCGGTGAACTCCACGTCTTGCGGGTAATTTCTGGCCCACGCTTCAAAACCCCCATCAATACTGTAAACCGCCTCAAAACCTTGCTGGAGCAAGTATTGCGCAGCACCTTTGCTGCTATTGCCGTGGTAGCACATCACCATAACCGGTTGTTCGAAATCGATCTGCTGCATAAAGGTATGCAAGCTGTCATTGGTGAGATGAAACGCACTCGGCGCATGACCGGCTTGGTAACTTTGTGGGTCGCGAATATCGACCAATACGGTATTCTTTTCTTTTAAGCGAGTGTACGCCTGTTCAACACTGATGGTTTCAAACTGTTCCATAACGCCTTTAAATCCCGATGCAGATGAATAATTTTAATGCGCTATTGTAAGCGATTTTTGACGGACAAAAACCAACAACTTATGTAAGGATATTTGTATCCTATTCAAGATAAAATAAGCGGTAATATAAAAGATTCTTTTAGGGGAGGGACGATAAACTCAGGCGAAACAAAAAAGGAGTGTTTCCGATGGGTGATATCACAACAGGATATTTTTCTAGCCATAAATTAAGCAGCCATGATTTAGATTCTCTGCAAAGCAAACCTGAACAATTCAATGCTAATCTTTCCATCATGGACAAAATCTTTGATTTTTTCAGAATGATACTTAGCAATGAAACAAAAGGCCAAGCATTGGCTAAGTTAAACGAATTTATGCATGAAAATCATCTGGCGCATAGTCCAGTTGAATTATTAGGTGTTTTTGAAAAAATCTTACCTGAAGAGATAAAAAATAATATTGTAGTTTACTTTCGTTATGAAGACAGTGATCGAAAATTCAAAAGTATAGAAATATGCTGCAATGATAAACGCCTAGAAATCACACCTGACTCTTGCTGGTTAACGCCTTGGGACGAAGAGAAAATCAACAATTCAAAAATAAATGTTATTGAAGTGATAGAAAAGGAAGATACCGGCACGTGCAGCGATGAAATCAATTTTATTCAAAATGATGTTATGTATCATAATGATGAAGAAAGTGCATTGGGAGGAGCAATCAGTCGCGAGATCAATACCATAATAGCCACATGTTCAAAAGAACCTGAATATAGCAAAATGAAATATAATGCAAAAATTATGGTTAATATTAAAAATGAAGAGGCTAAATTCGAAAAATTCATTTTGTCTTATGATGGTGATTCTCGGTTGGAAATTCCTATCAGAGATGATGGACATGAGTTAATCGCATTAACACATAAAAACATGAAGATTAATTATTATTACACGAGTTGTCCGTATCATGAGATGACGACATTATTTGAGAGGATTGATGCTGATCTACACTCAATATTAGCTAAAGATAAGTATGATAATAGGGTGGAGAGATATAAGTTTATTGGTGAGGTCTATGATGAAATTAAAAAAATTAACGGGCTAATTGATGTGAATGAAATATTTAGAGTGATGAATGTTAATGCGAAAACCGAAGAGGGGAGTTGTCAATATATTAACAATTGTGTGATTCATGCGTTGAAGGAGGCAAAGCAACTGCAAGTTAATGAAGTCGATGATGAGTTTGAAAATCAGCAAGTTGTGTTGATCAAAGAAAACTTAAACTCAATAAAACAGAGTATGATCAACGAGATGTCTCAATCCCTAAATGATTCCGAAGGAAAAATTAATTATGTTGATCATGTTATTAATCACTTAAGAGATAAACCTCAAATTTTCACAGGAAAAGAGGCGGAAATAGAGTCAGCTCGAGTTAATCAAACAATATTTAATATCAATAAGCTACGCGAACATTGTCAGCGTAGCCTTAAAGTGGAAAGTTAAGATAGGGCTAAACATAGCCCATCATCTGTAATAAACGCTGTGCTTGCTGTACCGCTTCTTGTCGATGAGCAACACCCAGCTTTTGATACAAATTACGGATATGGGTTTTAATGGTCGTGGCGGCCACATCTAACTCACCGGCTATTTGGTCATTACTATAGCCAGAATAAATGAGCCCTAACACCTGCCATTCACGTTGGGTCAGTGGGCTGGTACGAATTAACTCGGGTACTTGTGGGTGAGTCAGTAACTTATCGACGAAGATTTCATCGAAATGAGCGAATTTATGTCGATGATGTTGATTGAGGTCTTTTAGGATCCGTTGGGCGCGGAATTGCTCCAATTCAGGTAGTGCGTTCAATTGAATCAGTTGGCGCAACTGTTGTGCCATGGCCTCACCTTCAATCACAAAATGGCTGATAAAACCGGTACGGTTGGCCAGCGACAGCGATTCAATGAGCGCTTTCTGTGCCTCACTTTTGCGATCGGTTTGCCAGTAAAGCGTATTACTTAATAGCAAATTACGGTTGAGGTCGCTCGTTAGACGCAAGCGGCGAGCATTTTCATTCAGTTCTTCTAGCACCACTTCCGCTTCATTAAAGCGGCCTAACATAATTTGTATTCGAGCGATATTACGCCATTGGCCTTGTAAAAAGTGGTTATCGGCCATACCCGGTTTTTCAGCCTGACGAAGCCAATTTGCCGCAGCGGCTTTATCGCCGGTCATCTGCCAGTGAATCACCCTTGGTTTATCGGCATTGGTCACCCAGTCGAGATGATATTGGCTACCATGTTGCAGTGCTTCGCAACGTTGGATATGCATATTCGCGTTATCCAAATCCCCGCGGGCCAATGAGCATTTCGCGAGCATTGCCAGACACTGCAACTGTTGTTGCGGGTGGTAATTCACCAAGATTTCGATACCTTTACGTGCGGCTTCTTCTGCTTCATCCAGCCGTGACCACGACCACAATACCTGAGAGCGAATGCGCAGCAGGAATTCATGCATCGGTAGCTGCTCTAGATGTTGCTCATGAACCAACTCGAAGGCTTTATCTTGTGTCTCATAGGCCGCTTGCAAAAAGCCTTGCGCAATCAGAATTTCGCTCTGTTGTAGCAGCGCCCATAGCGCATAGTGATAAGCCTCATGGCGACGTGCCATTTGTTCTGTTTGCTGCATCATGGGCAGCGCACGGCTTAATTCCCCTTTGCAATGATGGACTTCGCCGGTGACAGAGGTTGCCACTATTCGGCTGTAGAAGTTCGCCATCGGCAAATATTTCAGGGCTTCGGTGGCCAGTTTTTCCGCTTCGTCCGGCTTACCGTCATTGATCGCCACCTGAGCACGTAGTGCATCAAATTCAGCCCGCAAAATTTCATCGATAGGAATTTTACGTTCCTGCATCGCTGATTCAGCGCGCTCTAGCAGCGTATTCACCTCGCCATAGCGGTGCTGGCTTTGTGCCAGCCAGGCTTGCAGCAAGGCCAGTTCTGGATTCTGTACCAATAATGAATAGGGTAGGGCAACGAGGCACTGTTCCAGTAGCGCTAGCTCGCTGTGGTTAAACAGCGTCCACGCATGTTGCAGCAAAATATCCCGTAACATGCCGACATCGCCAGCGGCTAGGGCGTGATGAATAGCTTCAGCGGGGTAACCCAGTGCCATCCAACCTTCAGCGGCGGCGTGATGCAACTCTGGTAGTTCTAACGCGAGTTCCCACTGGCAACGTTGGCGTAGGAAGCTGGCAAACAAGGGGTGGAAGCAGAACCATTCGCCGCTATCGTCCATGCGATGAATAAATAGCCCTTGGCGCTCTAACTCTTCCAGCCTTTGTTGGCCGTTATCCTCTCCTGTTAGGCGCACGATCAGCGCATCGTTCATCGAACGTAATACCGAGCAACGCAGCAAGAAAGCACGCGCCTCACTATCGACTTGGTCTAACACTTCATCGACCAAATAGTCTGACAAGTGGCTAGCATTCAGCCCTGCCAGACGTTTAGCGGATTTCTGCGCAGAAGAATTGGGCTGACGAGACGACAATGCAATCAGTTGTAACGCGGTTGCCCAGCCTTCGACTTCATCACATAGGCGGCTGCTATCCCCCTGTTCCAGCGGTGTAGACAGTCGACAATCGAAGAATTGCTGCGCTTCTTGATGATTAAATGCCAACTGCTGCATGCCCAGTTCGAGCAATTGATCCCGTACTCGCAGGTTAGCGATACCCAATGGTGGCAGGGTACGCGATAGCAGGATCAGCGTGAGATTTTCCGGCTGATGACGCAAGAAAAAGCGCATTGCTTCATGAATGGCGTCATTGGCAATGAGATGGTAATCATCGATAACCAGATAAAGCGGGCCGTCCCAATCAGACAGCTCGATAAATAATTGCGCAAACAGCGCAGACAGACTGGCATATTGATGTTTCTGGCTAAGGGCTTCACTTTTGCTGCAATGGCCACCTGTTGCCAACTGTATTGCTGCAATCAGATAGGTGGCAAAACGTTCTGGCTGATTGTCACTTTCATCCAGAGAGTACCAACCGAGGCAAGATTGGTCAGCGGCCCACTGCGCGATCAATGTGGTTTTACCGTACCCCGCCGGGCAATTGATTAAAGTCAGGCGGTAATTCGCCACACCTGATAATTTGACCAATAGGCGATCGCGTATCACGGTATTTTGTAGCCGTACCGGGCGGCTCAGTTTTGATGGGATCAGCATGCTGTGTCCGGTTTAAAAACGGTCCGGTGGGAAGATGTCCTGGCGATTGATAAATCCATTTGTAATGAGATGTTACAGGCATTCATAAGAGTAATTATTTTTAGCCTCGTAATTAATCAGCACTGCTAAGGTCTGACAACGGCCATATTATTGCAATAGAGTTAATGTTTCCTATGGCTGTAAGTTGCACCGGATCACAATTTTAGCTACGCCCTGCGACTCATCCCCAGCTAATCCTCCGGCAGGATGATGCCCTTGCCCGTTCGACTTGGCAGGATAAGGGTAAAATTACTCCATTCACAGGATAGAGACCTCCCTATGTCACAGCCTATGCTTAAAAAGGACGATTTCCTGGCTGCACTGACCCGCCAGTGGCAGCGCTTCGGCTTAACTTCTGCTCAGCAAATGACCCAACACCAATGGTGGGAAGCGGTCAGTGCAGCATTAGCCGAACAACTCTCTGCACAGCCAGCACCCGCGAAAGCCAAAAAAGTACAGCGCCACGTTAACTACATTTCGATGGAGTTTTTAATTGGCCGCTTAACGGCAAACAACCTGATTAATCTGGGTTGGTATGACCAAGTGGAAGCCCTACTGGCTGAACAGCAGATTAGCCTGAGCGACTTGCTGGAGCAGGAAACCGACCCCGCATTGGGTAATGGTGGGCTAGGGCGCTTGGCGGCGTGTTTCTTGGATTCAATGGCGACTGTTGAACAACCTGCCACCGGTTATGGTTTGAACTATCAATATGGTCTGTTCCGCCAATCATTCAGTGAATGCAAGCAGCAGGAAGCCCCTGATAATTGGCAGCGGGAGAGCTATCCGTGGTTTCGCCACAATGCCGCCTTAGCGGTCGATGTTGGTTTTGGCGGCAAGCTGGAAAAACAAGCCGATGGCCGCCAGTTATGGCGTCCGGCGTTCACTATACGCGGTGAAGCATGGGATTTACCGGTGTTGGGCTATCGCAATAGCGTCACCCAGCCTCTGCGTCTATGGCAAGCGACCCATCAGCATCCATTTGATTTAACAAGATTTAATGATGGAAAATTCTTGCTGGCCGAACAAAACGGCGTTGAGGCAGAAAAACTCACCAAGGTGCTGTATCCGAACGATAACCATTTAGCAGGTAAACGCCTGCGCTTGATGCAGCAATATTTCCAGTGCGCCTGTTCGGTGGCGGATATTCTGCGTAAGCATCATCTGGCGGGCCGTAAATTGGCTGAACTGCCGGATTATGAGGTCATTCAGCTTAATGATACTCACCCGACGATCGCCATTCCTGAAATGCTGCGCGTACTGCTTGATGAACATCAACTCAGCTGGGATGCCGCTTGGGCTATCACCAGTAAAACCTTTGCGTATACCAACCACACTTTGATGCCAGAAGCTCTTGAGTGTTGGGATGAAAAATTAGTTCGCAGCTTGTTACCACGTCATTTCGTCATCATCAAACAGATCAATGCGCAGTTTAAAAAGTTAGTTGATAAGCAGTGGCCGGGTAATGACGAGGTTTGGGCTAAGTTGGCCGTACACCATAATAAACAGGTGCGTATGGCCAATCTGTGTGTGGTCAGTGGCTTCGCTGTTAACGGTGTGGCGCAATTGCACTCCGATCTGGTTATCAAAGATTTGTTCCCTGAATACTACGAACTGTGGCCAAATAAATTCCACAATGTTACTAATGGTATTACGCCGCGCCGTTGGTTGAAGCAGTGTAACCCAGCATTGTCTGGCCTGATTGATGACACATTAAAAGTGGAATGGGCGAATAATCTGGATGCATTAGCGGGGCTTGAGTCTTATGCCGATAACCAAGCATTCCGCGAACGCTATCAACAAATCAAATATGACAACAAAGTTAAGCTGGCTGAATATGTTAAGCGTGTGATGGGGCTGACCATTAATCCGGACGCCATCTTTGACGTACAGATCAAACGGTTGCATGAATATAAGCGCCAGCATCTTAATCTGCTGCATATTCTTTCGCTCTATCGCCAGATCCGCGATAACCCGAATCTGGATATGGCGCCGCGTGTGTTCCTGTTTGGGGCGAAAGCAGCACCGGGTTATTATTTGGCCAAAAATATTATTTATGCGATAAATCAGGCAGCGGACAAGATCAATAACGATCCGATCGTCAAAGATCGCCTAAAAGTGGTGTTCATCCCTGATTATCGGGTTTCGGTTGCGGAATTGATGATCCCCGCAGCGGATGTGTCTGAGCAAATATCGACTGCTGGTAAAGAAGCATCTGGGACCGGCAATATGAAGTTGGCGCTAAATGGAGCGTTAACCGTGGGAACACTCGACGGGGCAAATGTCGAGATTGCCGAGCAAGTGGGCGATGAAAATATCTTTATTTTCGGCAACACGGTGGAGCAAGTAAAAGCCATTTTAGCCAAGGGTTACAAGCCACAAAAATACCTGAAAACTGATGCGCACCTGAAAAGTATTCTGGATGAGCTGGCCAGTGGGGCATTCAGCCAAGGTGATAAGCACGCATTTGACATGATGTTGCATAGCCTGCTGGAAGGGGGAGATCCGTATCTGGTCTTGGCTGATTTCGCTTCATATTGTCAGGCACAGCAGCAAATTGATGCCCTGTACCGCGATAAGGATGAATGGACCCGTCGTGCCATTCTTAACACTGCCCGGGTAGGGATGTTCAGTTCTGACCGTTCTATTCGCGACTATCAAGCGCGGATCTGGCAAGCCAAACGTTAAGGAGAAGACTGCATGGATCGTAAATCGCTCGATCAAGCAGCGACACTGGCAGGGATTGCCGCCAGCTATATTAATGCTCATGGTAAGCCGCAGGCTATTTTGCCGGAAACCAAGCAGCAGTTGTTGGCGGCCATGGGGCGTATGACTACGCCTCCTGTTACTCAGACAGAAAAAGCACCATTACCGGTTGTAAAAGTATTTACTTTTGGCAGTCCGATGCCACTACCAATGGCGGGTTCAGGCGATTATCACTGGCAGTTACAGACAGAGAAAGGTGAGCTACATCAAGGGCGTATCAGTGCGAATAAAACACTGACGTTGCCGGCGTCCTTGCCATTGGGTTATCACCGTTTGATGCTGGAGCAAGGCTTACAGCAGTGGCAGTGTTCGGTTATTGTTGCACCGAAACGTTGTTATGAGCCGGACGCGTTATTGGCCGGGAAAAAGCTCTGGGGAGCTTGCGTGCAGCTGTATACCCTGCGCTCTGAACACAATTGGGGGATCGGTGATTTTGGCGATTTAGCCCAGATGTTGGAGCAGGTTGTGGAACGGGGAGGGGCATTTATTGGCCTCAATCCGATTCATGCGCTGTATCCCGCTAATCCCCATAGTGCTAGCCCCTATAGCCCGTCATCTAGACGCTGGCTGAATGTGATTTATATCGACGTCAATGCCGTGGATGAGTTTCAGCACAGTGAAGCCGCGCAACGCTGGTGGCATCAACCTGAGACACAAAGTGCCTTGGCAGAGAGTCGCGCCAATGAATGGGTGGATTATACCCAAGTGATGCGGCTGAAATTGACGGCCCTACGCTTGGCGTTTCCTTTGTTTACGGCACGTAAAGCGAGAGATGCACGGGTACAGGCATTCCACCAGTTTGTGGAGCAAGGGGGTAAGAGCCTGTATCAACAGGCTGCTTTTGATGCCCTTCATGCGCATTTGAGTGAGAATGATCCGATGATGTGGGGCTGGCCGGTGTGGCCTGCTGAATATCGTGACGGGCACAGTAGCGCGGTGGCTGATTTCTGCCACCAGCACAGCGATGACGTGAACTTCTATTTGTGGCTACAGTGGCTGGCTGCCAGTCAGTTTGATCGCTGCTTCCGTGAGAGTCAGGCGCGTAAAATGCCGTTGGGCCTGTACCGTGACTTAGCGGTGGGGGTGGCGGAAGGTGGTGCTGAGACGTGGTGTGATCGTGAGCTATATTGCTTGAAAGCATCCGTGGGTGCGCCGCCAGACATTTTAGGGCCGCTCGGTCAAAACTGGGGGTTGCCGCCAATGGACCCGCACGTCATGGTTGCTCGCGCCTATCAGCCGTTTATTGATTTGCTGCGTGCCAATATGACCAGTTGTGGTGCGCTACGTATTGACCATGTGATGGCGTTACTGCGTTTATGGTGGATCCCATATGGGCGAACAGCAGATCAGGGGGCTTACGTAAAATACCCCGTTGATGATTTGTTGGCGATATTGGCGCTAGAAAGCCAGCGTCATCATTGTATGGTCATTGGCGAAGACTTAGGCACTGTACCGGTTGAGATTATTGGTAAGTTGCGTGATAGCGGGGTGTATTCCTATAAGGTGCTCTATTTTGAGCATGATAGTGAAAATATCTTCCGTGCGCCGCAGTCGTATCCGGTGCAAGCGATGGCGACCATCACGACCCATGACCTGCCGACACTGCGAGGCTATTGGCAAGCGGATGACCTGACATTGGGTAATAAGCTGGGCTTATATCCGGACCAACAGATCTTGAAGCAGCTTTATCTCGATAGAGAGCGGGCGAAGCAAGGGTTGTTGGAAGGGCTGCATCACTATGATTGCGTGCCAAAAAAGGTGGGTCACAAAGCCTCGTTACTTGCGATGAGCCCTGTGCTCAACCGTGGGTTACAACGTTATGTCGCTGACAGTGCCAGTGCATTATTGGGGTTGCAGCCAGAAGATTGGTTGGATATGGCGACACCGGTCAACATTCCTGGCACCAGTGATGAATATCCCAATTGGCGACGTAAGTTAACGGTGACGTTGGAAGAGATGTTTGCTGACGAGCACGTGAATCGGTTATTGAAGGATTTAGATAAGCGCCGCAAGAATGTTTCCGCGGGGTAAGGTTTGAGTGATTCTGAGTGACGATAAGGGGGAGAAATCCCCCTTATGATTATGACAATGTGCGTATAGCTAGCGGAGAGAACAGACAGATCGTAAAGACGCCGTAAAATCGTCCCTGATGGCTCGGGCCGCGCCATCCTTGGCGCGGACGCTTTACTCTTCTGCCTGCCCTCACCGCTCTAGACTGAATCATTGGGATGGTGGCAGTAGTTTTAAGGGGGAGATGTCCCCCTTTATGATGACTGTCGTACCAAGAACGCCAAGTATTAGTAGTAAGAGTGTTCGCCGCGCTGATGCTCGGTCAAATCCCTTACCCCTTTCAATTCTGGGAATTTCTGCAACAACTCTTTCTCGATGCCTTCTTTTAGCGTGACATCGACCATAGAACACCCGTTACAACCACCGCCGAATTGCAAAATAGCCAAGGCGTCAGGAGTGATTTCCATCAAGGTGACACGGCCACCGTGACCCGCCAATTGCGGGTTAATCTGCGATTGCAGGACATACTCAACCCGTTCCATTAGCGGCGCATTGTCATCCACTTTGCGCATTTTGGCGTTCGGGGCTTTCAGGGTGAGCTGCGAACCGAGCTGGTCGGTCACGAAATCGATTTCAGCATCTTCCAAATAAGGTTTGCTCAGCTCATCAATATAAGCTGACAGCTGTTCGAATTTCAGTTCAGTATCTGTGGCTTCAACGGCATCCGGCGGGCAATAAGACACACCGCACTCAGCGGTTGGTGTACCGGGGTTGATAACAAATACACGGATTTGGGTGCCTTCTTCTTGATTTGCCAACAATTTGGCAAAATGAGATTGTGCTGCATCTGTTATTGTGATCATGGCATCTGCTCAATAGTTGACTACGCTTGTCGGCTATAATACGCCCATTGTTAGGGTGACTACAAGGTTCGACAAATACACCAAACCTGCAACGAAGCAATCCCCTCAGCCCATAATAACGTGGCAATCTCATTCAGCGTGCTTCCCGTCGTCACAACATCATCCAGCAGGGCAATGTGTTGGCCTCGAATGGGCGTCACGCAACGAAAGATCCCCTGCAAATTTTGACGCCGTGCTGTGGCGCTGAGTTGTTGCTGAGGAGGCGTTGCACGGACGCGCTGTAAGGTCATATTGCTATAGTGGCAGTTAAGCCAGCGAGCTAATGGCCGCGCTAAGAGGTCTGCTTGATTATAGCCGCGCCGCCAGCAGCGTGAACGGTGTAATGGCACACTGATAATACGATCCGGTTTAATCACCTTGCCATGACGTTTGGCATCGAGCCAACGCAGTAATAATAGGCGTGCCAAAGCCGGAGCCAGTTGGGTGCAGCCACTAAATTTGAGTTGCTTAATCAGCCCCTTTAGCGGAGGCGCGTAATCGCTGACAAAGATAATATTCTCCCAATCGGGTGGTTTATTTAGGCAACGGCCACAAGGAAGTTGAGTGTTAGCGCTGGGTAAGCCGCAGCGTGGGCAGCAAGGCGGTAACTTAGGCAAGTGGCGATTGCAGTAGCAGCAGATGCCGTGGCTAGCGTGGTGGAGGGGTTGGTGGCAGAGCCAGCAGTGGCTGTTAATATGTTCCTCCTTCGTCCTTGACGCCGCAGGGTTGTTGGCTGCACTTACTCGCCCGAATCACTTACTGATGTAAGCTCATCGGGACTTGTTCGTTTGCCGCCTACCTGCAACGCCAATGACTTTGGAGGTTTCTTTCCACCTTCGTCCTTGACGCCGCAGGGTTGTTGGCTGCATTCACTTACCCGAATCACTGACGAGGGTCAGCTCATCGGGCTGCGTTCACTGGCCGCCTACCTGCAACGCCAATGACTTTGGAGGTTTCCTTCCACCTTCGTCCTTGACGCTGTAGGGTTGTTGGCTGCATTCACTGTGCTCATTCCGTTAAGCCATCGGATCAGGCAAGATACCCGACAAGATTAAGGCGACAGGATATTAGCGTATGAAACAACTTTATTGGAACACCTGCGGTGAAGGTGATCGCGATCTTGTGTTGCTGCACGGATGGGGGCTGAATGCCGAAGTCTGGCATTGCGTTATTGATCGACTTGCTCCGCATTTTCGCCTGCACCTTGTGGACCTGCCCGGTTATGGCCGCAGCAAAGATTTTGGTGCGATGTCACTGTCTGATATGGCAGCCATTGTCTTGCAGCAGGCCCCGCAACAAGCGTTGTGGCTGGGGTGGTCAATGGGGGGGCTGGTGGTCAGTCAGATAGCATTAAGTCATCCGGAGCGAGTGGCAGGGTTGATCACCGTTTCTTCCTCACCGTGCTTCACAGCTCATGACGATTGGCCCGGTATCCGCCCTGAAGTGCTAGGAGGCTTCCAGCAGCAGCTCAGTGAAGATTTCCAGCGTACGGTTGAGCGTTTCTTGGCATTACAAACATTAGGGACCGAAAGCGCGCGACAGGATGCCCGCTTATTGAAAGCGGTGGTGTTGCAACACCAGATGCCGGAAGTGTCGGTGCTCACCGGTGGGCTGGAAATTCTGCGTACGACAGATTTGCGCGACGCGCTGGCGACATGTTCTCTGCCATTTTTGCGCATCTACGGGTATCTGGATGGGCTGGTACCACGCAAAGTTGCCTCTTTGCTCGACAGTGAATGGCCGCTCACGCAATCGGTGGTGATGAAGGGCGCGGCACATGCGCCATTTGTGTCCCATCCTGATGATTTTTCTAATTTAATTATTACGTTCGCACAACAAAATCAGCACTAAAACACCGAATGGCCGCTTCGCTGATTGGGCGTTTATCTCGCTTCGTGACAGCCTAACTAGGCAAATGAATGGATTATATTTCGTCAATAAATGGCTAAATATTAATTTTGCTCAATAATTAAGACTGCTTTACTGGAGTAGACCATTCATTTACGAGGTATTTGGCATGAATTTATTGAAAAATTTAACAATAGCTCTGGTGGTATCTGGGATTTCATTTGGCGCGATGGCGGCGGAAGAAATCACCAAAGATGAAGCAGCAAAGTACGAGAAGATTGGCACAATCTCAAGTTCCGGTGAGGCAACATCACCCATGGACGTGAAACAAGAATTATCAAAATTGGCTGATGAGAAGGGGGG
The DNA here is from genome assembly GCF_003048255.1 of Yersinia massiliensis. Taxonomy (NCBI): domain Bacteria; kingdom Pseudomonadati; phylum Pseudomonadota; class Gammaproteobacteria; order Enterobacterales; family Yersiniaceae; genus Yersinia; species Yersinia massiliensis. The sequence continues at coordinate 189,582 of NZ_CP028487.1, forward strand.
TAAATACTATGTGATTACCTCCGAGCGCGAAAAGAAAAAGTTTGATGCCACGGCTGATGTGTATAAATAGTCAATGCAGAGGATGCCCATTAGGGCATCCTGTTCCAGTACTAATGTTGATCTTTTAACTGATACACCACGGTATGGCACTGATTCTTTCCTTCGGGGCAACTTTTGCAACTGCCTGTCAGACACCCACTGTTATCTAACTCAATACGCTCAACCTTGCCCATCGCGGTCAGTCTTTCCAGCATTGCCTCGATCAAAGGTAAAGGCGTTGCCAATTGTTGACTTAACTGAGCCGCCCCCACATGACCACTGAGGGCGATTGCATCGCGTAATTGCAGCAAACTTGCCATAGCCCCTCTTTTTTTCTCGGTAATACATCTGGTTATCGTGATCGGTCAGTGAGCCATGCCTATTCACTCACTAATGGCAGTCATTACCGCTACTTTGGCAACAACTGGCCGGTGTGCTGTTTTGTAATCTCATGGTGACTCGGCTGCGTGCGCGGCGTAGGCCAAATATAATCAGTACATTCACCACAATCACTAAGGCAATAATGGTCAGGCTTTGTTGTGGGTGCTCGCGTATAGTCGCGACCTGATAAAACAGGGTCGCCAGTGAATAAGCCACATTCAGCCCCCAAAGAATCGAGAAGGTCATCCAGCCACGGCTAGTCTCCCGTGCGATAGCCCCCATAACGGAAACACAAGGCACATACAACAGCACGAATATCAGGTAGCTATAGGCCGCAATACTCGAGCCGAATTTACTGCTCATCATGCCCATCGAACCTGCGGCCATTTCACCTTCGCCTTTGCTCGCTTCAATCGGATTCGAGAGCACACTGAGACTAAAGGTCTCTTTTAAGCCCTGCCATGTGGTTTCAGCCGCACCGGCCAGCTCACTCAGTAGGTTGAAGTTCTCAGCATCAAAGGGTTCATTTTTGATTTGCTCTGCGGTGTAGAGCGTATTCAGTGTCCCGACCACCACTTCTTTTGCCATGGCACCGGTCACTAATCCGACGGTTGCCTGCCAGTTATCGCTATGAACGCCCATCGGGGTGAGTAACGGCGTCAGCACCTTACTGACGGAAGCGAGCGCCGAATCGTTGATGCTATCCACCGCTTTGCCACTGAAAGAAAAGCTATTCAACCCGCCGATAAAGATACTGGCGATAACAATGACTTTCCCTGCCCGCAGGACAAAGCCTTTCAGTCGCTGCCACGTTTGTAATAACAAGCTTTTCAGATGAGGTACGTGGTAGACCGGCAGTTCCATCACAAAGGGGGAGGCTTCACCCCGCATTATGGTGTGTTTTAGCACCAATCCAGTGAGGATAGCGACGACGATGCCGAGTAGATAAAGAGAGAAAACGATACTGGCACCGTCTTGACCAAAGAAAGCGGCAGCAAAGACGGCAAAAATCGCCAGCCGCGCCCCACAGGACATAAAAGGCGCCATCATAATGGTGATCAAACGTTCACGTTGTGCATCCAGTGTTCGTGCGCCCATGATGGAAGGTACATTGCAGCCGAAGCCGACAATGAGCGGCACAAAGGATTTACCCGGTAACCCCAGCGCTTGCATTAATCGGTCCATCACAAAAGCAGCGCGGGCCATATAGCCGGAATCTTCCAAGAACGAGAGGAACAGGTACATCATGCCAATTTGTGGAACAAGTGGCAGTACGGTGTTAATCCCGCCTCCGACACCTTGGGCGAGGAAGATAGTGAGCCATTGAGGGAAATGCAGGGTATAACCCACCCATTGCAGCCCTTGAATAAAGATGGCGGCGGAGCCGATATCAAATATGGGCTGCAACGCACCGCCAATATTGATAGCCAAAACAAACATTAAATACATCACAAACAGGAAGATAGGCACACCCAGCCAGCGATTGAGGATGACTTTATCCAGCGCCAGAGTCAGGCGGTTAGGTTCAGCCTGCTGCGAGTTGCCGACGATATCACAGATGCGAGCAATGCTTTGGTAGCGAGCATCGGCAATCACCAGTTCCGGATCTTCGTGCTGGTTTTCTCGCAGATGAAGTCGTGCTTGTTCAACCTGAGAGGGGGCAATGCCTGCGCGGGCCAGGCTGTAAATGTCGCCTTCCAATATTTGCAGGGCCAGCCAGCGGCGTTGCTGAGTGGGCCAAGATTCAGGCATCGCCTGTACCAACTTTTCCACCTCTGCGAGGAGAACGGGGGGGTAGTTAACCAATGCTCTGAAGGTGGCGGGTTGAAGCGCATCGATACAGGTTTTTAATTCGTTAATGCCCTGACCGCGGGTTGATACCAGTGGAATAACTGGGCAGCCTAATTGCTGAGATAACGCAGAGATATCAATATCGATATGCTGGCTTTTGGCGATATCCAACATATTGAGTGCCACGATGCAGGGGATGCCTAACTCGACCAATTGCAGTGTGAGATAGAGATTACGTTCCAGATTCGCGGCATCAATCACGTTGATCAGTAGGTCGGCTTCGCCACTCAGAATATAGTGGCAAGCAATTTGCTCATCCAATGAAGTCTGTTCTGAGATGGTGGTCAGGGAATAAGTCCCCGGTAAGTCAACCAAAGTGACTTGATGCTGCGCGGTAGTGAAATGCCCCTCTTTGCGCTCAACGGTGACCCCTGCCCAGTTCCCCACGCGCTGACGAGCGCCGGTTAATTGGTTGAAAAGCGTGGTTTTACCCGCATTAGGATTGCCGATCAGGCCGATTGTGAGTGCTTTCATGGTCCAACGTAATATCAATAAATTAAGCTGCAGTAAGGCGTTTTCATCCGCCACAAGTCAGAAAAGATAGCGCGATCACTGGGGATTTAGGGCTGAAGGTCCAGTGTGAGCAAATCTAGATCTTTTTTGCGTACCACCAGGCTGACCCGACGGGTTTCTATCTGAATGGGATCGCCTAAAGGCGCAAGGCGAACAACATTAAATGAAGAACCGGGGAGCATACCCAGTGATAATAGTTTCTGCCGATAGGCTGGACTGATCTCAGGTGAGAAACCTACGATTTTATAGGAACGCTGTGGAATAAGATGCATAGGAGCCTCTTGAATTATCGTTTAATTGGCGTACCAGAGTTCAGGGTAAAGTTCAGAGTAATATTAGTCTAAAAACTAATAGATGAGATAATGATAGTAATAATCATTTTCATATTCAACTAAGGCAAAATACTCAAAAGTAAGTATTAGTAACAATTCTACTCTTAGAATGAATGAGTCTGATGTCTATTTCGTGCTTGTTTTACCACCAAATTAGCGTGATCGCAAATGCGAATGATGAGTTAAATCAGTTAACTGAATGTTTCTATCACGGCCTGCTTGTTCTGTAAAATACGCATAAGTAACATAATCGATTCACTATGATTTGAATCAAATAACATTAGTATTTTTATGAGGGGGGTATCTGGCGGCGTAATTAATTATAAATTAATGGTAATTTTTAATTAATTAATAACTTTGTTAAATAGATTGTTAAATTCAATTCCCTCCTATCACGCATCGTATTATTAATATCACCCTAAAATGAATTTGTTATTTTTTGTGTCTGCGACACCCGTGGTGTTTCGAGGTAAAAAATTCCCCAATATCAGATGGGCATCTAATATTGGGGAGTAAGTCAGTTATTCGATAACCGGTTAATCATCCTGACATTAACCACTAGCGCTTTTTAAATGCGGCTGCCAGTGCATCACTCATGGCACTGTTGCCATTTGAGCTACTCTCGGTACGGCCTTTTGCTGGTGGGCGATGATTTGACTCATTATTACCACGTGGCCGGTTTGCACCACGGTTGTCATTTTGAGTTGTGGTGCGGTTCTCACCACCACGACGTGAACCACTTTCACCCGGCTGCTCATCAAGGCGCATGGTCAGCGCAATACGCTTACGCTGTAAATCAACTTCCATGACTTTCACTTTGACGATGTCACCGGCTTTCACCACTTTATGCGGATCATCGACAAACTTATCTGCTAGAGATGAGATATGGACCAAGCCGTCCTGATGCACGCCGATATCGACAAAGGCACCAAAGTTGGTCACGTTAGTGACGGAACCTTCGAGGATCATACCCAGTGTCAGATCTTCCATCGTTTCAACGCCTTCGGCAAAGGTCGCTGTTTTAAACTCAGGGCGCGGATCTCGGCCTGGCTTTTCCAATTCGCGCAGAATATCGGTAACGGTCGGCACACCAAAACGCTCAGTGGTGAAATCGCGAGCGTTAAGGTTACGCAGTGCCGATGAATTCCCCATTAAATCCTGCAACGCTTGCTCGGTTGCGGCCAAAATGCGCTCGACCACGGGATAGGCTTCTGGATGCACGGTTGAAGCATCCAGCGGGTTATCGCCATGATTGATACGTAAAAAGCCCGCGCACTGCTCAAAGGCTTTTGGCCCCAAGCGGCTGACTTTCAGTAATTGCTCGCGGTTATGGAAGCGGCCATTCTCATCACGCCAGTTCACGATATTTTGCGCCATCATGCGGGTCAAACCGGCGACGCGCGTCAGTAATGGCACAGATGCGGTATTTAAATCCACCCCGACGGCGTTCACACAGTCCTCAACGACGACATCCAGCTTTTTCGCCAGTTGGCTTTGGCTGACATCGTGCTGGTACTGACCGACACCGATAGATTTTGGATCGATTTTAACCAGTTCTGCCAATGGGTCTTGTAAGCGACGAGCAATCGAGACCGCGCCACGGATTGAGACATCCAGATCGGGGAATTCCAATGCTGCCAGTTCAGATGCGGAATAAACCGATGCACCTGCTTCACTGACGATCACTTTTTGTGCGATGACGGCCGGATACTGCTGTTGCAGCTCAGTGAAGAAACGCTCGGTTTCCCGTGATGCAGTACCGTTACCGATAGCCACCAATTCCACCTGATGCTTGATGCACAGAGCGGCGACGGTGGCAGCCGCTTTGGCGGCTTGCCCAGTGTGAGGATAGATGGTGTCATAGGCGACCAGTTTGCCGGTAGCATCTACCACGGCCACTTTCACGCCGGTACGTAACCCTGGATCCAGGCCCATTGTTGCACGCATACCCGCAGGAGCCGCCATCAGCAAATCTTGCATATTACGGGCAAATACATTGATGGCTTCATCTTCTGCCCGCTCGCGCAGGGTACTCATCAATTCGGTTTCCAGATGCATCAGCACCTTGATACGCCAAGTCCAGTTAACCACGGCTTTACGCCAAGCATCGGCTGGGGCGTTATTTAATCGCAAATCCAGATGATTGATGATGATTTGTTCACCCTGACTCTCGCGAGGGGGTTCATCAAACTGAGGATCAGGGTTGAGCGCGAGTTGCAACACGCCTTCATTGCGGCCACGGAACATCGCCAATGCACGGTGAGAAGGAATTTGAGCGATAGGCTCGTGGTGATCAAAGTAATCGCGGAATTTAGCGCCTTCCTGCTCTTTGCCTTCCACCACTTTTGCCACTAGATGTGCTTGTTTCCACAGATATTGGCGCACTTTTGCCAGCAGGGTAGCATCTTCAGCAATGCGCTCCATCAAGATGTAACGTGCGCCATCCAGTGCGGCTTTGGTGTCTGCGACACCTTTCTCCGCGTCAATATAAGCCAGCGCAACCTGTTCAGGGTCTTGTTGCGGGTCTTGCCATAAGCTGTCCGCCAATGGCTCCAGACCGGCTTCAATCGCAATTTGCCCACGGGTGCGGCGCTTTGGTTTATAAGGAAGATAAAGGTCTTCCAACTCAGTCTTACTCATTGTGCCGTTGATGGCACCCGCAAGTTGATCAGTGAGTTTGCCCTGATCCTCGATGGATTTAAGAATGGTTTGGCGGCGGTCTTCGAGTTCACGCAGATAACCCAAACGGCTTTCCAACTGGCGCAATTGGGTATCATCCAACCCGCCGGTAACTTCCTTACGGTACCGCGCAATAAATGGCACGGTATTACCTTCATCTAGCAGGCTAATCGCGGAACTGACTTGCTCCGGTCGGGCCTGTATTTCGCTTGCAATAATGCGGCTCAGTTGTTCATTCATAAGTCTGATATCAGTTCAGTAGTGAATAGGGGAAATGGCAGAGGATAGTTATACGGATTGCCCAGATAAAATGCCAGTCGAGCGGTCATCGAGCTTGAGCTAACGTGAACTTATCGGTAGAAACTTAGGGTATAGTAATGGTCTCTGTGCCAAAGGGATAATTGGATAATTTTATGGCTAAAAGTAACTATATTACCCGTGAAGGCTGGCAAGCCCTGGATCGTGAGCTGCATTATCTGTGGCGAGAAGAGCGGCCAGTGGTCACACAAGCGGTATCCGAAGCTGCTGCCATGGGTGACCGTTCGGAAAATGCCGAATATATCTATGGTAAAAAGCGGCTACGTGAAATTGATCGCCGAGTGCGCTTTTTGACGAAGCGCCTTGAGGTGCTGAAAGTGGTCGATCCCGATCCCCGTCAAGAAGGTAAAGTCTTTTTTGGTGCGTGGGTGCGGGTAGAGAATGAAGCTGAAGAACAGCGTATCTTCCGTTTGGTCGGGCCGGATGAGTTCGATCCCGCCAAAAAATGGATTTCTATCGATTCGCCCGTTGCGCGCGCATTGATTGGTAAACAGGTGGATGATGAAGTCACCGTTCAAACACCCAATGGCGAGGCGACTTACTGGATTTTAGAGATTCGCTATCGCCCATTCGACGAAAGTGTTGATAATTAGGCACAACAATAAGCTTTGTAACAATTTCGACTAGAATGTATACCATAAATCGCTGTCTGTAATACACGTCATACTTCAAGCTGCATAGGCGTTGGCTGCCTCCGTTCATGCCAGTCATCTGCCGAAGCAAGCTCCCGTGAATTCGCTCAGTTGCCGCCTTTTTGCAACGCGAATGATTGAGGGTATGAAGTCAGTATTTCTAACAATGTACAGATTCGGGCAATACGGCCTTTGGGAGTAATAAAATGCAAGAGAATCACAAGATTCTAGTCGTTGATGACGATATGCGCCTACGTGCGCTGTTGGAACGTTATCTAACAGAGCAAGGTTTCCAAGTGCGCAGTGTCGCCAATGCTGAACAGATGGATCGCTTGCTGACCCGTGAGTCTTTCCACCTGATGGTACTTGATCTGATGTTACCGGGTGAAGATGGCCTGTCTATCTGCCGCCGCCTGCGTAGCCAAAGTAACCCAATGCCGATCATTATGGTGACGGCGAAAGGGGAAGAAGTTGACCGTATCGTTGGGCTAGAAATTGGCGCTGACGACTATATTCCGAAGCCATTTAACCCACGTGAATTGCTGGCACGTATCCGCGCTGTCTTACGCCGTCAGGCGAATGAATTGCCGGGCGCACCGTCGCAAGAAGAGGCTGTGATTGCGTTTGGTAAGTTCAAACTGAATCTGGGGACACGTGAGATGTTCCGTGAAGATGAGCCTATGCCACTGACCAGCGGTGAATTTGCTGTGCTGAAAGCCTTGGTGAGCCATCCCCGTGAGCCGTTATCCCGCGATAAGTTGATGAATTTGGCCCGTGGCCGTGAATACAGTGCGATGGAGCGTTCCATTGACGTTCAGATTTCGCGTTTGCGCCGTATGGTGGAAGAAGACCCCGCTCACCCACGTTATATCCAAACCGTATGGGGTTTGGGCTACGTCTTTGTACCGGACGGCAGTAAAGCATGAGACGGTGGCGCTTTTCTCCCCGTAGCTCGTTTGCACGCACCTTATTATTGATTGTGACCTTGCTGTTTGTCAGTCTGGTCACAACCTATTTGGTGGTGCTGAACTTCGCTATTTTGCCGAGCTTGCAGCAGTTCAACAAAGTGTTGGCGTATGAAGTTCGTATGCTGATGACAGACCGGCTGCAACTGGAAGATGGCACGCTACTGGAAGTTCCGCCGGCGTTTCGGCGTGAGATTTACCGTGAATTGGGGATTTCGCTTTATACCAATGCCGCGGCAGAGGAAAGTGGCCTGCGTTGGGCACAGCATTACAAATTTCTCAGTGACCAAATGGCCCAGCAATTGGGTGGGCCAACCGATGTTCGGGTCGAAGTTAACAAAAATTCACCGGTTGTCTGGCTCAAAACGTGGCTGTCACCCGATATTTGGGTGAGGGTACCGTTAACGGAGATCCATCAAGGCGATTTCTCGCCACTGTTCCGTTATACCCTTGCCATTATGTTACTGGCGGTTGGCGGAGCTTGGTTGTTTATCCGTATCCAGAATCGGCCCTTAGTCGAGCTGGAACATGCGGCGTTGCAGGTCGGTAAGGGAATTATCCCGCCGCCATTGCGTGAGTACGGTGCCTCCGAGGTGCGGTCGGTGACGCGAGCGTTTAACCAGATGGCGGCCGGTGTGAAGCTGCTGGCAGATGACCGGACCTTGCTGATGGCGGGGGTGAGCCATGATTTACGCACGCCTTTGACCCGTATTCGTCTGGCAACAGAGATGATGAGTGAAGCCGATGGTTACCTGTCGGAGTCGATCAATAAAGACATTGAAGAGTGCAATGCGATTATTGAGCAGTTCATCGATTATCTGCGAACTGGGCAGGAGATGCCGACAGAACCGAGCGATCTCAATTCAGTACTAGGTGAAGTCATCGCGGCAGAAAGCGGCTACGAGCGAGTCATTGAAACCGATCTCTGTGCGGGTGAGGTGCTGGTGGATATCCACCCACTGTCGATTAAGCGTGCTTTGACGAATATGGTGGTGAATGCCGCTCGCTATGGTAATGGCTGGATAAAAGTGAGCAGCGGCACTGAGCTACAGCGAGCTTGGTTTCAAGTCGAAGACGATGGCCCTGGTATCAAGCCAGAAGAGTTAAAACATCTCTTCCAGCCCTTCGTTCGTGGCGATAGCGCCCGTAGCACCAGCGGTACTGGGCTAGGGTTAGCGATCGTACAACGGATTATTGATGCACACGCCGGTTCATTGGAAATCGGTACCAGTGAGCACGGAGGGTTGAGGATTCGTGCCTATATTCCGTTGCCGCTGGATATGAAAGCTAAGCCACCGGCAGTCGTTTAAACTTTCGCTTGTTTTAACGCGTTCGTTCTTGATTGGCCAACCTAAACGCCACCGATCATCTCAAAAAAATAAGGGCCGAAATATCATTTCGGCCCTTATTTTCTATTAACCTGGCTTAATGCCATTCATCTGACGTCATGCTGTTAATCTAGCGTTGTACTCATTAGATACCGAAAGCAAACTGCATGGTAATTGAACCATCAATATTTGCATTTTCAGTGACTGGACCGCCCATTGTCGTTGTACCCGCGAGTGTTGGGCTAACAACCATATCAGCAGTGAAAATTTTACCGGCTTTTTGCGTGGTGGTCGTTTCAGCCCAACCAAACATATAACCTTGTTGGAAATTAGCTGAACTCACGGTAGTAAACGCGCCTGCAGAACCATTCTTATAGAAAACAAGACTCGAGAGCCCATCAACTTTTGCGTTTTTCATTTCTACAGTATAGAAACCAATTTTTCCTGTGTTGTTGATGTTGCCCAAGCCAAAATACAATGCACTAGAGACATCACTTCTGCTATCGCGACGATTATCTGTTGGCGTTAAATTTAAGTATGTTTCGGCATCACAGGTGGCCACCCAGCTTTTTGTCATTGGTGTCAGGGCGGTAACTGCTGTGCCAGATTTAACTTGGGACGCTGAAATTTTTCCCAAATCATAAACACCCGCATCAGGGGAAATGACAGTACAGGTTGGTACACTCAATTTACCTTTGACCTTTAACTCAGTCGTTGGCGGCGCAGCATGGGCAGCGGTAATGCCTAAAACCAAAGAAGCTAAAACCGTCAGACCAATCAATTGCGTTTTCATGTGTCAGAAATCCAAAATCAAAATGTAGGGTGAAGTGATGGCTCGTCTGTCAGCATGTCGATGTAAACTCTATTTTGAGTTTGACTGAAACATGATCCAGATCAGATTATTTCATTGGGGTGATTAAACCGTAATCAGGCATGAACGTATATCGGAATGGAAGCGGACTTGATGTGAGAATATTCCTACGAAACTTTTATCTTATTAAACCCATTATTATCAATGTGTTAATTGTGAATTTAATGCTCAGAAATTATCTTTTTTGATGAATCCGAGTGACGAAAAAAGTAGGAGGTGGGTATTAGTTTGCCCTACCACCATCGCGAGTCAGTTATCCTCGATATTAGGGCGGAAATTCACGCCTATCAGCATTGGTGGATTCTCTTTTATTTGTGAAAAAAGAATGGCGTTATCAATAAAACCAAAACAAAAATAAGGGCCGAAATAATATTCCGGCCCTTATTTACTATTAATATGTATTCACGATTAACGTGTATTCACTATTAATATATATCCACTATCAATTTATCTTCGCGGTAATTAGATACCGAAAGCGAAATTCATGGTCATGGAACCGTCAAGCTCTGCATCGTCAGTGATTGGACCGCCCATGGTGGTGGTGCCAGCCAAGATTGGGCTAACCGTGATATCAGCCACAAACACTTTACCGGTGCTCTGGGTGTTAGCCGCAGATGACCAACCGGTGCGTAAGCCTGTGGTCAAGCTAGCGGTTGTTGCTGCTGCAAACGTTGATGTTGCAGAAGAGAACAAGTTGGAGGCTTTGCCGTCTACAGTGCCGTTCTTAATCAACGCAGTGTAGTAACCGATTTTACCGGTAGTGTTCACGTTGCCCAGACCGAAGTTAGTGGTGGCAACAGCACTGGCAGATGCTGCGCGGTTATCGACTGGCGTGAAGTTCAGATAAGTATCGGCATCACAGGTCACCGTCCAAGTTTTCGTCATTGGTGTCAGTGGGGTTGTGGCTGTCCCTGATTTGACTAAAGATGAAGACAATTTACCGAAATCATAAACACCTTCATCTGGAGAAGCGACGGTGCAACTTGGAACAGTCAGTGTACCAGTGACTTTCAGTTCAGCCGTTGGTGGTGCGGCGTGTGCTACAGCCATACCCAAAACCAGAGAAGATAAAACAGTCAGACCAATCAGTTGCTTTTTCATGTGTAAGATAACCAAATTTATAATGTAGGGTAAATAAAGATTTGTCTGTCAGCATGTGGATGTAAGCTCTATTTTAAGTTTCATCAAAACATGATCTAGATCAATTTATTTCGTCGGGGGAGATTAAACAATAATCAGGCATGGGCGTATATCGGAATGGAAGTGGACTTGATGTCAGAATATTCTTACGAAATACTTTTTCTAGTAGGGGGAATATATTGGGGAATAGCGTTTAGTGATTTAAAACTCAAGGGCACCATTCTCTGGCAACCCCTGAGCATTAGACGATTATTAACGTGTGACAGGAAGAGCGACTTCCGTTTGCACAAAACCATAGCGGCTCAGTGGCGTGACTTTCACAGATGTCGGTGATGACTTGATCGAGAATTGTTTGCTGGTGCCCGGCATAATATACGGGTTACCCAACGGAACGACTTCATTACTCGGGACTAAAACTACCTGTGGCCCCAGACGAACAACATGTTTACCTGGATTTTTAATCGTCAAATTATTCCCTGATACGGAGAAAACCAGCTCCTCCCAAGGATTTTTAATTTGTGGCACTGCGCTCGGCTGAATAAGAAAACCGATTTCCTGACGGATAGGCATGACGGTGGCATTACCAGAGACCTGCTCAACCCCTTCAAATGCCGCTTTTAGCAATACTTCATTGTCCAGTACGGCGCCTTTTTTCAGCACGAAGTTCACTTGCTGACTTTGGCCAGCATCAATGCGTGTCACTGGTGGTGAAATCAAAATCTGCTTACTGAAATCTTTGCCATCAATATCAATCAGTTTTGTCACCAGCAAAATAGGGTTGGCGGAAGTGTTATCAATGGTAAAACTCGCACGCCCCTCGCTTTCTTTCAATATGACGGTCGTACTTTCTAATTTGAACGATGCATTAGAGGCTAGACTCCAGCAGCTCAATAGCACCAGCACATTGAAAACAAGAAACGATTTAAAGCGATTATATACCGAGGTATAGGTCACGGTATTCTCGCTGCGATGACTGACAATGGTCTTTTTCATAATAAATCCTGTGTCTGGAATATCGATTAGATCTCTTTTGCTGGCCGCCACTCACATTAATGACATACCGCATCAGCAACTTCATACAATGTATCTGGATCAAATTTCTCCGGCACCCCATAACTTACAATGCACTCGCCCCGGTTGGCGGCCTTAACTCGCAGCGTGGCACCAATTGCGTTGTTTTCCAACATAAAATTGCCATCTCCAATCAGCGTTCCGAGGAAGTTACCCTTATCATCCAGCACGTTTGCTCCCACTGGCAGGGCATCGCCATTGCTGTCACGAATGGTCAGCAGCAACTGGCGTGTTTCTGTTGCCTCAAAATTACGGGTTGCCACCGTGCCGCGGGTCATCATCAAATCGGCACTGGTACTGTTGAGACGTATATTCAATGGCAATGTTTTGGTACTAATTTGGGCCTTGGATGCACTGTAAGGCATCACTGATGGCAACAGCGCTGTGCCAGCATAGTCGGTTATGGACATCCCACTGCTCGGTGATGATACCCGTAAATTTGACTGACTAGGCACGTTCACTATTGCAAAGGTGTCACCAATGGCCGATGCCGAAGTTGCAAAGGTATTGTTCGCGTAAGCCATTGAACCACTAGATGCCACATACGCTGAACGACTATTGTTATTGGCCTGAGAAATCCCACCCGCCAGTTGTGAATAGGCTGTTTTCACATTCATTGCGCCATTAACTCGTTGCTGATTATTACCGCCCGTCACCCCCACGGAATACCCTTTGTTATCACCCCAAGCCCCTTGATAAGTGCTGCCCAGCGTCGTATTACCATTATTACGTTGCATCCGGCCAGTGAGAGACCCATTACCCAGTGGCATACTGAGTCCCAAATAGACAGCATTACGCCCCTGTGAACTTGACTGAACACTCAACGTGGTGGTCACTCGGCCAAATTGTTCACTGGCGGAAAACGTATGGGAGACACTGTTCTCTGCCTGATAATACATATTATTAGACAAAACATAGGAAAATGCGCCCCAGCGAGGATGTGCCCAGGTCACGGCTGCTGATGTGGCATTTTTCAGTTTGCCAACGGACAGGTCAGCCAAATTATTACCGCCACTTAGGGCATTATCAGGTGACCAGTAATTGCTTGATTCGTAAACCGTCGATAAAGACGCACTCAGGTTGCCGTTAATAGACACCTGATTTTGCAATCCGAGTTGGTAACCTTGTCCGGCACCTTGGGTATTGGTATAGCTCGCGGTGGCTGAAATCCAAGCACTCTCAAACCCGCTGTATAGATTTTGCGCACTGATATTTTGGTAATCGGCAGAAAGCAGCCCAGCGGTAGTGACCTGAAATGCATTCGCCGGACTAAATGCCATCTCGCCTGTTGCCAGTAAGGGAGACTTGTTTTCACTGCCACTGAGAGTGTCGCGGTAGCGGCCCAGTGCTAGCTGGTAGGTTGTCGCTTGTTGTTCAAAATTGGGATCAAGGGCGTTCGCGACGGTAAAATGTTGCTGGGTGCCGTCTTCTTCAATCACATCAACATCCGTAGGGACACCGCTGGAGAAATTGCTGATATTGGATAATGAGAACGGGCCCGGTGCCACCACGGTGCGGTAAATAACCCGCCCACGCTGGCGAATTTCGATAGTGGCGTTGGTGTTGGCAATCCCTTCAATGGGCACAACCAGTTGGGTGTTATTGAGTTGGGCATTATCGGAATAAAGCTGGGCGCCCATCACTGGCAGACCAGAGTAAGTATTGGCGACTAGGCCAAACTCCCCCAACTGTACCACCGACTTTAAAGATTCAACGGCGCGTAATGCGTAGGTTTCCTGATTATCATAATGACTCACCCCTTGGTTATAATTATAAGAACCTCGGTTACGCACCACCCAGTTATAAAAATTAATACCCGGCTCGAATTGCCCCTGAAATAAATTCAGGTTGTCACTGTTGTTTTCGATGCGCTGGCCGAATAAATTATAATTTAGCAATAAGGCGTGGCCGCCCCGCTGATATTCACTTTCTTCCAGTTCAGGGTCAAAGGCTTCTTGCGGTAATGTCATTTCTACTCGGAATTGCCCAGGAAATAGCTTAACGACCACTCCAGGCCACAGAGTTTCAATATTCTCGCAGCTGTCGCCACTGTCTTTATAGTGTAACTTTAATGCCATCAGCAGTTTTCGGTCAGCACATAGTTGACCTTCGCTACCAAAGGTCGCTTCAGTACGGTAGGTTTTACTGGCATTGATAATAATGGTGACATCATGCTGACCCGGTAAGAATTTATCAGCTCCGCTGAAGAAATCAGCTAATTCTGCTGAATAGCCTAAACCTTCCAGTGTTTTTATATCAAATGCCGCCGCGCCTTCTTTTGTCGCAGAGAATCCTGCCACAGGAAAAAGGGAAAGCAGACATAAGGTATAAAGGAATGAACACTGGCGACTGGCCACAAAGATATCCTAAATAGAGTAAGCAATTATTTATCGATAATAGTGCATCTTGATGCTTTATTTATAAAATAATAAGCGTAGTGAGAGGCTGAAATACTTATTAGCGATAGTGTGCAATCAGGGCAACTGAAGCTTTGTCGGTTAAAGAATGTGAGCTTAGAGAAGCGACAGTGCAACGTGTGTTACAGCCATACCCAAAATCAGAGAAGATAAGCCGTCACACCAATCAGTGGCTTTTTCATGTGTAAGATATCCAAAATTAAAATGTAGGGTTAAGTAGTAATTAGTCTCAATATGCTGATGTAAGATTTATTTTTTTGTTTCACTGAAACATGAGCTAAGTCTATTAATTTCGTTGGGGTGATTAGACCGCAATCAGACATGGGCGTATATCGGAATAGAAGTGGACTTGATGTAAGAATATTCTTACTGAATGCTATTTTATTAAAATGATATTTATCAGTGTATTACTGTCATCAGATGATGTTCTGAGCCATCACTCTTAAGAAAGCACAACTTGATAGTAAATTGCGCTAGTCCGATAAAATGTTTCATTTTGAAGAAATTGTTTTATGTGATTCTTACACTAAATAAATCACATAAGGCTAGGCATTTTATGGCCTAAATACCGTAAGCGAAGCTCAAAGTCACCGACCCATCAATATTGATATTTTCAGTAATAGCGCCACCCATCGTGGCGGAACTTGCCAGTACTGGTGTGACAGTCAAATCAGCACTGAAGACTTTGCCAGCTTTTGCCGTCGTTGCGTTTTGCGCCCAACCAAAAGGCAAATTATTCGTCAGTGTTTCTGTCGTATGGCCTCCCTGGAATCCGTTTTCTAAGTAATAAAAAAAGCTACTTTCACCATCTACCTTGGCGTTGCTCAATCCGGTCCTAAAGTAACCAATCTTCCCTGTGCCATTGACAAAACCTAACCCAAAATTATGGATTGCCGTGGTATTGCTAACAGATGATTTTCGATTATCAGTGGGTGTGAAACTGAGATAAGTCGAGCCATCGCAGGAGATAGTCCAGGTTTTAGTGATTGTGGGTAATATCACTGAGGTCGTAGGTTGTATTGTTGCAGCTGAAATATTACCCACGTTATAAACGCCGCCATCAGGGACATTGATCGTACAAGTTGGGACCCCTATTGAACCTTTGACTTTTAATTCAGGCGTCGGTGTTGCCGCTTGCACTACCAGAGATAAAAATAACGAACTGAAAATCGTTAAATTAACAAATTGCATTTTCATAAAATTAAATTTACCCCGTTTAGCATATAACGTGGAAAGGTAAAAAGTATCTTCAGGGAAACGATAACAAGGGCCGAAATAACATTCCGGCCCTTGCTTTCAATTCACTTGTCTTTGCGGTAATTAGATACCGAAAGCGAAGTTCATGGTCATGGAACCGTCAAGCTCTGCATCGTCAGTGATTGGACCGCCCATGGTGGTGGTGCCAGCCAAGATTGGGCTCACTGTGATATCAGCCACAAACACTTTACCGGTGCTCTGGGTGTTAGCCGCAGATGACCAACCGGTGCGCAGACCTGTGGTCAGGTTAGCTGTGGTTGTCGCCGTGAAAGTTGATGTTGCAGAAGAGAACAAGTTAGACGCTTTGCCGTCTACAGTGCCGTTCTTAATCAATGCAGTGTAGTAACCGATTTTGCCGGTAGTGTTCACGTTGCCCAGACCGAAGTTAGTGGTGGCAACAGCACTGGCAGATGCTGCGCGGTTATCGACTGGCGTGAAGTTCAAATAAGTATCAGCATCACAGGTCACCGTCCAAGTTTTTGTCATTGGTGTCAGTGGCGTTGTGGCTGTCCCTGATTTGACTAAAGATGAAGACAGTTTACCGAAATCATAAACACCTTCATCTGGAGAAGCGACGGTGCAACTTGGAACAGTCAGTGTACCAGTGACTTTCAGTTCAGCCGTTGGTGGTGCGGCATGTGCTACAGCCATGCCCAAAACCAGAGAAGATAAAGCCGTCAGACCAATCAGTTGCTTTTTCATGTGTAAAATGTCCAAATTCATAATGTAGGGGTCAGTAATAATTGGTCTGTCAGCATGTCAATATAAGCTCTATGTTGAGTTTTATTGAAATATGATCTAGATCAATTTATTTCGTTGGAGTGATTAAACCTTAATAAGGCATGGGCGTATATCGGAATGGAAGTGAACTTGATGTAAGAATATTCCTACTGACTAATCCTGTTAATTTAAATTAATTTAATCAATGAGTTGGGTTGAGAATGAAAGCTGTCGGCTGTCATCTTTTTTTGAATAATCCTATTGATAAAAATAATAGGAATCAGATTCCTGCCTGCCTAAAAACTATCGCAACTCAGTCATCGTCGGTTTTAGTGGATTATTAACGGCAATATGTATTGGCGGGTTCTATTTTATTGATGAAAACAGAGTTCAGGATATTAATAAAATCAAAAGATAAGGGCCGGAAATAATATCCGGCCCTTATTTACTATTAATGTGTACTCACTATGGATGTGTATCCACTATTAATCTGTCTTTGCGGTGATTAGATACCGAAAGCGAAGTTCATGGTCATTGAACCGTCAAGCTCAGCATCGTCAGTGATTGGACCGGCCATGGTGGTGGTGCCAGCCAAAATTGGGCTCACCGTGATATCAGCCACAAACACTTTACCGGTGCTCTGGACGTATATCGGAATGGAAGCGGACTTGATGTAAGAATATTTTCGCAGAATAATTTTCTATAGAGTTGAATATGTCGAGGAATAACGTCTATTGGGCTAAAACACCAAGAGGGACACAATGTGCCCCTCTTGGTGTTGTACTAAAACGGCCTTCTTCTTCTAAATCAGATTTTTGGCCCTGCGCTCACTAACGCAGCCCCTGCTGGGGTATCGGTATATTTGTCAAAGTTGGTGACAAAGCGCTGCGCCAAATCTTCTGCTTTCTCTTGCCACTGCGCAATATCCGCGTAGGTATCACGTGGGTCGAGAATGGCTGGGTCGACACCCGGTAGCGCAGTTGGCACTGCCAGATCGAAGATAGGCAGAGTGAAGGTTTCAGCCTTATCGATTTCACCGCTCAGAATGGCGTCAATGATGCCACGCGTATCTTTAATGGAGATACGCTTACCTGTCCCATTCCAGCCGGTGTTAACCAGATAAGCTTGCGCGCCTACCGCTTGCATACGCTTAACCAGCACTTCAGCATATTGCGTTGGATGCAGCGATAGGAAGGCCGCGCCAAAACAGGCAGAGAAGGTTGGAGTCGGCTCAGTCACACCACGCTCAGTTCCTGCCAACTTAGCCGTAAAGCCAGACAGGAAGTGATACTGGGTCTGATTCGCGGTCAAGCGTGATACCGGTGGCAATACGCCAAAGGCATCTGCCGTCAGGAAAATAACCTTAGTGGCATGGCCCGCTTTAGAAACCGGCTTAACGATGTTTTCGATGTGGTAGATCGGGTAAGAAACACGGGTGTTTTCTGTTTTGGAACTGTCGTTGAAATCAACTGTACCATCAGCCAGTACGACCACGTTTTCCAGCAAAGCATCGCGCTTAATAGCGTGATAAATATCAGGCTCGGCTTCTTCGGATAACTTGATGGTTTTGGCGTAGCAGCCGCCTTCAAAGTTAAAGACGCCATCATCATCCCAGCCGTGCTCATCATCACCGATTAATTTACGTTTCGGGTCAGTAGACAGTGTGGTTTTACCTGTTCCGGACAAACCGAAGAAGATAGCGACATCGCCTTTCTCACCGACGTTGGCTGAACAGTGCATGGATGCAATGCCTTTCAACGGCAACAGGTAGTTCATCATCGAGAACATGCCTTTTTTCATTTCGCCGCCGTACCATGTGCCGCCAATGAGCTGCATACGTTCCGTCAAGTTAAAGGCAACAAAGTTTTCGGAGTTCAGGCCCTGCTCTTTCCAATCCGGGTTAGTGCATTTAGCGCCATTCATGACGATAAAATCAGGCTCAAAGTGAGCCAGTTCTTCATCTGTTGGGCGAATAAACATGTTTTTGACAAAGTGTGCCTGCCAAGCCACTTCGGTGACGAAGCGAACTTGCAAACGAGTATCGGCATTAGCTCCGCAGAAGGTATCTACGACAAACAGACGCTTACCAGACAACTGTTGAGTCACCAGCCCTTTCAGATGGCTCCAAGTCTCTTGGCTTAACGGTTTGTTATCATTCTTACCTTTGCCCTGATCTGCCCACCACACGGTATCCTGTGTGATAGCATCGCGGACAATGTATTTATCTTTGGGGGAGCGGCCGGTAAAGATACCGGTATCGACCGCTATTGCTCCTGTGGTGGTGAGGGTTCCTCGCTCGTATCCTTCAAGCGTGGGCTTCGTCTCTTCCTGGAACAGTAAATCATAGCTTGGGTTGTAAACAATCTCGCTGACGTTATGGATGCCATAGGCGGCGAGCTCCTGCGGGGTAATTCCTTTAACACTCATGTCATAACTCCTGGATCGTCAATTTTCTACCAGCGATTGTAAATCCTCAGCACCGATTAACAGCGATAGCGTTCAAATATTTAAATATATGACCTACATTTCGCTGGGTTATGAGAGATAGAACACGGAATATCGCAAGCATGAAACGGCAGAAGTGCTGGGCACGAGTCAGCACCCAGCAAAATGTTATGGAAATTAATGAATTTGTTCAGATGATGCGCTGTTACCATTCTTGAGCGAAGCGATATCGACTGCATCAAAAAGGTAGTGGCTGCCACAATATTCACAATGCATATCAATATTGCCATCTTGCTCCAGCATTTCGGTGATGTCATCTTCAGACAATGTTACTAATGCATCTGCACAACGTTCGCGCGAACAGGTGCAACGGAAGCTGACGTTTTGCGGTTCATAGAGCGTCACTTCTTCCTGATGGTATAAACGATACAGCACCTCGTTGGCGGGCAGAGTGAATAACTCCTCTGCTTTAACCGTAGCGGTCAACTGTGTCAGATGATCAAATTCATCTTCATTGCGCTCTTGCGCAGGCATGACTTGCAGTAGCATACCGCCAGCCGCCGCTTTGCCCTCTACGTGACCAGTGCGAATAAACAGGCGGGTGGGTAATTGCTCGGACTGCATAAAGTAATTTTCAAGACAGGCGGCGATGGTTTCACCTTCCAAGGCCACTACGCCCTGATAGCGTTCGCCTTTTTCTGGCGTAATGGTGATCACCAAATAGCCATTACCGACCATCTCTTTTAGTGTGCTGTCATCGTTTATCTCGCCTTTAAAGCGGGCGACACCACGCATTTCTTGCTGGTTATTGCCGTTAATCACCGCCAAGGTCAACGGACCATCGGTACTCTGTAATTGCACGGTGATATCACCATCAAACTTAAGGGTAGCGGTCAGTAAGCTGGTCGCGACCAACATTTCACCCAACAACTTTTGTACCGCAGGTGGGTAATCGTGGTTAGCTAACACCTGCTGATAGGTTTCATTGACTGAAACCAGCTCACCGCGTACAGCATGGTTAGCAAACAGATAGCGATGTAATTGGTCGTGATTAGACATAGGTTTCTCTCATTC
This sequence comes from Yersinia massiliensis, assembly GCF_003048255.1. NCBI lineage: Bacteria > Pseudomonadati > Pseudomonadota > Gammaproteobacteria > Enterobacterales > Yersiniaceae > Yersinia > Yersinia massiliensis. The sequence goes on from NZ_CP028487.1 coordinate 209,615, forward strand.
TGGCCGCCGTTTACTCAGGCTCGCCTTGTTTAAATTTGATTAGATGCCGGCGCTCTTTTTTATCGGGCCGCCGATCTGGATGTGGCATGGTCAGCGCATTCAATTTGCGCGCTTGTGCGACTTTTTCGCGGTTGGCGATACTGGCCTCAGTTTCTTCATACAATGCCTGCGCTTCGCTGGCACCTCGGCGCTGAGCATTGAGTGCCAGTACTCGGACTGTGCGTTCGTCATTGCCCTGACGTAGCCGAATTTCAGCATTAACCTCAACCAGTTTACTCGGTTTCCCACGTTGGCCGTTGTAGTGGACTTTACCGCCATCCACCATATCCCGAGCGATAGCTCTGGTCTTATAAAACCGAGCCGCCCACAGCCATTTGTCCAGCCGAACCGATTCGTCTACGGCCGTTTTATCCTTCATGAAGACTCCTGACATTGGGCTGATTTATTCTTCGTGTCAGCTTATTCGCTGTGTAACGTTATTCGTGACGTAAATGCAATGCTGGCAATAACTTACGATAGTCATTGATAGCGGGATGGCCATGAAAAACTTTGTCGGCACAACTAGAATCTGGATTTTCAATCCCCAAACAATAGCGAATACCGAAGTTACGCGCGGCGTCCAAAATGGTTTCACTGTCATCGACAAATAATGTTCTGGCCGGGTTCAACCCCGTATGCTGCGCGACGGCCTGCCAGAGACGTTGATCTTCTTTCGGATAACCAAATGTATGGGTGGAAAGTAATAAATCAAGGTGTTGATCGAGTGCGGTGTGCTCTATTTTCACAGCCAAGCTGTGTGGATGAGCGTTGGTGAGTAAAATGGTTTGCAACCCGCACTCGCGTAGACTGGCTAAAAAGGGTTCAGTATCTTGGCGCAGCCGCACTCGGTTGCCCGCTTGCGTGGTCATGGCGTAAATATCCAGATCTAATCGTTCGCTCCAATAATCAAAACAGTACCAATTCAGCGTGTGCTGCACAGACAGATATTCATCGTGAATAATTTTGTGTGCTGACTCGAGCGGGATTCCTCGGCGCTGGCTGAGTGTCTCCGGTACCTGTTTTAGCCAGAAATGGCTGTCGAACTCTAAATCGAGCAGAGTACCGTCCATATCGAGCAGCACGGTATCAATTTCTTGCCAGTTGAACTCAGGGGGCATAGCGACTCCACGATCACAAATAGTGGTGATAAATTATACGCGCAATAAAGGCAAAAGGGTTAACGCAGGAGAGGAGGGGGCGTGAGGGTTTGGTTAAAGCAGCTGTCATAATAGCTCTGAATATTATCCATGCGGCTACGGTTCTTCAGGATGCGCTGAATTAATAAGGTGGTGTTCACCACTAAACAGATAATCAGCGCCAACAGCAATAGGCTAGTCCCCAAATAACGACTGAGCATCATCATATCCGGTTCGCTATGCAATGAGATATGCCGCGTACCATTCGCATCCACGGTAATATTGGTAATGATACCCTCGGCCTTGAATGGGGTATTCAGCAGTAGGCCTGAGAGCCGCTGCAATTCACGCCATTGTTCTAGGGCCGTGAAATCAAACAGTGGGACAGCAGGCGTCGGGTGATTCACCAATTGTTTCCCTTCATCGCTAGTGATGAGGAACCCTCCTGGCGGCGGGCTGTTTAACGCCTCAGTCGCCAAATGCGTTTCACGGTAAACAAAGGATGACGTGGCGGTTTTAACCAGATTTTCTAGTGTATCGGCGCTCACGGGGCGTAACAAAACGTTCATGCCTTTCAAGGTGCCTGATTGTGCTCGTTTGACCAAGGCTGACCAATTCTTCGCGTTACCCAAATTCACTAATGCATTCTTCAGGCGTATACAATCGCTATCTGCACCACATAACGCCTGCGTTTTTAAGACAATATCTGCGAAGTCGTTCAACAGAATCATACCGGATTTTTCGATCGCGGTTGCCAACTGCGGGTTGACATTAGCGTCGGTGCCTTGGGGATGTAACTGATGACTAACGGTCGCCATCAACGCCGCGGCTTTTTCAATCGTCTCAGACTCAGGTAATGGCAGAGGAGCCGCGTTATTCCAATAGATTCCGGAGCAATCAAAGGGGGTAAATACGAAGTTATGGGGGTTCTGTGAATTTGGCGGCACGTAGCACATGCCTGTTCCCTGCGCTTTTAGCATATCGCCAATATGCAATGGCATTTTTTCTAGAGCTTCAACACTGGTGACCTGCTGGCTCTGCGCGCCTTGTAGCCAAGCGACGCTCAATTTTAGCGGTAAGCCAAGCGGTACATAGATTAGTAAGAGTGCCATTACCAGCAAGGAGCCCGCCATCAGCGCCAGATTTTTCCCCCAACGTTGTAGTGGAAAATGTTTCATTTCATCGTGCAAGGATAGGAAGCGCCCTTGGCGGACTACCTGGCGGTTAAGGTAGATATCAATATTGGTTTTTTTACCCAAGTCATGGGCGAAATAAGGCCCCCAATGTGCCGGATAAATCAGGTCGACAATCCCAAGAGAGATATTGTTCATCTGCCCCTGATTGGATTCGCCAAATAGTCCCCAGCGTTTGGGAGTCCCACTCAAGCAATGGACTTCGCGCAAATCTTTTTCTGATAACGGTCGAAACATATTCCAGCATGCCCAGCCCGTTAATGTTGCCGCGATAATCACGAGCCACGGCAGAACGACGGCAGGCCCGATCAGGGCGAAAAACAGCAAAAGCATTGCCAGACAAATGGCCAAGGCTTCTTTTAAGCCATTTGCACTATGCAGCGCATATTCTTCGGCCGTTTCCTTGCGGATATTCAATAGTTCAATATGTTCACTGTCCGCTTTTCGAATGGATGCATTTTGCGCGGTAGAGGGCAAAATAGGCTGATAGAGGCTTTCGGGTTGATGATCTTTCAGGGTATGGCCGTTAAGTGAAATCACTAACGGAATGGTCTGAGTTTGGATAAATTCGACATCATTATCCTGAGTAATGTATTGCTCCCATGACACCGGCAAATGGACTTCAATTGAATCAAGGTAATAGCGCCATTTATTGGGTTCATCGCTTGCCACACCGTAGCGAGTAATCGCGCGCGATACGGAGTAAACCTTATCACTCTGGGGGGTGAGAACGAGCTTTGCGGGCGCTAGATCGCGATTGGTCAGGGTGTTGGGATCAAAGGTTGTTAGCGTTTTGAAGCCTGTCTTCTCGTCTTGCTGGCTGAGTAGATAATTCTCAATATTAACGCGTTCTTCCGGTGTTAGTGTGCGGTGCGTGGGTTTCACAAATGGCTGTATTGCGGCTACGGGTAGGCGAGGGCGGAATTTTAACCACCAAAGTAAGCCTACTGCGATCAGACTGGTCAACAGTAAGGCCAATATTAAAACTATTGTGCTCATCCCATCCCCATCCGAACGCCCCTGACTTACGTCAACTCTATGAAAAAAAGCATATAATTCGTAAACACAGTTTATACGTAAATACAGTGCAGAGGTATATAGCAGCGTTATTCAGTAGACATATGCTACACGCAATTATCCATCAAGATAACTAATACAGTGTTCTTTAACTGCCCGTAGATTGAGTAGGATAACAAGGCTAATACATCGCTAATATCAGCATAATCTTATTTTCAAACACAACTTTTTACGTGCATTCAGCGGGGGTTGAGTGAAATTTCACCGATTGAATATTGACTAAGCTCGCCTTCATGTTAAAAACAGGTAAATTATATCTAACTGACATTGCGATAAAGGTTCTCATTAACGCACAATGTGATCAAGTTCTAATAAATCTCAGGACAACTTATCTAGCTAATCATTATCGGCAAAAAATAGCGCGTTAAGTCACCATAAAAGTCCTGATTATCACGATATGAGTCCATTTGGCAGTGAGTTTTTAATTTTGGGGCCATCATGAAACACCTGCAAAAACCAAAAATTCTTAAAATAGAAACGATTGCCCGTTCTCGCTTATTTACGGTCGAAGCGGTGGATTTGGCATTCAGTAATGGTGCACAACGTGTTTATGAGCGTATGCGTCCATCCAATCGTGAGGCCGTGATGATTGTGCCGGTTATCGGCGATGATCTATTGCTGATCCGTGAGTATGCGGTTGGTATTGAAGCGTATGAGTTAGGCTTCCCTAAAGGGTTGATTGATCCTGGAGAAGACGTGCTGGAGGCCGCGAATCGCGAGCTGATGGAAGAAGTGGGATTTGGCGCTGAACGTTTCGACTACCTCACGAAGCTGACCATGGCACCGTCCTATTTTTCCAGCAAAATGAATATTGTCATTGCCCATAGCCTCTATCCGCAAAGTTTGGAAGGTGATGAGCCAGAGCCATTGCCGCAAGTACGTTGGCCGATTGCGAATATGATGGCATTGCTTGATGAGCCCGATTTTTGTGAGGCCCGCAATGTCAGCGCACTATTTTTGGCACAAGCATTTCTTAATCGCACCGATATCGATTAATTCTCAGCATCAGAAATGGGTGTTGCTGCCTATCTAATATAGAGACAGAAAAGTATAGAGACAGAAAAGCCGGGATGATCTTGCGATCTCCCGGCTTTTTCATTTTCATTCGCTCTCTATATTGCCGTGAGCGTGAATGACTGTGATATCAGAACAACTCGTGGGTTTGGCCGTTATCCATTAGCGTCGTCCCTGCCTCATGCACCGAATACTCGGTTGGCTGAGTGCCCTCGATAAAGAACTCAGGACGGCTACCCGGCCCACCGCTAGAGAGCTTGCCAGTTTGTTTATCAATCACGACGCTAACGATACCCGGCGGTGGCGCGACGGTTTTTTCCGGCAAACCTGCGAGGGCAGCTTTCATAAAGTCATCCCATGCGGGTTGAGCCGTCTTCGCTCCACCTTCGGCACCCGAGATCTGGTCAGGTATCGCGCCTGATGCTGAACTACGGCCTAAGTCGCGGCGATGGTCATCAAAACCAATCCAAACTGACGTGACCGTATCTGGGCCATAGCCAGAGAACCAAGCATCTTTCGAGTTGTTGGTTGTACCGGTTTTGCCACCAATATCTTTACGTTTTAAATCACGCCCTGCACGCCAACCTGTTCCCATCCAACCCGGTTCCCCAAAGATGTTGGAATTCAGTGCGTCGCGCATCAGGAAGGCTAACGGTGTACTGATCACATGTGGCGCATATTGTTCATCACTATTGAGTCTAGCCTGAGCAGGTGTAACTTGTTCCAGTTCAGGCACGGGAACACTGTTGGCTTCGTTATTCTGGGATGTCACGACGTTTTCAACGTTATCATCTGACAGCACAACCGAGCGCTGAGTATCGCCATAAATAACCGGCAAGTTACAGTCTTCGCAGACAATTTTAGGCTTCGCTTCGAATAGTACATTGCCGACATCATCAGTGATTTTGGTGATGAAATAAGGGTCAACCAAATAACCCCCATTTGCCAGCACCGCGTAGCCACGCACTAACTGCAATGGTGTAAATGATGCCGAACCTAAAGCCAGTGATTCTGAATGCACAATATTCTGTGCAGGGAAGCCAAAGCGTTGCAGATATTCAGCGGCATAATCCACACCCATCGCACGCATTGCCCGCACCATCACCACGTTCTTCGACTGGCCTAAACCTTGACGCAAACGAATTGGACCATCGTAAGTGGGCGGTGAGTTTTTTGGCCGCCAATCGGTACCGGCACCAGCATCCCAACGGGTGATAGGCAAATCGTTGAGGATAGTGGCGAGTGTCAGCCCTTTATCCATCGCTGCGGTATACAGGAAAGGTTTGATATTTGAACCGACCTGACGCAGCGCTTGTGTGGCACGGTTGAATTTACTTTGGTTAAAGTCAAAACCACCGACCAAGGCTTTAATCGCACCGTTATTCGGATCGATGGAAACCAAGGCTGAGTTGACGTCCGGCACCTGCGCCAGCCACCAGCTATCCTCAACTTTTCTCACCCAAATTTGCTGGCCGGGTTGCACCACATCAGTCACTTGTTTTGGTGTCGGCCCTTGAGCATTGTCTGACTTAAACGGACGTGCCCAACGCATACCTGACATTGGCAGTGTGACATTACTGCCATCGGCCAGCATGGCGGTGGCTTGTGTTGCATTCGCTTCAGTGACAACGGCGGGGAGCAACGGACCATAGACTGGCAGCGTTTTCAGCGAATCAAGAATCTGTTCGCGGCTCCACGCACTCTCACCAACCTTCCACAAAACATTGGATGGGCCACGATAGCCATGGCGCATATCATAAGCCAACACATTGGCGCGTAAGGATTCAACCGCCGCCAACTGGAGTTTGCGTGTAATGGTGGTATAGACCTGATAGCCGTCGGTATAGGCATTCTCACCGTAACGCTTGATCATCTCTTGACGCACCATTTCAGACAAATAGGGCGCAGAGAAGGCAATTTGCGGTGCATGGTAGTTAGCGACGATATCTTCGCTACGTGCCTGATCGTATTGCGCTTGGGTGATGTACTTTTCATCCAACATGCGCGATAGCACGACATTACGGCGCGCGACAGCTCTGTCATGTGAATAAAGCGGGTTGAAAGTTGACGGCGCTTTGGGCAAACCGGCAATCATCGCCATCTGGCTAAGGGTCAACTCGTTGACATCTTTACCGAAATACACCTGCGCGGCAGCACCGACACCATAGGCACGGTAACCGAGATAAATCTTGTTCAGATACAACTCAAGAATTTCATCTTTGGTGAGTAGCTGTTCGATGCGAATGGCCAGAAATGCTTCCTTGATTTTACGCATCAAGGTCCGCTCTGGGCTTAAGAAAAAGTTTCTCGCCAATTGTTGGGTAATGGTACTCGCCCCTTGGGAGGCGCGACCAGAAACCATGGCAATAGAGGCGGCACGTAGGATACCGACGGGATCCACACCATGATGGTCGTAGAACCGGCTATCTTCCGTCGCAATGAACGCATGCACCATCTCTGGTGGAATTTGTTTTAGCGTTAACGGAATACGGCGTTTCTCACCGTATTGAGCGATCAATTCGCCTTCGGCGCTATACACCAACATGGGCGTTTGCAGCCGGACATCTTTCAGTGTGGCAACATCAGGTAGCTGAGGCTCAATATATTTGTAGAGACCAAATATCGAGGCTGCTCCCAGTAAAATGCAACACACTACAAGGATCAAAAAATACTTTACGAACTTCACCTGAGATTTCCCATTCAATGTCAATTGGGCAGTTTATAAACAACCGCGCCGTAGTATAAAGGCAAGCCCTTAACATGGATACGTTCTTTTATTCTCTCTCGACAAGGAGGTCGACAAAGATGTACTCACAATATTGGCAGGTTGGGCTGGATATTCAAATGGAGGCAATACGCGCCTTGGCAGTTGTCAAACGCCGTCATGGCTGGCAACTGCGCTACTGGTGGTCTCAATCCTTACCTGCCGGAACGTTGCGCGACGGCATTTTACATCAGCCTACAATCGTTAGCGACACACTCAAATTATTACGTAAACAATTACCGAGACATATTTCATTACGTATTGCATTGCCCGCACAGCGGATATTGCAACATTCGATGTTTGCGCCAGAGCGGCGTCTACGGGAGTCAGAATGCGAGGGCTATGTACAAGCTGCAGCCAACAGAGCCTTTCCTGTGAGCAGTGAAGGGCTAGCGCTGGATTATCGCATCAATACCTCATCTCATCGTGATGCCTCATCCAGTCGTGGCCTCCCCTCTGGCAATCACAACTTATCCGGTACTGGTTATCACAAGTCACAGGCGACTGAGTTACTGATTACCGCAGCTCGCCAGACAGAAATCCAGCAATGGCAACGGTGTTTACATCAAGCGGGTTTGCCCTCACAGGTTATTGATATCACGCCTTGTGCTTTGCGCTATATGGCGGCTGCGGCAGGGTTAACGGGGCCGTATTGGTTGATTCACCGCTTGGCAAATGAGTGGCTATGGGTTTCTTCTCAAGAGATGCCGTTTGAGTTTGGTGTGGTCGCGATTGATGTTGATGATGGGGTAGGTACTTATCATGCGAATGATACCGATCCTGAGATTGATACTGACCCTGAGATAGATACTAATAATAGCGTGCCATATACCCATTGCTCTAGCGCACTCGATCCGCTATCTGCATTGATGGCACAGCTTCAGGCCCGCTCTATCGATCAAGGCACTGCACCGATGAGGGTGTACTACAGCAGCACAATAGATGAACATTTACCTGACAATACGCTTCCTTGGTCAACTTTTAAGGCATTTAGCCAGTACCAGCCACCTCTCCCTTCTTTACCATCAGCTTATACTCTGGCTGGAGGGCTGGCACTGCGCCCAGCGGATGTGTGATGTATCAGGTTAATTTCTCATTATGGCGCGCTGAGCGCCGATTCACACGCTACCGTTTTTGGCGTAATGCGGGTATGTGCCAGTGCGCGCTTTGGCTAATAGCACTGTTGATTGTTCAAGGGCAATCACGGGCGGTACAAGTCGACCAGCAAGCTAATTTAGCGGCGTTAACACAACAACAAATGGTATTAAGCCAGCAACATCAGGCTGTGCAACAGGGAATGACTCAATTACAGCAGGTAGAGCAGCGTGCTCAGGTTTATCGTCAGGCACAGCAATCAGCTTACCGTTACACCAGATTATTGCAGCAGCTATCACAACACATCCCATCAAGCTGTTGGCTGGTCAACTTATTGCCGCAAGGTGATGGTTTCGTGTTTGAGGCCATCAGTCAGGACTATGCAGCCATTGATGTTTTCTTAGTGCAATTAAGCCGTCAGTCCTTACTAGCCAATGTGCGCTTACAAAAAATTGCTCAGCAGGATGACGGTACTTTTCGCTTCAGTGTGTGGGCGGATTGGCAGCAGAGGGAAGATAACCATGAATAAGACATTACAGCATTGGATGGATAGGCCCGGCTGGCAACTCTGTTTATGGCAATGGGGGTTATTGGGGCTATTTAGCACCATCGCTTATGGCATGTTGCTGCGCCCCACATGGCAGCAACAGGTGTCCACTGAAGTTGAGCTTATTCAGTTTCAGCAGCAGATTGATCACCAACAATCTGTTTTGGCTGTATTACCCGCACTTTCACTCATTCGCCAACAAATAGCGGCGGCCGCTGAAGAAGAAAGCACATGGCAGCAAAATAATCGCTCGTTGGCCCATCTCGTCGGTCAATTGATAACGCCCTTTGGTGGGCAGGTCATGGCGTGGCAACGTCAATCAGAACAGAGTACCGATGTAAAGCCGGATCCCTTCTTGCATCGTCAATGGCAGGCGACCTTGCGGGTCAATTTCTATGGGCTACTTCATTTACTTCGTCATTTATCGCTGAGCTCGGCCCCAGTTAAAGCCGAACGGGTGGAAGTTAAAAGCACGAACACGGAACTTATCGTGACAATGAGTTTGAAAGAATACTTTGTGGAGAGCGCCCATGAATAAGTACCGCCGGGTGCTGGGATTACGGGTGACCACCTTATTGGTCTCTACATTGGTTGCTACTGTTTATGCCGAAACAACTGTTTCTACCAAGGTTGCCGAGCGTAATCCTTTTCAAAAAGTATCGACAAAATCTTGTCATCTTGATCGAGAACGGCTAGCCAGTTGGCAACTACAAGGCATCGTGAGTGGCGGGGGATACCAGTCTAGTTGGGGGAAATGGCCCGATGGTGACAGGCAAAAACTGGTGGTAGGCCAACAGTTGCTGCCAAATTGGCAAGTGATCCACATTGGTTCACGGCAGGTGAGTCTACAGCAGCTAAATCCAGACACAACCTGTACAGGGCTGCCCTCCACGCAGGTGTTATCGATGCGTTGAGCTCACCACGCTTGTGATAATAATCAGCATTAAAAGGAATTGATCTGATGGATCTTGAAATAACGGGAACTCAACCCAGCAATAAAACGAAAATAGAAGATTGGCTAATACGATCACGTAGTTTGTTACAGGCGGCTCGGCTAATCCTATTGGTGCTGAGTCTATTGCTCGTCAGTTCACCTACCTTTAGTGCAAAGAAGAGCCCACACGTCACACTCGATTTTCAAGATGCCCCAATTGCTATGGTGTTACAGGCACTGGCTGATTATCAGCAATTGAATTTGGTGGTTGCATCAGGGGTGAGTGGCAATATCAGCCTGCGGCTGGTTGATGTTCCTTGGGAACAAGCTCTGGCTATTATTTTGCGCATGGGCCATCTAAAAGTAGAGCATGAAGGGGCTGTGATGATGGTCTTCACTGAACAAGACATACAGGAAAGGCAGCAACGTGCGACAAAAACCGCGGAGCCAGATGCCCTCATCAATCTCACTTTGGCATTACAACATGCGGATGCTGAACAGCTTGCTGAAAGTTTGGAAGAAGGGGACTTACTTTCACCTCGGGGCAGTGTGGTGGTCGATAAACGCACAAATACATTACTTATTCGCGACACTTCCGCTTCATTAACTTTATTGAAGGGGTGGCTAACTGAAATGGATTCCCCTCTCCAGCAGGTTCAACTGGCCGCACATATTGTGACGATGAGCCGTGAAAATTTGCAAGAGCTAGGCGTTCGTTGGGGGATGGGGAAAACGCCACAAGCCATGCCACTGAGAATAAATGATTTCAACGTCAATCTGCCGCTCCCAAATAGTACTGTTAGCGCAGGGTTTAATGTCGCTCGTATTGGCGGTCGCTTGCTGGAACTTGAGCTGAGCGCATTAGAACAAGAAAATCAGATCGACATCATCGCCAGCCCACGCCTAATGATCTCTCATCAGCAAACGGCTAGCATCAAGCAAGGTTCTGACATTCCTTATACTGTTTCACGCGGCGAAAAAGGCGCTTCATCTATTGAGTTTAAGGAGGCTGTATTAGGGATGGAGGTAACACCTAAAATACTGCGCAATGGCAAAATTACTCTAAACTTGAAAATTAGCCAGAATATGCCCGGAATGAAGATTAAGCGGGGTGATACTGAAGCTCTGCTAATTGATAAGCAGGAAATAAAAACTCAAATCACGGTCAGTAACGGCGAAACAATTGTGCTAGGGGGGATTTTCCAACAAAAAAATAGTCAGGTTGTTAATAAAGTGCCCTTTTTGGCCGATATTCCTTGGCTGGGTGCGTTGTTTAAACAAGATACCCAACAACAAAACCGACGAGAACTGGTGATTTTCATCACGCCAAAGCTCATCAGTGCTTGAACCTTATGAGGTGCTGTTTCGTGAAAATAGATCAATCTTGGTGACTTTCTACAACTTTTTGTGTGCTAGAAAGCTTCTAAATTTGACGCTGCGCCAGATTTAGCTTACAAGGGTTACCGAATTGAGCACCGAGGTTTTTAATAACGTTGATACGCCGATAAAAACGTATGGTTTCCCTCCCACGACGTGTACAACGATTTATTCGGTTGCCAAACTACCAGATGTGCTGAGATAATTTTCAGTCTGATCTCGCACTATCGCTCATGAGGTTTCAGTTTAGGTCCCGCCGCTAGTTTGATTGGCGGGGCGGGTTATCATTAACGAATAGTCTTAGTAATACCAAAAACATGGCAGAGAAACGCAATATCTTTCTGGTTGGGCCTATGGGTGCCGGCAAAAGCACTATTGGTCGTCAGTTAGCTCAGCAACTCAATATGGAGTTTTTCGACTCTGATCAAGAAATTGAGCGACGTACCGGAGCTGACGTGGGCTGGGTATTCGACGTGGAAGGCGAAGAAGGTTTCCGCGATCGCGAAGAAAAAGTTATTAATGAACTGACGGAAAAGCAAGGCATTGTTCTGGCAACCGGTGGTGGCTCTGTTAAATCCAGAGAAACCCGTAACCGTTTGTCAGCCCGTGGCGTTGTGGTGTACTTAGAAACTACAATCGAAAAGCAGTTAGCCCGTACTCAGCGTGACAAAAAACGTCCGTTGTTGCAGGTTGATTCGCCTCCGCGTGAAGTGTTAGAAGCACTGGCAAGAGAACGCAATCCGTTGTACGAAGAAATTGCAGATGTCACCATCCGCACTGACGATCAAAGCGCAAAAGTTGTTGCTAACCAGATTATCAACATGCTGGAAAGTAACTGATTTTAGCATTTTACTAATGCCCACGGGCGTAAGTTAAGAAGGTTACTGAGCGCGACATGGAGAAGATTACTGTCACGTTAGGGGAGCGTAGCTACCCTATTACGATTGCAGCTGGATTGTTCGATGATCCGGCTTCTTTTATGCCGCTAAAGGCGGGCGATCAGGTCATGCTGGTCACCAACGAAACGCTGGCACCACTCTATCTGGACTCGCTCCGGACAGTGCTGGAAGGCAGTGGCATTAAAGTGGATCAGGTGATTTTACCTGATGGCGAGCAGTACAAATCTCTCAGCGTTTTGGAGCAGGTATTTTCTGCCCTTCTGGAAAAACCGCACGGTCGTGATACTACCCTTGTCGCCTTAGGTGGCGGTGTAGTAGGCGACCTGACCGGTTTTGCCGCAGCTTGCTATCAACGTGGTGTTCGCTTTATTCAAGTTCCTACCACCTTACTTTCCCAAGTGGATTCATCTGTCGGTGGCAAAACCGCCGTGAATCATCCATTGGGCAAAAACATGATTGGTGCTTTCTATCAACCTGCATCGGTGGTGGTTGACCTCAATTGCCTGAAAACTCTCCCTCCACGCGAGCTTGCTTCTGGGCTGGCTGAAGTTATCAAATACGGCATTATTCTGGATGCTGCTTTCTTCGATTGGCTAGAAGATAATATCGACGCATTACTCGCACTGGATATGTCAGCGTTAGCTTACTGTATCCGTCGTTGCTGTGAATTAAAGGCCGATGTTGTTGCTGCCGATGAACGCGAAGAGAGCGGGATGCGCGCTTTACTTAATTTGGGTCATACTTATGGTCATGCCATTGAGGCTGAAATGGGGTATGGCGTCTGGTTGCACGGAGAAGCGGTGGCTGCTGGTATGATGATGGCAGCGCACACCGCCCGTCGTTTAGGCCAACTCTCGGTGGGTGATGTCGAGCGTATCAAAAAACTACTTTTACGTGCTGGTCTGCCAGTCTGTGGGCCGAAAGAAATGACACCAGAGTCTTATCTGCCGCATATGATGCGAGATAAAAAAGTGTTGGCAGGCGCGCTTCGTTTAGTATTGCCAACCGCAATTGGTCAGTCAGAAATCCGTAGCGGTATTGAGCACGACATGGTGTTAGCGTCGATCGCGGACTGCCAGTCATCGAGAATGGTATAAGTGCCTTATTCCCAAGAAGTGGAATATTCCTAGGAAATAGAATATTCAGAAGAACTATGCTCATAAGCACTATGATGTTGTATCATAAGAACATCATATTCCTTTGCTGCGGGCGGTTTAGCCTGTTTGCAGTCAGTAAATTCAATCAGCCAGGTCGCAGCGATAAATGCGGTCGGCGTTTGCCTCTAGTTGGAGGGTTTAGATGGATGATTTAAAGCCGGGAGACGATCTGAAACCAGATAGTAGTGACCGTCGTCCTACACGCCCACGTAAGGCTTCTACGGGGCCGAAGCTTGCTGTTTCACGCCAACATATGATGATTGGTATCGGCATCTTAGTGCTGCTATTGATCATTATTGCTATTGGTTCAGCCCTGAAAGCCCCAACAGAGCATGAAGCCTCTCAACAGAATCCGAATGTTGATGCCGCGAGAAATATCAATCTGTCTGATTCATCCTCACTCACTAGTGGCAATAACACTCAACCGAGTGTTGCAAATAATAGCAGTGATGGTCATGACGCCAACGGCGTGAGAAATACCGCGCAACCGCAAGATATCAGTGTTCCGCCAATTTCGCCGACCCCGACTGAGGCCGCGGCTCAGCCGTCAGCGAACAGCCCAACGCAACGTGTCGAGTTGCCGGGCAATATGTCTGATGCGCTTTCCCAAACTCAAGGGCAAGTCGATACGCTGTCTCAAAATATGAATGACGGTCAGACTTCCACCTTACCGACAGCGCCGGCTACGGTTTCAGGTTCCAAAGGGGCAAAAGTCTCCGCGTCAGGTGAATCTATTACTCACCCGTCACAGAAACCAGGTTCAGTCGCAGCCAAGCAACCAGCAACCAATCAAGCGGCCAACCATAAAAAACCAACCACAGCGGTCACCCCAGCCGCATCTGCGGTTGCTAAATCAGGTTCGGCCAATGGTAGCAGCAGCACATTGAAAAATGCGCCAAGTAGTCATTTCACAATACAGCTGAGCAGTGCATCACGCTCGGACACGCTGAATGCCTACGCGAAGCAGCAGAAATTAACAGACTATCATGTCTATGAAACAAAACGTGATGGTAAACCTTGGTACGTATTAGTGACGGGTAACTACGCCTCTTCTGCTGATGCAAAAAAGGCCATTACGACATTACCCGCCGATGTTCAGGCGAAAAAACCGTGGGTTAAGCCAGTACAACAAGTACAGCAAGACCTTAAAAAATAAATCATTCTTATTTGTGCGCTGATGTGCTGTTTGAAACAGAGTACAATCTGCGGCTCTGAATTATTAAGTAGCTAACTGACGGCATGAAGAAAAACCGCGCTTTTTTAAAATGGGCTGGTGGGAAGTATCCGCTGGTTGATGACATACGACGCCATCTACCAGCGGGAGACTGCTTGATAGAGCCATTCGTCGGTGCGGGGTCGGTGTTTTTGAACACTGAGTATGAGTCTTACATACTGGCCGATATCAACAGTGATCTTATCAATCTCTATAATATCGTGAAGGAACGTACTGACGACTTCGTACGTGATGCTCGCGTATTATTCACCGGAAATTTCAATAATCCTGAGCACTTCTATCTACTGCGCCACGAGTTTAATAGCAGTAATGATACCTATCGCCGTGCATTATTGTTTCTCTATCTGAATCGTCACTGCTATAACGGTCTGTGCCGCTATAATTTGAGCGGTGAATTCAATGTGCCTTTTGGTCGCTATAAAAAGCCGTATTTCCCAGAAGATGAACTGTATTGGTTTGCTGAAAAATCGCAACATGCTGTTTTTGTTTGTGAGCACTATCAGGAAACGTTATTAAAAGCCGTGCATGGGGCCGTGGTTTACTGCGATCCTCCGTATGCGCCACTCTCTGCGACCGCGAATTTTACGGCCTATCACACCAATAATTTCGGTATTGCGGATCAACAGAATCTGGCGCGTCTGGCTTATCAACTTTCGGTCGAAAACCAGATTCCAGTTTTGATTTCTAATCACGATACAGAACTGACGCGTGATTGGTATCATCAAGCATCGCTGCATGTAGTGAAAGCGCGCCGAACTATTAGCCGTAATATCCTTGGCCGTAGTAAAGTGAACGAGCTTTTGGCGCTGTATAGCTAAGCGGGAGCGCCCGCTTGGAAATGATTCAAACCCAGCGTTTTATGGCGTCGCAGCTTGAGGCAGAGCAAAATCTGCCAACTAGCAATTGCATAAAACAAAGAGAGACGTTTGGAGAAGCGGATGAAAAAGTTTTTAATTGCCCCGTCTATTCTGTCAGCCGATTTTGCCCGTTTGGGTGAAGATACCGCGAAGGTGCTCGCGGCGGGTGCAGATGTCGTGCATTTTGATGTGATGGACAATCATTACGTGCCTAATCTGACCATCGGGCCAATGGTGTGCCAAGCGCTACGCGACTATGGCATTACCGCACCGATTGATGTGCACTTGATGGTGAAGCCCGTTGATCGCATCGTGCCGGATTTCGCTAAAGCCGGTGCAACTTATATTTCTTTCCATCCTGAAGCCTCAGAACATGTTGATCGCACACTGCAGCTTATCAAAGAGAGTGGTTGTAAGGCGGGTCTGGTGTTCAACCCAGCCACACCGCTTAGCTATCTTGATTATGTGATGGATAAGCTGGATGTCATTTTGCTGATGTCGGTGAACCCTGGTTTTGGTGGGCAATCCTTTATTCCCGAAACGCTAAATAAGTTGCGCCAAGTGCGTAAGCTTATCGATGACAGCGGCTATGACATTCGTCTGGAAGTCGATGGCGGCGTGAAAGTGGATAATATTCGCCAAATTGCGGCGGCGGGTGCCGATATGTTTGTGGCGGGTTCCGCTATCTTCAATCAACCGGATTATGCTGCGGTCATCGATGCGATGCGTAGCGAACTGGCGATGTCTGCTCATGACTAAATTTGAGGCTATTCGCGGTGTGGCTTTCGATCTGGATGGCACATTAGTGGATAGCGCACCCGGGCTTGCCAGCGCGATAGATATGGCGTTGGCACATGAAGGTTTGCCTACTGCAGGCCAAGAAAGGGTGTCTACTTGGATTGGTAATGGTGCGGATGTTTTGGTCGAACGCGCATTACGTTGGGCCGGTCATGAGCCAGATGCTCAAGCGGTTGCTCATACCCGTGAGCTGTTTGATCATTACTATGCCAAAACGGTTGAGCAGGGGAGTCAGTTGTTCCCGCAAGTGAAAGCGACCTTGGTACAACTGGCCGCCAGTGGTTTACCCATGGGGCTGATTACCAATAAGCCCACCCCTTTCGTTGCGCCTTTGCTCGCATCGCTCGGTATCGCTGAGTATTTCTCTGTCATCATTGGCGGTGATGATGTGGTGGTGAAAAAGCCCCATCCAGCCCCGCTTTATTTACTGTTGGCAAAACTCGGTTTGCATGCCCACGAAATGCTGTTTGTCGGCGATTCGCGTAATGACATTATGGCCGCAAAGGCCGCAGGTTGCCCGAGTGTTGGGCTGACCTATGGATATAACTACGGTGAAGCGATTGCGACCAGTCACCCAGACTGTGTATTAGCGCGCTTTGCCGATCTGTTGCCCGCCATCGGGCTACCTTCTTTAAAAGATCAGGACGTATAAAATGAGTCAACCCACTGAAATAAGCTCCAATAAACCTATCGTATTCAGCGGCGCACAACCGTCTGGCGAATTGACCATTGGTAATTATATGGGTGCGCTGCGTCAGTGGGTACAGATGCAGGATGACTATGATTGCATCTATTGCATTGTTGACCTGCATGCTATTACCGCTCGTCAGGACCCTGCGCTGTTAAGAAAAAGAACGCTGGATACACTGGCGCTGTATTTAGCCTGTGGTATTGATCCGAAGAAAAGCACCATTTTTGTTCAGTCTCATGTGCCAGAGCACACCCAATTGAGCTGGGCACTGAACTGCTACACCTATTTCGGCGAATTGAGCCGTATGACTCAGTTCAAAGAGAAATCAGCCCGTTATGCAGAAAACATTAACGCGGGCTTGTTTGATTACCCGGTGTTGATGGTGGCTGATATCTTGCTGTATCAGACCAATCAGGTGCCAGTGGGTGAAGACCAGAAACAACATTTGGAGCTGAGCCGTGATGTTGCCAGCCGCTTCAACAATCTGTATGGCGATATCTTTAAGATCCCAGAACCCTTTATTCCTAAAGCAGGTGCGCGGGTCATGTCGTTGCAAGATCCCACCAAAAAGATGTCAAAATCCGATGACAACCGCAACAACGTCATTGAGCTGCTGGAAGATCCAAAATCAGTAGTTAAAAAGATTAAGCGCGCGATGACCGACTCTGATGAGCCAGCGGTTATCCGTTACGACACTGAAAAGAAAGCCGGTGTCTCTAACCTGTTGGATATTCTCTCTGGTGTCACTGGCCAATCCATTGCTGAATTGGAAGCTCAATTTGAAGGCCAAATGTATGGTCACTTGAAAGGCGCGGTTGCCGATGCCGTTTCTGGCATGCTGACTGAGCTACAGGCGCGTTATCACACCTATCGTGAAGATGAGGCTTTCTTACAAGAAGTGATGCGTGAAGGGGCAGCCAAGGCCCGAGCTCGTGCTCAAGAGACATTATCAAAAGTGTACGAAGCCATTGGTTTTGTTGCTCACCCATAAGTGATGGCTTGGGTGTCAGCCGCCGTAAAAAGTCGCCAATAGCGATTTCGACGTAGAGAAGACAAGCAGTGGTATTAATACTGTCTGCCTGTTTTCTCTGCGGATATTGAACCTCTCCCCCACTTCCCAAGTACCTCTATTTAGCTGACTTTTTCGATCTGCTGCTTGGCGTTGCCATGCTCAGCACTGGAAAACCAATTCAGTTTTTCGCGCAAGCTCACTACGCTGCCGACGATGATCAGGCTGGGGCTACAGACTTGCTGAGAGAGCAGCGCTAACTGGCTCAGTTCGCCGCTGACGACTCGTTGGTGCCGTGAAGTGCCGTTCTCAACCAACGCAACAGGCGTCGTGGCTGGCATGCCATGCCGAATCAGCTGTTGCTGGATCTCAGCGGCTTGGGATAATCCCATATAGAACACCAAGGTTTGTTTCTCTGCTGCCAGATTGGCCCAATCCAGTTGGCTGTCTTTTTTGGCGTGGCCCGTAATCAGCCGCACGCTTTGCGCATGGTCACGGTGCGTGAGAGGAATGCCGCTGTAGGCCGAACAGCCCGATGCCGCTGTAATCCCCGGTACCACAGAGAAAGGAATGTCGTATGCTGCCAGCGTTTCCAGCTCTTCTCCGCCTCGGCCAAAGATAAAGGGATCGCCGCCTTTCAAACGCACGACGCGCTTACCTTGTTGCGCTTGTTGCAACAAAATTTGATTGATTTGATCCTGCGGGACACTGTGGCGGCCCGATTCTTTACCGACAAAAATCCGCTCGGCATCGCGCCGAACTAGATTCATCACCTCATCGGAGACGAGCCGGTCATACACCACGACATCGGCCTGCTGAATTTGCTGTAACCCTTTCAATGTCAGTAAACCTGCATCGCCAGGGCCTGCACCCACTAACACCACTTCACCGCGATCAGAGAGTGGCGCATTAAATAACTGCTCAATATGCTGTTCCGCTTGCACCCGATCGTCATTCGCCAGTGATTGCGCCAAACGATCGTGGGTTAACAGTTTCTCCCAAAAGCGGCGGCGATCGGGCATGGCGGCAAAATGTTGTTTCACTCGTTGGCGTAAATTGCCCGCTAACTGCGCCAACTGCCCTAAATGCAGCGGCAACATCGCTTCAAGTTTTTCCCGTAGCAATCGCGCCAATACCGGTGCTTTGCCGCCGGAAGAGATAGCAATCATGATGGGTGAGCGGTCAATGATAGATGGCATGATGAAACTGGTTCGCTTCGGATCATCCACCACATTGCAGAACACACGCTGTTGGTTGGCGCTTTGATACACCAATGCATTCACTGCGACCTGATCTGTTGCGGCAATCACTAACCACTTTTCTGCCAGCAGTTCTGGAACAAACTCGCGACTGACTAAGGAAAGCCGCCCCTGCTCGGCCCAATCATGGAACTGCGGGGTAAATTCGCAGGCATTGACGGTGACGAGCGCACCAGCATCGAGTAGCAGTCGCGCTTTGCGTTCGGCAACTTCACCACCACCGACAAGCAGGCAGGCTTTGTTTTGCAGTTGGCAAAAAATCGGGAAGTAGTCCATCGGCAATCCTTCAGATTTAGGTAGCGGTGATAAAACCCGCCCTGACAGGCGGGTGAACGCGGGTAACCGTTATTCTTTTACTGCTTGTGGCGCAAGGACTGCCGCAGGCTGTGGGCGTTGATCCCGTGGCGTGGCATACCAGTAACCCAAGCCCATAAAGACGGCACCGGACAGAGTATTGCCTAGCGTGACCCATAACAGGTTGTGACCAATGCCGCTCAGGGTGTAGGCCTCGCTGTGATGACCGAACCACGACAGCGCGAACAGCGTCATATTGGCCACTGAGTGCTCGTAGCCCGAAGCAATAAAGGCCAGCAAACACCACCAGATAGCGATGAATTTTGCCGCGCCCTCGACACGAATTGCCATCCAGATCGCCAGACAAACCAGCCAGTTACATAATACACCCTTGAAGAATAAGGTCATAGCTGGCGCAGAGGTTTTTGCTAGTGCTGCCGTGTGAACCAAGCTGGTATCGACGGTGAGCAAGCTACCGCCGCCGTAGTAATAGAGCAGGGCGACAAAAACTGAACCCAGCAGATTCCCTAACCAAGTTTGCGGCAATACCGCCCACATTTGGCTGGATTTGATGGTGCCTGCTTTTACACCAAAGGTGAGAAACATGGTGTGACCGGTAAACAGCTCAGAACCGGCGATAATCACTAAGGTCAGCGCTAGACCAAAAGTGGCTCCCATCACTAATGGACGATAAGCCGGGTCAATCAGGTTGCCTAAGGTAAAAATCAGGATAATACCCAGGCCAACATAGGCACCGGCCATGGCTGAACCAATCCAGAAACCCATCGGGCTTTCTTTGGCCAGTTTGACGATCCTTGCGGCGTTAGCTGCGCATTTGTTAATCGTGTCGCTATACATCGTTCATCCTCAATCCCCAACATCACAAACGTTAGGGATGATCAAAAGGGGGGATTCGGCATCCGGTACTGATCCGATGCCGGTTATCTATCAGGCTTTGACTTGCACGATGCCGTCACGGACCCGCACGTCGTAATGGGCAACCGAACGCGTTTCATCTTCTAGGCAAAAACCATCATGTAGGCGGAAATGCTGTTTTTTCAGTGGGCTAGCCACCCACAGATCACCTTGATGCTCGGCCACTAATCCACGTGATAGCACACTGGCCTGCGCGAAGGGGTCGATGTTACTGATGGCGAAAACCTGTTCGTCAGTGTAGGGGCGAAAAACGGCGACATGATGCTCGCCAATCAGGCCGCAGACACCGCTGCCGGGTAAAATATCGTCTAATTGGCAAAGTGGGATCCACTGGCTCATGGGTTTTCCTCCAGTTCTAATACCCGAATCGGAATGCGTTCGTCTGGGCGGGCTGGGCGATGTTGGTCGCGTTCAGGTACCACTTGTACGTTAGTGTCACGTAGTGGGCTGTTGATAAAGTGGGCAAAGCGAACTTGTGCCGCAGGGTTTTCGACGGTGGCTTTCCACTCGCAGGTCACTTTATCGCGCAAGCGGGCGATATCGGTTTCCAACTGATCGTTGATACCCAGTTTGTCGTCGAGAATAACCGCCCGTAAGTAGTCGATACCGCCTTCCAAACTTTCCAGCCAAACTGACGTTCGTTGCAACTTATCGGCCGTACGGATGTAGAACATCATAAAGCGGTCGAGGTAGCGCATCAGGGTATCTTCATCCAGATCCGCCGCCAGTAAATCGGCGTGACGAGGTTTCATGCCGCCATTGCCGCAAACATAGAGGTTCCAGCCGTTTTCAGTGGCGATAATCCCCACGTCTTTACCCTGTGCTTCGGAGCACTCGCGTGTGCAGCCTGAAACGCCAAATTTCATTTTGTGTGGGGTACGGATGCCTTTGAAGCGATGCTCTAATGCCACACCGAAGCCCACGCTGTCTCCCACACCAAAACGGCACCAGGTACTGCCGACGCAGGTTTTTGCCATGCGCAGCGCTTTGGCATAAGCGTGGCCGGTTTCAAAGCCCGCCTCAATCAGTTGCGCCCAAATGGCCGGTAGGTCATCTTTTTGCGCGCCAAACATCCCCACTCGCTGTGAGCCCGTCAGTTTGGTGTACAAATTATATTCTTTGGCGATACGACCGATGGTCAGCAAACCGTCTGGTGTGATTTCACCGCCTGGCGAGCGAGGGATAATCGAGTAAGTCCCGTCTTTTTGAATATTGCCGAGGAAGTTGTCATTGGTATCCTGCAATGGCGTGTGCTCGGGGGCCAAGATATAGTCATTCCAGCACGATGCCAGTAGCGACCCTACCGTCGGTTTACACACTTCACAGCCGTAGCCTTTACCGTATTTCTCCCGCAGGGCATCGAAAGATTTGATCCCTTCTACGCGGATTAAGTGGTACAGCTCTTGGCGTGAGTAAGCGAAGTGCTCACAGAGATGATGATTAACTTCAATGCCTTGCTTGCTGAGTTCAGCATTGAGCACTTGCGTGACCAGCGGAATACACCCACCGCAACCGGTACCTGCTTTGGTGGCTGATTTCAGCGCGGCGACGGTATGGCAGCCTTGGCCGATAGCTTGAATAATGTCGCCTTTGGTGACATCAAAACAGGAGCAGATCTGCGCGCTATCAGGCAATGAATCGACACCCATCGCGGGTTTACTGCCAGCGTGGGCAGGCAGGATCAAGCTATCTGGATTATCGGGTAGCGTGATATTGTTCAGTGCCAGTTGCAGTAAGTTGCCATAATCCGAGGTATCCCCGACTAAAACGGCACCCAGCAGGGTTTTGTTGTCAGCACTGACCACCAGACGCTTATAAATTTCTTTATTTTCATCCAGATAAACGTAGCTACGTGCACCCTCTGTCCGGCCATGTGCATCGCCAATCCCACCGACATCAACACCCAGCAACTTCAGCTTGGCGCTCATATCAGCACCTTTGAAGGCGTTTTCGCGACTTAATAAGTGGTCGGCGGTGACCTGCGCCATTTTATAACCCGGCGCAACGAGGCCGAACGTCCGTTCTTGCCAAGATGCACACTCGCCGATGGCATACACATCGGGATCAGATGTTTGGCAATAATCATTAATAGCAATACCACCACGGCGACCTGTGGCTAAACCGCATTGATGAGCCAGCTTATCTTGCGGGCGAATACCGGTGGAAAAGACGATAAAATCGACTTCCAGTTGCGAACCATCGGCAAATAGCATGGTTTTACGACTGTTTTGGCCCGTATGAATGATTTCCTGCGTGTTTTTGCCGGTATGAACTCTCACGCCCATACGTTCAATCTTCTGACGCAGTTGATCACCGCCCATAGGATCAAGCTGTTCAGCCATTAACACCGGTGCAAATTCAATGACATGGGTTTCAACGCCGAGGTTTTTTAACGCCCCTGCGGCTTCTAACCCAAGTAGTCCACCACCGATGACCGCCCCGCGTTTGCTGCGACGTGTACAGGCCTCAATCGCATTCAAATCTTCAATGGTGCGATACACAAAGCAATCTTGCCCTTCGCTGCCTTTAATGGGAGGGATCCACGGATAGGAGCCGGTCGCCATAATCAGCTTGTCGTAATACAGGGTACGGCCGCTGTTAGAGTGAATCACTTTCTCGGTGCGGTTGATGGTAATGGCACGTTCGCCAACCAACACTTTGACACCGTGTTTCTCATAAAAGCCTTCGCGAACCAGTGACAGTTCTTCGGCAGTGTGGTGGGAGAAGTAAGAAGAAAGATGGACCCGGTCATAGGCGATACGAGGCTCTTCGCATAATACGGTTATCTCAAATTGGTCTTTATCTGCTTTATCCAGTAAGTCTTCAATAAAGCGGTGGCCGACCATGCCGTTGCCAATGATGGCAAGTTTGACTTTGCTCATTTTTGCCTCAATTTTTAATTTTCTATGCTTACCTTAATCCTCCGTACATCGCATTTATTGATGTAAATCAATTAGCGTTTCATATACCTCTAAGGTGGTAGATGGATGATTTTTAACGATTTTTGATAAGTTGCGGATTTCATTCATCTTTAGCTGAAAGGATTCAGTTTTGGCTTTTTTTTCACGAAAAGAAAAATGGATGCAATAAAAAGAAAATCGGGTGTGTGACAGCTGATCGGATAAGCTAAGAACCCATAACATCGAAAGTGGCAAAGGGAATATGGAGGTATCAATGTCAGCGCAATCCTCAACGAATCATTTACTGGTGAGCATCAATAATGTGCGCCTTGTCGGGCAAACGGGGCTTTGGCAGCTCACGATAGATGAGGGAAAGATCAGTGCGATTTCGCCGCAGCCTTCATCGCTGCCATCGGGGGCTGGCGTGCTCGATGCGCAGGGAGGGTTGGCCTTGCCACCCTTTGTTGAGCCACATATTCATTTAGATACCACCCAAACGGCGGGGCAACCGAATTGGAACCAGTCTGGAACCCTGTTTGAGGGCATCGAGCGCTGGGCTGAGCGTAAGGCATTATTGACCCGTGAGGATGTGAAGCAGCGAGCATGGCAGACGCTGAAATGGCAGATAGCCAATGGGATTCAGCACGTTCGTACTCATGTCGATGTTTCCGACCCTAGCCTGACAGCCTTGAGTGCCATGCTGGAAGTCAAAGAAGAAGTCAGTCCTTGGGTGGATATGCAGATTGTGGCCTTTCCCCAAGAAGGTATTCTCTCCTATCCCGACGGGGCAGCGCTGTTAGAAGAGGCACTGAGGCTGGGCGCAGATGTGGTGGGGGCTATCCCACACTTTGAATTCACCCGTGAATATGGCGTTGAATCGCTACACATTGCCTTTGCGCTGGCACAGAAATATCAGCGGCTGGTGGATGTGCATTGCGATGAAATCGATGACGAACAGTCGCGTTTTGTCGAAACAGTTGCCGCTTTGGCGCATCGAGAAAACATGGGCGCGCGCGTCACCGCTAGCCATACAACGGCGATGCACTCCTACAACGGCGCTTATGCCTCGCGTTTATTCCGGCTGCTAAAAATGTCCGGTATTCATTTTGTCGCTAATCCGTTGGTGAATATCCACCTGCAAGGGCGCTTTGATACTTATCCGAAGCGGCGCGGTATTACGCGCGTCAAAGAGATGCTAGCGGCGGATATCAATGTTTGCTTTGGCCACGATGATGTCTTTGACCCTTGGTATCCGCTAGGGACCGCCAATATGTTGCAAGTGCTGCATATGGGGCTGCATATT
Source organism: Yersinia massiliensis (assembly GCF_003048255.1). Classification (NCBI taxonomy): domain Bacteria; kingdom Pseudomonadati; phylum Pseudomonadota; class Gammaproteobacteria; order Enterobacterales; family Yersiniaceae; genus Yersinia; species Yersinia massiliensis. The sequence goes on from NZ_CP028487.1 coordinate 234,128, forward strand.
TGCCAGTTAATGGGATACGGCCAAATCAATGATGGCCTGAATTTGATCACCCACAATAGCGCTAAAACGCTGAATTTATCTGATTATGGGTTGCAGCTGGGTAATAGCGCTAATCTGATTATTTTGCCCGCAGAAAATGGTTTTGATGCGGTGCGACGGCAGGTACCGGTGCGCTATTCCATCCGTCATGGGGTGATGATTGCCCAAACGCAACCTGCGCAAAGCCGGATCTATTTGGGGCAAGAGGAAGTGATTAACTTTAAGTAGGCGAGTGGGAAAAGAGATCGCTTGTTAAGCTGATGAGCGACTGAGTGGATAAGTTGCCCTGCTACCGCGAAAGCAGCAGGGCAATAAAACCGTCAATACTTTCAAACATTAATGCTTCAAAACGTCCAAACAATAACGCTTCAAATCATCAATGTGTGACGTGGCCGTGGCTGCGGTGTTTGGTGAAGAAGCCCAGAATCAGACACATCACAAATACCACCAGATACAAACCGTTGGCCGTTGCCAGCGCGGCATGAACACCACTGTTTGCCACAATCGGGCCAGTGACCACGAAGGTCAACATGGTTCCCACGGTGCCGCAGGTCAAAATGAAGTTCACCAGTTTTGGTGAAGAGACTTTGGTTTGCAGTGAGCCGAGGGTAATCAGTGTGGTGTAAATGGCACTGGAGACAAAGCCCAATGTCAGGATGTAGTAGCTCAGATAAGCAGGGTTATCCGTGCTGACGAACAGGTACATCGCCAGTGTTGCCAGTGCAGCCAAGACGGTAACGATACGTTGCAGATCAAAGAAGCGCAGGATAAAGCTGAATACCCACATCCCAATCATGTAGGAGATCCAGAAGTTACTGACTAGCTGGCCCGCTTGGCTGATATCCATATTGAAGTTTTTAGTGGCATATTCAGGCACCCACTGGATGAAACCGAGTTGACCTAGGATATAGCACAGTGCCGCAATCGAGAGGAATAGCACGCCGACACCCCATTTTTCTTTCGCGACAGGCTTGTTTTCATCGGTGGCTTTGTGGCCCAAAATGGGGAAGTCAGACATCAGCGTTAATACGAAAATACCTAAATATAACAGACCGATGCAGGCATAAACCCAATACCACTCAATATGACGTGCCAGCAGCATCGCCGCGACAATCGGGAAAATCATCCCCGCCATACTGAAAAATGAGTCGGTAAATAGCAGGCGCGAACCGCGCTGACGCCCTTCATACATATGGGTAACCAAGAAGGTCCCTATCGACATGGTGATCCCGCTGACCACGCCGAGAATAAACATGCTGATGGAGAAGACCATCAGATTGTGGCCCACCATCAATCCGGCAATCGCAATTAGCATCAGAATAAAACCAAATACTAACTGACGTTTTAATGGAATGATTTCCATCAACCAAGCATTCAGGAAAATGGAGATCAAAATACCAGCGTTAAGGAAGGTAAATGTATTACTCATACTGGCAATAGGCAGATTGAAGTATTCTGCGATATTCCCCATCACCATCCCGGTGACAATAACTAGCGCACCCGTAAGCGCGTAAGAAAAGTAACTTATCCAAGTGAGCCGGAGGCGATTGCTGTTATTCATAGATGGGGCCTGTTTCAGCATAGCGTTAATATAACCATAGTTAATGTAACCATAGTAAGAACATCGAAAGTAAGAACATCGAAAAGGGTTCAAAACCATTCAGTACTCAGGCGGCGGATCCTAGCACAGGCATTGAGTGTTTTTGTGACTTACATTCAATTTTTAATGCAATGCATGAAATCTGATAGAGATTAATAGTGAGCCGTCACATATTGCGACTTGAAGCAAATGATAAAGATTCTTAATTCAATTAAATTTAGGCTGGATTTAAGGTGCTCGAGGTATAATTCTCACCGTTTTTTTGGTGAAAAATCGATCAGTACGCTTGGCAGAAATCGCAGGCAATAGTGAAACATAATAAAAAACAGATAATTATAAATAATTTTTTATTTTTCAGTCATTAAGATAAAGGGAAACTATCGTGATGAGTCATCCTGCGACGGCGCTAATACTCTTGGTACGCTGGTGCCACTGAGTCAGCTTATTCATCGCAGAAGGCGCTATTCGGCTTGGCTCGGAATAGCTGCAATTCTCATGTTATTTATCGCTCCAGTGATTTCAGTTTCGCTGGCGATTTCTAATGAGCAAAATACGTCGGCTATCACGATGGTGGATTGCGCGATGGCTGACGGTGTGATGGCTGATGGCGTAAAAGCTGATCGCGCCGAGACTGATCATGAGATGGCGATGTATAGTCATCACGGTGGTGGGCATGATGGCCCTCCTGATGGTGCGCATAGTCAGACTAAAACCACGAATACTCATGAGCAGGGGAGCCACCATGACAGCATGATGATGAATCATGCCGCCTGCGGATACTGTGTTTTGCTGACGCATCTTCCCCTGCTCAATACTGCATTTAAAGCGGATATCCGTTCTGCACAACTACTCGCTGAACCCTCACCACCGCGACTGATTCCAACACAAGTTGTTAATGACCGTTATTGCGAATGCCAACCTCGTGCCCCACCGACCTCTTATTCCTGAAATTCAATAATAACCATTTATTTGGTATGGATTTTTAATGTGAATTATCCGGTGTGACGTATTAATCACCGGAGTATTTTCTATTGCCCAAGGAATAAATATGTCTGGGAAGAATAACGGCTGTAAAAAAACATTATTAGCGTGCGCCATCACATCTGCATTTTCTGTCATAGCCTTAAATGCTTCAGCGGCGCAGCATGATCATTTGGCGGTGGCTAATCCTGCGCTTAATAGCAGCACGGTAAATAGCGGTATGGCTAATAACGGTATGGTTAATAGCAACACTGATAATCACAGTGATAAAAAAACCCATGATGCCGAAGTGATTACGGTTACCGCCCCACAGCATTCGCCGCTTACCATCGTCACCTCGCCTAAAACGCCGCGCCAACCCGTTCCGGCCAGTGATGGCGCGGACTATCTGAAAACTATCCCCGGTTTTTCGCAAATCCGTAATGGCGGTACGAATGGCGATGTGGTTTTCCGAGGCATGTTTGGCTCGCGAATCAAGATCCTAACGGATGGCGCTGAAACACTGGGGACGTGCCCATCACGGATGGATGCGCCGACCTCATATATTTCGCCGGAGAGTTTTGACCTACTGACAGTCGTGAAGGGGCCGCAATCCGTGTTATGGGGGCCGGGGGCTTCTGCGGGGACGATTTTATTTGAACGTGAACAACCCCGTTTTGAGCAAGCGGGGGTGAAAGGGAATGCCAGCTTGCTGGTGGGTTCCAACGGGCGTTGGGACAAAAACCTCGATACTAGTCTAGGCAACGAACAAGGCTATTTGCGCATGATGGGTAACCAGTCGCAAGCCGGTAATTATAAAGATGGCACCGGCACGCGAGTTCCCTCGAAATGGGATAAATGGAATGCTGATATTGCACTAGGTTGGACGCCTGATACCGATACCTTACTCGAATTCACGGCAGGTAAGGGCGATGGTGAGGCGAGCTATGCGGGGCGCGGCATGGACGGCTCTCAGTTTTTGCGAGAAAGCTTGGGCGCGCGGTTTCAGAAAACCAATATTGGTGAGGTGCTGGATAAAATTGAAGCTAAGGTTTACTACAATTATGTCAACCATATTATGGATAACAATACGTTACGCACCCCACCAATGATGGCGATGTCGAGCAATCTCGATCGGCGCACCATCGGGGGCCGAGTGATGGGGACGTGGTTGTGGGAAGATCTGAAATTAGAAGCCGGCACTGACCTGCAAACCAATACCCATCGTAAGAACAAACAAAATACGTGGCAAAAAGACGCCAGCTTTGCGAATTATGGCCTCTTCGGTGAACTGACGTGGACGATGAGTGAACAGGATAAACTGATTACCGGCACCCGTTTGGACCATAATCAGGTGACGAATTACACTCGCGCCGATGAACCCAGCCGTTCTGCCACTCTCCCCGCAGGTTTCATACGTTTTGAGCATAATCTGGCCGATGCACCGGTGATGTGGTATGCCGGATTAGGCCATACTGAACGTTTCCCTGATTACTGGGAGCTATTTTCACCAACATTCGGGCCAACGGGGTCTACCAGTGCTTTTGATGGGGTGAAGAGTGAAAAAACCACCCAAATTGATATTGGCGCGCAATACAGCGGCAAGCAGTTAAATAGCTGGGTATCCGCATATTTGGGCCGAGTGAATGACTTTATTCTGTTCAAATATGATCCCAATAACTTACGTATCAGTCAGGCCGATAATATCAATGCAACCATTATGGGGGGCGAGATGGGGGCAGGTTATACCTTCAATGACCACTGGAAAGCCGATGCTAGCCTAGCTTACGCTTGGGGCGAGAACACCAGTAATCACCGTCCTTTACCGCAAATACCTCCTCTTGAAGCACGGTTAGGGTTGACCTTTGAAGCGGGTGACTGGAGCAGCACGGCATTATGGCGATTGGTCAGTAGCCAGCATCGGGTGGCGATCAACGAGGGGAACGTGGTGGGTAAAGATTTTGCCGACAGCGCGGGCTTCGGTGTGCTGTCAGCTAATGTGGCCTATAAAGTCACTAAGCAAGTGAAAGTCAGCGGGGGCATCGATAACTTGCTGAACAAAACCTACAGCGAGCATCTCAATCTGGCCGGTAATAGTGGATTTGGTTATTCCGTGAATACCCCGCTGAATGAGCCGGGCCGCACACTGTGGGCTAAATTAAATGTGACGTTCTAAGCGAGCCTCTCATGGCATTGCCGAGCGAGATAGTGGCAATGCTAATGACATTAAACCTCAGGTATAAAACAGTGTGGTAGGCAGTTGGCTGCCACACTGTTTTTTCCTGCTTATTATTGTTGCGAAGATTAATTATTGTGGCGACTAATCGCGCTCGCGTGGCGGCATCACTGATTCACGCATGATAATTGAGGGTGAGAAGCTAGCAGGGGGAGTCTGCGGGTTAATCAATAATTGCGTGGCATATTGCGCCATTTCTACGATGGGAAAATGCAGGCTTGTGAGCGCAGGGGACACAAAAGGTGCGCGCTCTCCACTGTCGTAGCAAACCAACGAAATATCTTGCGGTACCTGTAAGTGATGCTTGTTGATTGCGAGCAGCGCACCAATGGCCATCTCTTCATTGCAACAATAGATGGCGGTCGGTAACTGCGCTAGATTGAGGATCTCATCAGCGCGTTGGTAGCCGCTTTCCAGATCATAAACACCTTCCACACAGGCGACAGGTGTTAATCCCGCCGATTGCATGGCATCGATAAATCCTTCTCGGCGTAACCCGCTGGAATGACGTTGCGCCGCGCCACTGATGCAGGCAATACGTCGGTGGCCCGCGTCGATAAGCACCTGAGTTGCCATTTGGCTCGCACGGCGGTGATCGAAGGTCACGCAACGCGCTTCGAGGCCAGGGACTAACCGGTCAAGTAAGACGAATGAACGCCCTGCGGCAGCCAATTGACGCAGCTTTTCGTCACTGAGAAATCGGACATGGAGGATTAACCCGTCACAACGTAAGTTATATAGGCGCTGAATGGCCTGCCACTCTTTCTCGGCATTATCCCGCCCTTGAGTGACTAATAGCTGCTTACCCTGAGACTCAGTTTCTGTTTGCACAAAATCCATTAGCGCACCAAAGAAACCGCCGCGATAGGATGTTGTGACCAGCCCGAGGGTATGACTTTGGCTGGAGGCCAAGGCGCGCGCGGCAGGGTTTGGGGTGTAACCTAACACCGCCACCGCTTGTTCAACTTTCTCACGCGTGAGGGGTTTGACATTGGTATCACCGTTGACCACGCGGGAAACCGTAGCGCGGGAAACCCCGGCTAATACCGCGACATCTTCCAGTGTGACCATTTCTGACTCCCCTATACCCATCAGTCTTTCAAGTTGCAGTTTGTGTTGGTTACACGCGTTATTTGGCCCTGTCCATGGGCCTCGCCTCTTCGAGGCCGCTGCTTATTTCTCACCTGCAACGCCAATAAATTGGAATATAAAATTTGTTAATACTACAAATCCGCGAACTGAGGCAAGTAAGGCTTATTGACCTGTAAAACCTCTTCCAGCAATGACTCAGCGACGCTGGCATTTGCAATCAGTGGGTTGGTCACTAATGCCAACAAGGCACTCTGACGGTCACCGTGGACTGCCGCTTCAATGGTCAGACGTTCATAGGCTTTTACTTGCTGCGTCAACCCATGCATTGACACGGGTAGGGGGCCGAAAGTGAGTGGATGAGCACCTTGTGCATCAACAATACAGTTGGTTTCTACCACAGAGTTGTCAGATAAACCGCGAATCGCCCCGCGATTTGTCGTATTCACAACTAATTGAGTGCCCAAATTATTATAAATAGCACGAATAAGTTCTAATGCAACTTCAGAATAAAATGATCCACCACGGAAGCTAAGCTGCTCGGGTTTGCTGTCAAGGTGTGGGTCAGCATACAAATCAAATAACTCTTTTTCGACCTGCATCACCTGTTCTGCACGTGTACCACGCTCGGCAGCGGCAGCCATTTCTTCAGCCAGCATATCCTTAGTCTGGTAGAAATAGCGGTGATACGGGCAAGGAATCGCCCCCATTGCCCGCAGGAATTCAGGCGGCCATGGTGCTTCTTTAATGTTGTTCATGGTCAGCGATGCACCGTTACACAGCATATCCATCACGTCGCCGGTGACATTTTTACCACGCTGTAAGACTTCATGCACCCACACCATGTGGTTTAGGCCAGCAAAGCGCAGTTGGATATCTTCATAGGGTGCTTGCAGTAAATTGGCGATCATATGGTGCATGCTGATGGGAACGTTACACAAACCAATAATTTTTGCTTTGCTATAGCGAGTCACCGCTTCAGTGACGATCCCCGCGGGATTGGTGAAGTTAATGATCCAAGCGTCAGGCGCCAGTTGTTCAACTTTTGCGGCGATATCTAGCATTACAGGAATAGTACGTAAGGCTTTAGCAAAGCCACCAACCCCTGTTGTTTCCTGCCCTAGCATCTGATATTTCAGCCCCAGACGTTCATCAGCCGCCCGTGCAGGGAGCTGGCCGACGCGGAATTGAGTGAGAACAAAGCTAGCCCCTTCGATAGCACTTTCCAGCGAGAAGTGAACACTGACTTTGACTTGCTCCAATCCATGTCGATCCAGCATTCTTCGCGTTAGCGCGGCAATAATCTCTACTTTTTGGCGCCCTAATTCTACATCTGCCAATGCCAACTCAGTGACGGGTAACTGGTCAATGCGCTGAATCAGACCGTCAACCAACTCAGGGGTGTAACTACTACCGCCACCAATAATGGCAATTTTAAAGGATTTCATCATCTGGCCTCAAAATGGGTGAATTAGAAATGAGAGCGCTCTCATTTGTAGGCAGATTAACGCTAAACCAAAAACAAAGTGGGATATTTCTCGCAAAAATGGCAGGTCATGGATAAGAAGATCTGTAAGACGTGATCTCGCTTACAGAATTCCATTGTTGAACTGGCATGTCTTGATGGGTTAATTTGATTAATTAGTTGCGATTATGCTGCCTAATCACAGTGATGGCGGGTTTTCATCGAAAATGCGCATTTTGTTACGTAAATATCCGTAAATGGGTGGCATTGCGTGGGTTAGCTCTCTAGAATCGAAGCGCTTTCCCGCTGTTTGTACCCTACAGAAAGGAACCGTTAATGTTTAAACGTACTTTAGTGACCTTCGTCGCACTTTGCTCTCTTAGCGCCGTGGCACCAGCTGCTTTAGCGGCGGGTGAGCCTCATGTGTTGTTAACGACGTCCGCTGGGAATATTGAGTTAGAACTCAATAGTCAGAAGGCACCAATCTCAACACAAAACTTCGTTGATTACGTCAACAACGGCTACTACAACAACACCATTTTCCACCGTGTCATTCCGGGCTTTATGGTGCAAGGTGGTGGTTTCACCGCTGATTTCAAACAAAAGACCGCTAAAACGCCAATCAAAAACGAAGCGGATAATGGCTTGCGTAACCTGCGTGGCACCATCTCAATGGCCCGTACCGCAGATAAAGATAGCGCCACCAGCCAATTCTTCCTTAACGTGGCAGATAACGCTTTCCTCGATCATGGTCAGCGTGACTTCGGTTATGCTGTGTTTGGTAAAGTGGTCAAAGGCATGGATGTGGTAGATAAAATCTCTCAAGTCCAAACCGAAAACGTTGGGCCGTATCAAAACGTGCCAGTGAAACCCATCACTATCTTGTCCGCGAAAGTGTTGCCTTAATCGCCGAACGATCAGCCTTCTTTCTTGAGGGCTGATTAACGCCTCTAAAATCCCATTTCTGTCATAAATTAATCCGTGCCCCCAAATAGCAAGCTTATAATCAATTATCTAGCGACGTTGAGGTGAGTGGTTTATGAGCGAAACATTACTGATCGGGAAAGCACTGCCAGCGCAAGACTTGGTGATTTTATCGGCACTGGCAAACCGCCATGGTTTGATTACCGGTGCAACGGGAACCGGTAAAACCGTCACCTTACAAAAAATGGCTGAGCAATTCTCTCGCATTGGCGTGCCGGTTTTCTTAGCCGATGTAAAAGGGGATCTCTCTGGCATTGGTGCGGAAGGTGTCGCTTCAGAGAAACTGCAAGCCCGTCTGGCGGCGATAGGTGTCACTGATTGGCAACCTCAAGCATGCCCGATTATTCCTTGGGATATTTTCGCCGAAAAAGGTCATCCGATCCGTGCAACCATTTCTGACCTTGGCCCCTTGCTGCTGGGTCGGTTGCTTGATTTGAATGACGTACAAAGCGGCGTGTTGCAGATCGTTTTTAAAATCGCGGATGATAACGGCCTGCTCCTGCTAGACATGAAAGACCTGCGTGCCATCGTGCAATTCGTGGGTGACAACGCTAAACAGTACCGCACTCAATACGGCAATATTACGCCAGCCTCTATTGGTGCGATTCAACGTGGTTTGCTGACCTTAGAAGAGCAGGGTGCCAATCAATTCTTTGGTGAGCCGATGCTGGATATCCACGATTTAATGCAAACTGACCGTCACGGGCAGGGGATTATCAATCTACTGGCGGCAGATCGGTTGATTAATCAACCCAAGTTATATGCCATTTTTTTGCTTTGGTTATTGTCGGAGCTGTTCGAGCAACTGCCGGAAGTAGGCGATGTCGATAAGCCTAAGCTGGTGTTTTTCTTTGACGAAGCCCATTTGCTTTTCACTGATGCGCCCACGGCATTGGTGGATAAAGTTGAGCAAGTGGTCAGACTGATCCGCTCAAAAGGGGTCGGTGTTTATTTCGTGACGCAAAACCCGTTGGATATTCCCGATAAGATCCTCGGCCAATTAGGTAATCGCGTGCAACATGCGTTACGGGCCTTCACGCCACGTGACCAAAAAGCAGTGAAAGCAGCAGCGCAAACAATGCGAGCCAATCCGGCCTTTAGTGCTGAACAAGTGATTACTGAATTGGCTGTGGGTGAAGCGCTGATCTCTTTCCTCGATGAGAAAGGGCGTCCAAATGTGGTGGAACGAGGGATGGTTATCGCGCCGCAATCAAAAATGGGCGCACTGGATGCGGCTGCACGTAATCATGCGATCAATCATTCCCCGCTCTATGGCCGCTATGAAGAGATGGTCGATCGCGAATCGGCCTATGAGAAATTATCCACAGGCGGTTTTTCTACCCTAGGTGATGCTGCATCAGGGGAAGTAAAAGACTCTGAGCAACCCGCCGAGCACCAGAATAACGGCGGCGGTGGCTTGATGGGTGGGCTAAATGACTTACTGTTTGGCTCTACTGGCCCGCGTGGCGGCAAACGCGATGGTATTGTCCAAACTGCCGCGAAAAGTATGGCTCGTGATCTCGGCCGACAAATTCTACGTGGTGTATTGGGTTCTATTACCGGCGGGCGTAAGCGCTAATGCTCTGTTTTGTGTTAAATCATGTTGTGACTAAGGTTTATGACAATCTGTTCATTGAGTAAGTTAGGTTATCCATGCTGTTATTAATTGATAATTACGATTCATTTACCTACAACCTCTATCAGTATTTTTGTGAGCTGGGTGCGCAGGTGGTGGTGAAGCGTAATGATGAAATACAACTGACTGATATTGAAGCATTATCGCCTTCACATTTGGTGATCTCCCCCGGCCCCTGTACACCGAATGAAGCGGGGATTTCCTTGGCGGCGATCAGCCATTTTGCCGACAAATTGCCGATCTTGGGGGTTTGCTTGGGCCATCAAGCACTCGGGCAGGCTTTTGGTGCTCGCATTGTGCGGGCGCGGCAAGTCATGCATGGCAAGACCACGGCCATTTGTCACAGCAATCAAGGGGTTTTTCAAGGGCTTAATCAGCCGCTAACGGTGACCCGCTATCACTCATTAATCATTGACGCAGAGTCACTGCCTGCGTGTTTTGAATTAACCGCATGGACTGAGCAAGCGGGGAAGGTGGATGAGATCATGGGGATTCGCCATCGGACACTGCCACTGGAGGGCGTGCAGTTTCATCCGGAGAGTATCCTCAGCGAGCAAGGTCATCAATTATTAGCAAATTTTCTTAAAAATTAATGCGTTGAGTTGATCTTCTCCATTATGTGATCTTTTTGTTTGCTTGATTGTGATTTTTTATGCATATTTTGTGATTATAATTTCACTTCGCCAATGGTTGGCGGCTCAATGGGTTTCTAAAGGTGGGCAGTGTAATGGCAGATAAACCAGCAGTTAGTCGCAGTACATTCGATCAGGTTATTTTGCCTGTTTATGCACCAGCACAATTCATTCCTGTCAAAGGGAAAGGGAGCCGTGTTTGGGATCAGCAAGGGACCGAATATATTGATTTTGCGGGGGGGATTGCGGTTACTGCGCTAGGCCATTGCCATCCGGCGTTGGTCGCGGCTTTGAATCAGCAAGGTGAGACGTTATGGCATACCAGCAATGTCTTTACCAATGAACCCGCTCTGCGTTTGGCACAAAAACTGATCGCGGCGACGTTTGCTGATCGGGTATTTTTCGCCAATTCAGGCGGAGAAGCTAACGAAGCTGCCTTTAAGCTGGCCCGTCATTACGCCATTGAGCGCCATAGTCCGTATAAAACCAAAATCATTGCTTTCCACAATGCTTTCCACGGGCGGACCTTGTTTACCGTCTCGGTGGGCGGGCAACCCAAGTATTCCGATGGTTTTGGCCCGAAACCGGCGGATATCATCCATGTGCCATTTAATGATTTAGCCGCAGTGAAAGCGGTGATGGATGATCATACCTGTGCCGTCGTACTGGAACCTATCCAAGGGGAAGGTGGGATCACTGCTGCGACCCCAGAATTTTTGCAAGGTGTGCGTGAGCTTTGTGACCAACACAAGGCGCTGCTGGTGTTCGATGAAGTGCAAAGTGGGATGGGCCGTAGTGGCAAGCTGTTTACCTATATGCATTATGGCGTGACACCGGATATTCTCACCACGGCGAAAGCGTTGGGAGGGGGCTTCCCTATCAGCGCGATGCTGACCACCGAAGAAATTGCCTCGGTGATGGCTGTGGGGACTCATGGTACCACCTATGGCGGAAATCCTCTGGCATGTGCCGTCGCCGAGGCGGCGTTAGATGTGATTAATACCCCAGAGGTTCTTGATGGGATTGAACTGCGCCACGGCTTGTTTGTGCAGGCATTACAAGAGATTAACCGCAAGTACAAGGTGTTCAGTGATATTCGCGGCATGGGGCTACTGATTGGTGCTGAATTAACGCCGCAATACCGTGGTCGTGCCCGTGAATTCCTGACAGCGTCGGCAGCCAATGGTTTGATGATCCTCAATGCCGGCCCAGATGTGTTGCGGTTAGCCCCTTCGCTGGTGGTTGAGCGAGAGGATATCCAACAAGGTATGGCGCGCTTAGAAAAAGCGATCGCGAGTTTGGTGAATGGGGGCTGAGTTCACGACATATTCTTTTCATCACAGGCCATCGCTGCTAAGACAAAAGATAAATGGACAATGGCGTGGTTAAAGAACTGGGTCGGTGAATCGTCCTCGCTCGCAGCCCCTTCAGGGGGCGCTAGAAAGCCCAATTTGTTCATCACACTGCGTTTATGGTAGCTGATGGTTTTGTTGCTCAAACACAGGTAATCGGCGATAGCGTTGTTTGACCGCCCCCGCAGCAACAGGGTCAATATCATCCGCTCCTGATAAGTCAATCTCACCGGCTGTCTCCATTTGGGGTACAGTCGCGGGAAGAAAGCGGTGTTTATCTGTGTGATAAATTCACTCAGGGGAGCCTGCCGAGCTATCACGGCACACACCTGGCTGACGTGATAGAAATATTGCCTCAACAGACGAACACAAAACGCCTCTGCGATAATGATGACTCGGCAGCGGGGATAGTGTTCGCGTAAATGACTGATCCTATGGCTCAGGCTGATATCGGCGGTGGCATCCCTGTTCTGGAGATTGAGGATAATCAGGTGCGTGTCCGGAAAACGCTGCAACGGCCGATCACAGTCGGCTAGGGTAGCAACACTGGCCACCACGGTAGCCGGTGAGGCTTTTGATGAATGCGTGAGTATGTGTTTCAGGCTCCCGCGGGTAAACACGCAAGGGTGCTGAATAATCACCTGTTTTTTCTCTGTGGCGCTGGCCATCTTTCATCTCATTTAGTTGTTATTCATCGCTGTCCGGTATTGCCAGTCAGTGGCACCCTGGGCGCAAACCAATTACCGGTCACGGCTTCACTGGCGTTATGAGCAAACCCAACATCAGCCTGCTGTGGTGCAGGCGATGCGGATGATGAGTGAGTTCAGACGCTGGTATCAAAAAGTGAAATCCGACATTACCCTAATGACACATCACAAAGTTATTGGCCATATCGCTGTTGGGTCCGTTGTGCCCGTAATTCCCATACGAGAATTCGACACCTAAGTGATTGCCTACGAAATCGCCCTCGGTAACGACTGTGGAGGAACGGTAAAATACAAATACTGTCGTCGGCCATCCATGGACTGCCGCCAAGCTGTCGGAAGGGTACACCGCATACAGGTCTAGTAACTCCGTCACTGTGGGCAAGTTAGACTCACTGCCGCAGACCCGCCCGATGGCCGAGGCGTAGTTGTACCGGCCCCATATCTCGTTACTCAGGGGGTACGCTGAATCGTCGCCATCGCTAGCCATCTCTGCATCGAGATTAGGCCGCTTAAATGTCACGCCGTTAGCGGTTATCGTCTCTGACATATGGCCAAACATTCTTGCCAGCGGAGTATCTGGGCTCGTTAGGATGCTAAACGTCACATCGGCAGAGGCTGGAGTAGGATTTCCCGCCGCTACCACAACAATGGTCGTTTTCACCCCCGCTCCTCCTGGGTGCGTCACCGCGACCACGACCTGCCCATTCGCACCTGTCGTAAAGGGCATTAGTCCAGATGATAAGGGTGTCCCATCCAACAACAGGAAACCATTATTGGTCCAGCCATTGCTGTTGCCCTGACGGTCAATCGATCCTCCGTTACCCACATTGATATTGGTACCGGGAGCCGGATTGCCGCTGGTGTCCCTTGCCGTGATGGTCATATTGATGACTCCCCCTTCCACAAATGCTGAGTCATTGTCCAGCTCAACGCTCAAGAGCGGTGGAACATCCACGTTTACCGTATAGGGGGTCGTGACGGGCAGTGGCCCCGCTGTGGTGGGCAAACCTGTCACGCTGCTGAGGGTCACCGGGGCATTTACCACCAGTGCCAGCGCCTGACCTGCGAAGTTAGACCCCAGCGGAGCCGCCAGTTGGGCCGGCGTCAGTGGCGTGCCGTTGTGCGTCCAGTTCAGGGTGGCGGATGACAGGTCTGTTATTGCACTGAGCCCGGTATCCCCGTCCGCATCCGACAGTGTCTGGTTGACTACCGTCGGCGAGACGGAGAACTGGTTCGGGACCAGTGCCCATCCCAGAGCGGCATTGTTTGCCACCACCGTAGTCCCGTCCGGGTGCAACGCCTGCAGCGTCACCGTCCCCGTGGGCGGCGTGCCGTGTATCCGGTCGGTACTGTCACTCAACACCGCCAATGTCGGGCCTGCGACCAGTACCATTGTCACGGTCAGCACCATTCCCCTCAGCCAACCACGGCCGGTCCCGGTCTTCGTTTTGCTCATCACGCTGTATTCCTCTCCTGTCGCTTGTTGCTTATTGCTTATCTGTTGCCTGGGTTTACTACCTATTTCTGTCACCCCGTTAAAAGGAAACGTTAAAAACTAAAAAGTGAAACCCGAAATCACCTAACGACAGGCCACAAAGGTGCTGTACGTATCGCTGAAGCTGTAGGCGTTGCTACTTCCCAAGTTGACGACATAGTGATATCCCTCGCTACCTATCGTCGAGGCGCGATAAGCGTCGTAGGTCGGCCAACCCTGAACCGTCATCATCGTGTTGCTTGGATATGCCGCATACAGGTCCTCCAACTCCGGTCGGGTTGGCAGATTAGCTTCGCTGCTGCAGACTCGCCCGATGGCCGAGGCGTAATTGTACAGGCCCCAGGTTTCGTTGTTTTGGGTGTACACGGCGTCACCAGTCACCTCCGTGTTCAGGTACGGACGCCTGAATGTCACGCCATTGGCCGTGACCGTCTCCGCCATATGGCCAAACATTCTCGCCTGCGGAACATCCGGGCTCGTTACGATGGCGAACGTGACTTCTGCACCGACTGCTCCGGCCCCCGTCATCGCCACGAACGGTGTTTTTACCCCTACTCCGCCAGGGTGGGTTACCGGGATGACAACCCGACCGTCGGCTCCTGTCGTAAATGTCTGGGTCCCAATATCTTGTCCGTCCAGTTGCAGTGGGCCATTGACGCCCGTCCAGGTGTTGCCCTTCCGGTCAGACGGATGCCCGCTAGTGTCAAAACGGATGACTGTCCCGGGCGCAGGAGTACCACTGCTGCTTCTGGCGGTGACCGTCATATTGATGACGCCGCCCTCCACAAACGCTGTATCGCTGTCAAAGTCGATGCTCAGTGTCGGTGGAACATCCACATTCACCGTATAGAGAGTTGTGACGACCTGGGGCCCCGCCGTGGTGGGCAAGCCTGTCACGCTGCTGACCGTCATCGGCATACTGACATTTAACGCCAGTGCCTGACCTGCAAAGTTATTCCCCAGTGGGGCAGCCAGTTGGGCCTGTGTCAGTGGTGTGCCGTTGTGCGTCCAGCTCAGGGTGGCAGATGGCAGGTCTGGTATTGCACTGAGCCCGGTATCCCCGTCTGCATCCGACAGTGTCTGGTTGTTCACTGTCGGCGAGACGGAGAACTGGTTCGGAATCAGCGCCCATCCCAGCGTGGCATTGTCAGCCACCAGCGTGGTGCCGTCCGGGTGCAACGCCTGCAGCGTCACCGTCCCCGTGGGCGGCGTGCCGTGTATCCGGTCGGTGCTGTCACTCAGGACTGCCCCTGTCGGGCCGGCGACCAGTGCCATTATCACGGCCAGTGCGGTTCCCCTCAGCCAACCACGGCCCGTCCCGGTCTTCGTCTCTCTCATCACGCTGTGTCCTTTTCCTGTCGCTTGTCGCCTATCTGTTATCTGGGTTTACTACCCATTTCTGTCACCCCGTTAACAAGGAAACGTTAAAAACTAAAAAATGAAATCCGAAATGACCCTAACGACAGGCCACATAGTAACTGCCCGTAAAGAGAAAGGGGCTGCTGCTGCCATCGTTCAAGAAGACACTATCGTGTAAACTCCCGCTAACTATCGTCGAGGAACGATATACGACGCTGAGCGGCCAACCCTGAACCGTATTCATCTCGTAGCTCGGGTATGCCGCGTACAGGGCCTCCAACTCCGGTCTGGTGGGTAAATTGGGTTCGCTGCCACAGACTCGCCCGATGGCTGAGGCGTAATCGTACCTGCCCCAGGTCTCGTTGTTTTCTGCGTATCCCGCACTATCGCCGGCCAACTCCGCGTCCAGGTTCGGGCGTCTGAATGTCACGCCGTTAGCTGTTACCGTCTCCGACATATGGCCAAACATTTGGGCTTGTGGGGTGTCCGGGCTGGTGATGATGGCAAACGTCACGTCCGTAAAGCCGAACACCGAGGGGGCTGAGACGGATTGCACCGACAACGTCCTTCTCAGGCCTAGGCCTTGCGGGTTCGTTACCGCGACCACAACCTGCCCATTCGCATCTGTCGTAAAGGTTCCAGCGCTGGCAATCGTAGTATCATTAAGGAACAAGGGACCATTTATCCCGTCCCAGGGGCCGAACCCATTTTGTCTGTCTTGCCCCCCTGTTGATAAAAATCGGATTTCAGTGCCGGGTAGTGGATCGCCCACATTGTCTCTGGCGGTGACTGTCGCCATGATGGTTCCGCCCTCCACATAGGCTGTGGGGCTGTCCAGACTGATATCTAACTGAGCAGGAATAACCACCGCAACCTGCAGTGTGTAAGGGGAGCTGATATGCAGAGGAACGCCCATGGCCGGCAATCCGGTGACACTACGGAAGGTTACTGGGGCCTCTACCGTCAGTGCCAATGTCTCACCCGCGAAGTTGTTCCCTAATGGTGCCGCCAGTTGAGCTGGCGTCAGTGGCGTGCCGTTGTGCGTCCAGTTCAGGGTGGCGGATGACAGGTCTGGTATTGCACTGAGCCCGGTATCCCCGTCTGCATCCGACAGTGTCTGGTTGTTCACTGTCGGCGAGACGGAGAATTGGTTCGGAATCAGCGCCCATCCCAGCGTGGCACTGTCAGCCACCATCGTGGTCCCGTCCGGGAGCAACGCCTGCAGCGTCACTGTCCCTGTGGGTGGTGTGCCCTGTATCCGGTCGGTACTGTCACTTAGGACTGCCAATGTCGGGCCAGCGACCAGTGCCATTATCACGGCCAGCACGGTGCCCCTCAGCCAACCACGGCCCGTCCCAGTCTTCGCCTCTCTCATCACGCTGCGTCCTTTTCCTGCCGCTGTCTGTTACCTGAGTATCTCTGCCCAGTCACCGGCACTTGCCGGTTCGACTGATGGCCTGTGTGCCCGCGGGCAGGCACACAGGCCATCACTGTCATTGCTGACAGCAGGCCTTCTGTGCACGGGCAGATTTCTCTGCCCGTGTCGTTGTCGTTGTCGTTGTCGTTGTGGTTTAGTTGTAATCCACCGCCAGGTTGAAGCCCTGTGCACCGTCGGCTGAACCGGTTAGCGCGGTACCGTCTGGCTGAGTATTGGTCGGTACAGTGAAGTTGCCATCGGTGACGCTGGTGACAAAACCCGTCGCCGGTGCCGTGGTCCCGTCAGTCGCACTGGTACCCAGCAGACGCCAGTTGTAGGTGACATTGCTGGTCAGGTCTGCGGATGTGGTGTCATCCCACAGTTTGAACACATAGCTCTCGCCCACATTCAGGTTGGTGGCCGTGCCAATCAGGTTGGTGGTGAAGGTCGTATCTGTACTGAGGTAGATACCCGCCGTGACGCCCGCACCCGGAGCAATCGGCCCTGGTGGGGTCGTGGTTCCGCCACCACCGACATTGGTGTCATCTATCGTTATGGTCGAACCCGCTACCGGATCACCCGTGGCCGAGTACTCCTGTATCACCACTTTTATCGCATCTGCCCCCAACGCCGTAGCCGGAAGGGTCATAACACTGGTGCCGGTACCTCCCGCAGTGGACGGGGTGTTCACCACAGCGGTAATCGGAGTATCAACCCCGCTATTGACGAAGTACCAATTCACATGGGCCGTAGATGCATCCGCATCCCCGTCCGTATCCGCATAGTCATAGGTCAGGGTGATGGTGTCACCGGTAGCCAGTGTGGCGCCCACCGCACTGCTGCTCAGGTCAACTGCATGGAGTGCACTGTTGGACGGCGCGCTCAGTACCGGTGCGGTTCCCTGAATGGTGCCCGTCGGCAAGGTCAGCACCGCATAGGCACTGCCCATGGTGTAACCGGCTATCGCCAATGCCAGCACCAGTTTTTTCAATGTAAAGGGTTTTGTCTTGTGCATCGTTTTTAGTCTCTGCTTCTCTGTGTTAATCATCGGTAAAGGTGCCACCGTCCGGCACCCTATCGGTTAGAACGCCTGAACATCCCCGGCGCTAGTTAAACTCCACCTTGAGAGTGAAGCCCTGGTCGCCTGGGGCCGCTCCGGAGCTGGAGAGAATGTTGACCGGCACGGCATAGCTGTCACTGGTCGCCCCCGAAATGACATGGTTGCTCAGGGTCATCGCCGTACTGGTGCCATTCGCGGTACTGTTCGTGCCGTCCAACTGCCACTGGATACTGCTCAGGGTCGCCGTCAGGTTGGCTTCACCTGCATCCCATACGCCATTACCGTTGCTGTCATCCCAGGCCCGGAACACGTAAGTCGCCCCCACCTGTGGATGGGCACTGCTTCGGGTGTAATCAGTGGCCCCGCTGCCGGCCGTTGGGGTGTCAGATTGCAGGAAGATCCCCCCCGCCACATTACCGCCCGGCACAATCGGACCCGGTGGCACTGTGGACGTTCCACCGCCCCCGGTACTGATATCACCGATGTTCAGGGTGTTCCCGCTTAGCGGATCCCCAGTGGCTGAACGCTCGATCAGCGTCACGCTGATGGCCATGGCTCCTATGGCCCCCGCCGGCACGACAATGGTCGAGGTGCCGCTCCCGCCTGGGGTAGCGGCTGGGACATTGACGGCCGTGATGGTGACGGGCAAGCCGGTGCCGGCGTCAAGGTAACTCCAGACCACGGTGCTCAGTGAGTTGTCCAGATCACCGTCGCTGTCGTTATAGTCATAGGTCATCACCAATGTGTCACCGGTGGTCAGACTGCCCGCGGTCGCGTAGGTCCCGCTAAAATCCACCGCTCCTACTGCGCTGTTGGACGGGGCACTCAGTACTGGGGCACTTCCCTGTACCGACGCGGTGGTGGGGGTACTGGCCGCTTGGGCGGTGCTCATCACCCCGCCGGTGAGCGCCATGGCCAGAACCAGTGTCCTGACCCTAAACGGTGCTGTGTACCTGTTCATTCGTTATCCTTGTCTGTGTCTGTGTCTGTGTCTGTGTCTGGCGCTGCGCCAGCATTAATGTGTGTATCGCGTCCCGATCTACCAGTTCACCTTCAATCCAAAGCCCTGGTCGCCACAGGCCACGCCGCTGTTACTGCTGGCGTTGACGCGCGGGGTAAACTGATACCCCGTCACTCCGGTATCATGGTTGTTTAGCGTGATGGTACAGCCCGCGGAGTTGGTCCCGTCCAGTGCCCAGTGCATATCGGTGGCCGGAACATTGGCTGTGATGTCCACATTGCCCGCATCAAACAGTTTCACGGTGTAAAGCACCCCCACCTTCGGACTGTCGCCACTGGTCAGGATGTCCACGCCCAGTGGGTCCTGAATTTCGGCCCGTACGACCTGAGCACTGCTGGGGGTAAAGTTGAGCGTCTGGGGCGCGGTTATTCCGTAGGCCCCTAGGTCAGCCTGCACCTTAAAGGTGCCCGGCAGGGTACTAACCAGTTCAGCCACATAGTGATTGATGCCGCTGCGTACCTCGGTCTGTATGCGAACCAACTGGACACAGGGCTGAGGGACGCCCAATCCATCCACCGGACAGGCGGCGTCTGGGGCAACCCAGTCCACGGGGGCACCACTGGTGTCGGTCACCCGCCAAGTGGGGGTGAGCAGCGGGTCATTGATGGGCTGTCCCTGGTGGTTCACCAGATGGGCGGCGAGGGACAGGGTGTCGATGGCCAGACCGGAGGCGGGGGCGCTGTTCGCACTTTCCAGCACCAGTTGACCCTGACGCTGCTGACCCACCAGAATATCGACCGGATTCGAGGTGGCTTGGCGGCCTTTCTCATCCACCACGGTGAGGGCCAGTTGATAGCGGTTGGTTGCTGTGGAGGCCGGGTCCCAGGCTGGAAGAGTGATTTGCCACCCCTGCGGGTTATCGAGTCCGGCTGTCGCCAGCAGGGCTAGCGGGACGACGTCCCCCTGCCAGCTCACGCCAGTTATCCGGTATTTGCCGTTGACCAGAGGCTGCATGATATGCACGTCCCCTTCCAGCAGAGTGGCCGGAACAGCCGCTAGGTCCAGCATCAGCAAACCGGCTTTTTCTTTGTACTCCAAGACGATGTCATAATTACGGTCAACCCGATCATAGCGACTACCCATCAGTGTGCGCATGGCCGCAACATTGCTCGGGTCAAGCTGTTTGTTCAGTGGGGTGCCTATCTGGTAGTTCATTTGCAGGTCAACCTGAGCTTCGTTGTGTCCCTGCTGACCCTCCTTGTGACTGACCTTCAATGTGGCCAGCGGGAATGGGGTGTAATCCAGTCCCAGCGTGACCGCTCGCGGGTCTTTTTGCAGGTGATCCTTGCCGAACAGGGCAACTTCATCGCCATAGTATTGTTCGTACACCGCCGAGGCCCCCAGATGTGGGTAAGCGGGCAGGTAGCCCTGCAGCCGGACATCAAACCCTTTTGCCGGGCGCTCCAGATAATCATCAAAATCTTTGGAATCTTTCCAGCCAGAAAGCGGGTGGTAATAGTTGGTGGCCAGTCTCAGAGACTCAGTCCACAATTCCGCCCCCAGACCCAGACGACTGTGGTTGCGGCTGAAGTCCTGATCAAGGAAGGTGTTGTAGCCGAGCAACCAAGTGCCGCGGTCCCAACGCAGACCGGCGCCGAAGTTACCGATGGTGCGGTTGTCTTGGTCATGAATGCCAACTTGAGAGAAGGCCACTATGGCGTCATTCTCATACCAGGGGGTAAACAGTGAGAAGGTGCTTTTACTGAAATCGCCGTGGTCATCGACGGCAATACTGACCTGTGCCTGACCAAACTTCCCCAGCAGGTCCTGTGCCTGCTGTTGCAACGGGGTCATGACCTGAGATTTTGCCCAGCTTCCTGCCTGATTTTTGACTTGGCTCTGAGTCATGCCATTCCAGTCTTGGGCACCCACACTTTGCAAGGTTCCAGCCACCTTCATTGCGCCCGCCTCTGATGGGGGCAACGCGTCATTACCCATGCCCAGTTCGGGCAGGTCGCTGACTAACACGCCGCCGGTGGGAGGCTCGGTGGGAAACAAGGGGGAGCTGGCTGGGAGCAGCAGGCTCTCACCGGCCTCTAGAGTGTCGCGACGGTCGAGGCTGCCGTGGTTGAGGTGACGCAGTTCGGCCATTTGCAGGCCACTTTGCAGGGCGAGCTGGTAGAGGCTGGTTCGACTTTCTACGGTATAGAGGCGGGTGGCGGTGGCCTCGGCATGGCCGGTAGCGGGTAAGAGTCCCAGAGCGAGGAGGCCACTTCCTGCAAGCACTGAGGCAATAACAGAAAGGCGAGGGGGGTTTATCATTGACTCAGTTCCTTGGATTAACGGGGGTCGTCGCCTCCCGGTTAACAATGGGACGTTATTCTCCGTGGAGAAAGTGCGGACCCCTGGCGATTATTGTTGTCTTTCTTTAGTCTGGTGGTTGTATGGCAAAATAAGGACAGTCCGGCGACTTATTACGCCGGTTAATATGTATTAATAGACGCGCAGTGAAGTAAGTTGACCTCTTTTAACGTGGTGACTTGATTCATCATTACAGGCGGATTCGATAATTAACCCGACAGAAATGACTATCGAAGAATTAATCCTCAATATCGGCGGGTACGTATCCATTTCAAATTTAATACCCTATCAATACATTATTTTTGAGCCAGTTTTAGATAATCTAAACGATATGATGACGTTACATTACTTTCCGATTTCACAGGTCATTCAATACGATATCTGTATAAGTCACTATCAATGTAAATGACTGTGAATGTGATGATACACGATCTAATAATCTGTAATAACCATTTTATTCAGATCTAAACTCTACGTCACAACATTTGTGCGGGATATAACTTCGTTTAAACGATTAATGTGCAGTTATTTAGATCGCATTTACCAAAAAATGCACTTTTATATTTCAAATGGGGAATTTAATTCAGATGATTATCTGTTTATGGGATGTTCTAAATATAAGGTAATTCTGAGGACGATTCCTACAAAAAGGTTAATGAGCACCTTATTGACTTTTTTGTGATACATATTTTATCGCTAATTCCGTCTAAAAAGCACAAGAAATAGGGGCTTTTCCTGTCTCGGGGGTTAACGTAACATTATCATTAATAAGGATATATTCTTAGGTGGAATCCATGGCTAACATTTTGGCTACAAAATATCTACATACTTTGAATCCCAGTATTATCTTAAAACAAAAGAATATTAATGTAGTGCTCCGTCTGCTGATAAATAGACGCGCTATTAATTCAGTCTCTAGACGATTAAACTGCCAAGGTGAATAAAACATGGAGGGAATTAAAATTAACAATTGAAGGTAATCATTCTCATTACTGATACCAGTATTGGCAGAGCCTCTCATATTATTGTAAATATATGTATAGTTAAAATGTATGATGGGGTTCATTTATGGGGTAAAGGTATAGGTGATGTGTTTATTCAGGGGTGATAACTTGAATTACTGAAAGCAAATGATATAAATTAAGTCTATTGCTCTTTGACGAACAGATAAAGAGGGCTTATATCATTAGATTGTATATATAGCTGTTGTCATTGTTAAAGTTGAATGCAATTAATTAACACATAAGGTCGATAAAACTTCAGTCTGTTTCAGCGTGGCTGTTCACACCCGTCTATAGGGATGAAATGTTCACTTATGATAAATATTATTATTTTCAGTCGTTGTGACTTAATTCGTTTTGCGCTGATGCAAACCGTGAATGATATCCTGCAGTCAGTTTGTGGAGGCAGAGGGACAGACATCACGGTGTGTCGTTCCTTGGGGGATTTTCAGGAGAGGATGAGGCGAGGTAGGTCACCGGTGGGGATTTTCGATGTTGATGGTGTTTCGGTCCCTCATCAGATGGCGGTTTTTCATGGTGTGCATTGTCCCCAACAGTCGCTGCTCATTTTTTGCAAGGAGGCTCGAGATACGGTGGTCTTCGATGCGTACCGGCATGTTTCGGCGCAGACCCTGAGTAAATGTGACTCGATAGTGCGTCTGAAGGCGGCGCTTCAGCGGTTGATTTTTGCTGGGGGGGTGACAGAGGCAGCTCCCCGATGGATGGCGGAGGTATCAGCCCCTGTGGTATTGACCCGAAGAGAGGCTGAGGTTCTGCCTTACATCGTGTTAAATGTCGCCAACAAGGACATTGGTATTTGTTTGGGTATTGGGCCTAAGACGGTTTATGGCCACAGGCAGCATATTTACGCAAAATACGGGGTTGATGGTCCACGTTTGTTAAGGGAGAAACTGGCGGGGAACTGAGCAACTGTCTTGAACGACAAAAATGCGACAGAACCGCTTAATGTGACACAACCACCTCTCAGGCTGATTACCAACTGACACGCAGTCCCACTGTCCCCCCAAGAGCATAATTGTTACCCATATTATGGGGGGCGGTCAGCAGGTTAACATTGCCGTAAAGAACATAACGCCCATTTTGCCATTCTTGGGTGACTCCTGCCCCTATACCGACCGACTGGCGCTCATCTCGGGCAGTAAAATCAACCCCAGAAACTCGAGTCTTGGTTCCGTTAAGGAACTCGTTATACAGGTCGAGGTTGGTGTAGAAATGGGCGCGGCTGGTTGTGCCATCTTTAGCGACCCACGCGGTTTCTTTATCCAGCGAGACACCGGCTCTGGCGCGCAGACTGTCACCCTCCTCCAGAGACACCTGGCTGCCATAGGGGTCGCTGAAGGGATCGAAATTCACCCGTGAGTAGATGAGTTGTATCTGGGGTGTCAACGAGAGTCCGTTACCCAGAGAATAACGCTTGCCGGTTTCCAATGACGTCGCATAGCCACGACCACGGTTGCCGTTGGCAACGGCGTGCCCCTCCGTGCCGGAGTTTACGTCACTGTCAAACCACAGGGTTTGTACCTGCCCATCCACATACACACCGTCATTGCCATACCAGGTCAGAGAAGCACCCAGACCATAAGCCGATGTGTCAATTGAACCATAACCAAAGTAAGAGTTAATATCCGCGTCTGCCTTGCCATAGGTGAAGTTTACCCCTCCGATCAGCAATGAACCGTCCTGACTCTGATGTAACGGCACATCTATCCCCGTCTGGAGTTTCCACACATTGATGTCACGCGCCGAACTGCTGGTCGAGCTGGCAGGGGACGTGACCTGATGCTGACCGTCGATACGGCCCCATGCCCACGGGGTATCATCAAGGTTGTTTGGGGCCTGTTCTGATACGGCCTTTTGTGACCAGTAATGATTACCGACCCGCTGTTGTAGTGTCGGTAGCGTATTTAAGGCGGCCAATATCTGAGGATATTGCTCATATAATGGCACCCCCGCCTGATAACGTGGGCCAGAACCCCCGTCTGGCTCCTGCGGCTCTAGCGGGTTGTCTAAGGTTGAAAAGAGGTACCAGTCTCGCCCCGCCGTTGCGGCATTCCCGCTGGCATGCAGGGTATAGGCATACGCCCCCCCAATAACAGCCTGCTGACCATCGGCAGTGATGTAATCGCCCGCCAGTGAGAAGGTGTCATCCGCTGCTAGTCCACCGACACCAATAATATTGATACCGTTGACAGTTTGAGCCCCGAGGCCACCGAGATTGGTGACTTTAACGGCAGTGTTGCCATCCGCATTGCCCATAATGGCCAGATGGTCTGTCGGAGAATTATCATCTCCGAGTTGGGTCTCGATATGCAACTGACCGGTATTACCCGTATAATTTCCAGCGACAGTAAGGGAACCCACAGAGGACATGCCTGGAGCTACTATCCCCGCATTAACGGTACTGCCGACGATCCCCTCTCCAGCCAAGGTGCCAGTTGTCGCGACGAATACATGACTGGCGGCAATATTGCCCGTGGCGGTGACGGCCAATGTTCCCTGGTTGATAAGGGTATCTCCCGTATAGGTGTTGACCGAGTCCAGTGTCAGTGTACCCATCCCCGTTTTAGTCAGAGACCCGATACCGGAGATGACGCTATTGGCGCCAATGTCAAATCCGTTGGAATCGATGGTACCCCCACCGGCCAACAGTTCGAAGACGCCTGCCCCAGTGAAACTGATGAAATTAGCATTTGAGGCGCGGGCTTGCAGTGTGCCATTATCAAGTGACAGGGTTCCCTGACCAAAAATCTGTCTGGCACTGACCAGACCACTATTTTCAATCAACAATGTCCCGTCGCCGTCTCCTCCCACGGTCAAGTTGTTGGCATTATGCCACTGTGATCCTGTGCCACTCACCGTTACCACGCCGACACCGGTAGGATATAAACCAATGTAACTGTTCTTCATCACAGACACTAAACCACCATCGACGATATTCAGTGTGCCGTTGCCTTGGAATCCCGTCGCTATTCCAGCCATGATATTCCACTGCGATCCAGGGCCAGTTATTGTGACAGCGCCTGTGCTACTTGCTCGATAGCCGATAATGCCGTCATTTCCCGCGATAGCTATACCGCCATTTTCAACCAGCAACGTACCACTACCTTCACTGCCTACATTAATATTGGAAGCGTTTATCCATTGCGATCCAGAACCGGTTATTGTGACGTTTCCTGTACTCCCTACTAGGTTGCCAATAGCATTTATTACTGGAATGTCTGGGGTACCAGGATCCTCATCTGACACGATACCGCCATTGGTGATAATAAGTGTTCCGCTGCCTAAATGGCCCACATTCAAAACACCAGAATTGTTCCATTTCGATCCCAAACCATCGACGGTGGCTATTCCTGTCGCACCAGCATTGTAACCAATAAAACCATAGTCACTTGATACCCTCCCCCCGTTTGAAATATGAAGTTCTCCGTTTGTGGTGACCCCCACTGTCAAATTACCGCCGGCATCAAAAGGTGAGGCTTCTGAACCTGGCACCGTCATTATCTGCCCACCATCAATTGTCACTGCGGCATACGTAGTCCCCTCAATCAGCATCAATAAAAATGCAATGACTATATATCTGGCAAAAAGGGAGTAATGAACCTGGCATGATTTTCTTTTAACAGAAGAAGTCAATAAATGCTTCAAGTCAGGATTATTGCGGTGGCTTTCATCGGCAGCGGAGCCTGACAGCGCTGAATGTATAGGAGAAAGATATATAGGCATCGTAATGTACCTATTAAATGAGGGGGGACTTACTGTTAAGTATATTATTCAAACCGACGCCGGTGAAAATATTCTACAAAATCGAAGAGAGTATTATTCAACCTTGCTTCATTCGGAAAAATGCGGTCGTAACGCTCTCGATATGCCTCCCATTCTTTCTGATCACGCTGAATCTCGTCACTTCTTACTTCGCCAAATACCATGATGCGGTTGCCGCTGCCAAGCCATGGCTGAAACGGTATGCATGACACTGAGATGCGCGAGTATCCGCCGCAAATTACGTTCCATTTCAGAAAGTTGTGTATCAGAGGCCACTTGAGGTAATTGAACAAAGTCAGTGTCTCCACCAAGGCTGTCAGATTCCAACCGCTGCTGGCATTGCTGAATCGCCATCTCGCATAACTGCAAATAATCCGTGGCTTGTTTGGTGCTCATCATCAAATGAGGGGTGCCGGCAGATGGCGTGGATTCAATGGAAAGGTGTTTTCGCGTCAAGATAGTCATCTCATTGATATGGGCCGCAATCAGCTCACTATGGGTTGCCCATAGCTGCATATCCGCCAAATATTGAGAGTTGAAACCCGGTTCTCGCATCGCCTGATTCAGCGAGCTGAGCACGGCATTACTGGCTTTATTGACCTGAATGCGATCATAAGATAGCTGGGCAACATC
Source organism: Yersinia massiliensis (assembly GCF_003048255.1). Lineage (NCBI taxonomy): Bacteria > Pseudomonadati > Pseudomonadota > Gammaproteobacteria > Enterobacterales > Yersiniaceae > Yersinia > Yersinia massiliensis. The sequence continues at coordinate 260,898 of NZ_CP028487.1, forward strand.
CGGTGGCGTCGGCGCTAGCAGTAAGCGTAGGATATTCTGATAAGCGCTCAGTGCCTGATGGGCATTCTTACGCAGTAACCCGTTTTGCCACTGTGGCCACAGCCATAATGCGCTGGCAAAGGCCAGTGCGCACCCGATCAAAGTATCCAGTAGACGTGGGACTAAAAAGTCAGCCCCCTCGCCTGTCAGCAACTGCAAAATATACACCGCTGTGATGGTTCTACCGATGACCGATAGCCCGTAGTTCTTACGTTGCACAAGCGTGGCTGCCAATGTGATGAGCAGCATAATGCTCAGTGTCGTCCCTTCCGGCATACGTAGATGCAATAAGCCCGCGGCTAAAATCAGCCCGACCAAAGTGCCGAGGGCGCGGTGATGAATGCGGACTCTCGTGGCGTTATAACCGTTTTGCGTTACCAGCATCACGGTAAGTAAGATCCAGTAGGGTTTTGGCAACTGCATCAATGCCCCAATATAGCTGCCAGCGGCTAGTGTGACGCCTAATCGGGCTGCATCGCGCAATGCTGTGGAGTTAAACGACAGATAGCTGACGATCGCGGACCATAAGGGTTGCTGTTGTTGCCCTGACATCAGCTCACGATCGTACAGGGGACGTCGATTACTCAGAAGTTGGTCAATTTGGCGGATATGGTAGTAGCAAAATTGTGCCACAGGATTATCGGGGTGCTGCTGGGCGATCTCCTCTAGCTCAATGAGTGCATCGCCGGTGGTGAAATGGTTTGTCGCATGATGATGATAGAGAATGTCATCAGCAATAGTGCGCAACTGAGCCACGATAACTTGGGCGTTGCGGCTCAAGACGGCTTCAATTTGACTGTGTTCCACCAATGCTTGTACTTTCTCCGGCTGATTCAGCGCCGCAGTAACATGCTCCTGCAGATCGAGCGCCATCTGAAATAACCCCAACAGCCGTTTTTGCTCTTTCTTCGTCGCATTTTTAATAAGATTAAATTGTTGATAAAGCTGATTAATTTTATCCATTATCTTTTGCTGTCGATCGAGCAGCGGCGGGAGGGCTTTTTCTGGCTCTATATGCTGTGATAAAAAATTATATTTAGCGTCACAATAATCTGCTAGTAAATCATATAGTTGACTTAGAGGCTCGCGAATGGGCTGGTCTTTGCAGAGCCGAAACCACAACCAATTAAAGACGCCGTACCAGAGCGTTCCTACCGCGCACAACAGTGGCGCTTGCCAGATAGGCGCACGGTCCACCATGCTGAGGCTAAAGATGGCGGCAATTAACGCGGCAGGTAATAAGCGGCCATGGAGCGGGCTGATCGCGCCATTAACACCGAGCAGCAGCGCCAGCCCTAACATGATCCACGGCAAGGGAATGTGCCACAGCAGTAATTGCTGCGTCAGGAAGCTGGTCAACGTGAAGAGTGCGCCACCAATAATCAGACGGCGGAAAAAATGCTGATGGGGAGTATCCAGCGCCGCAATATTGCAGCAAGCAGGGATCAGAGCAAACATCAATCCGAGCCGCAGCTCGCCAAGGGCAAACCCGAGGGCGGCGGGAAGACAGAGCACCAATGTTTGGCGTAACGCGTAGTTCACTTCAGGATGATAAATAACCCGTTGCCATTTCATGTCGGCCCCAGAAATTTATGGTTTACAAACCTGCGTGAGAAAACCGGTACCGAGAGTTTCGGCACCGGTTTTGAGGGAATTAACGAGTGCCGTAAACGACAATCGTTTTACCGTGTGCGGAGATCAGGTTTTGATCTTCCAGCATTTTTAGTATCCGCCCCACAGTTTCGCGGGAGCAGCCAACGATTTGACCAATTTCCTGGCGGGTAATTTTAATCTGCATCCCATCGGGGTGGGTCATGGCATCAGGTTGTTTTGCCAGATTAAGCAGTGTTTGTGCAATACGCCCAGTCACATCAAGGAAAGCAAGGTTACCCACTTTCTCGGATGTAATCTGTAAGCGGTTCGCCATTTGCGAAGACAGGCGCATCAAGATATCTGGGTTGACCTGAATCAGCTGACGGAATTTTTTGTAAGAAATTTCAGCCACTTCGCAGGCAGTTTTTGCTCTAACCCAAGCACTACGCTCTTGGCCTTCTTCAAATAATCCAAGTTCACCGATGAAATCCCCTTGGTTTAGATAGGAGAGAATCATCTCTTTACCTTCTTCATCTTTGATAAGCACCGCAACGGAGCCTTTCACGATGTAGTAAAGCGTTTCGGCCTTTTCACCTTGGTGAATCAGCGTACTCTTCGATGGGTATTTGTGAATATGGCAATGAGACAGGAACCATTCGAGAGTCGGGTCTGTTTGTGGCTTGCCGAGAACCATTCGCTGTTATCCTCTGTTGTTATCGCAGCCTAACTAAACAGGGCTCAGAGTTCCCTGTACGGCGTGCTTATAAAATACACTTTCTTTATACCCACCATCTTGACGCCTGTTGGGTATAGCATATTAATTTGCTCAACTGCCGAAAGGTATAGCCAAGATACCTACTGGATAGAAACCTTACACTGAGTATCGATCACTACCCAATTTAATTCTAGAAACAATACTTTCGGTTCTGTTTGTAGCACAGGATGAGGTCAGTGTCTTGTGTTGTATCGCTTCAGCATGATGAACATCGGGTTACATTGCGACTTTATAAATGAAAGGGTAGTCTGGATCAGAAAATTTAACTGGGAGCGAGCGTTATGCAGGCACGTGTGAAGTGGGTTGAGGGGCTGACATTTTTGGGTGAATCAGCGTCAGGGCATCAGGTTTTGATGGATGGTAATGCCGGTGATAAGGCACCCAGCCCGATGGAAATGTTGCTGATGTCAGCAGGTGGTTGTAGCGCGATTGATGTGGTCTCTATTTTGCAAAAGGGGCGTAATGATGTGCGCGATTGTGAGGTCACACTCACCTCTCAGCGCCGTGAAGAAGCGCCGCGTCTGTTTACGCAAATCAATTTGCATTTTATCGTTAGCGGTAAAGGTCTCACCGACAAAATTGTTGAGCGTGCAGTGGAATTATCAGCAGAGAAGTACTGCTCTGTTTCTCTGATGCTAGGTAAAGCAGCGACCATTACCCACAGTTTTGAAATTCGTGACGTCGCTTAAGCGTGTTTTTCGTCCTTGAAGCTGCAGGAGGTTGCATCCGCTCACCCCAATCACTGACTGAGGTCAGTTCATTGGGATAAGTCCGCTTGCCGCCGCCTTGCAGTTCCAATCGCTATGATGCGTAAAACCAAGATGTCTACGTAAAGCGTTAAATGATTTTTTTGCCTTCCAGCAGTTGCTGCACCAACGGGGCCATAATCAGCTCCATTGCTAATCCCATCTTCCCGCCCGGCACCACCAATGTATTGATATTGGAAATAAACGAGCCTTGTAGCATTGCTAACAAGTAGGGGAAATCAATCTGATCCAAGCCACGGAAATGAATAACCACAAAACTTTCATCCAGCGACGGGATGGCTTTCGCGGCAAAAGGGTTTGAGGTATCGACGGTCGGCACGCGCTGGAAGTTAATATGAGTGCGTGAGAACTGCGGCGTAATGTAGTTGATGTAATCCTCCATGGAGCGTACAACGGAATCCATCACCGCTTCACGGGAATGGCCACGTTCACCGGTATCGCGCACCAGTTTTTGAATCCATTCTAGGTTGACGATGGGTACCACCCCTACCAATAAATCGACATGCTTTGCCACATCGTGATGTTCAGTCACGACACCGCCGTGTAGCCCTTCGTAGAACAGCACATCGGTAGGTTCAGGCAAGGGTTCCCAGGGTGTAAATGTGCCGGGAATCTGGTTATAAGGCACCGCTTCATCGTAGGTGTGTAAATATTTACGTGAACGGCCTGTGCCGTGTTTGCCGTATTCCGACACACTCTGCTCTAACTGACCAAAATCATTGGCTTCTGGGCCAAAATAGCTAATATGCCGGCCTTGATCCCGTGCTTTACGGATGGCGGCATCCATTTCAGGGCGGGTATAGCGATGGAAGCTGTCACCTTCGAGTTCTGCCGCGCGGATATTCAACTGCTGGAATATTTTACGAAACGCCAAACTGGTGGTGGTCGTCCCTGCGCCGCTTGAGCCAGTAACGGCTATAACCGGATGTTTAGTTGACATATTAACGGTAACTCCATGGGGTAAGCGCCTCAGTGGCCAAGCGGCATTTGCCAGTATTTTTATCGATAATGGTTATTCTTAGGGCAAATCGTCTGGCTTGTCATCTTGATTTTCATCAAAAATTCTCATCGTCAGGCTATAGGGTTATGAGTGTTCTTCTGCATCCGCGCGGAATGAACCACGGGGCATAATATTGATGGTTTCGTGTAACTCGGACCACACCAAAACCACGTCACCACTCACTAATTGGCGGCGAACATCCTCAACTTTTTGTGCCAATGAGCGTTCATGCTCGCCGTAATCCGTGCCTTCACGCAGCACAAAGGCTTCTAGCAAATTATCCAGTGTATCAGCGTCGATTTGTTGCCAAGGAATGATCATGAATGTTGTTCCAAATAAGGGGAGAGCCAGGCAGGAATGCGTTGTTCCAGCCACATTTGTGGGTGCTTCAATGAACCGCCGACAAAGCCGACATGGCCGCCATGCTCAGTTAACTGGTAATGAATATTACTCGGTAACGTATTGAGATTAGGAATAACCTCGTCGGTCATAAAGGGATCATCTTTGGCATGAATGATCAGTAGTGGAATCTTAATCTGCGGCAACAGGGGGAGGGCGCTGCAACGGCGATAATAATCTTGCGCGTCATTAAAGCCATGTATTTTCGAGGTGATGGCATCATCGAACTCCCTGACGCGCCGCAATGCTTTCAATTGTGGCAGTGCTAGCGGCAAACTATCGGGATAACGTAATAATTTACGGGTGGCATTTAGCTTGAGTTGATCAAGTAAGTAGCGCTGATAAACCCGTGAAAAACCATGTTCCATACGATTGGCGCAAGGCTCTAGCATCAAAGGTGCTGACACCACCACAGCGGCTTGCAATAAATTGTCCTGCCCTGTTTGGGCTAACTGCCCTTGCTCGGCTAAATACATCGCCAGCATATTGCCGCCTAATGAGACGCCAACTGCGGCTGTTGGCACTTGGCCATAGGTTTCCCGTAGCCAACGCAGGAAAAATCGTGCATCTTCGGTTTCACCGGAGTGATAGATGCGCGATTTACGATTCGGCTCTCCACTGCAACCTCGAAAATGCATGACGACGCCCAGCCAACCTTCCGCTTGCCATGCGTGCAGTAAGCCGTGCGCATAGGGGCTGTAAAAGTTTCCTTCCAGACCATGGAAAAGCACCACACGGGGCTTCTCGCGTGCTAACGCAGGATTTTCACTCCAAGCCAAATCGACAAAATCGCCATCGGGTAACTCGAGTCGCTGCCAAAAAGGTTGCAGCTGTACATGCCGCCTAACTAGTCTCGGCAGCAGCGTTTGTAGATGTGGATTACTGGCACCGGCCAGTGGACGAAACGATTCATGCATAAGTTGAATATAAATCATGTTGTTGTTCTTGTTTGATCAATAGCACACTGTTAGCTTCGTGGGTATATCGCGCATCATTTTGGGTGAGAGGCACCCGTCTCATGGAACTGAGTTTATTTCTTTCAATGGTAGGTTTTCTCTGGGTTGCTGCTATTACTCCTGGCCCGAATAATATGTTACTCACCTCCGCAGGGGCCAACTTTGGTTTTATACGCTCTATCTGGCTGATGTTGGGCATTATGTTAGGGATGCAGAGCATGCTGCTGCTGGTCGCTTTTGGCGTCGGCGGGCTGATTCTGGTCTATCCTTCTCTTCACTTGATATTAAAGATTTTAGGTAGCCTGTATCTGCTGTGGCTGGCATGGAAAATTGCCACTTCAGCCTACGAAAAATTAGAAACTAATGTCGCGCCGCCAAAACCGCTACGTTTGTATCAGGGTTGGTTACTGCAATTTCTTAACCCCAAAGCGTGGTTGATGGGGTTAGGTTCAGTCGCCAGTTTTAGTATGGCCGGTGCCGCGTATAACCACTCTATCGTCATGATAAGTTTAGGGATGTTTATGGTGAATCTGGTAGCCGGTATCATCTGGCTAGGATTCGGCACCCTCATTGGCCGCTTGCTGCGCAGCCGCCGTGCTTGGTTTACTTTTAACATCTCAATGGGCTTGCTGACGGCGGCCTGTGTATTGTTGATTTGGCATTAATCAATCACCGGAGCTTATTGATGTCCAATAACTATTTTCATGTTGATGCGTTTGTCGGGGCGGGGCTTTCCGGTAACCCCGCTGGCGTATATTTGCTGAAACAACCGTTGTCTGCTGAGCAAATGCAGCGTATCGCCGCCGAGATCAATCTGCCGGAAACCAGTTTTGTCTGGGATGAAGGGGACAAGTCGGCGATTCGATGGTTTACGCCTGAACGCGAGGTTGATTTATGTGGCCACGGTACCTTAGCCGCCGCACATGTCATGTTCACCATGGTGAACCCCGGTTTGCAGGATATTTGCTTTCGCAGCGCCAGTGGGGATTTGTACGTCAAACGTGATGGCGAAAACTTTGGCCGATTGGCACTGAATTTCCCCTCATTGCCCCCTGAGCAAATCGCGATTCCGGCTGAGTTGAGTCGCTTGCTTGGTGCTGAAATCCAGCAGGTGTGGCAGGCTAAATCCTTGCTGGTGGTACTGGAAAGTGAGCAGCAGGTGCGGCAGTTACAACCCGATATCGCGGCTTTGATTGCCGATACGGGCCGAGGTGTGATTGTGACGGCACCCGGTGATAACGTGGATTTTGTCTCACGCTATTTTACCCTCGACAGCACGGAAGATCCGGTCACCGGTTCGGCGCATTGCACATTGATGCCCTATTGGGTTGCTCGACTGGGCAAAGCGTCGCTGCATGCTCACCAGATATCCGCGCGGGGCGGCGAGCTTTTTTGCACGTTAGCGGGCGATCGCACTTTAATCGCGGGTGAATCCCATATTTTCCTCAAAGGGGAAATTACACTTTAGTTAACTGTTTGTTGCCAATAAGGATTCATTTATTGGTTAATTTGTTATCGCCAAAAGGAATAAAGAAGATTTTTTTATTCCTTTTGTCATATTACTCCTTCAGGTAACACTGTCATCTCAGCGCGCCGAGCGCGCTTCGGGTCGCAACAACAGCGAATGAGACAGTTAACTGAGCGGAGTCAACCCATGGCGATAACCTTTTCTTCAACGCGTCTTGCCCCCGCAATTCGTCGTTTCTTACGGCCCACGGGCGCACTCTTGGCACTGTCATTAACCGCGACCAGTGCCCATGCCGTCGATGTGACCGTGGCATACCAAACCTCCGCTGAACCGGCAAAAGTCGCTCAGGCGGATAACAGTTTCGCTAAACTGTCTGGTGCCAAGGTCGATTGGCGTAAGTTTGACAGCGGTTCCAGCGTGGTTAGGGCGCTAGCGTCCGGTGATGTACAAATCGGTAATATCGGTTCGAGTCCACTGGCGGTGGCCGCAAGCCAAAATGTCCCGATTGAAGTCTTCCTGCTGGCCTCACAGCTGGGCAGTTCTGAAGCACTGGTGGTGAAGAAAGAGATCAAAACGCCACAAGATCTTATCGGCAAACGCATTGCAGTGCCCTTTATCTCCACCACCCATTACAGCCTATTGGCCGCCCTCAAACATTGGGGCATCAAGCCAGATCAGGTCACCATCCTCAACTTACAACCTCCCGCTATCGCCGCCGCTTGGCAGCGTGGGGATATTGATGGTGCTTATGTTTGGGCGCCCGCCGTTAACGAACTCGCAAAAACCGGTACGGTGCTAACGGATTCCGCGCAAGTAGGTCAGTGGGGCGCACCAACGCTGGATGTTTGGGTAGTACGTAAAGATTTCGCTCAAGCCCATCCTGAAGTCGTGACCGCCTTTGCCCGCAGCGCATTAGCCGCACAGGGGGCTTATTTGGCGCAACCTGATCAGTGGCTGAAAAATGAACAGAATCTGAATCAGTTAGCGCGTCTCAGTGGAGTATCCGCTGATCAAGTGCCTGAACTGGTGAAGGGCAACACTTATCTGCCGGTGGCTGAACAAATCACACAACTGGGTCAGCCGGTGGATCAGGCCATCCGTGACACGGCCGAGTTCCTCAAGCAGCAAGGTAAGATCCCGCAAGTGGCCAGTGATTATCGTGCTTTTGTCACTGACCGCTTTGTGAAAGATGTTCAGGCGACGCCACAGTCTTAGGAGCCAACATGCTAAACGTGCGCGGCCTGTGGGCCGAATATCAGGGCAAACCTGCCTTACAAGATGTGTCACTACAAATCGCATCTGGAGAGTTGGTCGTGGTATTGGGGCCATCGGGCTGCGGCAAAACCACATTATTGAATTTGATTGCAGGGTTTATGACCCCTTCAGCGGGCAGCATCACGCTTGATGGTCAACCGGTTGATGGCCCGAGTGCGGAACGGGGTGTGGTATTCCAGCATGAGGGATTGTTGCCATGGCGCGATGTGGTCAGCAATGTGGAATTTGGCCTGCAATTAGCGGGGGTCAGCCAGTCTGCACGACGCGCCACAGCCCTTAAAATGCTGCATCGTGTAGGGCTAGCGGGTTTTGAGCATCACCACATTTGGCAGTTGTCTGGTGGTATGCGTCAACGAGTGGGCATTGCCCGCGCACTGGCTGTCGATCCACGCCTATTGCTATTAGACGAGCCCTTTGGTGCGTTGGATGCTTTCACCCGTGAGCAGATGCAGGAACTGCTACTGACCATTTGGCGTGATACCGGTAAACAAATTCTGCTGATTACTCACGATATTGAAGAAGCCGTATTTTTGGCCAGCGAGCTATTACTGCTGTCACCGGGGCCCGGTCAGGTGGTTGAGCGATTATCCCTGAATTTTGGTCAGCGTTATGCCGAAGGTGAAGCGTGCCGCAGTATTAAATCTGATCCTGAATTTATCGCCCGCCGCGAATACGTGTTGGGCAAAGTCTTCCAACAGCGGGAGGCGCTGGTATGAGTCTACATGGAACATTACGCGACAGTGCTTTAAGTGGCAGTGCTTTACGCGATCCCGCGTTGCCGCCGCACTCTGCCTCAGATGCATCAGCGGCGCACTCAGTCGCTAAGAAACCCCTTCGCCATCGCAGCGTAGCGGCGAAGAGATCGGCTGTTAATGGGCGAGCTGCCAATGGATTGTGGCTCAGTATTGGCACGGTGATTATCTTAGTGGCGGTGTGGTGGGCAGTCACGGCATTACAGCTGATTAGTCCGTTGTTCTTGCCCGCGCCGCAGCAGGTATTGCATCAATTACGAGTGATTGCCAGCGCGCAAGGGTTTATGGATGCCACGCTATGGCAGCATCTATCCGCCAGTTTAGGGCGCATTCTGGTCGCCTTATTCGCCGCTGTAGCGCTCGGTGTGCCGACCGGCATTGCGATGGGACTCAGCCGCCGAGTACGTGCCATCTTAGACCCGTTAATTGAAATCTATCGCCCCGTACCGCCGTTAGCCTATTTACCGCTGATGGTTATCTGGTTCGGCATCGGCGAAACTTCAAAAATTTTACTGATTTATCTCGCGATATTCGCCCCTGTGACATTGGCCGCCGTGGCGGGCGTTCGCAGTGTGGCGCAGGTACGCGTCAGGGCAGCCCGCGCATTAGGGGCCAGCCGCTGGCAGGTTTTACGCTTTGTCGTATTGCCTAGCGCGCTACCTGAAATTTTAACCGGTATCCGCATCGGGCTGGGCGTTGGCTGGTCAACCCTCGTCGCAGCAGAGTTAATCGCAGCCACGCGCGGATTGGGCTTTATGGTGCAATCTGCCGGTGAGTTTCTTGCAACAGACGTGGTGATTGCCGGTATCGGCGTGATCGCCATAATTGCTTTTGGGATGGAATTAAGTTTGCGGGCGATTCAGCGCCGCTTAACCCCTTGGTATGGAGCACAGCAATGAATGAACGTTTGGTCGTCACCCCATTAGGGCCGCATATTGGCGCGCGAGTGGAGAATATTAATATTGCCCGCCCACTGGGCGATGGCCAGTTTGAGCAGCTTTATCACGCGTTACTCAAGCATCAAGTGCTCTTTTTCCGCAATCAACCTATTACGCCGTTACAGCAACGAGAGTTGGCGGGGCGTTTTGGTGATTTGCATATTCATCCGGTTTATCCGCACACCAAAGAGTGCGAAGAGATTATCGTGCTGGATACCCACGATAATAATCCACCCGATAATGACAACTGGCACACCGACGTCACCTTTATCGAAAACCCGCCATTAGGCGCGATATTGGCGGCTAAACAGTTACCGGCGACAGGTGGGGATACCTTGTGGAGCAGCGGTATTGCTGCTTATGAAACGCTCTCTGCACCGTTTAAGCAGTTGTTGGCAGGGTTACGGGCAGAGCACGATTTCACGCACTCCTTCCCCGAACACAAGAATCGCGCGACGCCGGAAGAGCATCAGCGTTGGTTGCTGGCAAAAGAGAAGAATCCGCCGCTATTGCATCCCGTGGTGAGAACGCATCCGGTCACTGGGCGTCAGGCCTTGTTCGTCAATGAAGGATTCACCACTCGCATCGTTGATCTGAGTGCGAAAGAGAGCGATGCGATACTGCGTTTTCTTTTCGCTCACGCCACTAAACCCGAGTTTCAAGTGCGCTGGCGTTGGCAGCAAGATGATGTGGCGATTTGGGATAACCGCGTTACCCAACACTATGCAAATGCTGACTATTTGCCGCAGCGGCGGGTGATGCACCGTGCGACAATTTTAGGTGATAAGCCAGTATATCGGCCTTAACTGACTAGCTCATTTTCCAGTAGCTGTCGTGCTGCGGTCTCGACAGCATCCACTGTGATATCTTCGACCTGTGGCCCCGCATGCAAGAGAATATGGCGAGTTAAGGGGAACCAGCGTAAATACTTTTCTGGCCGAGACTCAAACAAGGCGACAACGGGTATCTGCAACGCTGAACTGATATGAACCGGTGCACTGTCAGCTGAAATAACCATATCCAATTGGCTTACTGCGGCAACGAGCTCATCGACTGAGGGGGTTAACAAAAAGCGCCCATTAATACTGGCTAACTGCTGCTCACTCGGTGGTTCTTTAGGATCATATAAAATGACGATATCGGCATGAACACTGAGTTTCAATGCCAGCTGTTGCCACTTTTCCCAGCTCCAGCGCCGCTGCGGGGACTTATTGGAGATGAATAACCCGATCCGTGGGCGGTTTCTTTCACCTAATTCTGACTGCCATTTTGCCTGTACTACTGGATCGGGGTAGATAAATAATTTGAGATTATTGATATCCACAGCACCCAGTTCGGGCAGTAGGGTAAAACCAGAGAGTGTTTCATGACGAATGGGGCGGTTAGCAACATGCTCGGGATTGCGATCATCAAACTCAGTAGCAAGGGTATGCCAACGATTATCAACGGCATTCAGCTGCTTGGCGAACTGAATACTATTTTTGTTCAAACCGCCGTTAGGAATCACAAGCAGGTCAAAGTGTGAACGTCGTAATCGCCATATCAGAGCCAAACGATCAAAAATGGCCTGAATCCTGCCTGGCTTTTGATTTCGTTCACATTGCTTACTATAAACGTAGGTGTGGACTACGCTGACATCAGGGTTGCGCGCCAGTGCTTCTCGATTGTATTTGTTGGCTAACACGTGAATTTCAGCCAAAGGCCAGCGCTGTTTCAGTGCATGCAATAAAGCAGTTGTGCATATCATATCGCCAAGGAAATCAATTCGGATGACCAAAATGCGCTGCATTGATACTTCTCCCAGAAATGGTTTTATGCCTAATTAGACATTAAAACCTTCTATCTTAAATAACCGATGATATTGCAGATTACTCCGCCTCAAATAGCTTGGTGATGTTTTCCAGCTGTTCCTGCGCGTCCAACCACTGCATTTCTGTCTCTTCCAGCTTGGACTTCACCTGTAGCTGCTGCTGTAAACATTGGGTCAAGTCTGCCTTGCGGGCAATGTCGTACAAGGCAGAATCTGCCAGCTGTTCTTCGATGGCAGCCAGCTCAGTGCTGAGCTTATCCATCTGCTTTTCCAGCGTCATAATCTGCTTACGTAATGGCTGGGTCTGGCTGCGGAATTCAGCCTCACGGCGTTTTTGGTCTTTACGCTGCTGAGCGCTATTGCCCGAAAGCTCTTTGGCAGGGTTATCTTGCTGGCTTTGCTGGCGCTGTACATCCACCAAAAACTGCTGGTAATCCTCTAGATCGCCATCGAACTGTTCCACTTTGCCATCGTGCACCAAATAGAGATCATCAGTGGTAGATCGCAGCAAATGACGGTCATGGGAAACCACCACCAAGGCACCTTCGAAATCAATCAGCGCCTCCGTCAGGGCTTGACGCATATCGAGGTCAAGGTGGTTGGTGGGTTCATCCAGCAGTAGTAGATTAGGGCGCTGCCAGATAATCAGTGCCAAGACCAATCGCGCCTTTTCACCGCCAGAGAAGCGAGCAGTGGGGTCGGTCACTTGATCGCCCTGAAAACCGTAGCCACCTAAGTAATCACGTAACTGCTGTTCTGGCTCTTTAGGGGCCAAGCGACTCATATGTTGTAGCGGGGATTCATCTGCGCGTAAGAATTCAAGTTGATGCTGAGCGAAGTAACCCAGCTTAATGCCTTTGGATAGCCCAATTTCGCCGCTTTGTGGCTCCAACGTACCGGCCAGCAACTTGATCAGCGTGGATTTACCGGCCCCGTTGCGACCCAGCAGGCCGATACGCGATCCTGGTACCAAGTTGAGCTTGATGGACTGCAAAATAGTTTTATCGCCGTACCCTGCACTGACCTTTTCCATCCGCAATAATGGATCTGGGAGACTCTCAGGCGTGCGGAAACTGAAGTGGAATGGGTTATCCACATGAGCAGGGGCGATAAGCTCCATGCGTTCAAGCATTTTGATTCGGCTCTGTGCCTGTTTTGCTTTGGTCGCTTGGGCGCGGAAACGGTCGATATAACTTTGTAAATGCGCAACTTTTTCTTGTTGATGCTGATACATCGATTGTTGTTGCGATAACTTAGTGGCGCGCTGGCGTTCGAAGGATGAATAGTTACCGGTATATTCATTCAGCGTCTGCTGTTCAATGTGTAAAATCTTATCAATAATAGGATCAAGGAAATCACGGTCATGGGAGATCAACACCAGTGTACCGGTGTAGCTTTTCAGCCATTTTTCCAGCCAGATAACGGCATCCAAATCCAAATGGTTGGTCGGTTCATCGAGCAGCAGCAGGTCAGAGCGGCAAAGCAGCGCCTGTGCCAAGTTTAAGCGCATGCGCCAACCACCAGAGAATGAGCGTACCGGCTGTTGCAATTGATCTTGAGAAAAGCCTAACCCGTTGAGCAAACTGGCGGCGCGTGGCTGGATAGTCCACGCATGGATGGCATCGAGCTTGCCGTGGACGGTGGCGATGGCATGACCGTCATTTTTCTCATTGGCGACCTGAAGTTCAGCTTCCAATTGACGATATTCACGGTCACCGTCGATAACATACTCTATCGCCGGAATATCCAATGCGGGGGTTTCTTGATTGACCCAGGCCAGCGCCCAGTTGCTAGGAAAAGTAGCGTTGCCCCCATCGGCGCTCAGTTCGCCTTTGAGCAACGACAGCAGAGTGGATTTACCGCAACCGTTTTTGCCGACTAACCCAACTTTTTGGCCAGGGTTAATGGTGGCAGTGGCGTTGTCCAGCAAGACGCGAGTACCACGTCGAATTTGAAGCGAAGAAAAAACAATCATCAGAGTGCCGTATGTTTAGAGTATGTTAAATTGTTATCCCCTTCGTCCTTGACGTTGTAGGGGGCATTCGCGGCGCTCATTCACCCGAGCCACTGTTCATCGGGGTTAGCGCGTTTTGCCTGACTGCAACACCAATCGCTTTGGGTATAAATCTTAGTCTTTTTAGTCTTTGCGAAGCATGGTAACGGAAAAACCGGACCCTGACGACGCTTTGGAGGGGAATGATGTCGCAGCCACCGAAGGTTTTGCTGCTGTATGCCCATCCGGAATCACAGGACTCGGTCGCTAACCGAGTTTTGCTGCAACCGGTGCAGCAGTTAGAGCATGTCACTGTGCACGATCTTTATGCACACTATCCGGATTTCTTTATTGATATTCACCATGAGCAAGAATTGCTGCGTGAACATCAAATTATCGTATTCCAACACCCCCTTTATACCTACAGTTGCCCTGCGTTACTGAAGGAGTGGCTGGATCGAGTGCTGGCGCGTGGCTTTGCCAATGGCGTTGGCGGGCATGCGTTGACCGGTAAATACTGGCGCTCAGTGATTACGACTGGCGAACCTGAAGGAGCTTATCGGGTTGGGGGGTATAACCGCTACCCTATGGAAGACATTTTGCGTCCCTTTGAATTGACGGCCGCTATGTGCCATATGCATTGGATGAATCCCATGATTATTTACTGGGCGCGGCGTCAGAAGCCGGAAGTCCTTGCTAGCCATGCGCAAGCTTATGCGCAGTGGCTACAATCACCGTTGCCCACAGGGGGGCACTGATATGGAAGGCTCGGCGCTACTGACTGCGATTTTATTATTCTTATTTGCCGCTGTGGTGGCAGTACCCATTGCTCAACGGTTGGGTATTGGTGCGGTATTGGGTTACTTGATAGCGGGTATCGCTATCGGCCCATGGGGGTTGGGTTTTATCCGTGATGTTGACGAAATTCTGCACTTTTCCGAACTGGGTGTCGTTTTTCTGATGTTCATCATTGGATTGGAGTTGAATCCCGCGAAGCTCTGGCAATTACGCCGCTCGATTTTTGGTGTCGGCGCAGGCCAAGTGATTATCACCGCCGCGGTATTGGGCGCATTGCTCTATTTCACCCATTTTGCTTGGCAAGCCGCAGTCATCGGTGGGGTCGGCTTGGCGATGTCCTCGACGGCAATGGCATTGCAACTGATGCGGGAAAAGGGCATGAACCGCAATGAAGGTGGGCAACTCGGCTTCTCGGTTTTGCTATTCCAAGATATGGCCGTCATTCCTGCCTTGGCTCTGATCCCTATTTTGGCCGGTGGCGGTGGTGAAACCAACGATTGGGTCAGGATTGGCACTAAAGTCGCCGCCTTTGCAGGCATGCTCATTGGTGGCCGTTATCTGCTGCGCCCCTTGTTTCGTTACATTGTGGCCTCCGGCGTGCGGGAAGTTTTCACCGCGGCTGCGCTACTGGTGGTCTTAGGTTCCGCCCTGTTTATGGATGCTCTTGGGCTATCGATGGCGCTAGGGACATTTATCGCCGGAATATTACTGGCGGAAAGTGAATTCCAGCACGAATTAGAAATTGCCATCGAACCTTTCAAAGGGCTATTGCTAGGTTTATTCTTCATTTCTGTTGGCATGGCACTGAACATTGGTGTGCTGTTTACCCATCTGCTAGAAGTCCTGTTAGGTGTTTTGGCGCTGGTCTTTATCAAGAGCACGGTGTTGTATGGCTTGGCGCGAACTTTCGGGTTACGTCGTTCGGTACGGCTACAATTTGCCGGTGTACTGAGTCAGGGGGGTGAGTTCGCGTTCGTCTTGTTCTCAGCGGCATTTACCCAGCATGTTTTGGATGCAGAACAACTGGCCTTACTGCTGGTGGTTGTTACCCTATCGATGATGACCACGCCATTATTGATGCAGCTTATTGATCGCATTCTGTCTCGCCGTTACAACGCGCAAGAAGAGAGTGACGAGAAGCCGTTCGTTGAGGACAACGATCCGCAGGTGATTATTGTTGGCTTTGGTCGGTTTGGTCAGGTCATTGGCCGCTTACTGATGGCGAACAAAATGCGTATTACCGTGTTGGAGCGTGATGTCAGTGCCGTCAGTGTGATGCGTAAATATGGCTACAAAGTCTACTATGGTGATGCCACTGAATTGGAACTGTTACGTGCCGCCGGTGCTGAAAAAGCCAAAGCTATCGTTATCACCTGTAATGAACCGGAAGACACCATGACGTTGGTGCATTTGTGCCAGCAGCATTTTCCTAATTTGCATATTCTGGCCCGAGCCAGGGGGCGTGTTGAAGCGCATGAATTGCTGCAAAGCGGTGTTAAGGACTTCACCCGCGAGACATTTTCCAGTGCGCTGGAGTTGGGCCGCAAAGCACTATTGGGTTTGGGTATGCATCCTCATCAGGCATACCGTGCGCAACAACATTTTCGGCGGCTCGACATGCGTATGTTGCGTGAATTGGTGCCTCAGCATCACGGGGATGTGGCACAAATTTCCAGAATTAAAGAAGCCCGTCGCGAACTGGAAGATATTTTCCAACGTGAAATGCTGCATGAAAGTCGGCAATTAGATGGGTGGGATGAATACGAATAATGTCGGAGAAAACGATGGCAATGGTGCAGAATAGTACGTCAAGCACACGTAAAAGGTTCATCGCAGGCGCGGTTTGCCCGAAATGCAAGGCATTGGATACATTGGCGTTATGGCGTGAAGATCAGGTCGAAGTGGTGGAGTGCGTCAAGTGTGGACACCATCAACGTCAGACCGATAAACAGGTCAGCCAACATGTGCGTCAAAATGAACAAGTGATCGGTATTTTCAATCCGAAGTAGCGTTATCCTTCGCGATTTTTTATGCTGAAGAGTACAGCGGTGCAGATTTCCGCTACAATCTGTGCCAATTTTTGTTCCAAGGGTAGGAGATATCATGAAAGTAGCAAAAGACTTGGTGGTCAGCCTGGCTTACCAGGTACGTACAGAAGACGGTGTTTTAGTTGATGAGTCTCCGGTGAGCGCGCCGTTGGACTACCTGCACGGTCACGGTTCTTTGATCGCAGGTCTGGAAAAAGCGCTTGAAGGCCATGAAGCTGGCGACAGCTTTGATGTGCGCGTCAATGCAGACGAAGGTTACGGCAGCTATGATGAAAATCTGGTGCAGCGCGTACCGAAAGACGTCTTCATGGGCGTTGACGAGCTGGAAGTGGGTATGCGTTTCCTGGCTGATACCGATCAAGGTCCAGTACCAGTTGAAATCACGGCAGTTGAAGACGAGCACGTCGTCGTAGACGGTAACCACATGCTGGCGGGTCAGGACCTGAACTTCCACGTTGAAGTGGTTGCTATCCGTGAAGCGACAGAAGAAGAGTTGCAACATGGCCACGTACATGGTGAGCATGATCATCATCACGAACATGGTGACGGTTGCTGCGGCGGCCATGGCCATGGTGATCACGACGAAGGTCATGAACACGGCAAAGGCGGTTGCGGTAAAGGCGGTTGTGGCTGCCACTAAAATCTGACGTTGTCAGTCAAAAGCCAGCCTTGCGGCTGGCTTTTTGCGTTAAGCATGGCGGGTGATTACGATGGGCGATTATTGTGGCGGTTCGCCTATTCACCCGACGTTGTAAACCCAAATGAAGCTGTAGACCCTAATAATGTGGTGGGGGGACTTCTTCCGCCTCACTGGCCAACATTGAAGGTTGCGATGCACGCAGTTTATCGGTCAGTAGGCGTAAATGCTCACGCAGTTTGGTCATTTCCATCTGATGCTCCGTCACGATCACATTAAGTTCTTCGATCGTCACTTCCTGAAATGCCAAACGACTTTCCAGCATTTCCAGCCGTTGTTCAAACAGGGATTGTTCCATTTTATTTCCTCTCATGACTGCAAACGATACAGCTATACTTTTGATAGCTGCCAACCTCACCTTTTGGTTGTTTTCTACTCGATGGCAGTATAGCTAAAATAGTAGAACGCGCTAGATTCTACCTGCAAACGCGCATGATTACCCTGTATGCGTCAAGATATATATAAAAACGAAACTTCTTGTAGTAAAAAAAGTCTTAATATCTCTTAATAGCATGGGTATTGAGATTGTTTTGTGTTCGCACAGACAGTTATAGTACAAGTTACTCTTAAAAATCGTTGCTTGGGGTTAGAGTCCTTAAGCCAATGGAGAAATGGATGAAATCACTGTTTAAAGTAACGCTACTGGCTACCACCATGGCGCTAACCCTGAATACCTCTGCGGCTTTCGCTGCTGAAGCAGCAAAAACTGCCACTGCAGCTGCACCAGCAACGACAAATAGTGCATTTAAAAATGATGACCAGCAGTCTGCGTATGCACTCGGCGCATCATTAGGGCGTTATATGGATAACTCCCTGAAAGAACAAGAAAAGCTGGGTATCAAACTGGATAAAGACCAGTTAATCGCCGGCGTACAAGATGCTTTCGCCAGCAAAAGTAAACTGACTGACGAAGAAATCGAAAAAACCTTGCAAGGTTTTGAAGCGCGCGTGAAAGCCTCTGCTCAAGCTAAGATGGAGCAAGATGCGAAAGAAAACGCCGATAAAGGCGCAAAATATCGCGAGACCTTTGCTAAAGAAAAAGATGTGAAGAAAACCGAGTCTGGTTTGCTGTACAAAGTTGAGAAAGCCGGTACAGGTGATGCACCAAAAGATAGCGATACTGTCGTCGTTAACTACAAAGGCACACTGACCGACGGGACTGAGTTTGATAACTCATACAAACGTGGTGAGCCACTGTCCTTCCGTCTGGATGGCGTTATCCCAGGTTGGACCGAAGGCCTGAAGCAAATCAAGAAAGGCGGCAAGATCACTCTGGTTATCCCACCAGAACTGGCTTACGGTAAAACTGGCGTCCCAGGTATCCCTGCGAACTCTACGCTGGTATTTGACGTAGAACTGCTGGATGTGAAAGCGGCCCCGAAAGCTGACGCACCGGAAGAACAGCCTGCTGTAGCAGCGGACGCAAAAGCGAAGAAGTAATCTAGCGTCGTCACTCGGACCTGCATCTAACCGCTACGATGATTATCGTGGCGGTTTTTTTTATTATAGGCATATCAATTTGCACTTCTGTTCGTTGATAACTTGACGGTTTATGGCTTGTGGGCTTAACGTCAATATCACGTGTAAACGCAAGGATTTTATCTCAGCATATTTGCTAAACTTAAAATTCAAGATATTGAGTTATGAGTCTGCCAACGATATTGAGACAGGCTTTATCTAGAGGATGGTGTCTTCGATGTCTAATTCGCTTCTCAGTAGCGATACCAGTGAACTGGATTTACTGGATGAACGTCCGTTCAGTCAGACGGACCATGAAATATTAAAATCATACGAAGCTATCGTTGATGGCTTGGCAATGCTTATTGGCAGTCACTGTGAAATTGTGCTGCATTCTCTGGAAGACCTGAAAAGCTCCGCGGTGAGAATTGCCAACGGTGAACATACCGGGCGGCAGATTGGTTCACCGATAACTGATTTGGCCCTGCGGATGTTGCATGATATGGCTGGTGCTGACAGCAGCGTATCGAGAGCTTATTTCACGCGAGCTAAAAGCGGTGTGCTGATGAAGTCCGTCACTATCGCGATTCGTAACCGCGATCAGCGTGTTATTGGTTTACTGTGCATCAACATGAATCTGGATGTGCCTTTCTCACAGATCATCCAAACTTTCATGCCGCCAGAAACACAAGAAGTCGCCTCCTCGGTTAACTTTGCCTCATCGGTCGATGACCTCGTAGCGCAAACATTGGAATTCACTATCGAAGAAGTGAATGCGGACCGTAACGTTTCTAACAATGCCAAGAACCGTCAGGTGGTACTTAACCTTTATGAGAAGGGTATTTTTGATATTAAAGATGCCATCAATCAGGTTGCGGAACGGCTAAATATCTCTAAACACACGGTATATCTCTACATTCGTCAGTTTAAAAGTGGCGATCTCGTGGGGCATGACCGTTAATGTCAGGTTTGAAAGCGGCGAAATATTGTCTAATGGTGACTGGACCAGCTTATGGTACACAGCAGGCCAGCAGTGCATATCAATTTGCTCAAGCTCTTATCAACTCAGGCCATCATCTGGTGAGTATCTTCTTCTATCGTGAAGGGGTACTGAATGCTAACCAATTAACGGCTCCCGCCAGTGATGAGTTTGATTTGGTTCGTGCTTGGCAAAAACTAGCCGATGAGCATGCTGTGGCATTAAATGTGTGTGTGGCAGCAGCGCTGCGTCGTGGGGTGACTGACCAACACGAAGCAGAACAACTCAATCTGGCGGCAGCGAATCTGCAACCGGGTTTTACCTTAAGTGGTTTGGGTGCGCTGGCTGAAGCGGCATTGACCAGTGATCGTATGGTGCAATTCTAATGGCGGCGAAGCGTATTGCTTTCGTTTTCACTCAAGGCCCACACGGCAGTTCAGCAGGGCGGGAAGGACTGGACGCTTTACTGGCGGCATCAGCGCTTAGCGAAGATGTTGGTGCCTTCTTCCTTTCAGATGGTGTCCTGCAACTTCTGCCCCAACAGCAGCCAGAAAAAATCCTCGCCAGAAACTATATTGCGACTTTTGGTGTTTTACCTTTATACGATGTCGAGAATTGCTATATCTGCGAAGCGTCATTACACCAGCGTGGATTGAGCGGTATAACGAGTTGGATCCTCGATGTTGAGGTCTTATCTCCAGCAGATTTGCGTCATCAACTGGCGAGTTATGACGTCGTACTGACTTTTTAATTGAGAATGGGGCCGAGATAATGCTGTATACCGTCAGTCATTCTCCTTATCGTTGTGATTTATCTGCTTTGTTGAGATTAGTCACATCTGAAGATGACATTCTCTTTCTACAAGATGGCGTAATGGCTGTTTTGAAAAACAGCGACAGCCTTAAGTTATTGTTAAGTCAATCAACTTCTTTTTTTGTTTTAGAAGAAGATATTATTGCGCGCGGCTTGGTTGGTCAAATTTCAGACAGCGCGACACTAATCAGCTATACTCACTTCGTGGATTTGACCCTAAAACATCAGCAACAACTGGCATGGTAATGCGAGTAATGCTGTATATTTCTTGACACCTTAGATAGTCAGCCATAAAATTCTGCGTCCTCGTTCTCTGCCAGTAGTGCAAACGAGGGGGATTTATCACGTGTTTACGAAGCAAAAAACCAGGAGCTTTTTTAATAATGGCAACGATTAACCAGCTGGTTCGCAAGCCACGCAGCATGAAGGTTGCTAAAAGCAACGTTCCTGCGCTGGAAGCATGCCCGCAGAAACGTGGTGTATGTACCCGCGTATATACAACCACCCCGAAAAAACCTAACTCCGCACTGCGTAAAGTTTGCCGTGTGCGTTTAACTAACGGTTTTGAAGTCACCTCCTACATCGGCGGTGAAGGTCATAACCTTCAGGAACACTCCGTGATCCTGATCCGTGGCGGTCGTGTTAAAGACTTGCCAGGTGTGCGTTACCACACCGTCCGCGGCGCGCTTGACTGCTCAGGTGTTAAAGACCGTAAGCAATCACGTTCTAAGTACGGCGTGAAGAAGCCAAAGGCTTAATGGTTCTCCGTTAAGTAAGGCCAAACATTTTCACATTAATGTCAAAATAAACTCTTAGAGTTTTGGACAACCCTGAATTAACAACGGAGTATTTCCATGCCACGTCGTCGTGTAATTGGCCAGCGTAAAATTTTACCGGATCCTAAGTTCGGATCTGAATTGCTGGCTAAATTTGTAAATATCCTGATGGTAGACGGTAAAAAATCTACTGCAGAAGCAATCGTCTATACCGCGCTGGAGACCCTGGCTCAGCGTTCTGGTAAAGATTTTCTGGAAGCTTTCGAAGTAGCTCTGGACAACGTGCGCCCGACTGTCGAAGTTAAGTCTCGCCGCGTTGGTGGTTCTACTTATCAGGTACCAGTTGAAGTTCGTCCGGTTCGTCGTAATGCCTTGGCAATGCGTTGGATCGTTGATGCTGCTCGTAAACGCGGTGATAAATCCATGGCTTTGCGCTTGGCGAATGAACTGTCTGACGCAGCAGAGAACAAAGGTTCTGCTGTTAAGAAACGTGAAGACGTTCACCGTATGGCCGAAGCTAACAAGGCGTTCGCCCACTACCGCTGGTAATTGCCACGCAGTAGTCATGCTAACCATGCGGGCGGTCTTTTTAGCCTACCCGCATGGGTTAACCGAATGAACGCCCTAGGAATAGAGGAATCAAATGGCTCGTAAAACACCCATTGAGCGCTACCGTAATATCGGTATCAGTGCTCACATCGACGCCGGTAAGACAACCACTACCGAACGTATCCTGTTTTACACCGGTGTAAACCATAAAATCGGTGAAGTTCATGACGGCGCAGCCACCATGGACTGGATGGAACAGGAGCAGGAGCGTGGTATTACCATTACTTCTGCAGCTACTACCTGCTTCTGGTCTGGTATGGCTAAACAGTTCGAACCACATCACGTCAATATCATTGACACCCCTGGGCACGTTGACTTCACCATCGAAGTAGAACGTTCCATGCGTGTTCTTGACGGCGCGGTAATGGTTTACTGTGCAGTTGGTGGTGTTCAGCCACAGTCTGAGACCGTATGGCGTCAGGCTAATAAGTACAAAGTTCCACGCATCGCGTTCGTTAACAAAATGGACCGTATGGGCGCGAACTTCTTGAAAGTTGTTGGCCAGATTAAATCTCGTCTGGGCGCGAATCCAGTTCCATTGCAACTGGCTATCGGCGCGGAAGAGAAATTCACCGGTATTATTGACTTGGTGAAAATGAAAGCGATCAACTGGAACGAGGCCGATCAGGGCGTGACCTTCGAATACGAAGAGATCCCTGCTGATATGGCTGATCTGGCTGCTGAATGGCACCAGAATCTGGTTGAGTCTGCTGCAGAAGCGTCAGATGAGCTGATGGATAAATACTTGGGCGGCGAAGAGCTGACCGAGTTAGAAATTAAAACAGCTCTGCGTAAACGCGTTCTGAACAACGAAATCATCTTGGTTACCTGTGGTTCTGCGTTTAAAAACAAAGGCGTACAGGCAATGCTGGATGCAGTTATCGAATATCTGCCAGCACCAACTGACGTTGAAGCGATTAACGGTATTCTGGACGACGGTAAAGATACTCCGGCAGTTCGTCATTCTGACGACAAAGAGCCGTTCTCTGCACTGGCGTTCAAAATTGCTACCGACCCGTTTGTGGGTAACTTGACGTTCTTCCGTGTGTACTCTGGTGTTGTAAACTCCGGTGACACCGTGTTGAACTCAGTACGTTCACAGCGTGAGCGTCTGGGCCGTATCGTACAGATGCACGCAAACAAGCGTGAAGAGATCAAAGAAGTTCGTGCAGGCGACATCGCAGCAGCGATCGGTCTGAAAGATGTGACGACTGGTGACACTCTGTGTGACCCAGCTAACCCGATCATCTTGGAACGTATGGAGTTCCCAGAGCCAGTAATCTCTGTTGCCGTTGAACCAAAAACCAAAGCCGACCAAGAAAAAATGGGTATGGCTCTGGGTCGTCTGGCAAAAGAAGATCCATCATTCCGCGTTTGGACTGACGAAGAATCTGGTCAGACTATCATCGCTGGTATGGGTGAATTGCACTTGGATATCTTGGTTGACCGTATGCGCCGCGAATTTAACGTGGAAGCAAACGTCGGTAAACCTCAGGTTGCATACCGTGAAACAATCCGCGATACCGTTAAGGACGTGGAAGGTAAGCACGCTAAGCAGTCAGGCGGTCGTGGTCAGTACGGTCATGTTGTTATCGACATGTCTCCGTTGCCACCGGGTGGCGCTGGGTATGAATTCGTCAACGAAATCGTTGGTGGTTCAATTCCTAAAGAGTTCATCCCTGCTGTTGATAAAGGCATCCAGGAACAACTGAAAGCTGGTCCGCTGGCTGGTTACCCAGTTGTTGACGTTAAAATCCGTCTGCACTATGGTTCTTACCATGACGTTGACTCCTCAGAATTGGCATTTAAATTAGCCGGTTCTATTGCCTTTAAAGAAGGTTTCAAACGAGCTAAACCAGTTCTGCTTGAGCCTATCATGAAGGTTGAAGTCGAAACCCCTGAAGATTACATGGGTGACGTAATGGGCGACCTTAACCGTCGTCGCGGTATCATCGAAGGTATGGAAGATACTGCTACCGGTAAAACCGTTCGCGTCAAGGTTCCGTTGTCTGAAATGTTCGGTTATGCTACTGACCTGCGTTCTCAGACTCAGGGCCGTGCTTCTTACTCCATGGAATTCCTGGAGTATGCTGAAGCACCTAGTAACGTCGCTAAAGCCGTTATCGAAGCCCGTGGCAAATAAGCTTTCGGGTTTAAAACAATGATCCAGTGCTCTCTCATAAGTGGGAGAGCACAAGAGTAAGGAATATAGTCGTGTCTAAAGAAAAATTTGAACGTAACAAACCCCATGTAAACGTCGGTACTATCGGCCACGTTGACCATGGTAAAACAACTCTGACTGCTGCGATCACCACCGTACTGGCTAAAACCTACGGCGGTAGCGCTCGTGCTTTCGATCAGATCGATAACGCACCTGAAGAAAAAGCACGTGGTATCACCATCAACACTTCTCACGTTGAGTATGACACCCCATCACGTCACTATGCGCACGTTGACTGCCCAGGGCACGCCGACTACGTTAAAAACATGATCACCGGTGCTGCTCAGATGGACGGCGCGATCCTGGTTGTTGCTGCAACTGATGGCCCTATGCCACAGACTCGCGAGCACATCCTGCTGGGCCGTCAGGTTGGCGTTCCTTTCATCATCGTATTCATGAACAAATGTGACATGGTTGATGATGAAGAGCTGCTGGAACTGGTAGAAATGGAAGTTCGTGAACTTCTGTCTGCTTACGATTTCCCAGGCGATGACCTGCCAGTAGTACGTGGTTCTGCTCTGAAAGCGCTGGAAGGCGTACCTGAGTGGGAAGAGAAAATCATCGAATTGGCTGGCTACTTGGATTCTTACATCCCAGAACCAGAACGTGCTATCGACAAGCCATTCTTGCTGCCAATCGAAGACGTATTCTCTATCTCTGGCCGTGGTACAGTAGTAACTGGTCGTGTAGAGCGCGGTATCGTTAAAGTTGGTGAAGAAGTAGAAATCGTTGGTATCAAAGATACTGTTAAATCTACTTGTACCGGCGTTGAAATGTTCCGTAAATTGCTGGACGAAGGCCGTGCTGGTGAGAACGTTGGTGTTCTGTTGCGTGGTATCAAACGTGAAGAGATCGAACGTGGCCAAGTTCTGGCTAAACCAGGTTCTATCAAGCCACACACCAAATTTGACTCAGAAGTTTATATTCTGAGCAAAGATGAAGGCGGTCGTCATACTCCGTTCTTCAAAGGCTACCGTCCTCAGTTCTACTTCCGTACAACTGACGTAACCGGTACTATCGAACTGCCAGAAGGCGTTGAAATGGTGATGCCAGGTGACAACGTTAACATGGTTGTGACTCTGATTCACCCAATCGCAATGGACGACGGTCTGCGTTTCGCAATCCGTGAAGGCGGCCGTACTGTAGGCGCTGGTGTTGTTGCTAAAGTTATCGCTTAATTGCGTCATTGATTAATTAATCTATTGATCAAGTAAAAGGGTGCTTCGGCACCCTTTTTTATTGGCTTGCTGAATAATCTTAATTGAAATAACTCTTATTCTTATTTACACTTGAGCTATCGGTTAAGAAGTGAGTCTCTCTATGTACGTTTGTCTGTGTAATGCGGTATCTGACAAAGTCATCCGTAAAGCTGTACGTCAGCACCATCCACATACCATTAAGCAGTTGCGTCAGCTCGTGCCTATCGGCACAGACTGCGGAAAGTGCATTCGACAGGCCAGAGAAATCTTGATCGAGGAACGCGCTAACATTCCAGAAATGAATGATGTTGCCTAATAGTTAGCAGGGATAAGTTTTCCCCACACCTTGCCATCTGGTACTACACTTTTAGTACTGGAAGCGGAGGGTATAACTATGAAAGGCGATAAAAAAATAATTGCACATCTCAATAAACTACTCGGGAACGAGTTAGTTGCCATCAATCAATATTTTCTTCACGCCCGAATGTTTAAAAACTGGGGTCTGATGCGCCTTAATGATAAGGAGTATCACGAGTCAATCGATGAAATGAAGCATGCGGATAAGTACATTGAGCGCATTCTATTTCTAGAAGGCATTCCTAACTTGCAAGATCTAGGCAAGCTGAATATCGGCGAAGATGTCGAAGAGATATTGAAATCTGATTTAGCGCTCGAATTATCTGGGGCGAAAGATTTACGTGAAGGGATTGCATACGCCGATTCAATTCATGACTACGTTAGCCGTGACTTATTGAAAGAAATTTTGGCTGAAGAAGAAGGGCATATTGATTGGCTGGAAACAGAGCTTAGCCTTATCGATCGTCTGGGCATACAAAATTACTCTCAGGCGCAATTGGCGAAAGAATGATTTATTCGTATACAACAAAAAGGTGAGTATCCGGATGTTAGATGATACTCGCCTTGTAAGTTCTGTTATCTGGAATAGAAGAGCTTAAGCCTCATCTGGGGCGTTTGTCGCCTGAAGATTATCTCTTGTCATCAAGAAATGCCGCAATACAGTTCTGATTAACCCACCTCTACCTGCTGTCCTCTCACCTGATTTGCAAGTTTCCGGATAGATTTCCAACAGTAGCTTGCTTCCTGTCAGTATTTACGTATAATGCGCGGGCCTACCTAATCTTGATAGGTCAGATTGAAACTAATCTGTCAGTTACAGCCTAGTGTCGTAACTGAACAATACTCCCGATATGGGGGTTATATGTTGAACGATTACACTCCCCCATCAATCGAAATGGGTGCGAGGAGTAATCATTTACGTTTATAAATAATTGGAGCTCTGGTCTCATGCAGAACCAAAGAATCCGTATCCGCCTGAAAGCGTTTGATCATCGTTTGATCGATCAATCAACTGCGGAAATCGTCGAGACTGCCAAGCGCACTGGTGCGCAGGTTCGTGGTCCGATCCCGCTGCCAACTCGCAAAGAGCGCTTTACCGTTCTGATCTCTCCGCACGTCAATAAAGATGCGCGCGATCAGTATGAAATTCGCACTCACAAGCGTCTGGTTGACATCGTTGAGCCAACCGAGAAAACCGTTGATGCTCTGATGCGTCTGGATCTGGCTGCCGGTGTAGACGTGCAGATCAGCCTGGGTTAATCAGGTCATTGAGCGATTGAGAGGTTGAAACAATGATTGGTTTAGTCGGTAAGAAAGTGGGTATGACGCGTATCTTCACTGAAGATGGCGTTTCAATCCCAGTAACTGTTATCGAAATTGAAGCGAACCGCGTAACTCAGGTTAAGAGCCTGGAGAACGACGGATACCGTGCTGTACAAGTAACTACCGGTGCTAAAAAAGCTAACCGCGTTACTAAACCAGAAGCGGGTCATTTCGCTAAAGCTGGCGTAGAAGCTGGCCGTGGTCTGTGGGAATTCCTTCTTCCAGAAGGTCAAGAATTTACTGCTGGTCAAGAAATTAGCGTCGAAATTTTTGCAGACGTTAAAAAAGTCGATGTTACAGGTACATCTAAAGGTAAAGGTTTTGCCGGTACTGTTAAGCGCTGGAACTTCCGCACCCAAGATGCTACCCATGGTAACTCCTTGTCTCACCGTGTTCCGGGTTCTATCGGTCAAAACCAGACTCCGGGCAAAGTGTTCAAAGGCAAGAAAATGGCTGGCCACCTGGGTGACGAGCGTGTAACCGTTCAAAGCCTGGACGTAGTACGTGTTGACGCTGAGCGCAACCTGCTGCTGGTTAAGGGTGCTGTACCGGGCGCTACCGGTGGCAACCTGATCGTTAAACCAGCTGTGAAGGCGTAAGGGGATAGCAATGGAATTAGTATTGAAAGACGCGCAAGGCGCGCTGACTGTTTCCGAAACTACCTTCGGTCGTGATTTCAACGAAGCGCTGGTACATCAGGTTGTTGTTGCTTATGCAGCAGGTGCCCGTCAAGGTACTCGTGCTCAGAAGACCCGCGCTGAAGTGACTGGTTCCGGTAAAAAACCGTGGCGCCAGAAAGGTACCGGCCGCGCACGTTCAGGTTCTGTGAAGAGCCCGATCTGGCGTTCAGGTGGTGTGACCTTTGCTGCGAAGCCTCAGGACCACAGTCAAAAAGTAAATAAAAAGATGTACCGCGGCGCGCTGAAAAGCATTCTGTCCGAATTGGTACGTCAAGATCGTCTGATCATTGTCGAAAAGTTCTCTGTTGAAGCACCTAAAACTAAGTTGCTGGCGCAGAAACTGAAAGATATGGCTCTGGAAGATGTGCTGATCGTAACGGGTGAACTGGACGAGAACTTGTTCTTGGCAGCTCGCAACCTGTACAAGGTTGACGTTCGCGATGTAGCCGGTATCGACCCAGTTAGCCTGATCGCCTTCGACAAAGTGGTTATGACTGCTGATGCTGTGAAGCAAGTTGAGGAGATGCTGGCATGATTCGTGAAGAACGTCTGCTGAAAGTACTGCGCGCGCCGCATGTATCTGAAAAAGCGTCCGCTGCGATGGAAAAGAATAACACCATCGTTCTCAAAGTTGCCAAAGACGCGACCAAAGCAGAAATTAAAGCTGCAGTGCAGAAACTGTTTGAAGTCGAAGTCGAAGACGTTAACACCTTGCTGGTTAAAGGCAAGAGTAAGCGTCACGGTCAGCGTGTTGGTCGTCGTAGCGACTGGAAAAAAGCTTACGTCACCCTGAAAGAAGGCCAGAATCTGGACTTCATCGGCGGCGCAGAGTAAGTCGGAGGAGTAAACAATGGCAATTGTTAAATGTAAACCTACATCTCCGGGTCGTCGCCACGTTGTTAAAGTGGTTAACCCTGAGCTGCACAAGGGTAAGCCTTATGCCCCGTTGCTTGAGAAATTAAGTAAAAGCGGTGGCCGTAACAACAATGGCCGTATCACCACCCGTCATATCGGTGGTGGCCACAAGCAACATTATCGTCTGGTTGACTTCAAACGCAACAAAGATGGTATCCCTGCTGTGGTTGAGCGTCTGGAGTACGATCCGAACCGTTCTGCGAATATCGCACTGGTTCTGTACAAAGACGGCGAACGCCGTTATATCCTAGCGCCAAAAGGCCTGAAAGCTGGTGACCAGATCCAATCTGGCGTTGATGCTGCAATTAAAGCAGGTAATACCCTGCCTATGCGTAACATCCCAGTTGGTTCAACGGTTCATAACGTAGAAATGAAACCAGGTAAAGGCGGCCAATTGGCTCGTTCTGCTGGTGCATACGTTCAGATCGTTGCTCGTGACGGTTCCTACGTTACTCTGCGTCTGCGCTCCGGCGAAATGCGCAAGGTTCCAGCTGATTGCCGCGCCACCTTAGGTGAAGTCGGTAACGCTGAACACATGCTGCGTGTGCTGGGTAAAGCAGGTGCTAGTCGTTGGCGTGGTATTCGTCCTACCGTTCGCGGTACGGCGATGAACCCGGTAGATCACCCACACGGTGGTGGTGAAGGTCGTAACTTTGGTAAGCACCCGGTAACCCCGTGGGGCGTTCAAACCAAAGGTAAGAAGACCCGTAGCAACAAGCGTACTGATAAGTTCATCGTACGTCGCCGTAGTAAAAAATAATTAGAGGATAAGCCATGCCACGTTCTCTCAAGAAAGGTCCCTTCATTGACCTGCACTTGCTGAAGAAGGTAGAGAAAGCGGTGGAAAGCGGAGACAAGAAGCCAATTCGGACTTGGTCCCGTCGTTCAACGGTCTTTCCAAATATGATCGGTTTGACCATCGCTGTCCATAATGGTCGTCAGCACGTTCCTGTATTTGTTTCCGACGAAATGGTCGGTCACAAATTGGGTGAATTCGCGCCGACCCGTACTTATCGCGGCCATGCGGCCGATAAAAAGGCTAAAAAGCGCTAAGGTAGGAGGAAGAGATGGAAACTATCGCTAAACATCGCCACGCTCGTTCTTCTGCTCAGAAGGTTCGCTTGGTAGCGGACCTGATTCGCGGTAAGAAAGTGTCGCAAGCTCTGGAAACTCTGGCCTATACCAACAAGAAAGCTGCTGGTTTGGTTAAGAAAGTGCTGGAGTCTGCCATTGCTAACGCAGAACACAACGATGGCGCTGACATCGATGATCTGAAAGTCACGAAGATTTTCGTAGACGAAGGCCCTAGCATGAAGCGCATTATGCCGCGTGCAAAAGGTCGTGCAGATCGCATTCTGAAGCGCACCAGCCACATTACTGTGGTTGTGTCCGATCGCTGAGACTCTGGAGACTAGCAATGGGTCAGAAAGTACATCCTAATGGTATTCGACTAGGTATTGTCAAAGCTTGGAACTCTACCTGGTACGCAAATACCAAAGAATTCGCTGACAACCTGGACAGCGACTTTAAAGTTCGCCAATTCTTGACTAAAGAATTAGCGAAAGCTTCCGTTTCTCGCATCGTTATCGAGCGTCCAGCGAAGAGCATCCGTGTGACTATTCACACAGCTCGCCCTGGCATCGTTATCGGCAAGAAAGGTGAAGATGTCGAAAAACTGCGTAAGGTCGTAGCGGATATCGCTGGCGTTCCTGCACAGATTAACATCGCCGAAGTCCGTAAACCGGAACTGGACGCAAAATTGGTTGCTGACAGTATCACTTCACAGCTGGAACGTCGTGTTATGTTCCGTCGTGCTATGAAGCGTGCTGTACAGAACGCAATGCGTCTTGGCGCTAAAGGTATCAAAGTTGAAGTAAGCGGCCGTCTTGGCGGTGCTGAAATCGCGCGTACCGAATGGTATCGTGAAGGTCGTGTTCCGTTGCATACACTGCGTGCGGATATCGATTACAACACATCTGAAGCGCACACCACTTATGGTGTAATCGGCGTAAAGGTATGGATCTTCAAAGGTGAGATCTTGGGTGGTATGGCTGCTGTTGAACAACCGGAACCGGCTGCTCAACCTAAAAAGCAGCAGCGTAAAGGCCGCAAGTAAGGAGAATCGCTGATGTTACAACCAAAGCGTACAAAATTCCGTAAGATGCACAAAGGCCGTAACCGTGGCCTTGCGCAAGGTACGGATGTTAGCTTCGGTGAGTTCGGCCTGAAAGCTTGTGGCCGTTGCCGCCTGACGGCTCGTCAAATCGAAGCAGCCCGTCGTGCGATGACACGTGCAATTAAGCGTCAAGGTAAGGTCTGGATCCGTGTATTCCCGGACAAACCGATCACCGAGAAGCCGCTCGAAGTACGTATGGGTAAAGGTAAGGGTAACGTTGAGTATTGGGTTGCCCTGATCCAGCCAGGAAAAGTTTTATTTGAAATGGCTGGTGTGCCGGAAGAAACTGCTCGCGAAGCATTTAAGCTCGCTGCAGCGAAACTGCCTGTAGGAACCACCTTTGTAACTAAGACGGTGATGTAATGAAAGCACAAGAGCTGCGTGAAAAAAGCGTTGAAGAGCTGAACACTGAGCTGCTCAACCTGCTGCGTGAGCAATTTAATTTGCGCATGCAGGCGGCTAGTGGCCAGCTGCAACAAACTCACCTGTCGAAACAAGTGCGTCGTAATATCGCACGTGTTAAGACTTTACTGACTGAAAAGGCGGGTGCGTAATGACTGACCAAATCCGTACTCTGCAAGGTCGCGTAGTTAGTGACAAAATGGAGAAATCCATGGTTGTTGCTATCGAGCGTGTGGTGAAGCACCCAATCTATGGGAAATTCATCCGTCGCACGACGAAATTGCATGTACATGACGAGAACAATGAATGTGGTATCGGTGACGTGGTAGAAATCCGCGAATGCCGTCCACTGTCAAAGACTAAGTCTTGGACGCTTGTTCGCGTTGTAGAGAAAGCGATTCTGTAATAGAGTAGCTGACTCGAACATAATAAGCGGCTCAGAAAGTGGGCCGCTTATTTTTTCTACCCATAATCTGGAAGCGGTGTTATAATGCTGCGCCCTCATTATTGGGGCTTTTAAACGACCTATTCTGGGTCCTAAAGTAGTAGTTGACATTAGCGGAGCACTAACATGATCCAAGAACAGACTATGCTGAACGTGGCCGACAACTCCGGTGCACGTCGCGTAATGTGTATCAAGGTTCTAGGTGGCTCGCACCGTCGCTACGCAGGCATCGGCGACATCATCAAGATCACCATCAAGGAAGCAATTCCTCGTGGCAAGGTGAAGAAAGGCGATGTTCTGAAGGCGGTAGTGGTGCGCACCAAGAAGGGTGTACGTCGCCCGGACGGTTCTGTCATTCGCTTCGATGGTAACGCTTGTGTTATTTTAAATAATAACAGCGAGCAGCCAATCGGCACGCGTATTTTTGGGCCGGTAACTCGTGAACTGCGTAATGAGAAGTTCATGAAAATTATCTCTCTGGCACCAGAAGTACTCTAAGGAGCGAACCATGGCAGCGAAAATCCGTCGTGATGACGAAGTTATCGTGCTAACCGGGAAAGACAAAGGTAAGCGCGGTAAAGTAAAGAATGTCCTGTCTGCTGGTAAGGTCATTGTTGAAGGTATCAACCTGGTTAAAAAA
Organism: Yersinia massiliensis; assembly: GCF_003048255.1. Taxonomy (NCBI): domain Bacteria; kingdom Pseudomonadati; phylum Pseudomonadota; class Gammaproteobacteria; order Enterobacterales; family Yersiniaceae; genus Yersinia; species Yersinia massiliensis. Next base: position 293,199 of record NZ_CP028487.1, read on the forward strand.
CATCAGAAGCCGGTTCCGGCCCTGAATCAACCAGGTGGCATTGTTGAAAAAGAAGCTGCAATTCAAGTTTCCAACCTTGCGCTGTTCAACGCGACAACCGGTAAGGCTGACCGTGTAGGCTTTAGATTCGAAGACGGCAAAAAAGTCCGTTTCTTTAAATCTAACAGCGAAACTATCAAGTAATTTGGAGTAATACGATGGCGAAACTGCATGATTACTACAAAGACGAGGTAGTCAAACAACTGATGTCTCAGTTTGGCTACGACTCTGTCATGCAAGTCCCTCGGGTCGAGAAGATCACCCTGAATATGGGTGTTGGTGAAGCGATCGCTGACAAGAAACTGCTGGATAACGCAGCAGCTGACTTGGCAGCAATCTCCGGTCAAAAGCCGTTTATCACCAAAGCACGCAAATCTGTTGCAGGCTTCAAAATCCGTCAGGGCTATCCGATCGGCTGTAAAGTTACCCTGCGTGGCGAACGCATGTGGGAATTCTTTGAGCGACTGATTACCATTGCTGTACCTCGTATCCGTGACTTCCGTGGCTTGTCCGCTAAGTCATTCGATGGTCGTGGAAACTACAGCATGGGTGTGCGCGAGCAGATCATCTTCCCGGAAATCGACTACGATAAAGTCGATCGTGTACGTGGTTTGGATATTACCATTACCACTACTGCGAAATCCGATGATGAAGGCCGTGCATTGTTGGCTGCTTTTAAATTCCCATTCCGCAAGTAAGGTAGGGTTACTGATGGCTAAGCAATCAATGAAAGCACGCGAAGTTGTTCGCGTGAAACTAGCTAACAAATACCGCGCTCAACGCGAGGAATTAAAAGCTATTATCTCTGGTGTGAACTCATCCGACGAAGATCGTTGGAATGCTGTTCTGAAGCTGCAGTCTCTGCCGCGTGATTCCAGCCCGTCCCGTCAGCGTAACCGCTGCAACCAAACTGGTCGTCCGCATGGTTTCCTGCGGAAGTTCGGGTTGAGCCGTATTAAAGTCCGTGAAACCGCAATGCGCGGTGAAATCCCGGGCCTTAAAAAGGCTAGCTGGTAATTGTCACCAATTGAATCACGGGAGTAAAGACAGATGAGCATGCAAGATCCGATCGCGGATATGCTGACCCGTATCCGTAACGGTCAAGCCGCAAATAAAGTTGCGGTCACCATGCCTTCCTCCAAGCTGAAAGTGGCAATTGCCAACGTTCTGAAGGAAGAAGGCTTTATTGAAGATTTTAAAATCGAAGGCGACACCAAGCCTACACTGGAATTAGCACTTAAGTATTTCCAGGGCAAGGCAGTGGTAGAAAGCATTCAACGTATCAGCCGTCCAGGTCTGCGCATCTATAAGAAAAAAGATGAGCTGCCAAAAGTTATGGCCGGTTTGGGTATCGCTGTTATTTCTACCTCTAAAGGTGTTATGACCGATCGTGCAGCTCGCCAAGCTGGTCTTGGTGGCGAGATTATCTGCTACGTAGCTTAATTCGGGAGGAAAGAATGTCTCGTGTTGCAAAAGCACCCGTCGTCATTCCTGCCGGCGTAGAGGTAAAACTCAACGGTCAGGTTATTTCGATAAAGGGTAAGAACGGCGAGCTGACTCGTACCGTCCATAGCGCTGTTGAAGTTAAGCAAGAAGAAAATACATTGACTTTCGCTCCACGCGAAGGCGCTGTAGACGGTTGGGCCCAAGCGGGTACCACTCGTGCACTGCTTAATGCAATGGTCGTTGGTGTTACCGAAGGCTTCACTAAGAAGCTTCAACTGGTAGGCGTAGGCTACCGTGCCGCAGTTAAAGGCAACGTGGTGAATTTAGCTTTAGGCTTCTCTCACCCAGTTGACCATGAATTGCCGGCTGGCATCACTGCAGAGTGCCCGACCCAAACTGAAATCGTGCTGAAAGGCGCTGATAAGCAGGTGATTGGTCAGGTTGCAGCAGATTTGCGTGCCTACCGTCGTCCTGAGCCTTATAAAGGCAAGGGTGTCCGTTACGCCGACGAAGTCGTGCGTACCAAAGAGGCTAAGAAGAAGTAAGGTAACACTATGGATAAGAAAGCAGCTCGTATCCGTCGTGCGACCCGCGCACGCCGCAAGCTCAAAGAACTGGGTGCGACTCGCCTGGTGGTACATCGTACCCCACGCCATATTTACGCGCAGGTTATTGCACCAAACGGTTCTGAAATTTTGGTCGCCGCTTCTACTGTAGAAAAAGCTATCAATGAGCAATTGAAGTACGCCGGCAACAAAGATGCCGCTGCAGCTGTAGGTAAAGCTGTCGCAGAGCGCGCATTGGAAAAAGGGATCACGAAAGTATCCTTTGACCGTTCCGGTTTCCAATATCATGGTCGAGTCCAGGCACTGGCAGATGCTGCCCGTGAAGCTGGCCTTCAGTTCTAAGGTAGAGGTGTAAGATGTCACACATCGAAAAACAAGCTGGCGAACTGCAGGAAAAGCTGATCGCGGTAAACCGCGTATCTAAAACCGTAAAAGGTGGCCGTATTTTCAGCTTTACCGCACTGACAGTAGTTGGTGATGGTAACGGTCGCGTTGGTTTTGGCTACGGCAAAGCACGCGAAGTTCCGGCAGCGATCCAGAAAGCGATGGAGAAAGCCCGTCGCGCTATGATTAATGTTGCTTTGGATAACGGTACTCTGCAGCACCCAGTTAAAGGTGCTCACACGGGTTCTCGTGTATTCATGCAACCAGCTTCTGAAGGTACCGGTATTATTGCCGGTGGTGCAATGCGCGCCGTCTTAGAAGTTGCAGGGGTTCATAACGTATTGGCCAAAGCATATGGTTCTACTAACCCGATCAACGTGGTTCGTGCAACTATTTTAGCTCTGGAAGATATGAAATCCCCAGAAATGGTCGCTGCCAAGCGTGGTAAGTCCGTCGAAGAAATTCTAGGGAAATAACCATGGCAAAGACTATTAAAGTAACTCAAACAAAAAGCAGTATCGGTCGTTTGCCAAAACATAAGGCAACTCTGATCGGTTTAGGTCTGCGTCGTATTGGTCATACTGTAGAGCGTGAGGATACTCCTGCTGTACGTGGTATGGTCAACTTGGTTTCCTACATGGTTAAAGTTGAGGAGTAACAGATGCGTTTAAATACTCTGTCTCCGGCTGAAGGTGCCAAGCATGCGCCGAAGCGTGTAGGTCGTGGTATCGGTTCTGGCCTGGGTAAAACTGCTGGTCGTGGTCACAAAGGTCAGAACTCACGTTCTGGTGGTGGCGTACGTCGTGGTTTTGAAGGTGGTCAGATGCCTTTATATCGTCGTTTGCCGAAATTCGGCTTCACCTCTCGCAAAGCTATGATCACGGCAGAAGTTCGTCTGTCTGAACTGGCTTTAGTGGAAGGCGACGTAATCGACCTGAACACGCTGAAAGCCGCTAACGTTGTTGGTACCCAGATTGAATTCGCGAAAGTTATGCTTTCTGGCGAAATCACTCGTGCGGTAACTCTTCGTGGTCTGCGTGTCACCAAAGGCGCTCGTGCTGCTATCGAAGCTGCTGGCGGTAAAATTGAGGAATAAGTAGCAGATGGCTAAGCAACCAGGATTAGATTTTCAAAGTGCTAAAGGCGGATTAGGCGAACTGAAGCGCAGACTTTTGTTTGTTATCGGTGCGCTTATTGTTTTCCGTATCGGCTCTTTTATTCCGATTCCTGGTATCGATGCCACTGTGCTTGCTAAATTGCTCGAGCAGCAGAGAGGGACCATCATTGAAATGTTTAACATGTTCTCTGGTGGTGCTCTCAGTCGTGCTTCTATCTTTGCCTTGGGTATCATGCCGTATATTTCGGCATCAATTATTATCCAACTGTTAACGGTGGTTCATCCAGCGTTAGCAGAAATAAAGAAAGAAGGGGAAGCTGGCCGTCGTAAGATCAGTCAGTACACCCGTTATGGCACGTTGGTATTGGCTATATTCCAATCGATCGGTATTGCTACCGGTCTGCCGAATATGCCTGGGATGCAAGGTCTGGTTATCAATCCAGGCTTTGCTTTCTATTTTACCGCTGTCGTTAGCTTGGTCACTGGGACAATGTTCCTGATGTGGCTTGGCGAACAGATTACTGAGCGTGGTATCGGTAACGGTATTTCTATCATAATCTTCGCTGGTATTGTTGCCGGTCTACCACCTGCAATAGCCCATACCATCGAGCAAGCTCGGCAAGGCGACCTGCACTTCCTCCTGTTGCTGTTGGTTGCAGTATTAGTGTTTGCAGTAACCTTCTTCGTTGTTTTCATTGAACGTGGTCAACGTCGTATCGTCGTTAACTATGCTAAACGTCAACAAGGTCGTCGTGTTTATGCAGCACAGAGCACACACTTACCGTTGAAAGTGAATATGGCTGGGGTTATCCCAGCAATCTTTGCTTCCAGCATAATTCTGTTCCCTGCCACGATTGCATCATGGTTTGGGGGCGGGACAGGTTGGAACTGGTTGACGACTATTTCAATGTATTTGCAACCAGGTCAACCGCTTTATGTGTTACTCTATGCGTCTGCAATCATCTTCTTCTGTTTCTTCTACACGGCGCTAGTTTTCAACCCGCGTGAAACAGCAGATAACCTGAAGAAGTCCGGTGCATTCGTGCCAGGAATTCGTCCGGGAGAGCAAACGGCGAAGTACATCGATAAAGTAATGACGCGTCTAACCTTAATTGGTGCGATGTATATTACTTTCATCTGCCTGATCCCGGAGTTCATGCGTGACGCGATGAAAGTACCATTTTACTTTGGTGGTACCTCCCTACTTATCGTAGTGGTGGTCATCATGGACTTTATGGCTCAAGTGCAAACTCTGATGATGTCGAGTCAATACGAGTCTGCATTGAAGAAAGCAAACCTGAAAGGCTATAACCGCTAATTCAGGTATGTTTGAGAAGTTACGGAGAGTAAAAATGAAAGTTCGTGCTTCCGTCAAGAAATTATGTCGTAACTGCAAAATTGTTAAGCGTAACGGTGTCGTTCGCGTAATTTGTAGTGCCGAACCAAAGCATAAACAGCGTCAAGGCTGATTTATCTTGCATATTTTTCTTGCAAAGTTGGGTTGAGCTGGCTAGATTAGCCAGCCAATCTTTTGTATGTGACTGCAATGCTATTTGAGTATCCTGAAAACGGGCTTTTCAGAATGGTATTGCTGTATAAAATAGTAGGAGTGCATAGTGGCCCGTATAGCAGGCATTAACATTCCTGATCAGAAACATACCGTTATCGCATTAACTGCGATCTACGGCATCGGTAAAACTCGCTCACAGGCTATCTGTGTTGCTGCGGGTATTGCTGAAAATGTTAAGATCAGTGAGCTGTCTGAAGAGCAAATCGAGAAGCTGCGTGACGAAGTTGCCAAGTACGTTGTAGAAGGTGATCTGCGTCGTGAGGTGACCCTGAGCATCAAGCGTCTGATGGACCTTGGGACTTATCGTGGTTTGCGTCATCGTCGTGGTCTACCAGTTCGCGGTCAGCGTACTAAGACCAACGCACGTACCCGTAAGGGTCCGCGTAAACCGATCAAGAAATAATCGGGGTGATTGAATAATGGCAAAGGCACCTATTCGTGCACGTAAGCGTGTAAGAAAGACAGTCTCTGACGGTGTGGCTCATATCCATGCTTCTTTCAACAACACCATCGTTACCATTACAGATCGTCAAGGTAACGCATTGGGTTGGGCAACAGCAGGTGGTTCCGGTTTCCGTGGATCTCGTAAGTCTACTCCGTTCGCAGCGCAAGTTGCAGCAGAGCGCTGCGCTGACGCAGTGAAAGAATACGGTATCAAGAATCTGGAAGTTATGGTTAAAGGACCTGGTCCGGGCCGTGAGTCTACTATCCGTGCGTTAAACGCGGCTGGTTTCCGCATCACTAATATTACTGATGTGACTCCGATCCCTCATAACGGTTGTCGTCCGCCGAAAAAGCGCCGCGTATAACGCTGCTTTTAGGTTTGTTGGAGAGAGAAAATGGCAAGATATTTGGGGCCTAAGCTCAAGCTGAGCCGTCGTGAGGGCACAGACTTATTCCTTAAGTCTGGCGTTCGTGCGATTGACACCAAGTGTAAGATCGAACAACCACCTGGCCAGCATGGTGCGCGTAAACCGCGTCTGTCTGACTACGGTGTGCAGTTACGTGAAAAACAAAAAGTTCGCCGTATCTATGGTGTTCTAGAACGTCAATTCCGTAACTACTATAAAGAAGCAGCACGTCTGAAAGGCAACACTGGTGCAAACCTGTTGCAACTGCTGGAAGGTCGTCTGGATAACGTAGTTTACCGTATGGGCTTTGGCGCAACTCGTGCTGAATCACGTCAGCTGGTTAGTCATAAAGCTATCATGGTAAATGGTCGCGTTGTTAACATCGCTTCTTATCAGGTATCTCCGAATGACGTAGTCAGCATCCGTGAGAAAGCTAAAAAGCAGTCTCGTGTTAAGGCAGCTTTGGAGCTGGCTGAGCAGCGTGAAAAGCCGACTTGGCTGGAAGTTGATGCTGTTAAGATGGAAGGTGTGTTCAAACGTATTCCTGAACGTACTGATCTATCTGCGGACATTAATGAACACCTGATCGTCGAGCTTTACTCTAAGTAAAGCTTAGTACCAAAGAGAGGACACAATGCAGGGTTCTGTGACAGAGTTTCTAAAACCGCGCCTGGTAGATATCGAGCAAGTCAGTTCGACGCACGCCAAGGTGACCCTTGAGCCGTTAGAGCGTGGCTTTGGCCATACTCTCGGCAACGCACTGCGCCGTATTCTGCTTTCATCTATGCCGGGTTGCGCGGTGACCGAGGTTGAGATTGATGGTGTACTGCATGAGTACAGCACCAAAGAAGGCGTACAGGAAGATATCCTGGAGATCCTGCTCAACCTGAAAGGGCTGGCGGTGAGAGTTCAGGGTAAAGATGAAGTTATTCTTACCCTGAATAAGTCTGGCATTGGCCCTGTGACTGCAGCCGATATCACCCATGATGGTGATGTCGAAATCGTCAAGCCGCAGCACGTTATCTGCCACCTGACCGATGAGAATGCATCTATTAGTATGCGTATCAAAGTTCAACGTGGTCGTGGTTATGTGCCGGCTTCTGCCCGAATTCATTCGGAAGAAGATGAGCGCCCGATTGGTCGTCTGTTAGTAGACGCATGCTATAGCCCTGTAGAGCGTATTGCCTACAATGTTGAAGCAGCGCGTGTAGAACAGCGTACCGACCTGGACAAGTTGGTAATCGAGATGGAAACCAATGGTACGATCGATCCTGAAGAGGCGATCCGCCGTGCGGCAACTATCTTGGCTGAACAACTTGAAGCTTTCGTTGACTTACGTGATGTACGTCAGCCGGAAGTTAAAGAAGAGAAGCCAGAGTTTGATCCGATCCTGCTGCGCCCTGTTGACGATCTGGAATTGACTGTCCGCTCTGCTAACTGCCTCAAGGCAGAAGCTATCCACTACATCGGTGATCTGGTACAGCGTACCGAGGTTGAGTTGCTGAAAACGCCGAACCTGGGTAAAAAATCTCTTACTGAGATTAAAGACGTGCTCGCTTCACGTGGTCTTTCTTTAGGCATGCGCCTAGAAAATTGGCCGCCAGCTAGCATTGCTGACGAGTAACCGGATCACAGGTTAAGGTTTTACTGAGAAGGATAAGGTCATGCGCCATCGTAAGAGTGGTCGTCAACTGAACCGTAACAGCAGCCATCGCCAGGCTATGTTCCGTAACATGGCCGGCTCTTTGGTTCGTCATGAGATAATCAAGACGACCCTGCCGAAAGCGAAAGAGCTGCGTCGCGTTGTTGAGCCGCTGATTACTCTTGCCAAGACCGACAGCGTAGCTAATCGTCGTCTGGCATTCGCCCGTACTCGTGATAACGAGATCGTGGCAAAACTGTTTAACGAGCTAGGCCCGCGTTTCGCGAGCCGTGCCGGTGGTTACACTCGTATTCTGAAGTGTGGCTTCCGTGCAGGCGACAACGCACCGATGGCTTACATCGAGTTAGTTGATCGTGCTGCATCGCAAGCAGAAGTAGTTGCTGCAGAGTAATCTGTAAACGCGTAAAAAAACCGGGCTTGCCCGGTTTTTTTACGTCCATAACTTTAAGATGTACTCCGATTCTTCAGTGCACAGCCTCTTTTACCTATTATTAATCTGTTAATCTAAATGAAACTCTTATTTTCGTAGATCCTATTTTACAGGTGCTATATGGGATTAATTGATGAATGGGCTGAAAGATACATTGCCGATGCTCAGAAAAATGGTGAGTTCGATAATCTCTCAGGAAATGGCAAGCCTTTACAACTTGATGATGATTCTTTTGTACCTCTTGATTTGAGGGTTGGGTATAGATTATTGAAGAATGCGGGATATCTCCCCCCTGAATTGCAGGATCGCCAGGAAGCACTTACTATTGTTGACCTACTATCGCAATTAGGTAACCAGCATGATGCTCAAACAAAATTGCGTAGTCGACTAATGTTGCTGGAAATGAGGCTAAAACAAGCTGGGCTTAGCACTGACTTTTTGCATCAAGAATATCAGCATAGGGTGGCCGATAGACTATCAAATGAGGAATAGGCAATGTTCAAAATTGGGCAACTCGCTAAACTCGCCGATGTGACTCCAGATACCATCCGGTACTATGAGAAACAAGGAATGATGCAGCACGGTGAACGTACTGAGGGGGGCTATCGACTTTATAATGAACAAGATTTACAGCGCTTACGATTTATCCGCTATGCGAAACAACTCGGTTTTACATTGGAAACTATCACTGAATTATTGTCGATACGGGTAGATCCAGATCATCATACATGCCAAGAGTCAAAAGCAATTGTTGATTCACGGTTACATGATGTGGAATGCAAGATTGCCGAGCTTAAAAAAATGCGTGAGTCACTTAAGCGCCTTAGTAAGGCCTGCTGTGGAAGTTCACATGCAACGACTTACTGCTCCATTCTTGAAACATTGGAACAAGGGGCAACTGAAGAATTGGTCTTAGGCTAAAATTTTCACTGAGACATATCAATCAGTTCAAACAAGCAGTATTATCCGTAGGTTTTTTAATCTAAATAGTTATCGATGAGGCAATTAATATGACGACATATCGCCATACCAAGGGAAAAATAAAAGATAATGCATTAGAAGCGTTACTTCATGACCCACTTTTTAGGCAGCGTATTGAGAAAAATAGCAAAGGGAAAGGTAGTTACCAACGCAAAGATAAGCATGCAAAAGGCGGTAACTGGGAGGCCAGTGGTAAGCAATTCATTGATTATTTACCACTGGTTTTCTAATTTTCGGACTATAAAAAAGCCATCAAATATTGATGGCGTTAGCGTTTGATACAGTCGGAATTATTTTGATTGCTGTGCTTTGAGCAAATCACGAATCTCTGCCAAGAGTTTTTCTTCAGTTGTTGGCGCTGGCGGCGCTGCAGGTTCTTCCGCTTTTTCACGGCGTAGTTTATTCATAAGCTTAACCGCTGAGAATATTGCCAAGGCCACAATAACAAAATCAAAAATGCTCTGGATGAATGTACCGTAATTCATTACTACAGCGGGTATCGTTCCTTCGGCTGCACGTAATACGAAATGGAATTGTTTAAAATCGACGCCACCGAGTAATAGACCCAATGGTGGCATAATGATATCGGCAACAAGTGAAGAAACAATCCTGCCAAATGCTGCACCAATAATGACACCAACAGCTAAGTCGACTACATTGCCACGCATGGCAAATTCACGGAATTCCTTCATGAAACTCATAACCAACACCCCATTTCAAAATGAATAATTCTATTCTAGCTAATTAAAACTCGATACAGTCCTAATTATAGGAAGTTTTTCCTAACTTTCATGATATTGGTTTTAATTTATTAACCTATATAGATATCTTAACTATTACTCATTACAAGAAGAATGGGCTTGGTTGGAACAATCGTTCAACGTCGGGCACAAATTTCTTGTGAGTAATAAACATCACAACATGATCGCCCTGTTTAATAATTGAATTACTGTTAGCTATGATGACTTCATCACCGCGAACAATCGCGCCAATAGTCGTACCCGGTGGCAGCTTAATATCTTCCACCATGCGACCGACAACTTTTGAGGTACTTTCATCACCATGAGCAATAGCTTCAATTGCTTCTGCAACACCGCGCCTTAACGATGATACGCTGACGATATCAGCTTTACGAACATGGCCGAGCAGTGCAGAAATTGTGGCTTGCTGGGGTGAGATAACGATATCAATGACGCTTCCCTGAACGAGATCGACATAAGCGCTGCGCTGAATTAATACCATCGCCTTTTTAGCACCCATCCGTTTTGCCAGCATCGCAGACATTATATTCGCTTCATCATCATTGGTAATCGCGATAAAAACATCAACCTGCTCGATATGTTCCTCAGCCAGCAGTTCTTGGTCTGATGCGTCGCCATAAAAAACGATAGTATCATGTAACATTTCGGCTAGTTCAGCAGCTCTCTGTTGGTCGCGTTCAACTAATTTTACGCTATAATCTTTTTCTAACCGTAAGGCTAAACCGGCGCCAACATTGCCTCCACCAACAATCATTATGCGCTTATAGGGCTTCTCTAGACGCTGTAATTCACTCATTACTGCACGGATATGTTGCGAGGCCGCTACAAAGAAAACTTCGTCACCTGCTTCAATGATTGTTGAGCCTTGTGGGCGAATAGGGCGATCTTGACGAAATATCGCAGCAACTCTGGTGTCGATATGCGGCATATGTTCACGAAGTGAGGACAGTGCATTCCCCACTAAAGGTCCGCCATAATAGGCTTTAACGGCCGCGATACTGACTTTGCCTTCGGCAAAATTAACCACCTGCAGTGCACCAGGGTACTCAATCAATTTATAGATATAATCAATAACGAGTTGTTCTGGCGAAATGAGATGGTCAATCGGAACAGCTTCTGGAAGAAATAATTTGTCGGTTTCACGGATATATTCAGCTGAACGGATTCGAGCAATTCGATTTGGTGTATTAAATAGTGAGTAAGCAATTTGGCAAGCAACCATATTGGTTTCATCAGAATTCGTTACTGCAACCAACATATCGGCGTCTTCAGCTCCCGCCTCTCGTAAAACTCGAGGGTGCGATCCATGTCCTTGTATCACGCGTAGATCAAATTTATCTTGTAACTGACGTAGACGCCCAGCATCAACATCAACGACAGTGATATCATTGTTCTCACCCACCAGATTTTCCGCTAGGGTTCCACCAACTTGCCCCGCCCCAAGAATTATTATTTTCATAGCGTTCTCTGTTTCACACTGAAATTAGGTTTGAGGCGTAGTCAAAACCACGACTATCTTTTGATCACTTTTGCATAAAAGAAACCGTCGCCATCCTCAGGGTGGGGCAGGTTTTGTTTACCGGGTAATGTAATAGTACCTGTTTCAACCAGTTTGGCTTCAGCATGGCGTTGTAAGAATGCCATAATTTGCTGCTGATTTTCTTCCGGCAATATAGAACAGGTAGCATAAACCATTACGCCACCTTTTTTCAGTTTAGGCCAGATAGCTTCAATGATCTCGGATTGCAATTGGGCAAGTTCAGCAATATCACTATCGCGGCGTAACCATTTGATATCAGGGTGACGACGTATCACACCAGTTGCAGAGCAAGGTGCATCTAGCAGAATACGATCGAAGAGTTGACCACCGCACCATACCTCTGGTGTTCTTCCATCACCGACGCGCACGACAGCATGCAGTTGCAAACGCTTTAAGTTTTCTTTTACCCGATTGAGGCGCACTTCATCAATATCAACAGCCAATACATGGGCCTTTGGCGCAGCTTCTAGGATATGGGTTGTTTTGCCACCAGGAGCGGCGCAGAGATCAAGGATCTGCTCACCATCTTGCGGATCAAGCAGATCCACGCAACCTTGGGCAGATGCATCTTGCACGGTGGCCCAACCAAGTTCAAAGCCGGGTAGTGAATTGACAGCACAAGGAGTGATAAGGCGTAATGCATCGGGAAAAACATCATGTGGTGTTGCTTCAATACCTGCTTGTTTTAAAAGCTCAAGATATTCATTACGAGTATGATGCAGACGGTTAACACGTAACCACATTGGTGGTTTTTGATTATTTGCATCCAGTATTTGTTGCCATTGTTCGGGATATGCCCGCTTAATTCTTGCGAGTAACCAGCTTGGATGAAGATAGTGGCTATCGTTATTTCCCGCTCGCTCCAATAGCTCAACTTGTTGGCGTTGGAATTGACGCAATACGCCGTTGATCAATCCTTTCAATTGAGGACGTTTTAGCGCTGTAGCACCTTCCACTGTTTCTGCTAGCGCTGCATGAGCGGGAATGCGCGTATAAATTAGCTGGTAGAGTCCAACCATAATCAGATAGTGAAAAACCCGCTGTTTACCAGTCAATGGGCGAGCCATTAATTGCTGGATACACCACTCTAATTGCGGCAGGACACGCAAAGTGCCAAAACATAACTCCTGCAGCAATGCGCGATCTTTATCAGAAATATTATTGTGTAGCCCAGGCAAAACGGTACTGAGTGATTGCCCCTGATCCAATACTTGGCTAATTGCTTTGGCAGCGATGCTGCGGAGATTATATGTGTTTTTCATAACCAAAAAAGCTGACAAACGTCAGCAAATAAAGGGAAAGTAGCCCGATGAAAATGAGTCGGGCGATGAAATCTATTGAGTAAGTCGTTGAAACTGAATTTATTATGCTAACTGGCTCCCCGGCGCGAACAATTCGCGACGTGAATTTAATAAGTCAGCTACAGACATCACTTTTTTACCAGCAGGCTGTAGTTGCGTGATATTTAGAACACCGTCCCCCGTCATCACTTGAATTCCACGCTTATCAGCATGAATGATAGTTCCGGGCTGGGTATTATTCATCGCAGGGAGTACTTGTGCATGCCAAACTTTAACCGGTTGTTCATCAACGATAAAATAGCTGACAGGCCAAGGATTAAAAGCACGAATACAACGTTCTAACTGTGCCGCAGGAAGTGACCAATCTAATCTGGCTTCTTCTTTGCTAAGTTTTTCTGCGTAAGTTGCTAATGCTTCATTTTGTACTTCTGGCTGCGCACTGCCTTCGGCTAGTTGCTGAAGCGTCACCAATAAGCCTTGAGGGCCTAAGTAAGCAAGTTTATCGTACAATGTTGCACTCGTGTCATCCGGTTCAATATCGCATTCAATCTTATACAGCATGTCGCCGGTATCTAGTCCAACATCCATTTGCATGATTGTGACCCCAGTTTTTGCATCTCCAGCCCAGACTGAACGTTGGATTGGAGCAGCACCACGCCAGCGCGGCAGCAAGGAGCCATGGACATTGATACAGCCTAATCGCGGCATTGCCAACACCGATGCCGGTAATATCAGGCCATAGGCAACCACAACCATGATATCAGCCTTAAGATCGGCAACTAAATGTTGGTTTTCTTCCGGACGTAATGATTTTGGCTGAAAAACAGGAACATTGTGTTGCTCGGCCAATACCTTCACAGGGCTCGGGGTGAGTTTGTTACCTCGTCCTGCCGGGCGGTCCGGTTGAGTGAAAACACCAACAATTTGATGCTGAGAAGAAAGCAACGTACCTAAATGGCGCGCTGCAAAATCAGGTGTTCCGGCAAAAATAATCCGCAAAGAGTCAGACACGTAGATTTCCTGCAATGAGATGGATTAGTTGTCACGGGCATTCAATTTAGCCATTTTTTCTAGCTTCTGGCGGATACGCTGACGTTTCAGCGGTGACAAATAGTCCACAAATAGTTTCCCGACTAAGTGATCCATTTCATGCTGGATGCAAATCGCGAGTAAATCATCAGCTTCCAATTCGAACGTTTTACCGTCACGATCTAACGCCCTGATTTTTACTTTTTCGGCGCGAGGAACCAATGCACGTTGTTCCGGAATGGATAGGCAACCTTCTTCAATGCCTGTTTCACCGCTTTTTTCCAACAGTTCTGGGTTAATTAACACCAAACGTTGGTCACGGTTTTCGGAGACATCAATGACGATAATCTGCAGATGGACATCCACTTGAGTTGCGGCAAGACCAATCCCTTCCTCTGCGTACATCGTTTCGAACATGTCGTCGACAATACGCTGGATTTCACCATTGACTTCTTTTACAGGCGCAGCAATTTTGCGCAGCCGCTCATCTGGGTAATGTAATACTTGTAATACTGACATAAATATCTAGATCTGCGTCCGAGTAGTGAATGATATTCAATCTCTATTCTAGACATTTCTCGTCCGGATTGACAGCATTGGCTACCAATTGAACAAATCGGTGTCAGTGTAGAAACAAGCCAGGGAGGCGTATGTTATCAGCAGAATTATGGCTCAGGATGAGCAAAGTTAAGGGGTTTGGCGTAGCAAAAAGGAGTGGTTTGGCAAAGCGGTTACTTGCGAGTGGTGATATTCATCCCAGCAGATTAGTTGCTTACGGGCTGAACCCACTGCAATGTCAGCAATTTTATCAAGTTGATCCCCACTATATTGAGGCCGCATTAACTTGGCTAAATCATCCCTCCCACCATTTGTTGGCTTATGGCGAGCCTGGCTATCCACCTCGCTTAGCTCATATCTCAAGTGCACCTTTAGTACTTTTTGTTTCCGGCGATCTGGAGGTTATATACCGCCCACAAATCGCTATGGTTGGAAGTCGCCATTTTAGCCATTATGGTGAGCAGTGGGGCCGTCACTTTGCTTCAGAACTGGCCCAAACAGGATTAGTCATCACCAGCGGCCTTGCAATGGGGATTGATGGTATTTGTCATCAAGCAGCTTTGAATGCAAAAGGAAAAACTATCGCAGTATTGGGGAGCGGATTAGAGAATATTTATCCGTGGCGACACAACCATTTGGCGAAAGAGATAGAACAGCAAGGTGGGGCATTAGTCTCTGAGTTCTTTACGACGGCATTACCGATTGCAGCGCATTTCCCTAAAAGGAACCGTATAATTAGTGGGTTAAGTTTAGGTGTACTCGTTGTTGAAGCAACACTGAAAAGTGGCTCTTTGATTACAGCCAGTTATGCTATTGAACAAGGAAGAGATGTTTTTGCTTTACCGGGGCCATTAGGGAGTGCTGCCAGTGAAGGAGTGCACTGGTTGATTCAGCAAGGAGCCTATTTAGCAAGCTCTCCGCAGAGTATCGCTGAGCAGCTAAGCGGTTCGCTCCAGTGGATATCATTACCTGAGGAAGAAATTATTTCTTCCTCAGAGAAGCAAGTTGAATTGCCATTTGCTGATGTGTTGGCTAACGTAGGAGATGAGGTGACACCTGTTGATGTCGTCGCCGAACGTGCCGGCCAACCTGTGCCAGACATCGTAAGCAAATTGCTCGAGCTGGAGTTAGCAGGGTGGATCGCAGCAGTACCCGGCGGCTATGTCCGATTAAGGAGGGCAGGCCATGTTCGACGTTTTAATTTACTTATTTGAAACTTATATGCATAACGAGTCAGAAATGCTTGTCGACCAAGATAAGATTACTGACGATCTTGCTGACGCAGGTTTCTATCGTGAGGATATCAACAACGCCCTAAATTGGTTAGAGGCACTTGCCGATCTACAGGAAGGGCAGAAAGCACCTTATCTCTACGCCGCTGACCCGCAGGCATTACGTATTTATACGGCAGAAGAGTCCCAACGTCTGGATGTCACTTGCCGTGGTTTTATCCTGTTCCTAGAGCAAATTCAGGTCCTACACTTCGATACTCGAGAAATGGTTATCGATCGAATTATGGCGCTAGATTCTAATGAGCTGGATCTGGAAGATCTGAAGTGGGTTGTGCTGATGGTGTTGTTTAACATACCGGGTAATGAAAATGCCTATCAGCAGATGGAAGAGCTACTTTTTGAAGTCAACGAAGGTTATGTGCATTAAGTGGTAATTCCACTGGCTAATAACTTTATTATAGAAGGCGTTATGACGAAAACAGTTACTGCCAAGGATAATGGTTCATGTCCTGAATGCGGCTCGGCTCTAGTCATCCGCAGTGGGGGGCATGGCCCATTCCTTGGTTGTTCACACTATCCCGACTGCCAGTATATTCGCCCTTTAAAAGCACAATCTGATGGTCATATTGTAAAAGTCCTAGATGGGCAGTTTTGTCCTAAATGTGGCTCAGAGATGGTATTGCGCCAAGGGCGTTTTGGTATGTTTATTGGGTGCAGCCAATATCCACAATGTGATCATACTGAAGTGATTGATAAACCGGATGAGACATCGATAAATTGTCCGCAATGTGGTCAAGGAAAACTCCTTCAACGTAAGTCACGTTTTGGGAAGATTTTCCATGCCTGTAACCGTTATCCAGATTGCCAATTTACTATTAACCAGCAACCTATTGCTGGAAACTGCTGTTATTGTCACTATCCATTGTTAATGGAAAAGAGAACAGCGCAAGGCGTCAAATTTTTTTGCGCCAGTAAGTTATGTGGGAAGGTCGTAGAAAGTGAGTAATAACAAGGTGAGTATAAAAAAGAATAATGATGGTTTGGCAGAAGTATTACGGGCCTTACAGCAAGAAGAGGTTATTGCTTATCCGACAGAGGCTGTTTTTGGCTTAGGTTGCGACCCTGATAGTGAAAAGGCAGTGAATGCTTTATTAGCTTTAAAGCAACGCCCATGGCAAAAGGGCTTAATCCTTATTGCAGCAAGTTATGAGCAATTAAAACCCTACGTTGATGATTCAGCGTTAAGTGATCTACAACGTGAGACGATTTTTTCCTGTTGGCCAGGACCAGTAACATGGGTTATTCCCGCTAGAGTAGATACACCACATTGGCTTACGGGGGATTTTGATTCATTGGCCGTCAGGGTGAGTGACCACCCACTTGTCCAACAATTGTGTTTGCAATATGGCAAACCAGTGGTTTCAACCAGCGCTAATTTGAGTGGTCTTGAGCCTTGTCGTACAGAAGAAGAAGTAAGAACACAATTTGGCCCTTCACTACCGGTGCTCCTCGGCAAGGTTGGTGGTCGCTTAAAACCATCTGAAATCAGAGATGCTTTAACCGGTAAGCAATTTCGTCAAGGGTAGGAAATAGCATGGATCAGAAGTTCGCAGTGTTTGGTAATCCAATTGGGCACAGTAAATCGCCGAGGATCCATGCACTTTTTGCTGAGCAAACAGGTATAGAACATCATTACGGTAAGGTGCTCGCTCCGACTGAAACGTTTGAAGAAGTGTTAGCGCGCTTTTTTGCTGATGGTGCAGCGGGAGCAAACATCACAACACCATTTAAAGAACGTGCATACGCCAAATGTGATGAACTAACAGATCGTGCATCATTGGCAGGAGCTGTTAATACGATCAAGCAGTTAGAGGATGGCCGCTTATTAGGTGACAATACGGATGGTATTGGCTTGCTAAGTGACCTTGAACGGCTCCATTTGATTCATGAAACCGATAACATCTTGTTAGTGGGGGCTGGGGGAGCAGCGCATGGTGTTATCCTTCCATTGTTATCGTATGGATGTAAGGTTGTTGTGACTAATCGGACTTATGCCCGCGCCAAACAACTTGCTGAAGTTTTCCACCATTTGGGTGATATTGATGCTGCTGAAATGCATGCTATACACGAGCGTCAATTTGACTTAATTATCAATGCGACAGCTTCTGGCATTCATGGTGAAGTTCCAAACTTACCGACAAGTATTATCGGCCCTCAAACACGTTGTTACGATATGTTTTATCAGGCTGAGGACACGCCATTTTTAGTTTGGTGCAAGCGGCTTGGTGTGAATTCTTCTGCGGATGGTTTGGGTATGCTAGTGGGACAAGCAGCACATGCTTTTCAGCTCTGGCATGGTGTAATGCCTGAAATTTCGCCAGTACTAAATCAACTGCGTAATGAACTACATAAATAGAAGAGCAGAATAATGCAGGAAAGATATAAGCCTATTTCCTGCATCATCTATTATGACAACTAATTCAGTCTCGGCTATTTAGTTTCTGCCAAATACTCATCTTTCCAGCGTACGTAGTTACCTGCCGAGTAAAGAAGACCTTCTAATTCTGCAGGTGTTAACGGCCTGATTTGTTTGGCAGGACTACCCATATATAGGAAACCACTGGCCAATCGCTTCCCAGGAGCAATAAGGCTGCCGGCACCAATCATCACATCATCTTCTATAATTGCCCCATCTAATAGGATCGACCCCATCCCAACGAGTACTCTGTTGCCGATAGTACAACCATGAAGCATAGCTTTGTGTCCCACAGTCACATCTTCACCAATAATCAGCGGATCCCCTTCGGGATTATGCTCAGACTTATGGGTAACGTGTAACACACTGCCGTCTTGAATATTTGAACGTGCGCCAATAACGACTTGATTGACGTCACCTCGGATAGCCACTAGTGGCCAGATACTGACATCATCGCCCAAGATAACATTGCCAATGATCACGCTGGATCTATCGATCATTACGCGAGAACCTAAAGTTGGAAAATCCTGCTGAAAGGGGCGAATAGCATCAGACATAACAATAACCTCACTTATAAGATCACTTTTACTGGCAATACTAGCCGTTGCTGATGAAATTACAACCAATCAGGGAGCGGTGCGGCAGTAAATACACAGCGGATCGACCAAGATCTACACGTAAGGAGTGAAAAGTATTCAAACAGTAGAAAAAGGCGAAAAAAGGGTTGTGCAAAAAATTCGACTCCCTATAATGCGCATCCATCGAGACGGCACATGACGAATCAAGTAGTTAAGTGACCGGCAAAGAGAACAGAGAAAATCAACGAAATAAGTAGTTGACTCTGAGTGAGGAAAGCGTAATATGCGCACCTCGAGTTACTGACCGGAAGGTTGCTAACTCACTGCTCTTTAACAATTTATCAGACAATCTGTGTGGGCACTCGCAAGACGATATCGAAGCCTGTTTCGACAGGCAGAAGCAATATCAAAGTCTTGAAGAGTGACCAAAGCAGTAAACATTTGAACTTCGGTTCGAATGCATATTTGCAGAAAGTAATCTTTGAGCATCGCTACTTCGGTAGCAAATCAAACAAATCTTAAATTGAAGAGTTTGATCATGGCTCAGATTGAACGCTGGCGGCAGGCCTAACACATGCAAGTCGAGCGGCAGCGGAAAGTAGCTTGCTACTTTGCCGGCGAGCGGCGGACGGGTGAGTAATGTCTGGGGATCTGCCTGATGGAGGGGGATAACTACTGGAAACGGTAGCTAATACCGCATGACCTCGAAAGAGCAAAGTGGGGGACCTTCGGGCCTCACGCCATCGGATGAACCCAGATGGGATTAGCTAGTAGGTGGGGTAATGGCTCACCTAGGCGACGATCCCTAGCTGGTCTGAGAGGATGACCAGCCACACTGGAACTGAGACACGGTCCAGACTCCTACGGGAGGCAGCAGTGGGGAATATTGCACAATGGGCGCAAGCCTGATGCAGCCATGCCGCGTGTGTGAAGAAGGCCTTCGGGTTGTAAAGCACTTTCAGCGAGGAGGAAGGCATTGTGGTTAATAACCGCAGTGATTGACGTTACTCGCAGAAGAAGCACCGGCTAACTCCGTGCCAGCAGCCGCGGTAATACGGAGGGTGCAAGCGTTAATCGGAATTACTGGGCGTAAAGCGCACGCAGGCGGTTTGTTAAGTCAGATGTGAAATCCCCGCGCTTAACGTGGGAACTGCATTTGAAACTGGCAAGCTAGAGTCTTGTAGAGGGGGGTAGAATTCCAGGTGTAGCGGTGAAATGCGTAGAGATCTGGAGGAATACCGGTGGCGAAGGCGGCCCCCTGGACAAAGACTGACGCTCAGGTGCGAAAGCGTGGGGAGCAAACAGGATTAGATACCCTGGTAGTCCACGCTGTAAACGATGTCGACTTGGAGGTTGTGCCCTTGAGGCGTGGCTTCCGGAGCTAACGCGTTAAGTCGACCGCCTGGGGAGTACGGCCGCAAGGTTAAAACTCAAATGAATTGACGGGGGCCCGCACAAGCGGTGGAGCATGTGGTTTAATTCGATGCAACGCGAAGAACCTTACCTACTCTTGACATCCACAGAACTTAGCAGAGATGCTTCGGTGCCTTCGGGAACTGTGAGACAGGTGCTGCATGGCTGTCGTCAGCTCGTGTTGTGAAATGTTGGGTTAAGTCCCGCAACGAGCGCAACCCTTATCCTTTGTTGCCAGCACGTAATGGTGGGAACTCAAGGGAGACTGCCGGTGACAAACCGGAGGAAGGTGGGGATGACGTCAAGTCATCATGGCCCTTACGAGTAGGGCTACACACGTGCTACAATGGCAGATACAAAGTGAAGCGAACTCGCGAGAGCAAGCGGACCACATAAAGTCTGTCGTAGTCCGGATTGGAGTCTGCAACTCGACTCCATGAAGTCGGAATCGCTAGTAATCGTAGATCAGAATGCTACGGTGAATACGTTCCCGGGCCTTGTACACACCGCCCGTCACACCATGGGAGTGGGTTGCAAAAGAAGTAGGTAGCTTAACCTTCGGGAGGGCGCTTACCACTTTGTGATTCATGACTGGGGTGAAGTCGTAACAAGGTAACCGTAGGGGAACCTGCGGTTGGATCACCTCCTTACCTCACGATACGCATTGCGTAGTGTCCACACAGATTGTCTGATAGAAAGTAACGAGCAAATAAGGCCGGACTGAGAAATTAGTCGGGCTTTAGTACCTTGTTGGGTCTGTAGCTCAGGTGGTTAGAGCGCACCCCTGATAAGGGTGAGGTCGGTGGTTCAAGTCCACTCAGACCCACCAACTCACCATTCCCTGTTGAGTTGCAGCAATAAGGTGATTTGCTTTTTATATGGGGCTATAGCTCAGCTGGGAGAGCGCCTGCCTTGCACGCAGGAGGTCAGCGGTTCGATCCCGCTTAGCTCCACCATATAAAAAACTATTTCAAAACGTACTGCGGTCGCAAGGCTTCAGTGGGTTGTGAAATATTGCTCTTTAACAATCTGGAACAAGCTGAAAATTGAAACCATACAGCTGAACATTATCTCACCGTAGAAGTATCGAGATAATCAGTAACCTGTGTGAGAGTCTCTCAATAATCACAGCATGAAGGTCTTTATCTTCACGATAAAACATCTTTGGGTTGTGAGGTTAAGCGACTAAGCGTACACGGTGGATGCCTAGGCAGTCAGAGGCGATGAAGGGCGTGCTAATCTGCGAAAAGCGTCGGTAAGCTGATATGAAGCGTAATAACCGACGATACCCGAATGGGGAAACCCAGTGCAATTCGTTGCACTATCGTTAGATGAATACATAGTCTAACGAGGCGAACCGGGGGAACTGAAACATCTAAGTACCCCGAGGAAAAGAAATCAACCGAGATTCCCCCAGTAGCGGCGAGCGAACGGGGAGGAGCCCAGAGTCTGAATCAAGTGGTGTGTTAGTGGAAGCGTCTGGAAAGTCGCACGGTACAGGGTGATAGTCCCGTACACCAAAACACACTGCTTGTGAACTCGATGAGTAGGGCGGGACACGTGACATCCTGTCTGAATATGGGGGGACCATCCTCCAAGGCTAAATACTCCTGACTGACCGATAGTGAACCAGTACCGTGAGGGAAAGGCGAAAAGAACCCCGGCGAGGGGAGTGAAATAGAACCTGAAACCGTGTACGTACAAGCAGTGGGAGCACCTTCGTGGTGTGACTGCGTACCTTTTGTATAATGGGTCAGCGACTTATATTTTGTAGCAAGGTTAACCGAATAGGGGAGCCGTAGGGAAACCGAGTCTTAACTGGGCGTCTAGTTGCAAGGTATAGACCCGAAACCCGGTGATCTAGCCATGGGCAGGTTGAAGGTTGGGTAACACTAACTGGAGGACCGAACCGACTAATGTTGAAAAATTAGCGGATGACTTGTGGCTGGGGGTGAAAGGCCAATCAAACCGGGAGATAGCTGGTTCTCCCCGAAAGCTATTTAGGTAGCGCCTCGTGAACTCATCTTCGGGGGTAGAGCACTGTTTCGGCTAGGGGGCCATCCCGGCTTACCAAACCGATGCAAACTCCGAATACCGAAGAATGTTATCACGGGAGACACACGGCGGGTGCTAACGTCCGTCGTGAAGAGGGAAACAACCCAGACCGCCAGCTAAGGTCCCAAAGTCATGGTTAAGTGGGAAACGATGTGGGAAGGCATAGACAGCCAGGATGTTGGCTTAGAAGCAGCCATCATTTAAAGAAAGCGTAATAGCTCACTGGTCGAGTCGGCCTGCGCGGAAGATGTAACGGGGCTAAACCATGCACCGAAGCTGCGGCAGCGACGCTTAGGCGTTGTTGGGTAGGGGAGCGTTCTGTAAGCCGTTGAAGGTGGTCTGTGAGGACTGCTGGAGGTATCAGAAGTGCGAATGCTGACATAAGTAACGATAATGCGGGTGAAAAACCCGCACGCCGGAAGACCAAGGGTTCCTGTCCAACGTTAATCGGGGCAGGGTGAGTCGACCCCTAAGGCGAGGCTGAAAAGCGTAGTCGATGGGAAACAGGTTAATATTCCTGTACTTGGTGTTACTGCGAAGGGGGGACGGAGAAGGCTAGGCTAGCCGGGCGACGGTTGTCCCGGTTTAAGCATGTAGGCGGAGTGACTTGGTAAATCCGGTTGCTTATCAACGCTGAGGTGTGATGACGATGCACTACGGTGCAGAAGTAGTTGATGCCATGCTTCCAGGAAAAGCCTCTAAGCATCAGGTAACACGAAATCGTACCCCAAACCGACACAGGTGGTCAGGTAGAGAATACTCAGGCGCTTGAGAGAACTCGGGTGAAGGAACTAGGCAAAATGGTGCCGTAACTTCGGGAGAAGGCACGCTGGCGCTAGGTGAAGAGACTTGCTCTCGGAGCTGAAGCCAGTCGCAGATACCAGCTGGCTGCAACTGTTTAATAAAAACACAGCACTGTGCAAACACGAAAGTGGACGTATACGGTGTGACGCCTGCCCGGTGCTGGAAGGTTAATTGATGGGGTCAGCCGCAAGGCGAAGCTCTTGATCGAAGCCCCAGTAAACGGCGGCCGTAACTATAACGGTCCTAAGGTAGCGAAATTCCTTGTCGGGTAAGTTCCGACCTGCACGAATGGCGTAATGATGGCCAGGCTGTCTCCACCCGAGACTCAGTGAAATTGAACTCGCTGTGAAGATGCAGTGTACCCGCGGCAAGACGGAAAGACCCCGTGAACCTTTACTATAGCTTGACACTGAACATTGAGCCTTGATGTGTAGGATAGGTGGGAGGCATCGAAGTGTGGACGCCAGTCTGCATGGAGCCAACCTTGAAATACCACCCTTTAATGTTTGATGTTCTAACTCGGCCCCATAATCTGGGGTGAGGACAGTGTCTGGTGGGTAGTTTGACTGGGGCGGTCTCCTCCCAAAGAGTAACGGAGGAGCACGAAGGTTAGCTAATCACGGTCGGACATCGTGAGGTTAGTGCAAAGGCATAAGCTAGCTTGACTGCGAGAGTGACGGCTCGAGCAGGTACGAAAGTAGGTCTTAGTGATCCGGTGGTTCTGAATGGAAGGGCCATCGCTCAACGGATAAAAGGTACTCCGGGGATAACAGGCTGATACCGCCCAAGAGTTCATATCGACGGCGGTGTTTGGCACCTCGATGTCGGCTCATCACATCCTGGGGCTGAAGTAGGTCCCAAGGGTATGGCTGTTCGCCATTTAAAGTGGTACGCGAGCTGGGTTTAGAACGTCGTGAGACAGTTCGGTCCCTATCTGCCGTGGGCGTTGGAAGATTGAGAGGGGCTGCTCCTAGTACGAGAGGACCGGAGTGGACGAATCACTGGTGTTCGGGTTGTCATGCCAATGGCATTGCCCGGTAGCTAAATTCGGAAGAGATAACCGCTGAAAGCATCTAAGCGGGAAACTTGCCTCGAGATGAGTCTTCCCTGGGGCTTCAAGCCCCCTGAAGGAACGTTAAAGACGATGACGTTGATAGGCTGGGTGTGTAAGTGCAGCGATGCATTGAGCTAACCAGTACTAATGATCCGTGAGGCTTAACCTTACAACACCAAAGGTGTTTTGGTGGTATTGAGAGAGAGATTTTCAGCGAAGTTCCGAGATTGGGTTGACTGGCTGCGCGAAGAGACGTGTAGCGGGTTGATTTAGACAGAATTTGCCTGGCGGCCATAGCGCGGTGGTCCCACCTGATCCCATGCCGAACTCAGAAGTGAAACGCCGTAGCGCCGATGGTAGTGTGGGGTCTCCCCATGCGAGAGTAGGACACTGCCAGGCATCAAATAAACAAAAGAGGCTACCCTAACGGGTGGCCTTTTTTGCTTTTCTGCTATTAAAAAATCTATCCGAAAGAAATGATACTCCTTAACAAGTAGTGCTGATTTTATGGCGTCTTTGCGGTCTGCTTGTCCTCAGGGCAATAGACCCTTTGTCATCTATTTCTAGCTACCTTCAGGGAGGCTTTTTCTTTATAGATCTTTTTGTCCTAGTCACAATTAAGATCAAACTGGCTAATATATCGGCTACAGATAGTGTGACTCCCGCAATGAAACATTTTCAGGTTGCAGGAGAACGCTCGACTTTTCATCACAAACCCGCTATCTTCAGGCATCTAGAAGTCTAAACGTATAAACGGATATATTGAGGATATAGGCATGCCAATTCGGGTTCCTGATGAATTACCTGCGGTGAGTTTCTTGCGCAATGAGAATGTCTTTGTCATGACCTCATCACGTGCAAAAACTCAGGAAATTCGTCCCCTGAAGGTGTTAGTTTTGAATCTGATGCCTAAGAAAATTGAGACGGAAAATCAATTCCTGCGTTTACTCTCCAACTCCCCCTTACAAGTCGATATTCAATTACTGCGCATTGATAGCCGTGAGTCAAAGAATACCCCAGCGGAGCATCTGAACAACTTCTATTGCGACTTTGAGGATATCCAAGATCAGAACTTCGATGGGCTGATAGTCACTGGCGCACCTCTAGGATTGGTCGATTTCTGTGACGTTGCGTACTGGCCGCAGATTGAGCGAATTATCGCTTGGGCGAAGGATCACGTTACATCAACGCTGTTTGTGTGCTGGGCAGTTCAAGCGGCGTTAAATATCTTATATGGCATTCCTAAGATGACTCGTGAGGTCAAACTCTCAGGTATTTATCAGCATCAAACACGAGAGCCGCTAGCACTGCTTACTCGAGGTTTTGACGAGACGTTTCTCGCTCCTCATTCTCGCTATGCTGATTTCCCGCTTGAGGTGCTTCAGCAATATACCGATTTGGATATATTAGTCTCATCAGAAGAGGCTGGCGCTTATCTATTTGCCAGCAAAGATAAGCGGATGGCTTTCGTCACGGGTCATCCCGAATACGATGTTGATACTCTCGCGGGAGAATATGAACGTGATGTCCTCGCAGGGCTTAATCCGAAAGTCCCCCTGAATTATTTCCCTGAGGATGATGCGACATTGCCACCCAAAGCGTCATGGCGCAGTCATGGGCATCTGTTGTTTGCTAATTGGCTCAACTACTATGTCTACCAAATCACGCCTTTTGATTTGCGCCATATGAATCCTACGCTCGATTAAATTCCCCTGTTAATCCTCAGTTATGGCGGCTGAATCGAAGCCGCCAGCCTATTTTCCCTCCTAATAAGTATCACTCTCCTCTCATTAACTGGTCTGATCTCTTTGAAAAACAATAACTTATCTCGCAAAAATTGATTGAATGGAAGTTGATTCCTATCTTCAGGCTCATCACGATAATGTTAACAACATGATAAATAAAGATTAAAAAAATATTTTATATAAAAATGGAAATCGTTTTTGATTTTCACAATTAATTGATTATTCTTAGTGCTGTCGGGATGAAAAATGACCATGAAATCTAGCCTTCAATTTATAGCCGAAGCGTATTACCCGATAAGAGTCCAATAGTGACGCTGTATTAGCGTTGATGTGAAAGTCGTGAGATGGGGAAGGGGAAGGGTAATGACACAACAGATAGTCGGCACGGAGTTAGTTTTCACCCAGCATTTTAACACTGCTGAACGGCAGGTTTTACCTGATGACGCTATTGAGTTTTTGGCGGAATTGGTCGTGAAATTTGCAGCGCCACGTAGCAAACTCCTTGCTGCACGGGCCTCTTGGCAGCAGACCATCGATCAAGGTGCATTGCCTGATTTCATTTCGGAAACCACTTCCATTCGCGACGGTGACTGGAAGATTCAAGGCATTCCTGCAGACTTGCGTGATCGCAGAGTAGAAATTACAGGTCCAGTTGAGCGCAAAATGGTGATTAATGCCCTCAATGCGAATGTAAAAGTCTTTATGGCCGACTTTGAGGATTCACTCGCACCTAGCTGGGATAAGGTCATCGAAGGGCAGATTAATTTGCACGATGCGGTAAAAGGGACAATCTCTTATGCAAACGAATCCGGCAAAATCTATCAGCTAAAGCCCAATCCTGCGGTATTGATTGCCCGAGTTCGTGGGCTGCACTTACCGGAAAAACACGTTAAATGGCAAGGGGAAGATATCCCTGGCAACTTGTTCGATTTCGCCTTGTATTTCTATCATAACTATAAGTTATTGCTTGCGAACGGCAGCGGCCCCTATTTCTACTTACCGAAGATGCAGTCCTACCAAGAAGCGGCTTGGTGGAGTGAGGTATTCAGTTTCACTGAGCAGCGTTTCGATTTGCCGCAAGGCACTATCAAAGCCACGGTATTGATTGAGACATTGCCCGCGGTATTCCAGATGGACGAAATTCTCTACCATCTGCGCCATCATATTGTGGCTTTAAACTGTGGTCGCTGGGATTATATCTTCAGTTATATCAAGACGCTGAAAAATCACAGCGATCGTGTGTTGCCAGATCGTCAGTCAGTCACGATGACTAAACCATTCTTAAGTGCCTACTCTCGTTTACTGATCAAAACTTGCCATAAGCGTGGTGCATTGGCGATGGGCGGTATGGCAGCCTTTATCCCGAACAAAGACCCAGAAAAAAATGCACTGGTTCTGGATAAAGTTCGCGCTGATAAAGAGTTAGAAGCCAGTAATGGCCACGATGGCACCTGGGTTGCCCACCCCGGTCTGGCCGATACCGTGATGGATGTTTTTAACAAGGTATTGGGCGAACGACCAAACCAACTAGAGGTGAGTCGTGAGCAAGACAAACCCATCACTGCGGCAGAACTGTTGGAGCCTTGCACGGGCGATCGTACCGAAGAAGGCATGCGAGCCAATATCCGCGTGGCGGTGCAATACATTGAAGCATGGATATCCGGTAATGGATGTGTGCCGATTTATGGCCTGATGGAAGATGCCGCAACGGCTGAGATTTCCCGTACTTCTATCTGGCAATGGATACATCACCAAAAAAGTCTGAGCAATGGGCAAACGGTGACGAAAGAGCTGTTCCGAAGCATGTTGAGTGAAGAAATGCAGGTAGTGAAGCTTGAACTTGGCACAGAACGTTTTGATGGTGGGCGGTTTGAAGAAGCTGCACGTCTGATGGAGCGTATTACAACACAAGACGAGCTTATCGACTTCCTGACGTTGCCGGGCTACGCATTACTCGCCTGAGATACCCTTCGTCTTTGAAGCAGCAGCGGTGTTAGCGACGTTCGCTCACCCGAATTACTGACTTGTGTCAGCTCATCGGGATTCGTTCACTGGCTGCCTAACTGCAACTTCAATGACGTTGGGTATAACGCTCTATTAAACCCTACAAAATTAGACAATAAGGAATATCGCCATGACAACCTCTCGTACTCAACAAATTCAGCAATTGGAACAGGAATGGAAATCAGCGCGTTGGGAAGGTATTACCCGCCCCTATAGTGCCGAGGAAGTGATTAAGCTGCGTGGGTCCGTTAATCCAGAGTGCACATTAGCCCAGCATGGCGCGAAAAAACTATGGGCGCTACTGCACGGCGAATCACGCAAAGGTTATATCAACTGTTTGGGTGCGCTCACGGGGGGTCAGGCATTGCAACAAGCGAAGGCGGGTGTCGAGGCAATTTACTTATCAGGCTGGCAGGTTGCCGCTGATGCTAATACGGCGTCCAGCATGTACCCCGATCAGTCGCTATATCCGGTCGACTCAGTTCCTGCGGTGGTTAAGCGCATTAATAACAGCTTCCGTCGCGCGGATCAGATCCAATGGTCAAATAGCATTGAACCGGGTAGCAAAGGTTATACCGACTATTTCCTGCCAATCGTGGCCGATGCCGAAGCCGGTTTTGGTGGCGTATTGAATGCGTTTGAATTGATGAAAGCCATGATTGAAGCCGGTGCTGCTGGCGTTCACTTCGAAGACCAATTAGCCGCAGTGAAAAAATGTGGTCATATGGGCGGCAAGGTCTTGGTGCCAACTCAGGAAGCTATTCAGAAACTGGTGGCCGCCCGCTTAGCAGCTGATGTTTTAGGCGTACCAACGTTACTGATTGCTCGTACCGATGCCGATGCTGCCGATTTACTGACCTCTGATTGCGATCCGTATGACAGTGAGTTTATTACGGGTGAGCGCACCGCAGAAGGTTTCTTCCGTACCCACGCCGGCGTTGAGCAAGCTATCAGTCGTGGTTTGGCCTATGCCCCTTACGCTGATTTGGTTTGGTGTGAGACCTCTACGCCGGACTTGGCGCTAGCTAAACGTTTTGCTGATGCGATTCACGCTAAATTCCCAGGTAAATTGTTGGCTTACAACTGTTCGCCATCATTTAACTGGAAAAAGAATCTGACCGACCAACAAATCGCTAGCTTCCAAGATGACTTGTCTGCGATGGGCTACAAATATCAATTTATTACGCTGGCAGGCATCCACAGCATGTGGTTCAACATGTTCGATCTGGCCCATGCCTACGCGCAGGGCGAGGGTATGAAACATTACGTCGAGAAGGTACAGCAACCAGAATTTGCTTCCGTTGAGCGCGGCTATACCTTTGCCTCTCATCAGCAAGAAGTCGGCACGGGTTACTTCGATAAAGTCACCAATATCATTCAGGGCGGTGAGTCATCCGTGACAGCACTGACCGGCTCGACGGAAGAACAACAGTTCTAATCGAGTGTTTGATAAGCGTGCGTTTTATCAGGAGCCTGCTTTTGCAGGCTCTGTTCCGTATGGTGGGAGGTGGGCATGGCGGTAAAATTAGAACAATTAATCGCTCAGACAATTTTGCAGGGATTCGATGCGCAATACGGCCGTTTTCTGGAAGTCACCGCCAGCGCCCAGCATCGCTTTGAACAAGCGGATTGGCACGCAGTACAGCAGGCAATGAAAAAGCGTATTCACCTCTATGACCACCACGTGGGATTAGTCGTTGAACAGCTAAAACACATCACGGACCAACGCCATTTTGATGCCGCATTTTTGGCGCGAGTGAAAGAGATTTATACCGAGTTATTACCGGACTATCCACGTTTTGAAATCGCTGAAAGCTTTTTTAATTCTGTTTACTGCCGCTTGTTTAAGCATCGCGATTTAACCACAGATAAGCTGTTTGTCTTCAGCTCACAACCCGAAAGACGCTTTCGCGAGATCCCTCGGCCATTAGCGCGTGATTTTGCGCCAAAAGGCAATATAAGTGGCATGTTGCAGGTGGTGCTCAATGACTTACCGTTGCGATTACCATGGGAAAATTTGCCTCGTGATATCGATTATATTGTGGCTTCTCTGCATCAGACTTTTACGCAGGAGCAACTTAGTGAGGCCCGTTTTCAAATCGCCAACGAGCTTTTTTACCGCAACAAAGCTGCGTGGTTGGTGGGTAAACTGCGTTTACCCGAAGGCGTGTTCCCCTTTTTGCTACCGATTCATCACGATGAGTCCGGTACGCTTTTCATCGATACCTGTTTGACCAGTAAGGCCGAAGCCAGCATCGTATTTGGCTTTGCTCGCTCCTATTTTATGGTTTATGCGCCACTGCCTGCGGCATTGGTCGAATGGCTACGAGAAATACTACCGGGGAAATCGACAGCTGAGCTATATATGGCGATTGGCTGTCAGAAGCACGGTAAAACTGAAAGCTATCGTGAATACCTCACTTTCGTCCATCAATCTAGCGAGCAGTTTATTATTGCTCCCGGCGTAAAAGGCATGGTGATGTTGGTCTTTACCCTACCATCATTTGATCGCGTATTTAAGGTCATTAAAGACCAGTTCGCACCGCAAAAAGAGGTCACTCAGGCGCGGGTGTTAGAATGCTATCAATTGGTTAAGGAGCACGATCGCGTTGGGCGTATGGCCGATACCCAAGAGTACGAAAATTTTGTGATTGATAAGCACCGTATCAGCCCAGAGCTGTTGGCAGAACTTCAGCTTGAAGTTCCTGAGAAACTGGAAGATTTAGGCGATCAAATCATCATTAAGCACCTGTATATGGAACGGCGCATGACACCGTTGAATCTCTATATGGAACAGGCGGATGATCAACAGTTGAAAGATGCCATCGAGGAATACGGTAATGCCATCAAACAGTTGGCGGCGGCTAATATCTTCCCCGGCGACATGCTATTTAAGAACTTCGGTGTGACTCGCCACGGGCGGGTGGTGTTCTACGATTACGATGAAATTTGCTATATGACAGAGGTCAATTTCCGCGATATTCCCCCACCGCGCTATCCGGAAGACGAGATGGCCAGCGAACCTTGGTACAGCGTGTCACCCAATGATGTCTTCCCTGAGGAATTCCGTCATTTCTTATGCAGTGACCCGAAAGTCAGGCACTTCTTTGAGGAAGTGCACAGTGACTTGTTCCACGCCAGTTATTGGCGCGGGTTGCAGCAGCGTATTCGGGAGGGGCATGTGGAGGATGTTTTTGCCTATCGCCGGAAACAACGTTTCTCCCAGCGAGTGATCTCTTGAGGGTAGCGACATGCTGCACGCACTCAGATGAGTTTAGATCGCTATACCTTGATTGATCATGCATGAATCATTTGATGCAGTGAGGTGAGGGCTGGCAGAAGAGTAAAGCGTCCGCGCCAGGACGGCGCGGCTCGAGCCTCCAAGGATGGATTTACGGCGTCTTTACGATCGGCCTGTTCTCTCTGAACGATATGAGAGCTTCCATTTTTCTAACTACGACTCCCACCGCCGTAGGATTGCGTGATCTCTTTCGCTGCATGGATAACTAACGCACCCAACTCCGTAACGCGATCATCTGTAATGCGAGATACCGGACCAGAGATCGAGATTGCGGCAAATGCCTCGTGGTGTTCATCGAACAAACAAGCAGCGATACAACGCAGACCGAGAGCATGCTCTTCATCATCAAATGAATAGCCTTGCTTGCGAATCAACGCCAAATTCTCTTTTAAGCTGGCTGGATTGGTGCGGGTATGTTGGGTATAGGCATGTAACCCTTTTTTATGTAACAGCTGCACCAACTGCTCATCCGTTAGTGTGGAGAGAAAGGCTTTACCTGCCCCAGAGGCATGCATAGGCAGCTTACCGCCAATAGGCGCAGACATTCGCATCAACGCCGTACATTGCACCTGATCGATAATGATGGCCTGATAATCGCTATGATCTAAAACGGCTAAATTTACCGTTTCGCCAGACTCATCCATCAAACGCCGTAACATCGGGTGTACCATGGCGAGCAGATTACGGCTTTGCAAAAAGCTACTGCCGACAATAAAGGCGTGAGCCCCCATGGTCCAAAGCCCTAAATCCCCCACCTGACGCACAAAACCTTGCTGTTGCATCGTAGTCAGAAGGCGATGAGTCGTTGAGTTCGGTAAACCCGCCTGCTGCGCTAAATCCGTCAGTGCCACACTTCCTTGCGCTTCGGAAATATATTCCAATAATTTAAGTCCACGTGTTAATGACTGAACTTGACCCGTTGCTGCAGGGGTGGTTTGCGCGGCAGTCTTAGGTTTCTTTCCCCGTTTTATTGAAATCGGTAATGCCATAAGTCAGCCTCATCTTTATTTTTATGGAATTCATTTTCGTTTTTCAATTATGCATGCAAACTCGAAAAAATGCTCATCCGATGAGTTTGCTCTTCTACCTGAAAAAGTCTCAACTGTGAGCTGACTCATTACATGAGTAACTTGTGCTAGGATGACAGACGGGTATGTCGAATGGATTATTTTTGCAACAGGGTAAAGAGGCGGCAGTGGTGGATACAGTCACAAATAATAAAATTAAGACGTTGCATCAGCAATTAACAAAGCGAATTTTGGTACTGGACGGTGGTATGGGCACCATGATCCAGAGCTATCGGCTGGAAGAAGCAGATTATCGCGGTGCGCGTTTTGCCGATTGGCCAAGTGACCTGAAAGGTAACAATGATTTATTGGTCCTTTCTAAGCCGGAAGTCATCACTGCCATACATAATGCCTACTTGGAAGCGGGCGCAGATATTCTCGAAACCAATACATTCAACTCGACCACCATCGCGATGGCAGATTATCAGATGGAGTCACTGTCCGCTGAGATTAACTACGAAGCTGCCCGTTTGGCCCGTATCTGCGCTGATGAATGGACGGCTCGCACACCTGAAAAACCGCGCTATGTCGCTGGGGTGCTTGGCCCGACCAACCGCACTGCATCTATCTCCCCAAAGGTTAACGATCCCGCATTCCGTAATGTCAGTTTTGATCAATTGGTTGATGCCTATCGGGAATCAACCCGTGCGCTGATTGAGGGTGGTGTCGATCTGATTATGATTGAAACCGTCTTTGATACCCTGAATGCCAAAGCGGCCACCTTCGCCGTCGAATCCGAATTTGAAGCGATGGGCGTGCTGTTGCCTGTCATGATTTCCGGCACAATCACCGATGCCTCGGGCCGAACGTTATCGGGTCAAACGACGGAAGCGTTTTATAACTCGTTACGTCACGTTAAGCCGATCTCCTTTGGCCTGAACTGTGCCTTGGGGCCAGATGAATTACGTCAATATGTCGCTGAGTTATCGCGCATCTCTGAATATTATGTCAGTGCTCACCCAAACGCTGGGTTGCCAAATGCCTTTGGTGAATACGATCTTGATGCCAAAGAAATGGCTGAACATATTGGCGAGTGGGCGCAGGCAGGATTCCTGAATATTGTTGGTGGTTGCTGCGGCACCACACCACAGCATATCGCGGCGATGGCGAAAGCGGTCGAAGGTGTGCCGCCGCGTCCTTTACCTGATATCCCCGTAGCTTGTCGTTTGGCGGGGCTGGAACCCCTGACTATCGATGCTAACACACTGTTTGTTAACGTCGGTGAGCGTACCAACGTGACCGGTTCTGCTCGATTCAAACGGTTGATAAAAGAAGATAAATACGACGAAGCCTTGGAAGTTGCGCTCCAACAAGTGGAAAGCGGCGCGCAGATCATCGATATCAACATGGATGAGGGGATGCTGGACGCAGAAGCGGCCATGGTACGTTTTCTCAATCTGATTGCCGGTGAGCCTGATATCGCGCGCGTTCCAATCATGATCGACTCCTCCAAATGGGATGTGATCGAAAAAGGGCTGAAATGCATTCAGGGCAAAGGCATTGTTAACTCAATTTCAATGAAAGAAGGCGAAGAAGCCTTTATTCACCATGCCAAATTGGTTCGTCGCTATGGTGCCGCCATGGTTGTGATGGCATTTGATGAGGTGGGACAGGCAGATACCCGCGCCCGTAAAATCGAGATTTGTCGACGTGCCTACAAGATTTTGACTGAAACGGTGGGCTTCCCGCCGGAAGATATTATTTTCGACCCGAATATTTTTGCTGTGGCAACAGGGATCGAAGAGCATAACAACTACGCTGTTGATTTTATTGAGGCTTGCGCGGATATCAAAGCTGAGCTGCCTCATGCCATGATTTCCGGCGGCGTCTCCAACGTTTCCTTCTCCTTCCGGGGTAACGATCCGGTGCGTGAAGCGATCCACGCGGTGTTCTTGTATTACGCCATTCGTAACGGGATGGACATGGGGATCGTGAACGCGGGTCAGTTGGCGATTTATGATGATTTATCCGATGAGCTGCGTGATGCCGTCGAGGATGTCATTCTCAACCGCCGCAGTGACAGCACCGAGCGCTTACTGGATCTGGCAGAAAAATACCGTAGCAGTAAAAGTGATGAAGTGGCGATTCAACAAGCAGAATGGCGCGGCTGGCCAGTCGTGAAACGCTTGGAGTACTCACTGGTCAAAGGCATTACTGAGTTTATCGAAGCGGATACCGAAGAGGCCCGCCAGCAAGCTGATCGCCCCATTGAAGTGATTGAAGGGCCATTGATGGCTGGGATGAATGTGGTCGGCGACCTGTTTGGCGAAGGGAAGATGTTCCTACCGCAGGTGGTGAAATCCGCGAGGGTGATGAAACAGGCGGTGGCCTACCTCGAACCTTATATTGAGGCCAGCAAACAGAAAGGAACAACGGCGGGTAAAATCCTGCTGGCGACGGTAAAAGGCGATGTTCATGACATCGGTAAAAACATCGTTGGCGTAGTATTGCAGTGTAATAACTACGAAATTATCGATCTTGGCGTGATGGTGCCGACGGAAAAGATTCTGCGTACAGCACGAGAAGAAAACGTGGATATCATCGGCTTATCTGGTCTGATAACGCCGTCGCTGGATGAAATGGTGAACGTGGCGAAAGAGATGGAGCGCCAAGGTTTTACCTTGCCGTTGCTGATTGGCGGTGCGACCACGTCCAAAGCGCATACCGCGGTTAAAATCGAGCAGAACTACAGCGGCTCGACGACCTATGTTTCAAATGCTTCGCGCAGTGTTGGTGTGGTTTCCGCGTTGTTATCGGATACACAGCGCGATGATTTTGTTGCTAAAACGCGCAAAGAGTATGAAACCGTCCGTATTCAACATGCGCGTAAAAAACCACGTACTCCGCCTGTCAGCTTACAAACTGCGCGGGATAACCAAACCGTCATTGATTGGGAAAACTACACGCCGCCCGTGGCGCACAAGTTAGGTGTACAAGCGGTGGAAGCGAGCATTGAAACTCTGCGCAATTACATCGACTGGACGCCATTCTTTATGACGTGGTCGTTGGCGGGCAAGTATCCGCGCATTCTGGAGGATGAGGTTGTCGGCGAAGAAGCTAAGCGCCTGTTTGCTGATGCTAATGACATGCTGGATAAACTGTCAGTAGAAGGATTGCTGCATCCTAAAGGTGTCGTCGGCCTGTTCCCTGCCAACAGTGTAGGGGATGACATCGAAATCTACCGCGATGAGCGCCGTGATGACGTGCTGGTAGTCAGCCATCATTTGCGCCAGCAAACCGAGAAAACCGACTTCCCGAACTATTGCTTGGCCGATTATGTCGCCCCGAAAGCCAGCGGCAAAGCGGATTATTTTGGCGCATTTGCCGTGACGGGTGGCTTGGAAGAAGACGCATTGGCGGACGCCTATGATGCGCAGCATGATGACTACAACAAAATCATGATTAAGGCATTGTCGGACCGTTTGGCGGAGGCTTTCGCTGAATATCTGCATGAGCAGGTGCGTAAAGTATATTGGGGGTTTGCGCCTCATGAAAACCTGAGCAATGAAGAACTGGTGCGTGAAAACTATCAGGGCATTCGCCCTGCACCAGGCTATCCCGCTTGCCCAGAGCACACCGAAAAAGGCCAAATCTGGCAGTTGCTCGATGTGGAAACTCACACGGGAATGAAGCTGACCGAGTCTTACGCTATGTGGCCAGGCGCATCGGTATCAGGCTGGTACTTCAGTCATCCCGACAGCAAGTACTTTGCCGTCGCGCAGATTCAGCGGGATCAGGTCGAAGACTATGCCGCGCGCAAAGGGATGCCAGTGGCAGAAGTTGAACGCTGGTTAGCGCCCAATTTGGGCTACGATGCGGATTAATTTCTAACAGCTCAACGTGTTCATTCGACAAATAAAAGGAGATAGCCGCAATGGCTATCTCCTTTTTTTAATCCGCATTTAATAAAAACCATAATGCAGTACGTTTTTGAGCATGGTATCTGATGGGGGAGATAGAAAATGCCCAACAGCGTCAGGCATTTTATTGACGACACGTTATTTCTTATCTTTATTCACCGGCTTGCCTGACCAATAACCCGCGAGCAATGAGCCGGAGAGGTTGTGCCATACCGAGAACAGCGCGCCGGGTAGGGCGGCCAACGGTGAGAAGTAAATTTTCCCCAGTGTGGCGGCCAGTCCTGAGTTTTGCATACCGACTTCAATTGCCAATGTGCGGCAAGTCGATTCATCAAAACCAAACAATTTCCCACCCCAGTAGCCGCTTAATAGGCCAATGCCGTTATGCAGGATAACCGCAATAATCACCACAAACCCGACGGAAGCAATATGGCTTTGGCTACCCGCCACCACAGCACTGATGATAGCCACAATACAAACCATCGACATCGCCGGAAGATAAGGCTCAATGCGCTTAATGGTTTTGGTAAAGGTATGGTGGACAATCAAACCCGCCGTAATCGGGATAACCACGATTTGCAGAATACTTTTTAGCATCCCGACGACATCAACACTGATAGTGGCATCAACATAGAAACGGGTCAGAAGTGGAGTGGCAAAAACACCCACCAGTGTTGAGACGGCAGAGATTGTCACCGACAGTGCAACATCACCTTTTGCGAGGTAAATCATCACATTTGATGCCGTTCCACTGGCAACACTCCCCACCAGTACCATGCCAGCAGAGAGATCGGGTGGCATGCGGAAAAGGATCGCGAGAATCCATGCGGTGAGCGGCATAATCAGGTAATGCAGAAAAGTCGCTGCTGCTACGGGGGCTGGGCGTGACAGCACACGTTTGAAATCATCTAGCCGTAGGGTGACCCCCATGGCAAACATAATCAACATCAATAGTGGGCCAACATAGGGGCCAATACCGATAAAAGTGCTCGGTCGGAAATAGGCTGCGACTGAGAGCAGCAATGCCCATAGCGGGAACAGACGGGTGATTTTTACCAACATGAAGCGAGAGTCCTTAATCGTCAGTGTCAGAAATATGAAAAAACCGGACGCAAGTGTCCGGTTTACAATCTGTTTATATTATAACGCTGGTTATTATTCAAACGGCATGTTGTTCAAGTCACATATTACTCATGCTCGAACCAATCATTATTCAAACAAATTATGATGCAGCGTTTGCACCACTTTCTCGGCATCACTGCCCGGAATCAGGAAGCAAAGATTATGGCTGCTGGCCCCGTAGCAAATCATGCGAATATTGAATGGATCGAGTACGCCAAACACTTCTTTCCCCACACCGCAAGACTGAGACAGGTCGTTGCCGATAATCGCCACCAGCGCCAGATCCTCTTCTACTTCCACACGGCACAGAGAAGAAAGCTCGGTCAGTAGTGAAGTGGTCAGCAGGCTAT
The DNA here is from genome assembly GCF_003048255.1 of Yersinia massiliensis. Lineage (NCBI taxonomy): Bacteria > Pseudomonadati > Pseudomonadota > Gammaproteobacteria > Enterobacterales > Yersiniaceae > Yersinia > Yersinia massiliensis. Next base: position 330,496 of record NZ_CP028487.1, read on the forward strand.
CACCGATAGATGTTGAACCGGTGGTATCCAGCGTCAGTGCGACACTCACTTCAGAAGTGGTAATCAAATCCACTGAAATATTGTGGCGCGCCAAAATGTTAAACACTTCAGCCAGAAAACCGCGTGCATGCAACATGTTTAGGCTGTGCAACGTGAGCAAGGTTTGTTTGCGGCGCAGTGCTAAAGCACGGAACAAGGGTGGATTTTCGGTTTTATTGCACACCAGAGTGCCACCTGCGGCGGGATCTTTGCTTGACCCAACAAATACCGGAATATCGCTACGAACGGCGGGTAATAGCGTGGCCGGATGCAGTACTTTGGCACCAAACGTCGCCATTTCAGCCGCTTCTTCAAATGCAATCTTATCGATGCGTTTTGCTGCGGGCACCACACGTGGATCGGTTGTGTAAATCCCCGGCACGTCAGTCCAGATATCAATGCGGCTGACGTTGAGTGCCTCACCCAATAGGGCCGCAGTATAATCACTGCCGCCACGGCCCAGCGTCGTTGTTCTGCCTTTGCTTTCGCTGCCAATAAACCCTTGAGTCACGATGATGGCGTGCTCAATACGGGGTGCTAATTGAGCTTGAGCCAATTCAGCTAATGCCACAGTATCAGGTTCAGCACGGCCGAAACGGTCATTGGTGCGCATGATTTTACGCACATCAAACCATTCGACGGCAACTTGGCGCTGGCGCAGCAATTCGACAAACAGCAGCGTCGACATTAATTCGCCGTGACTGACTAACTCATCGGTCAGGGCCGCCGACGTCGCCAAGCTGGCGGCTTCAGACAGCATCGCAATATTTTCCAGCATGCGTTCAATTTCTTCACGGATCACGACGGGATTACCGAGTTTAACGAGAATCGCGTCTTGAATGCGGTGAATGTCATCTAAATGCTGTTCGCGCTGTTCAGGCTCGCAGCCATCGGCAAGGGCGACCAACAGATTGGTAATACCGGCAGAAGCCGACAAGATCACCAAACGAACATCCGGGTTCGATAAAACCACATCAGCGCTGCGGTTCATGGCATCAAAATCAGCCACACTGGTGCCACCAAATTTGGCCACCACGGTCGCAGAAGAAGTGCGGTTAGTCTGTTGTTGTGTTGCGCAATTCATTTAAAACCTCGTGTCAGGGATGCCATCTTGGGTGGTCATCTGTATTCGCCTTGGCACAAGGAAAGAGCGGTAAGTCAGGGGGCAGGCGTAGAAATAACACTACGTTACACCCAGAAGCGCTCCACCTTGTTGACCGCCCGAAAGGAACGGCATGGGTGACAACCCAGGGGATTCAGCCCCTGCAGTCGACACGTTGATAGCCGAAGTCATCGTGCCTCGGCGTCGCTCCCCCTCGAATGTCTTCAGCGGATTACGGCTCCTCCGACATTTTACCTGGGCGACGCACCTCTTCTGGCTTACGCACTGAGTGCGCAAGTAGGTGTTTAGGAATAACGGGTTATGCGTTCTCTGTCAACGATATGACCATGATGTATTTTCATCTTTAATAATTAGCTCCGTCATATCACTAAATTAACTGGATACTGGCTGAGATATGGACGACTGCTAAGATTGAAACTCTAAAGACGAACTGGCGTAGCAAGAAAACAGGGATGAGATCAAGTGTTGTTTCGAGAGATAACACCTATCGCAAGAAAAGAGATCTCAATCACACCCGAACAGGATACAATTAGGCCATTCGTTTCATTATCCTTAAGCCTAGAAGAGCGCCGCTATGAAAAATATCAATCCTAGTCAAACCGCTGCCTGGAAAGCGTTACAGCAACACTTTGAACAGATGAAGGACGTCACAATCCGCGATCTGTTTGCCAAGGACGACCAGCGTTTTAGCAAGTTTTCAGCCACCTTTGACGATCAAATGCTGGTGGATTTCTCCAAAAACCGTATTTCCAGCGAAACCCTAGAAAAGCTGCAAGCTCTGGCGAAAGAAACCGATTTAGCGGGCGCCATTAAGTCCATGTTCTCGGGCGAGAAAATCAACCGCACTGAAGACCGTGCCGTGTTGCATGTGGCATTGCGTAATCGCAGCAATACGCCGATTGTTGTCGATGGCAAGGATGTGATGCCAGAAGTGAATGCGGTGCTGGCGAAAATGAAACAGTTCTGCGATCGCGTGATCAGCGGTGAGTGGAAAGGCTATACCGGTAAAGCCATTACTGATGTGGTGAATATCGGTATCGGTGGCTCAGACCTCGGTCCTTACATGGTGACTGAAGCGCTGCGCCCCTACAAAAATCATCTGAATATGCATTTTGTTTCTAACGTTGATGGCACTCACATTGCAGAAACGTTGAAACCACTGAACCCAGAAACGACGCTGTTCTTAGTGGCATCTAAAACCTTCACCACCCAAGAAACCATGACCAACGCCCACAGCGCGCGTGACTGGTTCTTGTCTACTGCCAGTGATGTGAAACATGTGGCTAAACATTTTGCGGCATTGTCCACCAATGCTAAAGCAGTTGGCGAGTTTGGTATTGATACCAACAACATGTTTGAGTTCTGGGATTGGGTCGGCGGTCGTTATTCCCTGTGGTCAGCGATCGGTCTGTCTATCGCGTTGTCAGTAGGCTTTGAACATTTCGAAGCAATGCTCAGTGGCGCACATGCGATGGATAAACACTTTGCTGAAACCCCTGCCGAACAGAACCTGCCTATCTTGTTGGCGCTGATTGGTATCTGGTACAACAATTTCTTCGGCGCAGAAACCGAAGCTATCCTGCCTTATGATCAATACATGCACCGTTTCCCTGCTTACTTCCAGCAAGGCAATATGGAATCTAACGGTAAGTATGTGGACCGTAATGGTCACCCAGTGGATTACCAGACGGGGCCAATCATCTGGGGCGAACCGGGAACCAACGGTCAGCACGCGTTCTATCAGTTGATTCACCAAGGCACCAAATTGGTCCCTTGTGATTTTATCGCGCCCGCTATCAGCCATAACCCATTAAGTGATCATCACGCTAAGCTGCTGTCCAACTTCTTTGCGCAGACGGAAGCACTGGCGTTTGGTAAATCACTGGCTGACGTTGAAGCGGAATTTGCCGCTGCCGGTAAAACGCCTGAACAAGTGGCTCATGTTGCGCCGTTCAAAGTGTTTGAGGGTAACCGCCCAACGAACTCCATCCTGCTGCGTGAAATTACGCCATTCAGTCTGGGGGCTTTAATTGCGCTGTATGAGCACAAAATCTTCACGCAAGGCATTATCCTCAACATTTACACCTTCGACCAATGGGGTGTTGAACTGGGCAAACAACTGGCTAACCGCATTTTGCCAGAGCTGGCAGACGATAAAGCGGTCACCAGCCATGACAGCTCAACGAATGCGTTGATTAACCGTTTCAAGAACTGGCGTTAAGCTTACCGGCTTAAGCTCTTGATCCGTGCTTGTTAGCCCCTTACTCAGTAAGGGGCTTTTTTTGGCTCGGATAATTTTCCAACTTTAACAGGGGGGATTTATGGCCAAAAATTCGCGTTCTCAATGGGTCGCCAAAAATCTACAGCGCTTATTGAATGCAGGATTAATTGTTCTCGCGGCGATTTTGGTGGTTTTTTTAGTGAAAGAAACCATTCATCTGGGGCAGATGCTATTTGTCAATAATCAGGAAACCTCGTCATATATGCTGATTGAAGGCATTGTGATTTATTTCCTGTATTTCGAGTTTATTGCCTTGATTGTTAAGTACTTTGAATCAGGCTATCACTTCCCACTACGCTACTTTATCTATATCGGTATCACGGCCATTATTCGGCTAATCATCGTCGATCATGAAAATCCGATTGATACGCTGATTTATTCGGGTTCAATTTTGTTGTTGGTGGTGACGTTGTATTTGGCGAATACGGATCGTTTAAAACGAGAGTAACCTGCGGGTAAGCCGTGTTTGGGATATAAAATAAAAATGGCGGCCGCGAGGCCGCCCTAAAGACACAGTACCAGAGGATTAAAGTACAGCAAGTGAAGCAGCGGCATAAATTCAGATAACTGATAATGCTAATCGAAGGGGAAATGTTCCGTTGGGGCCGTAGTCGCGTAAGCGACCGGAGCGCCCGTAGGAACAGTCATCCCTTTAGCACCAATCTAACCTTTCACCCCACCGGCGGTTAGGCCACCGACCAACCAGCGTTGTGCTAGCAGGAAGACGGTGGTGATAGGGATGGCAGAAAGCACAGCGGCAGCGGCAAAGTCGCCCCACAGGTAGTTTTGTGGATTCAGATATTGCTGCATTCCCACCGCCAAGGTGTAACTCTCCACATCACGCAGTAACAATGAGGCGACCGGTACTTCGGTGATGGCGGCAATAAACGACAGAATAAACACCACGGCTAAAATAGGGACCGACAGCGGTAACAGTACCAGCCGGAAAGCTTGCCACGGAGTCGCACCGTCTAAGGCTGCGGCTTCCTCCAGTGAGTTATCAATGGTTTCGAAGTAGCCCTTGATCGTCCAAACGTGTAGCGCTATCCCCCCCATATAAGCAAATATCACGCCGCCGTGGGTATTCAGACCGATAAACGGCATATATTGCCCGAGGCGGTCGAAGAGGGCGTACAAGGCCACCAGTGATAGCACCGCAGGGAACATTTGGAAAATCAGCATACTTTTCAGCAGGGTGTTTTTACCGCGAAAACGCATACGGGCAAAGGCATAGGCACAAGTTGTCGACAGTGAAACAATGCCAATTGCCGTGATCACCGCAATCTTAACGGAGTTCCATAGCCACAACATGACGGGGAACGGCGGTGGCGTTACGCTACCGTCTGCATGGGTGATGCTGATACCCAAGGCTAGCTTCCAGTGCTCCCACGAAATTTGGTCGGGGATCAAACTGCCGGTCGCGAAGTTACCCGGCCGCAGTGAAATGGTAATGACCATCAGCAGCGGGAACATGATCAGCGCGATAAAGCACAGCATGAGAAAATGGGTGCCTAATAGACGCAAACGTTGGGATTTAGGTTGAACCATAGCCATCTGCATCTCCTCCTTAGTCAAAATTCATTTTGCTGGCTTTCAAATTCAGTATCGCGAGCGCGCCTACCAGTATGAAAATCAACGTTGCGATAGCCGCTGCCAGCCCAAAGTCCTGCCCACCGCCACCTTCAAAGGCGACACGATAGGTGTAGTTGACCAGCAAATCGGTATATCCCGCAGGGGTGCTGGTACCAATCATATCTGGGCCGCCTCGGGTTAATAACTGAATCAGCACAAAGTTATTAAAATTAAAGGCAAAACTGGCAATCATCAGCGGTGTTAACGGCTTAATCAGTAACGGGAAGGTAATCCGGAAAAAGTTCTGGAACGGGCCTGCGCCATCCATTGCTGAGGCTTCATATAAATCATCGGGGATGGCTTTGAGTAATCCCATGCACAGAATCATCATGTAGGGGTAACCGAGCCACGTATTCACAATCACAATCATGCTCTTGGCGGTGAGTGGATCGCTAAACCATTCAGGCTTAATGCCAAACAGTTGGTTAAGCATCAGGTTAATTTCCCCGAAGCTTTGGTTAAATAACCCTTTGAAAATCAAAATAGAAATAAATGAAGGTACCGCATAGGGCAAGATCAGGAGCACCCGGTAGATGGCTTTGCCTTTTAGGGCATCCCATTGCACCACGCAGGCTAGTATCATGCCAACGGCAACCGTGAGGACGACGCTGATGACGGAAAACAGGATGGTCCAGATGAAAATAGAGATAAAGGGTTTCTGGATACCTTCATCGTGCAGCACTCGCAGGAAGTTTTTCCAGCCAATGGTGACGGTAAAGCCGGGGCTGAGTTTTTCATTTTCCCACTGCCCATCAGCATTCACGGCTTGATAGAAACCGATATCCGTATTAGGCCGATAGACGACCCCTGTCTGCTTGTTGATCAGTTCTTGGCCATCATCAGCCAGTTTGTAGAGTGGGCTGGTTCCGGAGAATTGGCGCAGTGAACTCATGCGCAATTCGCCCCCATCAGGCAAGGTAGCCACTAAGCTGCTTAATGCTTGGCGATTCTGGGTAATGATCCGCAGTGACGCGCGTTCGCCGGTTTGTTCCGCGCTAGCTGGGGTGACTTTTAATTTATGTTCACCAACAGTATCGAAGCTAAAAGGCTCAGAAATCAGGACGGTATTATCGTCTGGGTTGGTCAGTTGCAAGCGCCATTGGTCATCACTCGGATACAGGCCAAAGGCAAAAGTTTTACCGGTTTGGAACTGCCGGTCCATCAAGACGGATTGAGCACGCTCGAAGGTTAATTGGTTGGTGCTGCTATAGTTGGTAAACGCGATGGCAATGGTGCAAATCAGGGGGAATAGAACAAACAACCCCATCCCAGCCACGCCAGGATAAACATAACGCCATGCATAAGCGCGGCGATTAGCGAAAACATAGAGTCCCAGACTCACCAGAATCAGCGTGACAATGGCAAAAAGATATTCACCTTGAGAATACATCAACACGATCAAATAGCAGGTGAAGAGACTTAATGCGCCGATAACCAGCCATTTAAGGACATCACTTTGCCACCAGGCAACTCTCTTTTTACGGCTTTCATATTCGGTGTGGGATAACTGCATAATATTCCCTTTCTACTCTTCGTACTTGAAGTTGCTGCGGCGTAAGCGGTTAACGCCACCGCAAACCGTGTTGGGGCATAGCGAACTATGCCCCTTTTGCAGGTGATGCTGTTATTTGGTGATACGTGCTGCTGCGTCGTTCAGTGCAGCTTCCACGGTTTGACGCCCAGTAATGGCGTTCAGCACCGCACTACGGGTGGCATACCAGAAGGCGGCCATTTGTGGAATATTCGGCATGATTTCGCCTTTAGTGGCGTTATCCATGGTAGCCGCAATACGAGGGTCTTTTGCCAATTGTTCTTGGAATGACTTCAGTGCTACTGCGCCTAAAGGCTTGTCTTTGTTGACTTCAGCCAGACCTTGGTCAGTAATCAGGTAGTTTTCCAAGAATTCAGTAGCGAGTTCTTTATTCGGGCTGGCGGCATTAATCCCTGCCGTCAGAACACCGACGAATGGCTTAGAGGGTTGTCCATGGAAGGTTGGCAGTAAGGTCACGCCATAATTAATTTTGCTCTTATCAATGTTGGACCATGCCCATGGGCCATTGATGGTCATCGCTGTTTCACCTTTATTAAAGGCTGCTTCTGCGATGGAGTAATCGGTATCCGCATTGATGTGCTTATTTTTCACCAGATCGACAATAAATTGCAGACCTGCTTTCGCACCGGCATTGTTCACGCCCACGTTTTTCACGTCGTAAACACCGTTTTCAGATTTGAAGGCGTAACCGCCATCAGCCGCAATGAGTGGCCAAGTGAAGTAGGGTTCTTGCAGGTTCCACATGATGGCGCTTTTGCCATTGGCACGCAGTGTTTTATCCAGCGCAGGGATCTCTTCCCATGTCTTAGGCGCTTCTTTGACCAAGTCTTTATTGTAAATCAGTGACAGCGCTTCGACTGCCACAGGGTAACCAATCAACTTGCCATTAAAGCGAACGGCATCCCAAGTGAACGGGAACAGTTTTTCTTGGAAGGCTTTTGACGGCGTCAATTCAGCCAGTAAGCCAGACTGCGCGTAGCCGCCAAAACGGTCATGCGCCCAGAAGATGATATCTGGGCCATCACCCGTTGCGGCGACTTGCGGGAATTTCTCTTCTAATTTATCTGGATGCTCGACGGTGACTTTGATGCCGGTGTCTTTCTCAAATTTCTTACCGACTTCTGCCAGCCCGTTATAGCCTTTATCACCATTGATCCAGATAACCAGTTTACCTTCTTCAATTTTGGCAAAAGCAGAGGAAGAGAGCACCAGCGTCGTTAACGCTGAAAGGGCCAAAACACGTGCGGTCTTACTTATGCCGGATTTTGTGAAGCTGCGAGTCATAATCCAATCCTTTTATCCAATTTTGTGGGTACTCACTTTTTGGTGAACCATTATTGGCAATTAAGTTTGCCTGCTGTTTTCAGGCCGCTGTTGCCTTGAGTCACTCAGTGAGGAGGGTGTGGCAGCGTTGCAAAAATGTTGAGCTGCAAACAAGTTATTACACTGACTAATACATTACGCTGACATATTGAGTCACAACCGGATACAGCATCATCCTCCCCCCCTCTACGCCCCCCAGCGAGTAAATGTGAGCCAGTTAACATTGCTGCCTATTCTGTGGTGTTAGGCACAATAATGTAGGTCGAAATTTGCAAGGGAGATCACGTATTTGTATTTACGGTGGAACTTCTACCCCACCTATTCGTTCCCTCATCCTCCCATCTCCTCCCCCATGAAAAACTTTGTTACGGATGATTACCAAACAGTCGCACTGCCGCATTATCGCCAACATTGAAAAAACAGCCCTCATTGAAAAGCAGCGCCAGCGCCATCGCAGCTAAGTGGCCCCTTTAATGTGGTTGTTTGGTTAGTTTTTACCCAGCCAGATCAAGACGTTGAAGCGTTAATTAACGTGCAGCCCTATACTCAGGCCGCGACGTCGTCCGGGGCAACCGGCTCAAAGCTTGGCGGAACGACGCGTAGCAAGAGAGTCATCAGGGCTGGGAGTTATCGACGGGCTATGCCGGGATTTGCTTCCGCCATTTTTCTTCATTCAAGTTTTTTGAAAAGTTGTTTGCGTAAGCAAAGGAGTAACAGATGGCTAATGTAACGCTGAGTGGCGTTTATAAGGCCTTTGGTGAGGCTGTGATTTCCAGAGATATCAATTTGGAAATCGATGACGGTGAATTTGTGGTGTTTGTTGGCCCATCCGGATGTGGAAAGTCAACGCTGCTGCGGATGATTGCCGGTCTTGAGGACATTACCTCGGGTGAGTTGTTGATTGGCGGTAAGCGCATGAACGATGTACCGCCTTCTGAGCGCGGCATCGGCATGGTGTTTCAGTCCTATGCACTTTATCCCCATCTGTCTGTGGCCGAAAACATGTCGTTTGGCCTGAAATTGGCGGGCGCAAAGAAAGCCGAAATCAACCAACGGGTGAATCAGGTAGCAGAAGTGCTACAGCTGGCTCACCTGTTGGACCGCCGGCCAAAAGCGTTATCAGGCGGGCAGCGTCAGCGTGTGGCGATTGGCCGTACCTTGGTCGCGGAGCCCGATGTTTTCTTGCTCGATGAACCGTTATCTAACTTGGATGCCGCACTACGAGTGCAGATGCGCATTGAGATATCGCGCCTCCATAAGCGCCTGCAACGCACCATGATTTACGTCACCCATGATCAGGTCGAAGCCATGACATTGGCCGACAAAATTGTGGTGCTCGATGCGGGCAATGTTGCGCAGGTAGGTAAGCCACTCGAGCTGTACCACTACCCAGCCAATCGCTTTGTCGCGGGCTTTATCGGCTCGCCAAAAATGAATTTTTTACCGGTTAAAGTGACCGCCGTTGAACCAAACCAAGTGCAAATAGAGCTACCCAACCCAAATGGCCAATTAGTGTGGCTACCGGTAGAGGGCACTCGGGTTCATGTCGGCGCGAATATGTCTTTGGGGATCCGCCCGGAACATTTGCTGCCAAGCAGCGCCTCTGAAGTCACGCTGGAAGGCGAGATTCAAGTGGTCGAGCAACTGGGTAACGAGACTCAAATTCATATCCAAATCCCGGCAATACGTCAGAACCTGGTTTACCGCCAGAACGACGTGGTGCTGGTAGAAGAAGGTGCAACATTCGCCATCGGTTTGCCTCCACAACGTTGTCATCTGTTCCGTGAAGATGGCACTGCGTGTAAACGGCTTTACCAAGAGCTGGGTGTCTAGTGATAGCAACGCCCTGCGACGGAAAATGTTAAGCACGCATGCCAAAAGGCAAATATAACAGGAGATTACTGATGACTACTCTGCGCAAGTTACCGATAGCACTGGCTGTTGCCGCTGGTGTCCTTTCCACTCAAGCGATGGCTGTTGATTTCCACGGGTACGCGCGTTCCGGTATCGGCTGGACAGCAAGTGGTGGCGAGCAACAATGTTTCAAAGCAACCGGTGCTCAAAGTAAATACCGTTTGGGTAACGAATGTGAGACGTATGCGGAAATTAAGTTAGGCCAAGAGTTGTGGAAAGAAGGTGATAAGAGCTTCTACTTCGATACTAACGTCGCCTATTCCGTTTCACAACGTGATGACTGGGAATCCACATCACCGGCTTTCCGTGAAGCCAACGTGCAGGGTAAAAATCTGATCGAATGGTTGCCAGGGTCCACCATGTGGGCGGGTAAACGCTTCTATCAACGTCATGACGTCCATATGATTGACTTCTACTACTGGGACATTTCTGGTCCAGGTGCAGGTTTAGAGGCTATTGATCTGGGCTTCGGTAAGTTATCTGTGGCTGCTACGCGTAACTCTGAAGCGGGCGGTTCAAGTGCTTGGATCGACAATCAACGTAAAGATGCCGACCACACTGTCAACGATGTGTACGACATTCGCTTAGCCGGTTTAGAAACTAACCCAGGCGGCACACTTGAGTTTGGTGTCGATTATGGCCGCGCCAATACCCAAGACGATTATGCATTAGCACCGGGCGCATCGAAAGATGGCGTGATGCTGACCACTGAACACACCCAAAGCATGATGGGTGGCTTTAACAAATTTGTTATCCAATATGCCACTGACTCCATGACCTCCTATAACAGCGGTCATTCTCAAGGGGCATCAATCAATAATAACGGCCATATGCTGCGTGTTATCGACCACGGTGCCATCAATCTGGCCGAGAAGTGGGACATGATGTACGTCGCGTTATACCAAGATACTGATTGGGATAACAACAACGGGACTACTTGGTACAGCGTGGGTGTGCGTCCAATGTACAAATGGACCCCTATCATGAGTACCTTGCTGGAAGCTGGCTATGACAATGTGAAGTCACAACATACCGGCGAGCGTAACGGCCAGTACAAACTGACTCTGGCACAACAATGGCAGGCAGGCGACAGCATTTGGTCACGTCCGGCAATCCGTATCTTCGCAACTTATGCCAATTGGGATGAGAAGTGGGGCTACAACAATGTGTCAGGCAGCCCGGATAATGGTTTAGCGCAAAACGGTACGATTGGTACTGACAGCCGCGGTAAGAACAACGAAGTGACCTTCGGTGCACAATTCGAAGCTTGGTGGTAACAGTCGTGTTGCAGCCGTCCTTAGGGGCGGCTGTCCTGTTTTGATGAGGTGGGTTACGGCCCGTTTCCAATAAGATAAAGCGAGACACCCGCAATCATTCAAGTGGTCGCCAAGGTGCAGGCAACTTGAAGTTTGACGGGAATCATTGGTTAACTCTGCCGACCTTGCCTGTGCACAGTTAGCGCTGACGCTCAATGTATAAGGTATAACAATGAAAAAGAATCTGCTGACACTCTGTTTGGCATTGGCTCTAGGGGTCACCGCACCTCTGGCAGTGCAGGCCGAATCAACGATATCTCCGGCGAATGTGTCTATCGCGCCGACAATCAGTACTGCCACTCTACAGCAGTTGCCGTGGCAGCCATTAGTGCCACCTACAACGCAAGACGTCAAACTTACGTCTGTCAGCCCACAAATCTCGCAAGGGAACATTGAAGGTGCGGTTGCGGCCTTTGCATTGCCCGCAGACCGTGGCTCGATGGAAATCACGCTCAGTAGCCTAGTGGCGGATAACCAGTTGTACTCGCCAAGCGTCTTGGTGCTCGATGAGCAAATGCGCCCAGCAGCTTATTATCCTGCCAGCTATTTCACCTATGAAAAAGCCGGCATCATGACCAGCGACCGTCTGCAAGGGGTGATGAAACTGACACCTGCGTTGGGCCAGAAACAGATTTATCTGTTGGTCTATACCACCCGTGAAGATCTGGCTAAAACCACTAAGCTGCTCGATCCCGCTAAGGCTTATGCCATGGGCGTGGGTAACGCAGTACCGGACATCCCAGATCCAATTGCTAAGCATACGCCTACGGGCAACCTAAAAATCAAAGCCACTGCCGAGCAAGGCATGGGTAACGTGATGATAGGCTTAATTCAGTCAGCACCGGCTTCGCCTCCTGTTGTGGTAGGCAGCACACAAACTGCGGCGGTCGCGGCACCAGCGCCAGCGCCTGTGAAACCGGCAGAACCGATGCTGAGCGAGACTGAAAACTACTTCAACCAAGCGATTAAAGACGCGGTGAAATCCGGTGATGTCGATAAGGCGCTGAAATTGTTGAACGAGGCGGAACATTTGGGCTCAACTTCAGCCCGAAAAACCTTTATTGGCAGTGTAAAAGGCAAGGGTTAATCCCGGCACTGCCGAATATGGCTAGATGATTGGTGCGCTTTGGCGCACCTTTTTTTATGGGGCGGTATGTGCAGCGACTGCGCCTTATCTTGTTTTATGCAATATCTTCTTTACCCGATGACCTCTCTAGAGCTTCGATGCTGCGCATCCTTTTGCTGAATTTATCGGCGTTAATTGGTTGTTGTGGTTATGATAATCAGATGCCGCCCTTGGCTCATTCTGCGCTACAATAGCGCTCTCTTTCGTCATTATTAAATCCCCAGCAGGGAGCTAGTCGCATGTCTATCGGCGATGCATCAATTTTAAAGCCTATCGAATGGTGTGCCATTGAACAGCCCGATATTCCCGCCAATATTGCTGATTGGTTGATGGAATTAGGCTCAATGACTCGGCGCTTTGAGCAGCATTGCCAGCGAGTCCATGTCGAACCGCAACGTGAATGCTTCGTGACACGCGATGAATTAGGTGAAGATGCGGCACATTTACCCGTAAGTGAACGCTATTGGCTGCGGGAAATCATCTTATGTGGTGATAATGAACCTTGGCTACTGGGGCGCACGGTCATTCCCGAAGAAACCTTGTCAGGCCCAGACCGTGCGCTGGTGGATTTAGGGACGATACCGCTCGGGCGCTATTTATTTGGTGGCGATAATTTAACGCGGGATTATATTCAGGTAGGGCGGCAGAATGCGCTATGGGCGCGCCGCTCATTGCTACGCCTATCAGGCAAACCCTTGTTACTGACAGAAGTTTTTTTACCGGCCTCGCCGCTTTATTCGGTTTTTGCAGGCTGAGTTGGCTGTGAGATTTAGGAGATGGATAAATTGAAGGGAAGTATTGACCAAAGCAAATGGCGGGCTTATTGCCGTTTGATGCGCATCGATAAGCCGATTGGCTCCTTATTATTGTTGTGGCCGACATTGTGGGCGCTATGGTTGGCGGGGCAAGGCATTCCTGAGGTTCAGATACTGATTGTTTTTGTCTTAGGGGTCTTCTTCATGCGCGCGGCGGGCTGCGTCGTCAATGATTATGCTGACAGGAATATTGATGGCTATGTGAAGCGTACGGCCTCTCGGCCGCTGCCCAGCGGTGCCATTAGTGAAAAAGAGAGCAAGATCCTGTTCGTCACCTTGGTACTGCTTTCGTTTGGCTTAGTCTTAACCCTGAATCGCATGACCATCGGGCTATCACTGGCGGCACTGGCGCTGGCTTGGGTGTACCCGTTTATGAAAAGGGTTACCCATCTACCTCAGGTGGTTTTGGGGGCTGCTTTTGGTTGGTCAATCCCGATGGGATTCGCGGCAGTCAGCGAAAGTTTGCCCTTAGTTTGTTGGCTACTATTCTTGGCCAATATCTGCTGGACGGTCGCTTACGATACGCAATATGCGATGGTTGATCGTGATGATGACCTCAAAATTGGGGTTAAATCTACTGCCATTCTCTTTGGTCAACATGACAAACTGATCATTGGATTGTTGCAATTAGCGACATTGGTACTGATGGTCGCCGTTGGCTGGCTGATGAATCTGGGCGGGGCATTTTATTGGTCATTACTGCTCGCAGGGGCGCTGTTTGTTCATCAGCAGAAGTTGATTGCTCAACGTGAGCGTGATGCCTGCTTCCGAGCATTTCTAAACAATAACTATGTGGGATTGGTGCTATTTTTAGGCATTCTGGTGAGCTACCTATAAAAAATGGCCAGAGGGTAAGTCTGGCCACTTTTATTGTTTGCTAACCGATACTGTTTGCTAACCAATATTGTTTAGCTAACAGTATTGTCACGCTAACCGATTAATTTTCCGATTTATCTTCTTCAGGTTCTGGCAACTGTTCGCTGGTTTCCGCTGGCATACTGACACTCTCAATCGTCAGCTTCACTTCCGGCGTCATCAAGGCGCTCAACATATTATAAACTTCCAATGTCTGTGCCTGAACAGCATCACCCGTATCACTGATATAACCTTCTTCACGCAGTGTGCCCACCAACGTTGAGAAGACGGCTTTATCAAAGAATTCAGGTGCGTTAATGCCATGCAGAACTGACAAACGTTGCGCCATGATACGGCTCTCTTTCTCCAGCGCCCCACGATTGATACTTGGATTTGCACTGAGTAACGACAGCGTAATCGCGTAACGTTGCAGTGTTTCTCGGACACCCGCAGCCAATAATTGCAGTGGACGAATACGGGCTGGATTCAGCACCAACTCATTCCCTTTGTCGCAAATAAGCTGCTGACGCGCCAGTTCATCAACCAAGGTATCCAGCGTATGCGGTAACTGCTCTTTGCTGTAATGCAGGAACAATTCGGCTTTTAGCATCGGATAAATCATGCCAATCTGACGCAGCAACTCAGCGCGAGTAATGCGGCGGTGGTACATCACCATGCTGGCAATCAGCGACGGTAACATCAGCAAGTGCTGGATATTATTGCGGTAATAAGTCATCAGCACGGCTTGTTCCCGTGGCAGGATGATGATGTCACCGATATTGTCTTTCTCCACCTCGAACTTATTCATATTCAAGGCGTGATTCAGTAACTCTTCCGGCGTTTTATCCGGAACAGTGACGTCTTTCGCGTAAGGTACGTTGCGCATCAATTGCAGGTAGCAATCGAGTTGCTCAAGTAACTGCTCGCGAGTCAGTGAGCGCTGGCGTGAGGCCAATAATGCGGTAGAGCAGAGGTTCATGGCGTTTGCCGCTGCCGCATTGTTGATTCTAACCATGATCTTGCCAGCCAAATCATTCACTGCTGGTGTCAGCCAAGTTGGACGCTGTGCTTCAATCGGATCGATAGCATCCCGCCATTGCGGCACATTCGTGTTCAAGTAGGTGGTCAGCGGAATGGGTTCACCAAAGTTAACATAGCCCTGACCGAGATTACGTAACTTGCGCAAGCCACGTAGCATCTGCAGTAAGTTCTCTTTCTCTTTGGTCGCACCACGCAGTTCTTTGGCGTAAGTGCCCACTTCCATGACATGCTCGTAGCCAATATAAATGGGCACTAAGGTAATGGGGCGTGACCCACCACGAAGCATGGCCTGAATGGTCATCGACAGCGTGCCGGTTTTAGGCTCTAACAAACGACCCGTGCGTGAACGGCCGCCTTCAACAAAGTATTCTACCGAATAGCCACGCGTAAACAGCTCACCCAAATACTCACGGAACACCGTTGAATAGAGTTTATTGCCTTTAAAAGTACGGCGGATAAAGAACGCACCCAAACGGCGGAAAATCGGGCCAGCAGGCCAGAAGTTAAGGTTAATACCGGCAGCAATATGAGGAGGTACTAACCCTTGATGATAGAGCACGTAGGAGAGCAGCAAATAATCCATATGGCTGCGATGGCAAGGCACATAAACAATCTCATGGCCATCTTGCGCCAACTGCCGTACTCGCTCAGCGTTATGGACGTTGATGCCTTGATACAGGCGGTTCCATGTCCAGCTCAATACCCTGTCAGATAGACGTACGGCTTCATAAGAGAAGTTTGCCGCAATCTCTTCCATCAACGTAATGGCATTTTGCTGTGCTTTCTCGTGGGATATTTTTTTAGTCCGCGCTTCATCGGCAACGGCTTTTTCAATCGCTTTAGAGGCCAGCAGCTTATTGAACAGATCCTGACGGGCTGGCAAACTTGGGCCGACCGCCGCCAAACGCTGACGAGAGAAGTGCATCCGCGCCACGCGAGCCAGTTTATGAGCGATTGTTTTATCTGTGCCATGCTCACTGGCCATCCGGCGCAGTGACACCGTGGTTGAGAACCGGACAAAACTATCGCGGCCTAGCCACAAGACAGCAAAGAACTTCTCAACGCCGTTCAATACCCGCAGATGAGGTGTGCCGTGACCTTCGCGCCCAGGTGAGCGACCAAACATCACGGAAACCGGTAGCATCTGGATATCTAATTCCGGATTATTACGATGTAAATCCAAATAATCGTGGAATAACTTCACTGACTCTTGTTTTGGTGCGTAATAGCGAAAGACCCTTGGACCATTATCGATAAAGACATGGCTTGGGAGTTGTACGCCATCAATTTCCAATGGAATCAAAGGGTCGGGCAGATCTTGTGCCTGACATTGCGCTCGCAAAGTCAGCAAATCTGCCTTGGAATTATAAGGTAAAACGTACAGAATTGGACGAGATGGGTCTAACCCTAACTCAGTCACAGGATCTGCCGGAATAACCTTGCTTTTTACCAACAATTTAAGTGGTAAATTCAATAACTTATAATATATTTTACGCCAACCTGACATGACAACTTGAAGCCTCTTGTTAGCAATTCATCGCAAGGATACCAGAAACTGGTTTTTAGATCTGTGGTGATGAGACAACAGAAAGCGGTAAAAATCATCATCTCCTTAAGATAAAGGCAATAAAACATGGCAAATCAGTTAACAGGGCTAACCCGAATCTACAAAGCAGCGGGTTATTCTGCGAAAGGCTTAATCGCAGCTTGGCACAATGAAGCGGCTTTTCGCCAAGAGGCTGTCGTTGCGCTCGTGGCTATCATACTGGCGTTCTGGCTAGATTTAGATGCTGTAGCCCGCATTTTATTGATTGGTAGCGTTGTTCTAGTGATTATTATTGAAGTTATCAATAGTGCAATTGAAGCGGTAGTCGACCGTATCGGCAGTGAGTTTCATGAGCTATCCGGCAGGGCTAAAGATATGGGCTCTGCTGCCGTGTTTTTAGCTGTTCTGCTGGCTATTTTTGTCTGGATATCTGTACTTTGGCACCATTTGAGTTGACGCTATGGCGCATAAAGCCGCGGCGAGTTCACAACAGGACACAATTAAGCTGTGATTAATCCCTGTTTTTATTCACTCTTTGGTTCCCAATATCCGCTTACCTGTATATACTCACAGCAAAACTGTATAAACAAACAGGGGGCGGAATGAAAGCACTTACGACCAGACAGCAAGAGGTTTATGACCTGGTGCGCGATCACTTGGCGCAAACTGGTATGCCACCGACCCGTGCTGAAATTGCGCAGCGTCTGGGATTTCGTTCTCCTAACGCTGCTGAAGAGCATTTAAAAGCATTGGCCCGTAAAGGCGTGATAGAGATTGTCTCTGGCGCTTCGCGTGGCATTCGTTTGCTGATGGAAGAAGAAGAGGGCCTGCCACTGATTGGGCGGGTTGCTGCAGGTGAACCACTGCTGGCACAGCAACACATCGAAGGGCACTATAAAGTTGATCCTTCAATGTTTAAGCCGAGCGCAGATTTTCTGCTGCGGGTTAATGGAATGTCGATGAGAGATATCGGTATTCTGGATGGCGATCTACTAGCCGTACATAAAACGCAGGATGTGCGGAACGGGCAAGTGGTTGTGGCACGTATCGATGATGAAGTGACAGTAAAACGCCTTAAAAAGCAGGGTAGCATCGTACAGCTGCTGCCAGAGAACAGCGAGTTTGAGCCGATCGTCGTTGATCTGCGCGAACAAAGCTTCACCATTGAGGGATTGGCTGTTGGCGTCATCCGTAATGGGGACTGGATCTGAATTAATTGACCGCAATATACCCTTCCCATCAGAAGGGTATATTATCCATTTCCCTACAATCTTTCTTATCATATTTAAATTGAGAGCATTCCGATAATACATTATTACCTGCTGTTTTAACTGAATATTCTCAGTCGCTATTTTTGCTTTCTTGATCTAAATCCAGTCATTAATATCAACCAGCCTTTAATTATCAGTCTCCTCTGCTATAGTTATTCCTACGATAAATATTTCTACTGATGCTTAAATAAGTTAATAACTATAAATTATTAGTTTATATAGATGGCGTTAGATGCTTATTAATATGGAAAATATTTATCGTGTTGAATTAAATAAACTGACTAATCCAAAGATTACGGAGATATCATGAACAAAGATCAAGCTGACGGTAACTGGAAGCAGTTTAAAGGTAAAGTGAAAGAGAAATGGGGTAAGCTGACTGACGATGACCTGACGGTTATTGAAGGAAAGCGTGACCAACTGGTCGGTAAAATCCAGGAGAAATACGGCTATCAGAAAGAGCAGGCTGAGAAAGAAGTGAAGGCCTGGGAAGACCACAGCAAATATCGCTGGTAGTCACATCACTAAATGGAATTAATCTGATATCGATACAAATGATTCGAATTTCTGCATGCTAGAATAATCACTATTAATTAAATAAGCCTCATATCGGTTGTTTAACTAAATTTATTATTCAATCATCTTTGATGATGCATGTTAATAATAGAGTCTATATTAGGATTTTCATTGGAATGATTGTTTGTATCGACGCGACACAAGGATGTGTCTCATATTTGCTGGTCATGGCTAATATTAAAAATAAGGCTGCCGTGATATCGACGACAGCTTAAACGAGATTCTTGGGCGTTGCTCTCTTTTGCCTCAATCACTTCTTTTTTGCCACAATTGAGTGGTCATGATCGCAATGATCATGGCTTTCACACGCTTCGATTACCCCGCATTCAGCACATAAACCATGCGCTTCAACCACACTATGACGCAGCGTAAAACCAGACTGTTTTGCTAATTGTGCCAATGCTTCTTCGATACCCACCGTAGTACGTTCAGTCACTATCTTGCACCTATCGCAGATAAAGAGGGCTGAGGTGTGGGTCGGCTCTTCAAAATGATGGCACAACACATAGCTGTTAGCTGATTCAACACGGTGGATAAACCCTTGTTCCAGCAAGAAGTCTAATGCGCGATAAACTGTCGGAGGCTTAGCCTGAGGCTCAGATACGCGCAGCAAATCCAATAAATCGTAGGCACTGATTGCGCCGGGCTGTTGTGCCATGAGGCGCAATACTTCAAGACGTTGCGGTGTCAGCCGGACGTTACGTTGTTGACACAAGCTTTCAGCTTGAGCCAGCAGTTTTTCCTGATTGATAGGGTTCATCATATACATCCCGCCGCAGTCGAATTGAAGGGATTTTACCATATTTACTGTTAATCGCCGATAGATGAAAAGGCGCAGGGTTGGCGAGCATCGCAATTTTGTCTTTTTAACTTCAATACTGGCCTGATATCGAGTTCTTCGTGTTACTAGACTGCCTAACCATCATGGCGAGATTTTACGGCGTGAGCGCTAAATTAAAGCGAACAAACCGAGCTGAATGGCTCGATTTGTTCATTTTTAGTTAGTATTAGAAACTATATTTGACGCCCAACATCACTGACGTATCGCTGTAACCATTGTTACCGATTTGCTGACCAACATTACTCCATAGATTAACGTTTTTATTTACCTTTCCTTCTACGCCGAGCTTCAGCTCCGCAATATTTGCGGCGCCTTCTTGCTGAACAATTGCAGTATCCATTCTTGTACCAAAATCTTTCGTATTATGGATCCAGTTGGCTTCGACGAAAGGTTGAATAACGTGTTCTTTATTCTGGTCACGGTAGTGATTCATAAAGGCTTTAGCCCCTAAGCGGGTTTGGATATTCCCCTCACCTTCGCTAGAAACGCGAGTGCCATTAGCTTCCTTGTGGTCATCAGCTTTTATCCCCATCCAAGTCACCTGCGCCTTCGGTTGGATGTAATAACGCGTATTTTTCGCTGCATTTTCGCCAACATTGAAGGTATAACCACTTTCAATTGAAGCGGTAACGCCCTTGGATTTATACTCTTCGGCCGCTAGGTCTTGGCCATTCACCGTGTTATTAAACCAACTATATTGTGCCCAGCTATCCACATATAGACCGGTTTTATCGGTGTCATTGGCAAACCAAGTACCATATAAACCCGTACTGTAACCGTCGACGGAGCCTTTTGCGCTATAGCCGGAGATACGTGAGTCCGTAGTACTACTGCTATTGCCATAACCGGCCATGACGCCTAGATGGAAACGATCTTTATCGTTATTGCTCCACTGAGCAATATCGCCACCAATTTGAAGGACATAACGATTCGTTCGAGTATCGAGTTGGCCGTTAGTATCACGGGAGCGATTATGCCCACCTTCGTTGCGCATCCACATACTGGTGACTTTTTGCTCGCCAGTGAACGCATCAATGTAGTGACTTTCCCCTAACCGGTCATGCAGGCGAGTAGAAAACATATTATTGGCCGCAGCTAAGTTAGCACTATAGGCTCCCGCTTCTGGGCGTTCAATTCTTGGTCCAAGAGCGGTACCTTCATCTGGCGTTAAGCCGCCACCACCACCAGGGCCTGGGTTGACTGAAGCTAGTGTGCTGTTTAGATACCAATTATTGGCATTGGCATCCAGACCACGGTTTAAATAATAATCATAGGCGCCAGCAATAATGCGGCCGCTTTGAATGAATTCACCATCAGATGAACCTGTAACACTGATTAACTCAATACCATTGAGCGTTTGCGCTCCGCTTCCGCCCAAATTGTTAACCTGAACATAAGTCGTTCCTGATGTATTACCCTGAACATTGAGTTTGTCTGTCACTGAAACATCAGCAGCTAATACACCATTCATATTCAGCAATCCATTGTTGCCGATATAATCTCCGATGATGTTCAAGGTATTTCCACCACTACCGCCAAAATTAACAACTCCTGCATGGTTGAGTGACTTTAGTGTTTGGCTGTAACCATTCAAATCCAGAGAACCCGCAGATTGAGTGATGAAATCTGAGAGGCTGCTGAAAATATTATTCGCCGTGGCTCTAATTGCACCACCATTGACAGAGGTTGTCCCGCTGTAGTGACTTGTATCAGACAAACTCAGAGTCCCTGCACCGTCTTTATTTAGGGTCGTGGTACCGTCTGCTGTCAGGTTATTTAAGGTAAGATTTACGCCAGCATCGGTATTGATCGTACCTGTCAATCCAGATGCAATATTAAGGTTAACATTCTCTGTATCGGCAACAGCCCACAAAGTATTATTGGTTCCACTGAGCATATCAAAAGCATGGTCTGTGCCCAATGTACCGGATGTTAATCTAACGGTGCCTCCATTCATCTTAAGATGAGCATTAAAAGTACCTCCTCCTGACGCTATTGTCATAAAACCATTATCCGAGAGTGTTAAGTCGGCGTTATTATTAACGTGACCCACAAGTGTTCCACCACTCAGACTAGTAGCATCTCCGGCAAAGGTTAATAAATTATTGGCACCACTGATATTACCAATTCTACCGCCAGATATATTAAGGATATTACTATTACCAAACATGCCAGCAATAAAGCCATCGGACATATTATTAATTTGGGTGTTGCCATCCATAATGCTAATGGTACCACCCAATAAATTACCGATTTGAGCATTGTTACTCATCATGAAAATCGAACCACCAGACATGTTAGCAACGGTATGAGATACATTAAAGTTACTGAAATCATCTCCTTCTACAATATTGGTGATTGTTGAGTCTACATCAATTGCATTGGCAGAAGACGCCGATAGTATGCCGAAGATCGCTGCTGCTATCGGCGTGAAGAGAGGTGTTTTCATAAATAAAACCCACATTAGTTAATATTGGTTTCGATATTAATCAGTACTATTTTATTTTAAATAGGACTTTAAACTAAAATTTGTGGGAATTTTCCGACATTTATTTCTTTATTGGAATTAATGTTCGTCCAGTGTTAATTAAGTTAATTTATTAGGGCTAATTAAAACTTATTGTATGGGTTTATAGATGAAAGTGTGGTCACTGATGTGGGGTTCAATAAAATATGATTGACTATATTATTCAAATGTTTTTATTTTGTGAGTATCTAAAGAAGTTGTATTGAAACTCTACTTGATAATTGGAATTAATGGAATATACATTATTTATTCTTCTGAAATTTTTTTAGATATTTTTTTATTATTGAAAGAGATAGAGTCGAGAGCAAATACTCTAGTTATTCAAAACTTTAAGTTTACTAATATGACCTGCCGTTTAGTCATCGGCGCGAAGATTTTTTTCTGTGTTATAGTAGGCGATGCTTTTCCCTTATCACTATTCCAGTGACCTCTAATTGAGGTGTGCTGAGAAGAAATAACACGACAAAATGACCCAGAATGCACGAAAATAACACACTGACAAATTCAGCTATAACAAGCGATCATACTGATTTTAAAAGCGGTTTTCCGCTACAGAGGTTCTCCGTCGCGCCGATGCTCGATTGGACTGACCGCCATTGCCGCTATTTCCATCGCTTACTCACTAAGCAGACGTTGCTCTATACCGAAATGGTCACCACCGGTGCCATTATTCATGGTAAAGGCGATTATCTGGCTTACAGCGAACAGGACCATCCTGTTGCGCTACAACTGGGTGGCAGTGACCCACAGGCTTTAGCACTGTGTGCCAAACAGGCTGAGCTTCGCGGATATAACGAAATCAACTTGAATGTAGGCTGCCCTTCCGATCGCGTGCAAAATGGTCGCTTTGGTGCTTGCTTAATGGCAGAAGCGAGTCTGGTGGCTGATTGTATTAAGGCCATGCGTGATGTGGTGTCTATTCCGGTTACCGTGAAAACCCGTATCGGGATTGACGACTTGGATAGCTACGCGTTTTTGTGTGAGTTTGTGCAAACTGTTGCTGAGCAGGGTGGGTGCGATATCTTCACCATACACGCTCGAAAAGCTTGGTTATCAGGGCTGAGCCCGAAAGAAAACCGTGAAATACCGCCGTTAGATTACGAACGTGTTTATCAGCTCAAACGTGATTTTCCCGCACTGACCATCGCCATTAATGGTGGGGTGAAAACATTGGCTGAAGCCAAAGAACACCTGAAATACCTTGATGGGGTGATGATGGGGCGTGAGGCTTATCAAAACCCCAGCATTCTAACGCAAGTCGATCGTGAGCTGTTTGATCCTAATGCTGAGGTGGTTGATAGCGTAAAAGCTATTGAGGCGCTCTATCCTTACATCGAACAGGAATTGTCACGAGGTGCCTATCTTGGCCACATTACCCGCCATATTTTAGGTATTTTCCAGGGCGTGCCCGGTGCGCGTCAGTGGCGTCGCCATCTCAGTGAGAATGCACATAAGCCCGGTGCGGATGTCTCCGTCGTCGAGCAGGCGTTGGCCCTTGTCACTCGCCCGCAGTCTAATTCACTATCCGCAGTCTAATTCACTACAAGTTAGTTAATTTGACCATGCCTATCCGTTTGTTCGGATAGGCCGTATTTAATTTATTTCTATTAAATTCAATGCGTTAACTTTAATCATTAGATTGGCACGTTTCTTGTAATACTCTCGATAAAACCCTGCTTGTGCCGCGATCTTTGTCGCGCGATGCAAGGGCAATAAACAATGAGTAAGGAGCTCGCCATGTTTGAAATTCTATTTGTTATCGGTTTTTTCATCATGCTCATGGTGACCGGCATTTCATTATTGGGAATATTTGCGGCTTTGCTGGTCGCTGCGGCTTTTATGATGGTCGGCGGGTTATTTGTCATGATGATTAAGTTATTGCCATGGTTGGTTCTAGCGATCGTTGTCGTTTGGTTATGGCGTTCGATGCAGAAACCGACAGTCAGGCGTTACTGATTATTTTGCTTTCTTGCGTGAGCGATCACAGCCTGAAAGTTTAGTGATGCAAATTGTCGTGAAAGCGTATTTTTTCTCAGGCGTGCTTGCTAGGATGCTACCCGATACGATTCGGTATCACTTTTTCATCTCTGCTAGAGGCAAGAAATAGCCGTATAAACGGCACTGTTACCAAAACAGATCGGCTTCTGACAGATTATCCAGCTGTACCCCTACATATGCATCAAAGAAAGCAAGGGCTCCTAATCAGGAGCCCTTTATTTTTATCGCGAGATTAACTCAAAACGACTTAGCAAATTAAGGGATCAGCAGGCTAGACCCTGTTGTTTGGCGGCTTTCTAATATTTCATGGGCACGACGAGCATCCCGCAACGGGAATTGCTGGTTTTTAGCCACATCAACATTAATGGCACCGCTCGCGATCAGTGAGAACAGTTCATGACTGGCGGTTTCCAGCTCTTGTCGATTGGTCACGTAAGCATTGAGTGATGGGCGTGTCACATACAGCGCACCTTTCTGATTCAGCGTCGCGAGGTCAATACCGGTCACAGGACCCGAAGCATTCCCGAAGCTGACCATTAATCCCCTGCGTTTGAGGCTGTTGAGTGAGTCCTGCCACGTACTTTTCCCAACCGAATCATAGACAACACCCACTTTCTCACCATGGGTCAGTTCAACCACCCGCTCAGCGATATTTTCAGTGCGATAGTTAATGGTGGCCCAAGCGCCTGCCGCTTTGGCTAACTCTGCTTTTTCATCCGACCCCACGCTGCCAATCAGTTTTGCACCGAGCGCTTTTGCCCATTGGCAGGCAATTAACCCGACTCCCCCTGCGGCTGCGTGGAACAAGAACACTTCGCCGGGTTTGATTTCATGAGTTTGGCGCAATAAGTATTGGACTGTCAGCCCTTTAAGGAATGACGCAGCCGCTTGCTCGAAAGAAATCTGCTCGGGAAGCATAGCAATTTTTTCTGCGCTAACATTATGCACTTCGCTGTAAGCACCCAGCGCTGATTGAGCATAAACCACTCGGTCACCCACTTTAAGGGTCTTCACCGATGAACCCACTTTCACCACGACGCCAGCCGCCTCCGTTCCCAAGCCGCTAGGTAGGTGAGGGGGTGGATAAAGCCCGCTGCGAATATAGGTATCGATATAGTTAATGCCGATTGCTTTGTTTTCAACCTGCACTTCGTCAGCTGTGGGATCTGCCGGTGAAAAATCAAGGTATTGCAACACTTCTGGCCCACCAGTGGTGTTAAATTGAATACGCTTTGCCATATTAGCTCCTCGACGTAGATGTATTTTCACCCTACAGGGTTCTGGGTAGGTAGCCAAGATCTTGCGTGTAGAGATTCGTGATTGATTTATCGGTTACCTGCAACTCCAATTACTTTGGGTATATACTAGGTCGCTATAATTTCTATTCGTCATTTTTTCTATTCGCAACAAAGGTAAAGAACACTCTTCATGGCCGCAAAAAAACCAACCAACAATACGACAGAGCCACGAGACCGCCAGATGGAAGGGCTGAAGCTCCCGCCGCATTCGCTGGAGGCAGAGCAGTCCGTGTTGGGCGGTTTGATGCTGGATAACGAACGCTGGGACAACGTGTCAGAACGTGTTGCCAGTAATGACTTTTTCAGCCGTCCGCATCGCCGGATCTTTACCGAAATGCAGCGCTTACTGGAAAACAGCAAGCCAATTGACCTGATCACGCTATCTGAATCATTGGAGCAAAAAGGTGATTTAGACTCGGTGGGGGGCTTTGCGTATTTGGCGGAGCTATCCAAAAACACGCCAAGTGCGGCGAATATCGGTGCCTATGCAGATATCGTCCGTGAACGTGCCGTTGTGCGTGAGATGATCTCGGTGGCGAATGAAATTGCCGACGCCGGTTACGATCCCCAAGGGCGTAGCAGTGAAGATTTACTGGATTTGGCGGAGTCCAAAGTTTTCCAAATTGCAGAGAGCCGAGCCAATAAAGATGAAGGTCCAAAAAGTGTCGACCAGATTCTAGAAGCGACGGTGGCACGTATTGAGCAGCTCTATCAGCGGCCCCATGATGGTGTCACTGGTGTCTCGACCGGCTTTTCTGATTTAGATAAAAAGACGGCAGGTTTGCAGAAATCGGATTTGATCATTGTGGCGGCCCGTCCATCGATGGGGAAAACTACGTTTGCGATGAACTTGTGCGAAAATGCCGCGATGATGCAAGAAAAACCGGTATTAATCTTCAGTTTGGAGATGCCCGGCGATCAGATCATGATGCGTATGCTGGCGTCACTATCACATGTCGATCAGACTCGCATTCGTACTGGCCAACTTGATGATGAAGATTGGGCGCGTATCTCCAGCACCATGGGGATATTGATGGAAAAGCGCAATATGTACATCGATGACTCCTCTGGCCTAACACCGACGGAAGTACGCTCTCGTGCACGGCGTATTTTCCGTGAACACGGTGGCTTAAGCCTGATCATGATCGACTACCTACAATTGATGCGGGTGCCATCGCTTTCCGATAACCGCACCTTGGAAATTGCCGAAATCTCACGCTCTCTCAAGGCGCTCGCGAAAGAGCTACAAGTTCCTGTGGTTGCGCTGTCGCAGCTTAACCGTAGCTTGGAGCAACGCGCCGATAAACGCCCCGTCAACTCCGACTTACGTGAATCTGGCTCAATTGAGCAGGATGCCGACTTAATCATGTTTATTTACCGTGATGAGGTTTATCACGAAAACAGTGATGAGAAAGGGATCGCCCAGATTATTTTGGGTAAACAGCGTAACGGCCCGATCGGTTCTGTTCGACTGAAATTTAATGGTCAGTGGTCGCGTTTCGATAACTACGCAGGCCCACAATACGACGACGAATAGTCAATCCCCCTCATTCGTGAAACCGCAGGGGTTAACTGCGTCCACTTGCTGTGAGCCAATAACACTAATTTCTTTACATATATAATTGATAATTAAGGATAAGAAATGAAAGCGGCAACTGCAGTCATTGACCGCCGCGCTCTGCGACATAACTTGCAACAGGTGCGGCGTATGGCGCCGCAAAGCCGCCTGATTGCCGTTGTGAAAGCAAACGCTTATGGCCACGGGTTATTGGAAATTGCGCATACGTTGCAGGATGCTGATTGCTATGGTGTTGCGCGTATTAGCGAAGCGCTGATGCTGCGTTCTGGCGGCATTGTCAAACCTATCTTACTGCTGGAAGGCTTTTTTGCCGCAGAAGACCTGCCCATTCTGGTGGCGAATCGCATTGAAACAGCAGTGCACAGTATTGAGCAGTTGGAAGCGCTGGAAGCCGCGAGCTTACCCGCCCCCATCAATGTTTGGATGAAACTGGATACTGGGATGCATCGTTTGGGCGTTCGTCCTGAACACGCAGACGCTTTTTATCAGCGTTTAAGCGCCTGTCGCAATGTGGTCCAGCCGATCAATATCATGAGCCACTTTAGTCGCGCGGATGAACCAGAAGTCGATACCACTCACCAACAACTCCGCTGTTTTGATGCCTTTGTCGCCGATAAGCCCGGTAAACAGTCGATTGCCGCCTCCGGCGGTATTTTGTTGTGGCCAGAGGCGCATCGTGATTGGGTTCGCCCTGGGATTATTCTCTACGGTGCTTCGCCGTTGGATCAACCCCATGCTAGCCATTTTGGCTTGCAGCCCGCGATGGCCTTGAAATCCAGTTTGATTGCGGTACGTGAACATAAAGCCGGTGAACCTGTGGGTTATGGTGGCACTTGGGTCAGTGAACGAGATACGCGGCTAGGTGTGGTGGCGATTGGTTATGGTGACGGCTATCCTCGTAGCGCGCCATCGGGGACACCGATGTGGATCAATGGGCGTGAGGTTGGCATTGCTGGCCGAGTATCGATGGATATGATTTCAGTCGATCTTGGGCCGGATGCTAACGACAAAGTCGGGGATGAAGTCTTGCTCTGGGGGGCAGAATTGCCCGTAGAGAAAATTGCAGCCTGTACCGGTATCAGCGCCTACGAATTGATCACTAAGCTGACCTCCCGCGTAACGATGGAATATTTAGGGGAATAAGGTAAGCTGCATAAATATATGCGGTATACGCTAAATCGTTGGTAGGTGGCAACGCGAATGATTTAGCGTATTGACGACGATTATCGATAAAGGAGTGCAGCACCGTGTTCCAACATGTTGACGCCTACGCAGGTGACCCAATCCTTTCACTGATGGAAAGTTTTAAAGCCGACGGCCGAGCAGACAAGGTCAATTTGAGCATTGGGCTTTATTACAACGAATTGGGTGAAATCCCGCAAATGCAGGCGGTAGACGTCGCTGAAGCACAATTGAACGCTCAGCCCCATGGAACCCCAGTCTATTTGCCGATGGAGGGTTTGCAATCCTACCGCACTGCGATTCAGCAGCTTCTCTTTGGTCGCGAGCACCCGATACTGGCTCAACAACGCGTGGCGACGATCCAAACGGTAGGCGGTTCTGGTGCTTTAAAAGTCGGAGCTGACTTCCTTCATACTTATTTCCCTGATTCGCAGGTCTGGGTGAGCGATCCTACTTGGGAAAACCATGTCGCGATTTTCGGTGGCGCAGGTTTCAAGGTAAATACCTACCCTTATTTTGATGACGAAAAGCTGGGCGTCAAATTCGATCAAATGCTGGCCACATTGCAGCAATTACCCGCCAGAAGTATTGTTTTGCTGCATCCTTGCTGCCATAACCCCACTGGCTCTGATCTGACGAATGCACAATGGGATCAGGTAATTGAAGTGGCTAAAGCGCGGGATCTGATCCCATTCCTCGATATTGCTTATCAGGGATTTGGCGCTGGGTTGAATGAAGATGCTTATGCCATTCGCGAGATGGCTGCTGCGGGATTGCCGTGTTTAGTTAGTAACTCCTTCTCCAAAATTTTCTCTCTCTATAACGAGCGGGTGGGTGGCCTGTCTGTGGTGTGTGAAAGTGCAGACGTAGCAGGCCGTGTGTTGGGGCAACTGAAAGCGACGGTTCGCCGTAATTACTCCAGCCCACCAAACTTTGGTGCGCAGGTGGTTTCCAAAGTGCTGCATGACAACGCGTTACGTGCCCAATGGGAAGCGGAAGTCGAACAGATGCGTTTGCGGATTATTGAAATGCGCAGCACACTGGTACAAGCCTTGAAAGCATCGCTGCCAAATCGCAATTTCGACTATTTGCTGCAACAGCGAGGTATGTTTAGCTATACCGGTTTTAGCGCAGCGCAGGTTGATCGCTTGCGGGAAGAGTTTGGTGTGTATCTGATTGCCAGTGGCAGGATGTGCATGGCAGGTGTCAATCACGGCAATGTTCAGCGGGTTGCTGCGGCTTTTGCTGCCGTGCAATAACTGAGTGATCGAGGCGCAGATACTGCGCCTTTTTCTTATCTATTTCTCCCGTCTTTTTTCTTCCACCTTTCCGCAACTTACCCTCGTCTCTTGTCTATTTTACCGCGAGTTCATGGCTGTAAATCGATTAAAGAATATACTCATTAGTGTTGGCTGATTTATGCCAAATGATCATTCATCGCTCACATTAAATCTTCCACAATAGGTGCAAGCTACCACTTCAGCATGTTGCTGCATCAATGGAATGAATCGTTGAAAGCGTATGGAATGAATCGCTTATGAGGCCTTTTCGCCAGTCGGTATAGGCCCATTACAGGAGATTACCAATGAATAATTCCGCACTATTGGAGTACTGCATGTCTAAGCCCGGCGCTGAGCAGAGCGATCATGAGGCATGGCAGGTCAATCAAATTAAAGTCGCAGACGTGATGTTCGCCATGATGGGGGAAACCAAGGGCCGACCGTCAATTTCATTAAAAACTAGCCCAGAACTGGCGGAGAGCTTACGGGAGAAACATCCGGATATCGTGCCGAGTGAACACTTGAATAAAGCGCACTGGAACACGGTGTTTCTGGATGGGGAGCTACCGAATTCGCAGTTTTATTCGTTAGTCGATTGCTCTTATCAGTTGGTGTTGCAGGGACTACCGGAACAGAGACGTCAAGCGTTAGCGGTTTGAGTTTAGCCCTCCACCCTTAATGTTATGTCATTGAAGCTATAAGAGCTGATTGCCTAACTCGCCCTCAGAGTCGTGAGGGATAAAGGGGGTGGGATAAACTTGTGTAGCGCGTGAAAACACCAGAGGCAATGAATTGCCCCTGAGTGCTTTTTTGCGTTTTACTTCGGTTGTAGCATCGGCTTGAGGAAACGAGCCGTATGGGATGCGGCGCATTGTGCGACGGTTTCTGGCGTGCCTGAGACTAAAATCTCGCCACCACCACTGCCACCTTCTGGCCCTAAATCGACAATCCAATCTGCTGTCTTAATCACATCCAGATTATGCTCAATGACCACAATGGTATTGCCCTGATCCCGTAACTGATGCAGCACCGCCAGGAGTTGCTGGATATCAGCAAAATGCAGGCCAGTCGTCGGTTCATCCAGAATATATAAGGTCTGACCGGTGCCGCGTTTTGACAGTTCACGCGATAATTTAACCCGCTGGGCTTCCCCACCAGACAAAGTGGTCGCCGATTGCCCCAGACAAATATATGACAAACCAACATCCATCAACGTTTGCAGCTTACGTGCCAGTGCTGGCACGGCGTCAAAGAACTCACGCGCCTCTTCGATAGTCATTGCCAAGACTTCGTGAATGCTCTTACCTTTGTACTTCACTTCCAGCGTTTCACGGTTATAACGCTTCCCTTTACACTGGTCACAAGGCACATAGATATCGGGTAGGAAGTGCATTTCGACTTTAATCACCCCATCACCCTGACAAGCCTCGCAGCGACCCCCTTTGACGTTAAAGCTGAAACGGCCCGGTGTGTAACCGCGAGCGCGTGATTCAGGTACACCGGCGAATAATTCCCGGATAGGCGTAAAGATACCGGTATAGGTCGCAGGGTTTGAGCGCGGAGTACGGCCAATTGGGCTTTGGTCGATATCGATAACTTTATCGAAATGCTCCAACCCTTGGATTTCGCGGTAAGGTGCTGGCTCATTGTTGGTTGCACCATTTAATCGGCTCTGCGCGATGGGGTAGAGTGTATCGTTGATCAACGTCGACTTACCTGAACCAGAAACACCGGTAATACAGCTAAATAGCCCAACCGGCAGGGTAAGGGTGACATCTTTCAGGTTGTTGCCGCTCGCCCCAATCAGTTTTAATACTTTACTGGGATCACCGGCAACGCGTTTAGCTGGGATCTCGATTTCTCGCTTGCCACTCAAGAATTGACCGGTCAAAGAGTTTGGCGCAGCCATGATGTCATCTACGGTGCCTTCTGCGACCACTTCACCACCGTGTACACCGGCTCCTGGGCCAATATCTATCACATGGTCTGCGGCGCGGATCGCATCTTCATCATGCTCTACCACAATGACGGTATTACCCAGATTACGCAGGTGAATCAGTGTTTCCAACAAACGCTCGTTATCACGCTGGTGCAAGCCAATGGATGGCTCATCCAGCACATACATGACGCCAACCAAACCTGCGCCAATCTGGCTCGCTAAGCGGATGCGCTGTGCTTCACCCCCTGACAGGGTTTCGGCCGAGCGTGACAATGACAGATAATTCAGCCCGACGTTGACCAAGAATTTGAGGCGGTCACCAATTTCTTTCAGGATTTTCTCGGCAATCTGCGCTCGTTGGCCACTCAGTTTCATGTCTTGGAAGAAACTCAATGCATGGCCGATACTCAGTTCGGAAATCTCGGGCAACGTGGTGTTTTGTACGAAGACGTAACGTGCTTCTCTGCGCAGACGCGTACCGCTGCATGAAGCACAGGAACGATTACTGATAAATTTTGCCAACTCTTCGCGCACTGCACTGGATTCCGTCTCTTTATAACGGCGTTCCATATTGTGCAGCACCCCTTCAAAAGGATGACGGCGGACGGTGGTATCACCCCGATCGTTAATGTATTTGAACTCAATGGTATCTTTGCCGGAGCCGTACAACACGGCTTTTTGTATCGTGGCGTCTAGTGAGTCAAAGGGGGCTTCGATATCAAACTTATAATGATCCGCCAGTGAGCGTAGCATCTGGAAATAATAAAAGTTACGGCGATCCCAGCCGCGAATCGCGCCACCGGCCAGCGATAACTCAGGATTTTGCAGTACGCGATCAGGGTCAAAGAACTGTTGTACGCCGAGGCCATCACAAGTCGGGCAGGCACCTGCGGGGTTGTTGAAGGAGAACAGGCGCGGTTCCAACTCGCTCATGCTATAGCCGCAAATTGGGCAGGCAAAGTTGGCGGAGAATAACAATTCTTCAGCCTGAGGATCGTCCATATCGGCGACGACAGCCGTGCCGCCAGATAGCTCGAGTGCCGTTTCAAATGATTCAGCAAGACGCTGCGCCATATCGTCACGTACTTTAAAGCGGTCGATAACCACTTCGATGGTATGTTTCTTTTGCAGCTCTAACTTGGGTGGGTCTGACAGATCGCAAACCTCGCCGTCGATTCGTGCTCGGATATAGCCCTGCATCGCCAGATTTTCCAGCATTTTGGTATGTTCGCCTTTGCGATCTTGTACCACGGGCGCGAGTAGCATCAGGCGGCGGCCTTCAGGCTGACTTAAAACATTATCGACCATCTGACTGACGGTTTGTGCCGCCAACGGGACATCGTGATCAGGGCAACGTGGTTCACCGACGCGGGCGAACAGCAAACGTAGATAGTCATGAATTTCGGTGATGGTCCCCACGGTGGAACGCGGGTTATGGGATGTCGATTTTTGCTCAATGGAAATGGCCGGTGACAGACCTTCAATATGGTCGACATCCGGTTTTTCCATCAGCGATAGAAATTGGCGCGCATAGGCAGAGAGAGACTCAACATAACGGCGTTGCCCCTCGGCATACAGGGTATCAAAAGCCAACGAGGACTTGCCTGAACCCGATAGGCCGGTGACAACAATCAGTTTGTCGCGCGGGATGATCAAGTTGATATTCTTAAGATTATGGGTGCGAGCGCCCCGAACTTCGATATTATCCATTCAAACACTTCCCGGATGTAGACTGAGCCTCTCACCGTGCCATTTTCGCGTTTAGCCCCACGAACTTTGAAACCGCAGGGTATTGACATCGTGCCTGTAACAACAATGACTTAGGCGTGAGGGAATTGCCCATTTGCCATAAAAATCACTGTGTTAAGTTGCCAGTAGGCACACGTTTACAACGCCGAAAAAAGGGCACGGCCAGTACGAAACGGATAATTATGACACAAAAAAACCTGAATGGATATCCAGTATCCGAGTACAATTAAGACAGATAGCGTGATAAATCTGTAATGCATTACGCAGTTATGATCAGTTGTGCCGTTTGGTGGTTCGCGTGTTAAACTGACTCGTTTATACTGTACAAAATTTACTTCATCAGGAGAGTTCACATGGCCAGCAGAGGCGTAAACAAAGTGATTTTGGTCGGGAATTTGGGCCAAGACCCGGAAGTCCGCTACATGCCTAACGGCGGGGCTGTTGCCAATATCACCCTGGCCACTTCCGAAAGCTGGCGTGATAAAGCAACCGGCGAGCAAAAAGAGAAAACGGAATGGCACCGTGTCGTGCTGTTCGGCAAGCTGGCTGAAGTCGCGGGTGAATATCTGCGTAAAGGCTCTCAGGTCTATATCGAAGGCGCATTGCAAACCCGCAAATGGCAGGACCAAAGTGGTCAAGAGCGCTACACCACTGAAGTTGTGGTTAACGTTGGCGGTACTATGCAAATGTTGGGTGGTCGTCAAGGCGGTGGCGCACCAGCAGGTGGTTCACAGCAAGATGGCGGCGCGCAAGGCGGTTGGGGTCAGCCTCAGCAACCACAAGGTGGTAATCAGTTCAGCGGCGGTCAAACTTCACGCCCTGCTCAGTCTGCCCCAGCAGCTCAGCCACAAGGCGGCAATGAGCCTCCAATGGATTTTGACGACGATATTCCGTTCTAACATTATTCCGTTCTAACATCGCGCTAAAAACATTTAGCCACTGCTTCGATAAAAGCCCCGCAAATTTGCGGGGTTTTTTTATATTTATCGCCGAAACATTCCTCTTAACTCGACTGTATTCCATGGCTAAGTGGATGTTAGGAAAAAGTAAAAATTCTAAAGTGCTGTACCGAGTTGCCGATAGAAAGAACTTAGCCAGTTATCAGGGGTAGTGGTTGGCTAAGGCGCGCCGTGCAATGCGTTTGCGGCGGATGACAAAATGCATAAGGGAATAGACATGTCTGTAGCAAAAATCATATTTATCACATCAGTTTTGGGCGCGTCGATAGGCAGTAGTGTTGCTGCAACGACGTTAACCGCTAGCCTTATTGAGTGTAATCCACAGTTTTTCCAGGCGCTTTATCAGCACCGTGCTGAGTTAAAAAAAGTTGTCCGTGTGGAAGATGATAAAAAGGCAAATGCATGGGTGCCAGTGAAGGATAAAGATGGCAGGATTGCTTACTTTACCCAGACCATACGCGATGGTGATTTCACGCTCTCTGGCTATTACGAGCAGAGTAATGACCTCGGGGAATTAGGGAAATACTATTTCTGGGGACTACTGATCAACGAGCCGGTTGAGAAAGTGATTGCCTTGACACCAGAACTTAAGTGGCAGAAGAACAGCGACACTTATATCACGCATGCGCAAATAAAGATCAACCCGTCCCAACCTTGGCAGCCTAATCCTACTGCTGTCGATGGTATTGCTCCTGCTAAAGATAGCGCAGAAAAAATCGTCATGCTCGACAGTAAAAAGGGTAAATCTTTACTGAGTTGCTCCATTCAGGGCAACATTAGCAGGGCGCTGCTTCTCCAAGAACGGCCTGATATCGCCGCAGGGAATGAATAATGAAACCTCTACTGATGATTATCGCAATAGCGCTGGTCACTGGCTGTGCGCCGCAGACACAAAAAGTAGAGAACAAACCGCCTCATATGGCCAAATTGGTTGATAATAAAGAACTGACGACTTATCTATCATTTGAAAGCCTGTCCCTCTATAACGGCAATCCCCACCTGCGCCAATTTTACTTAATTAATAACTATAAGCAGCCGAGTGTTATCTCCAAGGATAAAGGGATTACTATACGTAGCTCGCATGCCATTAATGTCGTCAATTGTGAGCGGTTAGAAAGAGCGGTATTCGACAGAGTTTATTTTTCTGAGACTTTCGGTAAAGGGAAAGTCATCGCTAAGCGTGAGAGTATTGGGCAATGGGAAAGTTTCCCTGAGAACTCGATCGCCGGAATTATTCGCGAAATGGTCTGTAAAATTCCGGCCGAAAAATTAAAAAGCCTATCGTTGAAAAATGACCAACAACCGTTGATTGATTGAGTTATCGCCACGGGCAGTGTTCTCTCTGCCCGTTTACCGAGTTTGAACCGATTTATCATCGCTTAATAACCCCGGAAATTCTTTTATCACTATAATCAATACTCTGATATCCATCATAAGGAGCTTGATTATGGTCATTGTTCACCATTTAAATAATTCACGTTCACAGCGTATTTTGTGGATGTTGGAGGAGTTACAAGTCCCCTATGAATTAAAGCGCTATCAGCGCGATGCCGGCAGTTTGTTGGCCCCGCCTGAATTGAAAAAAGTGCACCCGCTGGGTAAATCACCGGTGATCACCGATGGCGATCTGACGTTAGCGGAATCGGGGGCAATCCTCGAATATTTGCAAGAAGCTTATGATGCTCAGGGGCTGTTTAAGCCTACAGGTCATTATGATCGGCAGCAGTTTCGCTACTGGATGCACTACGCCGAAGGTTCTTTGATGCCTCTATTGGTGATGAAACTTATCTTTAGTCGATTAGGTGGGCCACCCGTACCCTGGATTATTCGCCCGGTCGCCAAAGCGCTGGGTGATGGGGTGCAGAAAAATTACCTGAATAAGCAAATTGCCACACATCGCGATTATTTGGAGCAGCATCTCACTCAACATAAGTGGTTTGCTGGCAGTGATTTCAGTGCAGCAGATATCCAAATGAGTTTCCCTATCGAAGCCATCAACAGCCGTGGCGGCCTTGAGGGTTTCCCCAAACTGCAAAATTTCTTAGCGCAAATTCATGAACGCCCTGCTTATAAACAGGCAATTGAGAAGGGCGGTGCCTACACTTTGGAACGCTGATCCCCCGTGATTTAGCACTAAAGGTCGCGGACGGTTAACAGGTGTGAGGCTGCTCACACTTCCGTTCGACCTCAAATTAATGCTTCTGGACAAATTAATGTTAAAAAAGGCATTAAATGTCGCGATCTGATGTTGATTAGTCGCCGCAAATAGCTGGATAATCGTTTGCCTTAAATAACATCTGCCCTAAATCTCGATTTTATTTCAGTCATGCGTACTTCCAGCTAATCGTTTGCTATTTTCCCCGCCATCTTGGCGTTGGGTGAGTTGACGAGTTAATCGGCAGGGACGGAAACGATTACGTATGGAATGGGCGCTTGGCTTGCTGACTACTTTAAAATGACACACAGGGGACATAACCATGTCTAGCACCAATCCTCAAGCGAACTCGGCAGCAAAGCCAAAAGGTTCACTTGATGCATTTTTCAAGATGAGTGAACGTGGCAGTAATGTACGCCAGGAAGTGCTGGCCGGTCTGACGACCTTTTTGGCCATGGTCTACTCGGTTATCGTGGTGCCGAGCATGTTGGGCAAAGCTGGTTTCCCGCCAACAGCCGTATTTGTGGCGACCTGCTTGGTTGCAGGCTTAGGTTCTCTGCTGATGGGGTTGTGGGCCAACTTACCGATGGCTATTGGTTGCGCCATCTCATTGACCGCGTTTACCGCATTCAGCTTGGTGTTGGGCCAACAAATTAGTATTCCTGTGGCATTGGGCGCGGTATTCCTGATGGGGGTACTGTTCACCATTATCTCCGTCACCGGTATCCGTTCGTGGATATTACGTAACTTGCCTATGGGCGTGGCGCATGGCACCGGTATCGGTATCGGCCTGTTCTTACTGCTGATTGCAGCCAACGGTGTCGGTCTGGTCATCAAAAACCCTATCGAAGGTTTGCCAGTGGCGCTGGGCGCATTTACCTCTTTCCCAGTGATCATGACGTTATTGGGTCTGGCGGTGATTTTCGGTTTAGAAAAACTGCGAGTGCCGGGCGGCATTTTGCTGGTGATTATCGGTATTTCGGTTATTGCTCTGATCTTTGACCCAAGTGTGACGTATCAAGGGTTGTTTGCGATGCCAAGCTTGGCGGATGCTAACGGCAATTCTTTGATTTTCAGTCTCGACATTATGGGCGCGTTGAAACCTGTGGTATTGCCAAGTGTCTTGGCCTTGGTGATGACGGCGGTGTTTGATGCAACGGGTACGATTCGTGCGGTTGCGGGTCAAGCTAACTTGCTGGACAAAGACGGCCAGATTATCAGTGGCGGTAAAGCACTGACCTCTGACTCCGTCAGCAGCATCTTTGCTGGCTTAGTGGGCGCAGCGCCAGCGGCGGTTTATATCGAATCCGCAGCAGGTACGGCGGCAGGTGGTAAAACGGGCCTGACAGCGACCGTGGTCGGTGTGCTGTTCCTGCTGATGCTGTTCCTCTCACCGCTGTCCTATTTAGTGCCAGCCTATGCCACTGCACCGGCGTTGATGTATGTGGGCTTGCTGATGCTGAGTAACGTGTCCAAGCTGGATTTCGACGACTTTGTAGATGCGATGTCGGGCCTGCTGTGCGCCGTGTTTATCGTACTGACCTGCAATATCGTGACGGGTATCATGCTGGGCTTCAGTTCATTGGTGATTGGTCGTATCTGTTCCGGCGAATGGCGTAAACTGAACTTGGGTACCGTCATTATTGCCGTGGCACTGGTGGTATTCTATGCCGGTGGCTGGGCAATTTAAGCCCACACAAATGGTTATTAGTTTGCTTATCGGGGGCTCTCTGCCCCCGATACTATTTCCCATCTCACTTTAACCCCACATTCTTTGTTTTTTCCTGCGTTCTGTTACAGGTTTTTCCCCGCTGAATAAAAAAGTGATCTACTATCAAAAGCGGCGCTTTGGCCCTGTCTACGGGTAAGTACAAGCAAGTTTTATGTTGAGCAGTATTGAGTTGAGTCTAAGGAAAGCATGGAAATCTTTTTTACAATCCTCATTCTGATTTTGGTGGTATCGCTCTCCGGCGTTGTCACCCGAATGTTACCGTTCCAAGTCCCACTCCCTCTGATGCAAATTGTCTGTGGTGCCTTATTGGCTTGGCCTCACTTTGGTTTGCATGTCGATTTTGACCCCGAGTTATTCTTGGTGCTGTTTATTCCGCCACTGCTTTTTGCCGATGGCTGGAAAACACCGACGCGTGAATTTATTCATCATGGGCGAGAAATATTAGCACTGGCACTCGCGTTGGTACTGGTCACTGTGGTGGGGATTGGTTATCTGATCCACTGGATGGTGCCGGGGATCCCACTGGTGGCGGCCTTTGCACTGGCGGCGGTATTGTCGCCAACCGATGCGGTGGCGTTGTCCGGCATTGTGGGTAAAGGGCGTATACCGAAATCGATTATGGGCGTACTGGAAGGGGAGGCATTGATGAATGACGCCTCCGGTCTGGTGGCGCTGAAGTTTGCCATTGCGGTTGCCATGGGCACCATGGTGTTTACCGTGTCCGGCGCAACATTGGAATTCCTGAAAGTCGCTATTGGTGGCTTGTTGGCCGGTGTTGCGGTCACCTGGCTATACAGTAAATCGCTGCGTTTGATGAGCCGCTGGAGTGGCGATGATCCGGCAACGCAAATTGTCTTGCTGCTGCTATTACCGTTCGCTTCTTACTTGATTGCCGAGCATATCGGTGTCTCCGGTATCCTAGCTGCTGTGGCGGCGGGGATGACCATCAGCCAGTCCGGCGTGATTCGTAACGCCCCACTGACAATGCGGTTACGTGCTGATAGCGTCTGGTCGATGCTGGAATTTGTGTTTAACGGCATGGTGTTCATTCTGTTGGGTCTGCAATTGCCGGGGATTCTGGAAACCTCGATTGTGCAGGCAGAGCTTGATCCGACTATCCAAACGTGGAATCTGTTTGCTGACGTTGCCATCATTTATGGGGCATTGCTGGTGCTGCGATTCGGCTGGTTATGGTCGATGAAAAGAATCAGTAAGCGTTTTCTGGGCAAGCGACCACTCGAATTTAACAAATACACCACGCGCGAGTTGTGGGTTGCGTCATTTGCTGGGGTGCGTGGGGCGATTACGCTAGCGGGTGTGCTGTCGATTCCGTTATTCCTGAGCGATGGTTCAGCTTTCCCCTCCCGTTATCAATTAGTGTTTATCGCCACCGGCGTCATTTTGTTATCGGTCATTGTTGGGGTGATTGCCTTGCCACCATTACTGCGTGGCGTGGTCATGGCCGATAAGAGTGTTAGCCGTGAAGAGGTTCGTTTTGCGCGGGCGGCCGCGGCGGAAGTGGCCATTGTCAGCTTAAATAAAATGGAAGAGCGGTTGGCGGCCAACAGTGAGGAAAACATTGATCCAGAATTGCTCAAAGAGGTCAGTTCACGGGTGATCGGTAATCTGCGGCGGCGCACGGGCAGTAAGGATGAAATCGAGAACACCTTATTTGTCGAAAATCTGGAGCGGCGTTTCCGCTTAACAGCATTACGGGCAGAACGTGGTGAGCTGTATCACCTGCGCGCCACGCAGAAAATCAGTAACGAAACCCTGCAAAAGCTGCTGCACGATTTAGACTTGTTGGAAGCGCTGTTGATCGAGAAAGAAGGTTAATTCGATCGACAAAGCAGGCTAATCCTCTTTCAATCCGGCGGCTATTCAGTCGCCGGATTTACTTCTACTTCCCCCTACATCCACCAATGAACCATTAGGCCAAAATTCACGGCATCGGCTGATCCACGCTTGTGCGCTGTGAGAGAGATAGCTGCCTTGTCGCCAAATCAATCCCAACTGCCATGGCATCAGCGGTGTTAAGGGCAGCCATAGCAATGCCTTCTTATCCAGCCGCTGGCAAATGGGTTCCGGCAAAATAGCGATCCCAATATTGGCTTGTACCATGGCAGCCAAAAAGTCCCACTGACCGCTGCGAACGGCGATTTTGGGCGTAAACCCAGCGGCCGTGAAAGCATCCATTAACTGGCGATAGAGCGCGAAATCCTCGTTATAAATCAGAATCGATTGATCGGCTAATTCGGGAATACTGATGGAGGTACGGTTGAGCCAAAATGCCGTGCGTGGCACCACCACACAAAGTGGATGGCTGAACAGGGGCAATGTGGTCAGCGGTAAATCTACACCGGCGGGTAAGGCCGTTAGGGCTAAATCCAATTCGCCGGACAACACCGCTTGTTGCACCGTTAAGCCACCAAATTCTGAAATTTGCAGTTCCACGCCGGGATAACGCTGACGAAATTGACTGATGAGGACGGCCATTTGTGTGCCAACCATGGGCGGAATGCCTAAACGCAACTTGCCCTTTTTTAACGAACCAATATCTTCTAGCTCGGCTTCCAACTGCTGAAATTGGTCGAGGATCGCTAATCCCCGTTGATAAACTGCCTCCCCACTGTCGGTCAGATGTAAACGACGGCCCTCGCGAATCAACAAGCTGCACTCAAGTTCTTCTTCCAGATTACGCAGCATTTTGCTGATAGTGGGCTGGGTGACAAAAAGCTTTTCTGCCGCCCGCGTGAAACTCTGTTGGCGCACCACTTCCACGAAATAACGTAGTGTTCTGATATCCATCAGGTTTTCCTGTTAGTCAGCGAGCTATCGCTGAGAATGCAAAGTATGCCATTTAGGCATGATTACGATGATTTTAATTCATTTTTTGCAAGGTTGCCTGCGGCCTATACTGAGCACTAGCAAAAATTCCCCACTGAGGTTTCTCATGTTATTGGCGTTACGCAGTTTTGCGCCGTCGGTCATCACGCGTTTACAGGTGCTAGTTCAGGTCGCGCTCTACGCAGGACTATTTATCATTTCTGATCAGCTGGTTAGGGTCTTTCATCTGCCTTTGCCCGCCAATATCGTGGGCATGATATTGCTGTTGGCAATGATTATGCTGCGTATCATGCCGGTGCGATGGGTTCAGGCGGGGTCGCGCTGGCTATTAGCCGAAATGCTGCTGTTTTTTGTTCCAGCGGTGGTAGCAGTGGTGAATTATGCCCAGTTAATTCGGGTTGATGGCTGGAAGATTTTTGCGGTGATCGCGGTGAGTACCTCGTTAACCCTCGCCGCTACGGGGTTAGTGGTTGATCGCGTCTACCGTTTTGAGGTGTGGCTGCAACGCCGCAAATCTAATCGCCATGAATGACC
Source organism: Yersinia massiliensis (assembly GCF_003048255.1). NCBI lineage: Bacteria > Pseudomonadati > Pseudomonadota > Gammaproteobacteria > Enterobacterales > Yersiniaceae > Yersinia > Yersinia massiliensis. Next base: position 371,526 of record NZ_CP028487.1, read on the forward strand.
TCATGATCAGCATCGCCTGTTTTCTGGCGACATTGGTACTCTATTTTGCCAATAAAAAGCTCTATCGCCGCCATCGTTCATTGTTACTGATGCCGTTGGTGCTGACGCCAATGGTTTTGGTGTTATTGCTGGTGGTCACCCATATCTCTTATCAGGATTATATTGGCGAGACACATTGGTTACTGTGGCTATTGGGGCCAGCTACCATCGCGTTTGCGGTACCTGTTTACGAGAATTTGTCGATTATTCGCCGCCACTGGTTATCACTCAGTGCAGGGGTGATCACTGCGGTCACCGTGGCAGTGGTCAGCTCGGTATGGCTGGCGAAGTTCTTAACGCTATCCGAAGAGGTACAACGCAGTCTCGCCGTGCGCTCGATCACGACACCTTTTGCATTAGAAGCGGCTAAACAGCTGGGTGGGCAACCTGACTTAGTGGCGCTATTTGTGGTGATTACGGGGGTGTTTGGTATGGCGGTGGGAGACTTACTTTTCTTGCGCTTATCAGTACGCAGTGGGTTGGCAAAAGGCGCGGGTCTGGGGGCATCCTCCCACGGTGCAGGGACCGCGAAAGCCTATGAAATGGGATCGCAGGAGGGCGTCGTGTCCAGCTTGGTGATGATGTTAGCCGGTATTATCACGGTGATCGGCGCGCCACTGATGGGTCACTTATTGTGGTAATGGCTGGGTATTGTGGTAATAAAAAAGGGTGAGGTTAACCTCACCCGAAAATCCTCAATGAAAACTCCCAACGTAATGAATTTAGTGAATAACTTGTGCCAGAAACGCCCGCGTACGCTCTGATTTTGGCTGAGAGAAGAATTCAGCCGGTGGTGCTTGCTCCACGATTTCACCGCGATCCATAAAAATCACCCGATCAGCGACGGTACGTGCAAACCCCATTTCGTGGGTAACGCACAGCATGGTCATGCCTTCGTGCGCCAGACTGATCATGGTATCCAGCACCTCTTTGACCATTTCCGGATCGAGTGCTGAAGTCGGTTCATCGAACAGCATGATTTTGGGTTTCATGCACAGGGAACGGGCAATCGCTACGCGTTGTTGTTGCCCACCGGAAAGTTGGCCGGGGAACTTATGAGCATGCTCGGCAATCCGGACCCGTTCCAGATAATGCATCGCCAATTCATCCGCTTCTTTTTTTGGCATTTTACGTACCCAACTCGGGGCCAGCGTGCAGTTCTGCATCACGGTTAAGTGTGGGAACAAATTAAAGTGCTGGAACACCATGCCAACCTCTGTCCGCACCCGCTCAATGTTACGTAAATCATCGTTTAGCTCGATACCATCCACCATGATCTTCCCCTGCTGATGCTCTTCCAGATGGTTGATGCAGCGGATGGTGGTAGATTTCCCCGAGCCAGAAGGGCCGCATAACACGATGCGTTCGCCGGGGCGGACATGTAAATTAATATCCTTCAATACGTGGAACTGCCCGTACCACTTATTGACGTTTTCCAGCGTAATCATCATTTTATCGCCAAGAGTTGGCTGATTGTCGCTCATGTTATGCCTCAATGTGTGGAACGTCCGGTGTGAAAGCGCTTTTCCAAGTGCTGGCTGTAGCGCGACATGCTGAAACAGAAAATCCAATAAACAGCGGCGGCGAAGACGTAGCCTTCGGTAGACATACCTAGCCAAGCGGGGTCAACGGTGGCTTGCTGCACGCTGCTGAACAAATCAAACAACCCAATGATGATCACCAAACTGGTGTCTTTAAACAGGGCGATAATGGTGTTGACCAGTCCCGGGATTACCATTTTCAGGGCTTGTGGCAAGATAACCAGCCCTTGGGTTTTCCAATAACCTAATCCGAGCGATTCCGCCGCTTCCGTCTGACCTTTGGGTAAGGCTTGCAAGCCGCCGCGTACCACTTCCGCCACGTAGGCCGATTGGAATAGCACCACCCCAACCAAGGCGCGGATGAGCTTATCGATGCTGGTGCCTTCGGTCATAAACAGCGGTAGCATGACCGAGGACATAAACAGCACGGTGATTAACGGCACCCCACGCCAGAACTCGATAAACACCACCGACAGAATACGTACCACTGGCATGCTGGAGCGGCGAGCCAGCGCCAGTAAGATACCGAGCGGCAGTGCACCAGCAATACCGACAGCGGCGATAATCAGCGTCAGGGTTAGGCCGCCCCACTGGCGGGTTTCCACGCGAGTTAGACCAAAGAAACCGCCATAGAGCATCATCCAGACCAGTAGCGGATAAGCCACCATCCAGACCACCAGATAACGGCCACGGCGCGGCATGCCACGCCAGAACAACGGGACCATCGTCAGCAACCCAATGACTAACGTGGTATTGATGCGCCAGCGTTGCTCGATGGGGTAGAGGCCATACATAAACTGGCCAAAACGTGCATGAATAAAGACCCAGCAGGCGCCTTCGCGGGTGCAGTCAGTGCGTGATGTCCCTATCCAATTGGCGTTAAAAACGGCCCAGCTCAGCAGTGGTGGGATCAATTGCCACATTAGCCATAGGCATAGCAGAGTGAGCAAGCTGTTGGTCCAACTGGAAAAGAGATTTTTTCTGGCCCAAAAGACCATCCGGCTGAATGCGTTCCCCGGCCGCACAGTGCTAGGTGGTTCGCGGGTTAATGTCATCGTCATTCGCTCCCCTTAGCGCTCGACCAGCGCTATGCGCCGGTTGTAGATATTCATTAAAAATGAAATGGATAGGCTGATAGCCAAATAGACCGACATCGTGATGGCGATGGTTTCTATTGCCTGTCCAGTTTGGTTCAGCACGGTACCGGCGAACAACGACACCATATCGGGGTAGCCTATTGCGGCCGCCAATGAGGAGTTTTTGACGATATTCAGATACTGGCTGGTCAGTGGGGGAATGATGACCCGCAACGCCTGCGGCAAAATAACCTGTCGCAAGGTGACGGTATTAGGTAGCGCCAGTGAGCGGGCCGCCTCATGCTGACCATAGGGAACGGACTGAATACCTGAACGAATCACTTCAGCGATAAACGTGGAGGTATAAACAGACAGCGCCAGTGTTAAGGCGGCCAGCTCAGGGATGAGTACCCATCCACCTTTAAAGTTAAACCCACGTAATTCGGGAATATCCCAATGTAGCGCGGGGCCATAGATGACGTGAGCCAATGCCGGTAGAACAATCAGCAACAACAAGCCTATCGGCCATGTGCGGTGGAACTGACCAGTATGTAACTGGCGAAAATGGTTATAGCGAGATAATGCGATGATGGCGGCAACAGCAAACAGCACGGCAATCAGCGCGGGTATAAAACCGGTCGTTAATTCAGGCGATGGCAAATAGAGGCCACGGTTACTCAAAAAGGCGATGCCGAAGGCATCCATACTCTGCCGAGGTCCCGGCAAATTACGCAGTACCGCAAAATACCAGAAGAAGATTTGCAGTAGCGGCGGAATATTACGGAAGGTTTCGATATAGATGGTGGAGAGTTTGCGTAATAACCAGTTGTCCGACAGCCGCGCCAACCCAAGAAAGAAGCCCAGTATCGAGGCAAAGAAAATACACAATACGGAAACCAGCAAGGTATTCAATAGCCCGACTAAAAACACGCGCCCATAAGTATCGCCCTGCTCATAGTCGATCAGATGTTGAACAATGCCGAAACCGGCACTGTTGTTTAAGAATGCAAAGCCGGAGGTGATGCCCCGAGTGGACAGGTTGGTAATGGTGTTATGAATCAAGTACGCACCGCATCCGATCAGTATCAATAGCGCAATAATTTGATACAGCCAGGCGCGCACCGCTGGATTGGTCAGCGAAAAGGCACCTTTGACGGTTGGGCGTTGTGACATAGTGTGGGCCTCGGTCTGGGTCATACAGCCGGCAGGGTTGGCCTGCCGGAGACGTCATTTGTCATCAAGACATCATTGGTGACTAGCGAACCGGTGGTGCGTACTGGAGGCCACCATTGTTCCACAACGCATTTTGCCCACGTTTGATTTTCAGCTCACTGCCCAGACCGACGTTACGGTCAAAACTTTCACCGTAGTTACCCACTTGTTTAACGATTTTAACCACCCAGTCGTTAGGGACTTTCAGATCTTTACCGTAATTGCCTTCCTGACCTAACAGGTGAGCCATATCCGGTGTGGTCGGTTTAGCCGCCAGTGCTTCAACGTTTTTCGACGTCACGCCCATTTCTTCTGCGTTCAGCATGGCAAACAGTGTCCAGCGGACGATAGCAAACCAATCTTCATCGCCACGGCGTACCACTGGCCCCAAAGGTTCTTTTGAAATCACTTCAGGTAAAACGATAAATTCATCGGGTTTACCTAGCTTGATGCGCAAGGCATACAGTTGGGATTGGTCAGAGGCCAAGGTGTCGCAGCGGCCAGAGTCCAGCGCCTTAGCACTTTCGTCAGAGCGGTCAAAAGTCACCGGCGTATATTGCATTTTGTTGGCTTTAAAGTAGTCGGCGACGTTCAACTCAGTGTCAGTCCCCGCCTGAATACAGACTGTGGCACCATCCAGCTCTTTAGCACTTTTCAGACCCGCTTTATTGTGGGTCAGGAAACCGATACCGTCGTAATAGTTCACGCCGGTAAATAACATTCCCATGCCTGCATCACGAGAGGAGGTCCAAGTGGTGTTACGGGACAAAATATCCACTTCGCCTGATTGCAGGGCCGTGAAACGTTCTTTTGCCGTCAGCGGGGTATATTTTACTTTCTCAGCATCACCAAAAATGGCGGCAGCAACACCACGGCAGACGTCGACATCAAGGCCAGAAAATTTGCCACTCGCATCGGCATAAGAGAAGCCCGGCAGGCCATCACTGATACCACATTGCACAAAACCTTTTTTCTTCACCGCATCCAAAGTAGTACCCGCATGGGCCTGACCCGCTAATGCCACTAATGAAGCAGCGGCTACCAGCGTGGAAATCATCATTTTTTTCATGAAAGCGTCCTGTGAGGCAAAGTTGAACCTATTTTAATTTTGTGGTGCACAGTGACTGCACCGTCGCTGTCTGTTGGCGTGTAGCCAGTTTGGTATTAGCAAATGTGATGCCAGAGTTGCATTTCATTGATCAACTGGGTAATTACGAGGAGGTAACTCTTTGTAGGTAATTTCTGACAGACTGTGATGCACTTAAATGGCGCAATTAAAGACAAATTGATGCTTTTTAGTGCAGAGGCGATGAAGGGAAGGGGTACAGTTATGCGCTAAGATTGTCTGAACAGTGGCGGCCTTGATAGCCACCACTATTATAGCTTATGTCCGAGATAGCTTATTGCCACACTCTGATATGCCGAGATGATTACTGGGCAGCAACCACTGGAGGCAAATATGACGAACTAAAATGGGGATTAAAGTTAGAGAGAGATGAGTGCTGGTTTTTTTGAGCTGCCATGTCGCTCAAATCATTAATTAACTGATCAATATCTTTTGCATCATCGATTAATGGGGCTAACCCCTTATCCTCTACTGTGTCGAAATCTTCATCTGCTGATGAATCTAACTTCCGAGTCACATCATTATCATTCGATAAAGTGAAATGTCTAGGGTCAATGATTTCAGGCAGGGACTCGGGGGAAATAACGGCTTCAAGAAAGTTATATCTAACAACAAAGTATTTTTTATCTTTATCAACTACCCAAAATTTGTTTTCTATCAGATTAGTATCTTCAGGCTCAGGAAGCGTTATCTTTAGATAATCATCAGGTAAGTGTTTGTGGCTTATGATAGCCTCTTGCACACCATTCAATGTTTTTAAGGTTATCTGTAGATCATCCCCGCTGATATCGTTAAGGAAAAAGATCTGTTCCTGGCCCGTTGTCCAGTCATGTTTCCCATTATTTGATAACGTTAGAGTATCATGCTGAGTATTCTCAGATAGCGCCATAGTGTCAATAATATACCCATCATTTCCCTGTGACACGTATATCTTATCACCTGCACCTAAATGACTAAAGAGATCATCTTGTGAACTACCCTCCAATATATCTGAGCTGAAATCATGTCCGAGCAACATTGGATCAATAAAATGTTTCAATGCAACATTGGTATTGTCTATTTTGACGATATTCACGCTATTTTTCTTAGAGATAAAGGTATTCTGTATTGAATTACCTCCTCCCGATAAAGTAGATAACTTATTTGAAAATCGATAAGCAGTTAAAGTTGGGTTAAATGCGCCATCACTCTGGCTACCCTCATTGACTAAAGCTGTTTGCCACTGGGGGGATAATATAAACCCATCTTTGGTGTAAAAGATAAAGTCATTGCTCCTTTTCTTATCACCATGATTGTCACTATAAATATTCTTAAGTATCAAGGTAGTCAGTGTTTTATTCTCATTTCTTAATGTAATGCAAACATCACTCCCAGATAAATAAATATCATCTATCTTTTGCAAAGAGTAATCAAATATAACATGGCTGATTTCATCACCTGGCTGTTCGAATATGGTGACTGAAACCGATTTATTCTGTTTGTTTTGTAAAATCTTATAATTATCTGATCCAGAACCGCCATATGCCTCACCCGATTGCAGTGATAGCATATCATTACCGCCATGACCTGTTAATATATCCCAGCCCCCTATCCCATTGAGGAAATTAACTTGATCATTACCCGATAATATATCATCAGTATCTTCAGCACTGTGTAGATGCTCAATATTCTTGATTTTCATCAACACTCTTGCCGCATTTATACTGGGTTGAGATGTTTCTTTATAATGATAGTGAACAGTTCCTGCCATTAAATTAATGTCATAACCAATAACTCCTTCCTGATTAACTCCCATGATAGCAAGCGTATCTTCGCCCTTTCGACCATCAAGTTGACTTGGCTGGTAGGTTTCATGCAATTCATGGCCATAGAGATAGAACATATCATCTAGATCCCCCCCCACAAGTGTTTTTTTCCCTTGAGTGACATCAAAGCTATTTTGCGTATGACGATCAGCAAAGACATAAGAGTTGCCAATGCCGGTATTATAATGAACCTTCTTATTCGTAGAGGAACCAAGCATTAAATGCCCATAGTGCTCTGCTCTCTCATTATCCAATATGAGAATTTCCTGCTTTTCTACATAATTATCTGAATATTTATCTTCAAAATATTCATGATCAATGATAATGGCAGAGTGAGTATTACCACTGATATCAAAAACATCATCCTCTCTCCTTTCAACAGAAAATTTTTCATTTCCTCTATACTCTTCATACTCTTTGTAACTACATTTTATCCAACTCTTTCTATAAATATCATCAGATATTATTTGATGCGTATCTTTATGTATAAATTCATCTTTAAATTTAAAGTAATTATCGTCATTATAATTAATGATATTAAGAAGGTATTCTTTTTTGTTTTTATTGATATAATAATGTTGTATTTTTTTAACTTCACCATATTTGTTATAAACATAATAATACTCAGTTACCCCTGAGGGGATTAGCCGCTTATTGGCTATGTCCTGCGCATATTGATCCAGATTTTTATGCATGAGACGTTTCTGTTTTTCTTCCAGCCGAGTAGAAATATTCTCCTCCAAGTCCGCGCCAAAGGTTAAGCGCGTACCATTCTTAAACTCCTCCCAAGGCGTTAAATCAATTTGCTCTTTTAATTTTGCTATTGTCGAAACTGCATTATAAATCATGGTGGCCAATGAGATACCGATACCTGCAAGAATGCCTAATGGCCCAGCGACAGCAAAACCTACGGCTAAAGCAGCAGCCGTTAAAATACCCACACCCGCGCCTAATGCGGAGAGTGTGCCATTGACGATAAGATTTTTCGCGTTATCTGGATCAGTCTCTTTTTCTAACTGCCCATATATTTTAACAATGTTATAGATATCAAATCCAGCAGAAGCAATATTGAGTACCGGCCCGGCCGCTTTTGCAATAAGGCTTCCCGCACGAGCAGGAATCTGGCTAATTCCTTTGGTAAGGGGGACTTTTTCGGCAAAAAATATCGCCCCCTTCTCAAAATAGGGCTGCATAACATTTATACCAAAATCAACTGAGAATTCGCTCCAACTTAATGCTAGCGCTTCATTAATTTCTTTCTTTTCGTTTTCAGTGGTTTCTGGTGAGTTGTATTTCTTTAGCATCACCGATGTCGATATGACTAATCGGGTAAAAGCAATCATCTGACTACCTTGCCCTAACATGTTGGTCATTCTACTCAATCTGCTGTTGCCACTCAAAGCTAATTCACTGCTTGTTATCTTGTCTTTTGACGACGATAACTCATGCTGGGAGGTTTCACTGAGCTTATTAACATTATTGGAATGTTGAGAAATATCATCATGTAGGGTCACTACGTTGTGTATTTTCTTCTTTAAGCTCAGTGACCGATTATCGCCGTCAGAAAACCATGCATTACCTTTCTGTGGTTCGATGTTCTCTTGGTTATCGATGATATGATCATTGAACCGCTGCCATTTAAGGGGATCATTAGCCGTCTGCGATAACATCTTAGTATTTATTTCACCGTCACTATCAGCGAAGTAATATGCCAAATGCTTTTTATATTTTTCAGCTGCTTCTACCACAGTTATTTTCTCTGCGGCAATATCCAGAAGAATATAGGTTGCGATGGGCATATCATTGATGATTAACTGACCATCAGAAGCAGTACGATAATCAACCCGATGTTGAGTATTTTTACTGGAAATTTCTGTAGAGTTATAGACATGTGTAAGGCGCTGCCCATTATCATCAATAATGACCTCTTGACTATAAGCACGTAAGGACGCTTTATCTTTATTCCTCTGCATTAATTCCGCATACTCTAAAGCAAAATGTTTTTGTATCCCGTCTTCTGGGTTTATTCCCAACTCACAAGCAAGTAATATGACTCTTTCTGGTGAAACCATATTTCTGGATTTTTTCAGAAACTCAACACCTGCATATATCTCCTCAGCGGAGTACGTCTCTAATAGATGCTGTTCACCATCACCATGCCCACTTAATAACAATCTTACACGGCTTCCCTGTAATTTATCTGGATGTCCATGCACAATACGTGATTCTTGGCTCTTAACATCGTACTGGATAATGAGTGTTTTATCTGGATGCTTACTAGCAATTAATTCAACACTTCCTCTCACGATATCATCATTAGATAACTGAACAATGACTTGATAATCGTAATTAAAGTCAGACGTTTTCGCTAAACTATTATTATAAATAACCTCTGGATTAAGAATGTCCCAACTATTTATTACTTTACCTTGATCTTTGATACCCCTTTTCAATATATAATCAGTGAATTTTACTGTGTCAGTAATTTCCCCATCCAGTGTCTTATCAACATAATCATTAAATTCCACATAGCGATCGTCATTATTAACAATCTCTTTTAACAGTGCCAACGAGGTTTCTTTATCATTATAGGGAAGATAATAATCAATAATGTCTACATATCTTGTTGCCGCTTCGTCAAAGCTAATTCGATCATTACTGATATCATTAATGAGTAGCTGCACTGCTGCTACCCCATTGACCATAATGGGCTGATTATTTTCTTTACTGTAGTCAACACGATGAGACTTATATTTTCGTCTTTGTATATGCCCTCTATCGTAAGTATGCCGCTCTCCAGTTTCACTAATAGTAATGTCTTCTGTATAGGCCCGAACAGAAGCTGTAAATCCTTTATTCCATAATAGCCTAGCGGCATTTAGGCCGTAATGATCAACACTCCATTCACTGCCTAAATTACATCCAGCCAGAACAATTCTATTGGGGTTAATGAGTTGAGTGTTTTTTACTCTTAATTTTGCTAAGCCCCCTGCCAACTGCGCCGGGGTATAATCAGAGAAAAGTGTATTTTTACCATTAACTTCATTTTTTCCATGAGAGCTTAATATCCAACGAACATTATCCCCCCGCATTTTATCCAGATCACCATAAACCGTTTTTAACTCACCACTATTGATATCATATTGCATGATAACTGTTTTATCTGGATGCTTGCTGGCCAGGCGTTGATCGCCACGGACTATCTCTGACTCGCCTGATAATTCAATTATGATCTGATAATCATAGTTCATACCATCAAGGTCCGCATTATTCGTACTTATAATATCACTTTGGTTTATCTTACTCCAATTATCAAGTGTGTAAGTAGGAGCCTGAATATAGGTATCAATAGAAACATTCGGATCCTGATATCTGTAACTTTTATCATTACGAGAAAATACAATGCTTGAAATATCATCGTCATGAGATTTAAGGTCATTATTGGTGTTTTTCATTATATTTCCTTGGAAACCATATAAAAATTCTATGTTTGCTATAGGTAATAGCCAAGAAATTATAGTTACAAAAATATATTAATATCTAAATAGTAATTAAATTATAATGGAAGTAATATATTTAAATAATAGAACACACCATAATTAACGCTGAGGAATCACTCAGCGTATTTTGCGGGCTTTATTCTGTTAGCGGTTTTTACGCCATTGGGGGCATTTAGTAGAGTGACGGCTCACCGGCGGGCCGGGTTTTAAAGCGACGGTGCAACCACAGGTATTGCTCTGGCGCACGCAAGATCTCTTGCTCTATCACCTTGTTCATATAGGCAGCAGCGGCAACTTCATCATGGATGGGGTAATCTTCCAATGCCGGTTGTATCAGCAGCTCATAGCCACTGGCATCTGGTTTACGCAGCAACACGAGCGGTAGCATGGCGGGTTTTGCGAGACGGGCCAGCATAAAGGTGCCGCTGGTGGTTGCGGCTTGATCAACGGCGAACAGCGGTGCAAACACGCTGCCACGTGGGCCGTAATCTTGATCCGGTGCAAACCAGACGGCTTCCCCTTTTTTCAAGGCTTGAACCATGCCCCGCAAATCTTTGCGATCTAGCATGGCTTTATTTGAACGCATACGGCCCCAAGTTTGGACCAGCTCCATGACTTTATTGTTATGCGGGCGGTACATCGCCATCATGGGCTGGCATTGCCCCATCATACGGCCACCCAATTCCAGTGACATAAAGTGAACGCCAATCACCAACACGCCCCGATTCCCTTCCTGCGCCTTTTTCAAGTTATCTAAGCCAGAAACGGTAAACCAGCGTTTAATGCGGGCATCGGACCAAAACCACGCCATGCCAGTTTCCATCAACCCCATACCTAGGGATTCAAAATTACCCACAATGGTGCGTTCGAGGACTTGTTTGTCCATCTCAGGGAAGCAGAGTTCTAGATTTCGCCTAGCGATGGAAACGCGGCGTTTGAGGAAACGCATGGACGTGCGCCCTAGCCAAACCCCCAATTTGTTGAGCAATGGGTAGGGCAATTGGACTAACAGGAACAGCAACCCAAGGCCAAACCAAGTTAGCCAATAGCGCGGTTGGAGCAAGGAAATGTGGAACTTCTGCGGCTTGATCATATGAACTCTATCTTTATGCGTTAAGTGTGAGTGTGTAGCGCATAAGGACATAACTCGATAGCGATACATATCGTCAGACATCGGTAAAAAACTATTCAGACGTCGATAACTCATTATTCAGACATCAATAGTTAACTATTGTTTTTAGGAATGCGGTAATTGACGCAATCTTTACATTAAAAGCAGGGATCGCGTAGTGAATGGTCATAAACGTAGGCTTTCGATAGGCGAGTGTCGCTTTCGGTGGATTATATCATATTCCTGCTAGATGAAAGAAAAAGATCACCGCGAGGAAGCGAAACGGAATTTTCTCGACATAAACTGCGAGCAGCCTCGTTTTAAGGGCGTCAAATGAAGGCATAGAATAGGGGCGGCAGGCACCTAATGACTCAATAAAGTGATATCAGTCACAGTTTAGATAAATTGCAGTATTGGCTGCCAGTTGAGTGGTGCTTTGTACGTGCTACAAATGTTTTTGATAATGCCAATTGTTAATTTTGTGTTTAAATAATGGGTTTAAATTGTATTGAAAATAAGAGTATTTGATCGGGCTAATTCTTTCTTCTAAATTATTAACTATTTATTAACTTAATTTATTATTAAATTTTACCTTTGTGGGCGTATATCACATTTCACTTTGCCTCGTCGCGCAGCCTCTTGTGTTCTTTTGTTAACCTTCTGTGTGTGAAAAGCAGTCACATGAAAATAAAACGTTCACTTTGCAACACCGATGACTCTTCACCCTGCAACCAACCCGTTATCTGAAAGAAAACAAGAAGGTATTGCTATGAAATTCAATCTCGCATTACTGAATGCATGTGTTGTTTCGGCATGCATGCTGTTCACCACGCAAACGATGGCAGAAAAAAAACCTGAAATTGCTGTCGTGGCGAAAGTGACCGGCATTCCTTGGTTTACTCGTATGGAAGTTGGCGTTAACGAAGCCGCGAAAAAATTGGATGTGAACGCTTATCAAGTTGGGCCAGCGACGCCAGACCCAGCGCAACAAGTCAAAGTGATTGAAGACCTGATCGCCAAAAACGTGGATGCCATCATTGTGGTGCCGAACGATGCCAAAGTATTGGAGCCGGTACTGAAGAAAGCGCAAGAAAAAGGCATCGTGGTATTAACCCATGAATCACCGGATCAACGTATTGGTCAGTGGGATGTTGAAACCATCGACAGTGAAAAATACGCTCAGGCCAATATGGATGAGCTGGCTAAAGCCATGGGCGGCAAAGGCGGCTATGCCATTTATGTCGGCTCTCTGACCGTACCATTGCATAACGCGTGGGCCGATTACGCCATCAAATACCAGAAAGAAAAATACCCTGACATGTTCGAAGTGACCCCACGTTTACCTGTCGCGGAGAATATCGATAAGTCTTATTCCACCACGCTGGATCTGATGAAAACCTATCCGCAGATGAAAGGGATCATTGGTTTTGGTTCACTGGGTCCGATTGGTGCCGGTCAAGCGGTTGCCAAGAAGCGGGCTAAAGATCAGATAGCGGTTGTCGGTATTGCGATGCCAGCACAGGCAGCGCCGTACTTGATGCGCGGTGATATCAAAAAAGCACTGTTGTGGGATCCGAAAGATGCTGGTTTTGCGGTGGTAGAGATTGCCGACCAACTGCTGAAAGGGCAGAAAATTACGCCAGACCTGACCATCGACGGCTTGGGCAAAGCTGATGTTGATAGCGAAAAAGGTGTCATTCGTTTTAATAAAATTCTCGAAGTCACCAAAGATAATGCCAAAACGTTAGGTTTCTGATTTTCAGACGCCATACCAGGGAATAAACCAGCAGCCAACGCTGGGTTCAGCAGTAAAACAGGCCGTGGGAAAACAGCCCCACGGTCCTCACCACCCTCACCAAATAGCGGTAAAAGTAGCGCCATACCGAGGGCGTTAGGGAAGGTATTGTCATGACTCAGGCTAGCGCATTTATCACGCTTGAAAATATCAGTAAGCGATTCCCCGGCGTGCTGGCGCTGGATCAGGTGAATCTCACTCTGAACAAAGGGGAAGTTCACTGTTTGGCCGGCCAGAACGGCTGCGGCAAGAGCACCATCATTAAAGTGATTTCAGGGGTATATCAGCCCGAAAAAGGTGCCAGTATCCTGATTGACGGCAAGTTGTTTCATCACCTGACGCCGCAACTCTCCTTCTTCTACGGCGTACAGGTGATTTATCAAGACTTGTCGCTTTTCCCCAATTTAACCGTCTCCGAAAATATTGCTGTCCACCGTTATCTGCCGGGTGGCGATTTTTGGGTGAAACGCAAAAGCATGCGTGAGCGAGCCTTAGCCGCCATGCAACGGGTGGGCGTCACCCTCGATCCCGATAAAAAAGTGGAACAACTCTCGATTGCTGATCGCCAATTAGTCGCCATTTGCCGGGCGATTGCCGCCGATGCGCGCTTAGTGATTATGGATGAGCCAACCGCCTCGTTGACCAGCCAAGAAGTGAAAGGTTTACTCAATGTGGTGCGCGACCTGAAATCGCAAGGCATCTGTGTGGTATTCGTCAGCCACCGTTTGGATGAAGTGATGGAAGTCGCTGACAGAATCAGCGTGATGCGCGACGGCAAGCTGATTGGCACTTGGCCTGCCAGTGAACTAGATAGCCATGAGTTGGCATTTCGCATGACTGGCCAACGTTTCACTTACAGCCAATTACCCCCTCTGGCCGCCAAAGCCACACCGTTGTTAGAAGTCAAAAAGCTGAGCCGTGGCGAGCAGTATCGCAATATCGATCTGACGCTACATGAGGGAGAAATTGTCTCGATCACCGGCTTACTCGGTGCAGGTCGTACTGAGCTGTGCTTGAGCTTGTTTGGTATGACGCAACCGGAAAGCGGCGAGATATGTGTTGCGGGTAAGGCCGTACATTTTCGTCATAACCGCGATGCAATCCACCAAGGGATCGGCTATGTCTCCGAAGATCGCCTGACACAGGGCTTGATCATGGAACAGTCGATCTACGACAACACTATCGTGTCGGTATTCGACCAACTACACACCCGCAGTGGATTGCTCGATCACCCCAAAGCCGCCGCACTGGTGAAGCAGTTGGTGCAGGATCTGAACATCAAAGTGTCGGATACCGCGTTGCCGGTCAAAACCTTGTCCGGTGGGAATGCACAGCGGATCGCCATTGCCAAATGGGTAGCGACACAACCGAGCATTTTGATCCTCGATTCACCGACGGTCGGGGTCGATATCGCCAACAAAGAAGGGATCTACCACATTGCCAAGGCACTGGCGGCACAGGGTATGGCGGTATTAATGATTTGTGACGAGATCCCTGAGGCGTACTACAACAGCCATCGGGTGTTGGTGATGCGTAAAGGTGAATTGGTCGCCGAGTTTTATCCGCATCAATGCACAGAACAACAGATCGCCGAGGTGGTCAATGGATAAGCTAACACTGCGGCGCCTTACGGGCCGCCACGAGTTCTATCTCGGCCTGCTGGTGTTGTTACTGGCTATCGGCTTGAGCGTGAAAAGCCCTGAGTTCCTGACGTTGGGGAACTTAACGGATGTCGCCACTAGCTACGCCATTTTAGGCATTTTAGCCTGTGGTTTGTTTGTGGTGCTGATTGCGGGCGGCATCGATATCTCTTTCCCTGCGGTAACCGCCATTGCGCAATATGTGATGGCGTCGTGGGTGATCACCCATGGCGGCAGCTTCGCGCTAGCGTTCGTGTTAGCCATGACGGTGGGATTGTTGCTGGGATTGGTCAACGGCTTGCTGGTTTATTGGCTGAAAGTACCGGCGATTATTATCACCATTGCCACTTTGAATCTGTTCTACGGTTTGCTGGTGTACATCACCAACGGGACTTGGCTCTATGGCTTCCCTGACTGGTTTATGACCGGTATTAACTGGTTTTCGTTTACCGGCAGTGACGGCTATGACTATGGCTTAACACTCCCGCTATTTTGTTTGGCCGCCACCATCATTTTCACCGGCATTTTGATGAATTACACCCGCCTCGGGCGGCAGATTTTCGCCATGGGCAGCAATAAAGATGCTGCTTCCCGCTTGGGGATTAACATTCTGCGGCTGCACCTGTATGTCTACGGCTATATGGGCATGCTGGCGGGAGTGGCCGCAGTGGTTCAGGCGCAGATTTCTCAATCGGTTGCGCCTAACTCACTGATGGGCTTTGAGTTAACGGTATTGGCGGCGGTCGTGCTGGGGGGTACCAGTATGAGCGGGGGGCGCGGCACACTAACCGGTACGGTACTTGGCGTGATGTTGCTGGCATTTTTACAAAACGGCCTGACGCTGCTGAGCGTCTCTTCTTACTGGCATACGGTTTTCAGCGGCGTGATCATTTTGGTGAGTATCAGTACCACCGCATGGAATGAAAAACGCAAGTTGTTGAGGGAGCACTGATATGACTTGGTTAAACCGAATTATCCCTGATGACCGCATTATTCGGCTGCAATTGTTGATTCTGGTCGCGGTAATGCTGGCCTTTGCTATGACGCTAGGGCAGCGATTTTTCAGCGTAGGTAACTTCCAGTCGATTTCATCGCAACTGCCGATTTTAGGCATGTTGGCGCTAGGAATGGGGCTGACCATGCTAACCGGTGGTATTAACCTATCCATTATTGCGGGTGCGAATGCCTGCGCGTTAGTGATGGCCGCCATTATCGTCAGTCACCCCGATCAGCCGCTGTTTCTACTGTTGGCGTTAGGGGCGGGGCTGCTGGTGGCGGTGGCAATTGGTACCTTGAATGGGCTGCTGATTTCGGTCATTGGCGTCTCGCCGATACTCGCGACTTTAGGCACCATGACGCTGATCACCGGCCTGAATATTTTAATGTCCAACGGTGATGTGATCTCAGGTTTCCCGCCCGTGATTCAGTACATTGGTAGCGGTGATATCGCCGGTATTCCCGTCGCAATGATCTTGTTTTTACTGGTGTCGGCAGGGCTATGGGTGCTGCTGGAACACACCACCTTGGGGCGCAGTATCTATCTGGTTGGCTCCAATGAGCAGGCAACACGCTTTAGCGGCGTGAACACCCATCGGGTACAGATTGCGGTGTATATCCTGTCGGCCCTATTGGGTTGGGGAGCCGCCATTTTGATGATGGCGAAATTCAACTCTGCCAAAGCCGGTTATGGCGAATCCTATCTATTGGTCACCATTTTGGCCTCCGTATTGGGCGGCATTAATCCTGATGGCGGCTTTGGTCGCATTATCGGTCTGATTTTAGCGTTGGTGGTGCTGCAATTACTGGAAAGTGGCCTGAATTTGCTGGGGGTGAGTAGCTACCTGACCATGGCGTTATGGGGTGGGGTATTGATCCTCTTTATCGCATTACAGAATCGTAAAGCTTAAGAATTGAGGGATAACACAATGGCAAGTTACTTTATCGGCGTAGATGTAGGGACCGGCAGCGCAAGGGCTGGGGTATTCGATTTGCAGGGCCGTATGGTCGGGCAGGCCAGCCGTGAAATAACCATGTTTAAGCCCAAGGCAGATTTCGTTGAGCAATCTTCCGATAATATCTGGCAAGCAGTGTGTAATGCGGTGCGCGATGCCGTCAGTCAGGCGGATATCAACCCGATTCAAGTCAAAGGGCTGGGGTTTGATGCCACCTGTTCGCTGGTGGTGCTGGATAAAGAGGGCAACCCGTTGACGGTTAGCCCTTCAGGGCGCAGCGAGCAAAATGTGATTGTGTGGATGGATCACCGCGCCATTACTCAGGCGGAACGCATCAATGCCACCAAACACCCCGTGCTGGAATTTGTGGGTGGGGTCATTTCACCGGAGATGCAGACGCCAAAACTGCTGTGGCTAAAGCAGCATATGCCAACCACTTGGAGCAATGTCGGCCATCTATTTGATCTGCCTGATTTCCTGACATGGCGGGCGACAAAAGATGAAACCCGTTCACTGTGTTCGACGGTCTGTAAATGGACCTATCTGGGCCATGAAGATCGCTGGGATCCTTCCTATTTCAAATTAGTAGGGCTAGCCGATTTACTGGATAACAACGCGGCGAAAATTGGGGCGACCGTGAAGCCGATGGGGGAACCGCTGGGCCGAGGTTTAAGCCAACGAGCGGCGTCTGAAATGGGGCTGATCCCCGGCACTGCGGTCAGTGTGTCCATCATTGACGCCCATGCCGGCACCATTGGTATTCTCGGTGCCAGTGGAGTGACAGGCGAGAATGCTAACTTTGATCGGCGAATTGCGCTGATTGGTGGCACGTCAACGGCACACATGGCGATGTCTCGCTCAGCGCATTTTATCAATGGTATTTGGGGGCCATACTATTCAGCTATCTTGCCAGAATACTGGCTCAACGAAGGCGGCCAATCGGCTACCGGTGCTTTGATTGACCATATTATTCAGTCACATCCGTGTTATCCCGCGCTATTGGCACAAGCGAAAAGCAAGGGGGAAACGATTTATGAAGCGCTGAATCATATTCTGCGCCAATTGGCAGGCGAGCCGGAAAATATCGCCTTCCTGACGAATGATATTCATATGTTGCCCTATTTCCACGGTAACCGCTCACCTCGCGCTAACCCGAATCTGACCGGCATTATTACTGGCCTGAAGCTCTCCACGACACCGGAAGATATGGCATTGCGTTATCTGGCAACCATTCAGGCGCTGGCATTAGGGACGCGGCACATCATCGAAACCATGAATCAGAACGGCTACAACATAGATACCATGATGGCCAGCGGTGGCGGGACGAAGAACCCTATTTTTGTACAAGAGCACGCGAATGCGACCGGTTGCGCCATGTTATTGCCGGAAGAGAGCGAGGCGATGTTATTGGGGAGCGCCATGATGGGGACGGTCGCTGCTGGCGTGTTTGAGTCACTGCCAGAAGCAATGGCCGCCATGAGCCGTATCGGGAAAACCGTCACGCCGCAAACCAATAAAATCAAAGCCTATTACGATCGCAAATATCGCGTGTTCCACCAGATGTACGACGACCATGTGCGTTATCAGGAATTGATGAAGGAGGGGGCATGAGCCACAGTGATGAATGGCAAGCGGCCAGCGCAGCATGGATGACTTATAGCCGCGAACTGGCAGCATTAAAGGATAATGTCGATCAGCAGGTGTGGTTGCAGGTGCTGGACGCACTAGCGCAATGCCGTGGCAAAATTGCAGTCACGGGAGTGGGAACGTCAGGTATCGCGGCGCGGAAAGTCGCGCATATGTTGGCTTGTGTCGAGCAACCGGCGATTTATCTGAACGCGACCGATGCTGCTCATGGTGATTTGGGATTCCTTGGTGCACAAGACATCATTATTTTGATCTCCCGCGGCGGCAACTCTGACGAATTAACCCGCTTATTACCGACGTTGCAACGCAAACAGGTCACGATTATCAGTGTGACGGAAAATGAACAATCGGCGATCGCCCAAGCCTCTGCCTTGGTACTAAAAACCCATGTGCAGCAAGAGATTGACCCGCTCAATATGCTGGCTACCACCTCGATTGTTTTAGTGCTGGCGCTGTTTGATGCCATCTGTGCCTGTCTGATGGCGCGCAGCGGATTTACCAAAGAAACGTTATTGGCTGTGCATCCTGGTGGGGATGTCGGTATTGAGTTACGTAAACAGCAGTGAGCCATCAGTACATTAGCAACGGATAAAAAAATACCGCGCGAGTCTCATCAACGGCGCGGTATTTTTTAGTGCTGATAACTTACCAGAAGCCTAGCACTTTCCACCAAGCACCGCCGATAATCAACCAAATCGGGATGACCACCAAACTCATCAGGAAGCCAATTTTCCACCACGTTGCCAGTGGGATAAAGTTACAGCCAAATAAGATGGGGGCAGGGCCACCAGAATAGTGAGTGGTCGCCATATACAAGTTACTGAACATCCCGAACACCAATACGGTGAGCATTGGCGGCGCACCAGCGGCGATAGCAATAGACACAAAAATGGCATACATGGCGCTGATATGGGCGATGGCGCTGGCCATCATATAGTGGCTGTAGTAGTACGCCAGCAGCAGAATCCCCATCATCGGGATCCAATTCATGCCTTGCACTGAACCGGCAATAGACGACCCGAACCACGCAATAAAACCTAACTTATTCAATTGGCTAGCTAGGGTAAGCAATACTGCAAACCAAATCACAGTGTGCCACGCTTCTTTCTCGGCAATCACATCATCCCAAGTCAGTGCGCCGCTCAGTAGCAGAATCGCTAAACCAATAAAAGCGGTCATGGTGGCATCAATATTCAATGTCGCACCGCTCACCCACAAAGTGACCAACCCGATAAAGACAGATAGAACGACCCACTCGTTGCGGCTCATTGGCCCCATTTCTTTCAGTTTCATCAGCGCCAGCGCACGCATTTCCGGCGTTTTTTTCAGTTCTGGCGGATAGAAGCGGTATAGCAACAAAGGGATGACGGCCAAAGAGATTAACCCTGGGACGATAGCGGCTAGCGCCCAACTCGTCCACGTGATGGTAATCCCCATCTCGCCTGCCAGCTTACTGATCATTGGGTTACCGGCCATTGACGTCAGGAACATGGCACAGGTAATGGCGTTACACTGGAAGATACATTGCACCAAAAATGCCCCAATTTTGCGCTCGGTGCCGCGATCGGGGGTGGATTCATAGGCTTCAGAAATAGAGCGGAACAACGGGGTAATAATCCCCCCACAACGTGCCGACGTGGAAGGCATCGCGGGAGCAAACAGTAAGTCGGTGAGCACTAAACCGTAAGCCAGACCCAATGAGTTGTGGCCTAACTTACTAATAAACAAGAAACCGACACGGCGACCAAAACCCGTTTTAATAAATCCGCGAGAAATGAAGAAGGCGCAGGCGATCATCCAAATTGTAGGATCGGCAAAGCCAGCGAGCACTTCCTTGATACTCAGCAGCCCCGTTGCCGCCACGACAGTCAGGCTGAAGATGGCCATCGCCCCTAACGGGTACGGCGAGAGAATCAGGCCGATGACGGTTGCTGCAAAAACGGCCATGAGATGCCAAGCGCGCGGATCAACAGACTCTGGCACTGGGCTAAACCAGATACCTATCCCAATGAGCAGAATAAGCAGCATTCTTCCTATACGTGTTCTGAATATCGACATGACTTTTACCCTGATGCAATTTTATATGCGGCGCTAATGTTCACCGGTAAACGGTGGGCATTAAATGATTAAAGCGGTGAGGTGATGAAATCACTGTATAGACAAAATAAGGGATTCATTTTGATCGAAGTCATTTTTATATTGAGCGGTGTGCGCTGAGCTGGAATGAAAATATATTGTTCTGATGGGGGAAGTTCAGAGAAATAATTTCGATTAATTTACTTTTTTAATTATAGGTAGTAGGGTTTTGTTTGTTAAAACAAGATAAATACACATGAAAGGCAGGTGTGGTAAGGCTATGCTGACAGTATTGGGGGCGGAGGCAGCGACAGGGAAATAATAATCGCCATATGAAGTTTGCTGATTGAAGATTATTTATTAGCTAAATGTTAATTTCATATTATTTCGTACCGAGTCATATTATTAATCATCAAAAAACAGTCATAAAAAACAGCCATAAAAAAACCCGCACTAAGGCGGGTCTTCTTTATTCAGAATGATTTAACTGCTCAGGGCTATCACCTTCATCGCTATCGTAAATCATTCCAAATTACCCCTTTCTTGATGCGACAGCGGTATTCACTGCGTGTCACATCAATCGCTGGGTATTAAGCAGAATAGGGGTGCTTAGAGAGCAACCACATTTGCTGCTGCTGGGCCTTTCGCACCGTTCTCGATAGAGAACTCCACTTTTTGGCCTTCATCTAAAGTTTTATAGTCATTGCTCTGGATAGCAGAGAAGTGAACGAACACGTCTTTGCTGCCATCAGCAGGAGAAATGAAACCAAAACCTTTATCAGAGTTAAACCATTTTACTAAACCAGTCATTTTATTAGACATAGAGATACTTCCTTCATTTGATTATTTTTAATTGCCGCCATAGGCGAACAGAGAGGCTTGGGTACATCTTATGGGGCACTTAGAAGGAATTTCGCGGAGAAGAGGTATCTGTCTGATAACGCTAATACGGGGAACTGCTTTACTAAAACTGCTTACATAAATGTTACTGTCAACCGGGTACTGCTTTCTTACTTTTACTACAGTCTGACTCTTACTGCTGTATTACTTGAGTGTTGGCAACACTGCTCGGGTTAAACCGTCATCGCTGTCGGTTGCCAACACTCCGTATCACACTGGATTACAGCGCGACAACGTTTACCGCTGATGGACCTTTAGCACCGTTCTCGATAGAGAACTCTACTTTTTGGCCTTCATCTAAGGTTTTGAAATCATTGCTCTGGATAGCAGAGAAGTGAACGAACACGTCTTTGCTGCCATCAGTTGGAGAGATGAAACCGAAACCTTTACCAGCGTCAAACCATTTTACTAAACCAGTCATTTTATTAGACATAGATATACTTCCTTCAATTATTTTTTTGCCACAAAATTATCAAAATAACGATGCAGCGAATGGGGTCTGTTTTCAGAAGATGACTTACTTAGGCACTTAGGAGGAGACTCACGGAGAAGGGATATCTAAGATAACGCTTGAACTGAGGACTGCTTTACTAAAACTGCTTTCATAAGGTCTGTGTTCCAAACCGATGACGCTATTTAACCACAATGCATTCCCTGTAGCAACACTATATTTGACTACCATAACTAATTTGAATGGTATTTTCATCTTCCAAGAGAAGGTGTGTTGGTATTTATTTGTTCTTAAACAAGAGATTACGGTGATGAAAAAAAAGTTAAAATTTAACCAATTTTCTGTCATCAGGCCCGTTAAATGCCGGAGGGTGGCCTCCGGCATGTGGAATTTAGCGAGGAGAAACCGTCACCGTACCGCTACGATCGCTGGCAATCATCACGCGTTGCCCTGCGCTGAAGCGGGTTGGGCCTTGAGCCTGTACCACAACAATGCTGCTGCCGTCATCGCGGCGGATTTCCAGTTGCACACCTTCACTACGGTTCATCGCACTCTGTACGCCCTGACCCGCCATACCACCCGCCACAGCACCACCTGCCGTTGCTAAGCTATTACCACGGCCACCACCGATAGTATTGCCCAAGAATCCACCGACAACGGCACCGCCAATGGCACCGGCGACGTTATTTTTATCGCCGCCCTGAATGGTCACTGGACGTGCAGAAACCACAGTCCCGTAGGTTACCGTGTGAACTTGTCGTGCCTGAGAGGCGCTAAAGGTATCACCAGATAACGTATTGTTGTTGGCACAGCCACTTAATACCGTTGTTGCGAGTGCAACTGCCATGACCAGTTTTTTCATAATTAACCCTTAATTGTTGATACGCATCAGATATCAGTCAGCTTATCGTGATTGCTTTGTCTACGGCTTTGCTGAAAGTTAAGTATAGATAGCCGTTGATAATGACTATAGCGTGATAATGATTAATCTGAAGAGATAAATATTGAGCATATGTAGATATATAGGAGACTTCTCGCTCTCCATTCGTGCTAACGTCAGTGTTGAATATGACCTATTAACTGTTTCAGGAAGACTGTCGTGTCTCGCTCGATGATTTCTACCAAGATTTTCCGCCTCGACTTAGGTCGTTTGATCCTTATTCTTGCTGTGATGAGTGCGTTTGTGACGCTGGCGAACAGCTTCTATGCCAGTTACAAGGTACAACGACAGCTACTGATCGATAACACGCTGGAAGCCAACCGCGTTTATGCCACCAAACTGGCATCGAGTACTGAAATTTTCCTGAAAAGCGCCCAAAGGCAACTTCATTACAGCAGCATGATTGCTGCCCAGCATTTTGATGATCCGAAGATTCTGCAAGCCGAAACCGCACGGCTAAAATACCAAACGGACAGCTTCAACTCGGTGGTGATAACGGATGTACATGGCATTATCCGCGCAACCTCCCCCGATAGCCTTCAACTATTGGGCCACGCTTTGTCATCACCTGGTTCAATAGAGGCGTTAAAACTACGCCAGCCTATCATCAGTAAGCCCTATGTCTCAGCAGCGAACAATCTGGTCGTCAATATTTCAACGCCCATAATCACACCAGATGGACATTATCGCGGTTATATCGGCGGAACGATTTATCTGCGTAAGCAGAGCATTTTAAATGAATTATTAGGTGAGCATTATTATCGCGATGGTTCTTATATTGTGGTGCTTGATAAGGATCGACGCATTCTTTACCACCGTGATACGAGCCGTATCGGCGAGGTACTTGAGCCAAAACCGCTCACCGAGGCACCGAAGACCGCCAATAATGGCAGCTTGATGGTCACCAGTACCAGTGGTGAGTCGATGCTAGCAGGTTACGCCATGGTGGAACCATCCGGTTGGGAAATCATTACATTGCGGCCTGAGGCGGTGACGCTAAAACCGCTAGAAGGGCTGATGCTTAAGGGGTTAGCGCATATCGCGCCGCTGGCATTATTCACTTTACTGGCTGTCTGGTTGCTATCACGCTTGATTGCTCGCCCATTGTGGTTATTGGCGGGTAGCGCAAATGATATGGATAAACCTGATATCGCCGTCAGTATTAAACAAATTCCTTCGTGGTATTTCGAATCCACGCAACTCAAACGGGCGCTGTTGATTGGTATCAGCTTGCTGCAAAAAAAGATTGGCAAACTGAAGTTTGAGGCCCAAACGGATCCGATGACGGGCCTATATAACCGGCGTGGGTTAGCCACTACCCTTGAGCCTATCGCACAACTCGGCCAGCCATTCTCGGTCATTGCGTTGGATATTGACCACTTCAAGCTGATTAATGACTCTTATGGTCACGATGTTGGCGATGAAGTGATCAAGCAGTTAGCGATGCAGATCCGTGATAGCTCGCGCGATACCGATATCCTGTGTCGTAGCGGTGGTGAAGAGTTCCTGATGCTACTACCTGGTACGACACTGGACGTGGCAACGCAAGTCGCCAACCGCCTGCGTCATAATGTGGAGGTGATGGTGATGCCAAACGTACACCCCATTACGATCTCATTGGGGGTGGCATTTTGGCGTGGCGAAGGGATGCCTGAAGACGCATTAAAATTGGCGGATGAAGCCTTGTATCGTGCAAAACAGCAAGGACGGAATCGGGTGGAAATTGGTTAATCCCATTCTTTCTTATCGCCTACCTCCTGCGGGGCGATTTCCCAAGAACGGATTATACTTGTTAAGCGCAATGCTGGGAAAGTGAGCACCCTGTGGCGGGCAGTTTCATCTCTCTAAAACTGAAGGAGGATAATCTATGAAGAAACATTTTCTTTTAGTTCATGGGGCATGGCAGGGGGCTTGGGCATGGGAACCTGTTGTTAATATACTCAAGAGTAAAGGTTATAACGTGAGTGCCTTAGATTTACCCGGTAGTGGGAATGATCGCACGCCAGCAGAAGACGTCACGCTGGAAAGTTATGCCAATGCCATTATTTCAAAAGCCCATCAAATCGCAGGTTCGCAATACGATTTAGTGTTGGTTGGCCACAGTATGGGGGGCGCGGCGGTCACGTCCGCAGCTTCTTTGGCGCCAGCTCTCTTCACCAAAATAATTTATGTTTGTGCATTTCTGCCTCAACCTGGCGAGTCAGTGGCTTCTCTGGGGGAGGAAAGTGGCAAACTGGGGACGGCGGGGCCGCAGGCTGAAATTATTCCTGACCAATTCGTTGCTAAACTCTACCCAGAAAAAATTGCAGGGACATTTTTTAATGACTGCGATGTGGATAAGTATCGCGCGCTATTACCGCTTTTTCGCCCGCAGCCCATCAAGCCTATTCTCGCCCCTGCGTCTTGGTCTGAAGGTTTTAGCCATATTCCCAAAGCCTACATTCGTTGCAATCAAGACAAAGCAATCTCCCCGCAGTTACAGGAATTAATGGCCCAACGCGCCGGTATTACGTCATACCATCAGCTCGATAGCGGACATGAGCCTTTTGTCTCTGTTCCTGCAAAGCTTGCTGCGTTGTTGGTGACGTTAGCCAAGGCATAGGCATCGCGAAGTCACGTCAACAGAAAAGTTGGCGCGAGCATGAGTCTAGAACACGTTTTTTTCCCAATAAAAAAGGCGCGCTCCGTGTGGAGTACGCCCTTTTAAACAACACCTTAACTGACTAGTATCAGTTCATGCCGTATTTTTTCAATTTCTTACGCAGCGTACCACGGTTGATACCCATCATCAGGGCAGCACGGGTTTGGTTGCCACGGGTGTATTGCATCACCATGTCCAACAATGGCTGTTCAACTTCAGCCAGTACCAACTCATACAGGTCACTAACGTCTTGACCATTCAGTTGAGCAAAATAGTTCTTCAGTGCTTGTTTTACCGAGTCACGCAACGGTTTTTGAGTCACTTGATCTTGTGAGTTTACGGTTGCAACGGTCAGTACGTCAGAATTTACGCGTTGTTCGAACATAGTTCTGTCAGCTCTTTTTTCTGTTTAGGCAAGATTTTCGAAATATGCTTCCAACGCCTCCAGCTGTTCGCTGGCATCCTCAATGGCGTTGAATGTGCGCCGAAACTGGTCGTTAGGAGCGTGCTCTTGGAGATACCAAGAGACGTGCTTACGTGCAATACGAAATCCCTTGCCTGGACCATAAAAGTCGTGCAATTCCCGTATATGCCCGTTTAACAAGCGCTGCACTTCGCCAAGTGGCATCGGTGGCAGCAACTCCCCAGTGTCCAGATAATGCTGGATTTCCCGGAAGATCCAAGGTCTTCCCTGAGCGGCACGTCCTATCATCAGAGCATCAGCTCCAGTGTAGTCGAGCACCGCTCTGGCTTTATGCGGGTCAGTGATGTCACCATTCGCGATAACCGGAATGGAAACAGTCTGCTTAACTGCCCGAATGCTGTCGTATTCCGCTTCACCATTAAACAGGCAAGAACGGGTTCGGCCATGAATCGTCAGGGCTTGTATACCACAATTTTCGGCCAATTGGGCAATTTCTATACAGTTACGGTGTTCTGGCGACCAACCGGTTCGGATCTTCAGCGTGACCGGCACATCTACCGCATTAACCACTGCGGAGAGGATCTGTTTGACCAGATCGGGATGCTGCAATAACGCAGATCCTGCCAGCTTGCGGTTCACTTTCTTGGCTGGACATCCCATATTAATGTCGATGATTTGTGCACCACTCGCCACGTTAATTTTGGCGGCTGCTGCCATCTCATCTGGGTCGTTACCGGCAATTTGCACGGTACGAATGCCAGGCTCATCGCTATGAACCATGCGCAAACGCGACTTATCTGTCCGCCATACCTCAGGATTCGAGGAGAGCATTTCAGATACAGCCATCCCAGCTCCCATGCCATGACATAGCGCTCTGAAAGGGCGGTCTGTTATACCGGCCATCGGGGCGGCAATCAGGCAATTTGTAAGCTGGAAGTGTCCAATACGCATAGACAAAGAATGACCACACTGTGTCCGTAAGGGCGCGTATATTACGCATTTTTACGCTCAGATGAAAGGCCAAACTTTAACCAATTGATGAAAAAAAAGCAGTAATTTGCGCCTCAATCTTGGCTAATTAATTATTTATTCATATATAACATGATGTTAAATCGAATTGGCTAATTTGTGCTCTTTAGTGTTTTCGACTAAACAACATCATTATTGACCAGCTAAACATCATAACTGAGGTTGAAAATGCTGATTTATTCATCAAATCAACGATAAAGCACAGATGTAAGTGTGCCGAGCATCTCATTTTTACTGAAAATTATGTACGACAGAGGATGTTGAAGTACTGACTCGAACGAACAGAGCATCCCCTGCGGTGATATCATTATAAAGGCAGGGGATACTCGTTATGCCGCGGTTAGTGAGCCTTACGAACACCGGTGATACGGCACCACTCTTCTTTCTCGGCGACGGGGTCGAGAATGAATTTATCTGCGTAAGCTTCAGCAACACCTGCGGCCTGCGTTGCCAGTACGCCTGACAGGCCAAGGTGGCCACCAGCAACCGGCAATACACTGATCAAGGGTGCCAGTTCTCGCAGTGGGCCTGCCAAAATATTAGCGACCACTACATCAGCGGATAAATCAGCGGGTTGGTCTTTGGCCAGATAGAGCGCCAAACGCTCTGAAACGCCGTTACGCTGCGCGTTATCGCGGCTGGCCTGTATAGCCTGCGGATCGATATCAATGCCGATAGCGTGCGCGGCACCGAGTTTTAATGCCGCAATGGCTAAGATGCCTGAGCCGCAACCGAAGTCGATAACCGTCTTGCCTGCCAGATCGAGGCCATCAAGCCATTGCAGGCACAAGGCCGTCGTTGGATGAGTCCCTGTCCCAAAGGCCAAGCCGGGGTCTAACATGACGTTAACGGCAGTTGGGTCCGGCACATCACGCCAGCTCGGGCAGATCCACAGACGTTCGCCAAAACGCATTGGGTGGAAGTTATCCATCCATTCACGTTCCCAATCTTTATCTTCCAGTTGTTCAATTTTATGGATAAAGCCTTTACCGAGCTGTGGGTGGTATTCCAGCATGGCGACGACTTCGGCCATATCGGTTTCAGCATCAAACAGGCCAATCACATCGGTATCGCCCCACAGACGCGTTTCACCCGGCAAGGGCTCAAAGACGGGGTTATCGTGAGTATCCTGAAACGTGACAGACACTGCGCCACTTTCAACCAGCGCATCGCCGAGGGATTCGGCCTGATTACCGCTGGTGTTTAACTTCAATTGGATCCAAGGCATCGCGTTCTCTTCCATAACCGATCCTTCACTTGCGCTGCCGGATCGGTTTTTCTCAATAAGGTTTCGATAAATATTCTGCTTTCGATAAACGATTTGTTTCGGAAAGCAAAAAGATATTCGGTCAATATCGCTATTGCTGGCGATTTATTCAGTGCTGGCGGTGACAGGTTGGCGTGCTCGCGCTCGATCGCCAAACTGGTTACCGATGTAAAACGCCAGCAAATTGAGCACTAGCGAAGGCACTATCGGGTGCAGGCCGGCTATTTTAATGTCGAAGCTGGCTAATAGGGTATAGCATACCGCACCGACAATCATTGAGCTAAGGGCGCCGTGAGCATTGGCGCGCTCCCAGTACAATCCTAATACCAATGGCCAGAGGAATACCGCTTCTAAGCCACCAAAGGCCAGTAGGTTTAGCCAGATAATCATCTCTGGTGGACGCCAAGCGGCAAGCAGCAGTAATAGCCCGAGGATCAGTGTCGACATACTGGAAATTCGTGTCAGTTTACGCTCATTTTTCAGCTCTTCCGGCCGTAAATTGAGGTACAAATCCTTCACGATAGTGGCTGAGGATTGCAGCAACTGGGCATTGATCGTCGACATTATTGCCGCCATCGGTGCCGCCAAAAAGATCCCCGCAGCAAAAGGCGGTAGCACCGTGATCATCAATGTCGGGATCACTTGGTCTGGGATCTTGAGGTCCGGCAGGATAGCCCGGCCAAGCGCACCCGCCAGATGCATACCGAACATCAAGACTGCCACCACAATGGTGCCGAGGATAATGCCGCGATGCACGGCTTTGCTATCACGATACGAAATGCATCGGACAGCGGTATGCGGCAAACCAATGACCCCGAAACAGACTAAGATCCAGAATGAGGCCATAAAGGGCAGGTCGAGGATCTTATCGCCGCCTTGCGGAGAAACCAGTGCCGGATCGATATGTTGCAGCGTGTCGACGGCTTTATGCAATCCACCTGCGGCATGAACCACCGCGACCAACAGCAGAATGGTGCCAATCAACATCACCATCCCTTGTAGGGCGTCGTTCAGCACACTGGCGCGGAAACCGCCAAAAGAGGTATACAGCGCAATACTGATGCCGAAAATCAGCAAGCCAGCATCGTAGGGAATGCCAGCCGCTGTTTCCAGCAAACGTGCACCACCAATAAATTGCACCGTCATGGCCCCGATAAACGCAACGAGCAGGCTGAGGCTAGCCAGCCATACCAGCAAACGGCTTTGGTAACGAGCAAACAGCATATCGTTGAGAGTGACGGCATTATAACGGCGCGCCAAAATAGCAAATTTCTTCCCTAATACCCCCAACGACAGCCACACGGCAGGGAGTTGGATCATCGCCAGTAAGACCCAACCGAGACCATATTTGTACGCTGCGCCCGGTCCACCAATGAATGAGCTGGCACTGATATAGGTGGCCGTTAGGGTCATGGCCAGCACGAATCCCCCCATCGAGCGGTTGCCGATGAAGTATTCGTTGAGAAAATTCCCGGTTTGGCGGCGGGTATAAGCATAAATAGATAAGCCGAAGACCATCGCCAAGTAGCCGACTAGCGGCAGGATGACATCAGTTTGCATTATCATCCTCCAGCGAAATATCGCGGAATATCATGCGTACCATTAACCAACACAACCCAATAAACAGCAGCGGTAATGCAATACACGCCGCTTCAAACCAAGCCGGTAAACCCGTCATTCCAGGGATATTGCCCGGTAAGTAAGCCGTAATTATCCAACCAAGCAGGTAAGCGATCGTTAGGCCAAAGGCCCAGCGGGCTTCTTTGTTTGCTTGTAGGAATCTTGTGTCCATGTTTGTCTCCAATACCCTGCGTATTTGGCGCTACAGCGTTGTTAGCTGCTCTCTCACACCCGAATCACTGACCTGAGTCAGCTCATCGGGATGCGCTCGTTTGCTGCCTAGCTGTAACACCAACTACTTTGGGTAACTTTTGCGTATTTGGCGCTACAGCGTTGTTAGCTGCTCTCTCACACCCGAATCACTGACCTGAGTCAGCTCATCGGGATGCGCTCGTTTGCTGCCTAGCTGTAACACCAACTACTTTGGGTAACTTTTGTGTATTTGGCGCTACAGCGTTGTTAGCTGCTCTCACTCACCTTGCAGATTTGCCACCCGAATTTAGTCATCGGATTTCATTCATATACTGCAGGGGAGTTGTGCCAACAATTTAGTACGGACCAGATATAAAACGAAGCCGTGAACGTGCAAAAAGAAAAAGGCCGATGATTAACCGGCCCTGATATAAAAGACGAAATTTTTTTGGATGAAAATCAGGTTTCTTGCAACCCGAGTTTTTTCTCCAGATAGTGGATATTGGTGCCACCGTGCTGGAAGTTTTCGTCATCCATAATACGTTGCTGCAACTCAACGTTGGTTTTGATGCCATCGATGATGAGTTCTGCCAACGCATTTTTCATGCGAGCAATAGCCACATCGCGGTTTTCACCGTAAGTGATCAGCTTACCGATCATGGAGTCATAATATGGCGGCACAGTATAACCGGCGTAAATATGAGACTCCCAACGCACACCAAAACCGCCTGGCGCATGGAAACGGGTAATTTTACCCGGACTTGGCAGGAAGGTATTTGGATCTTCGGCGTTAATTCGACATTCGACAGCATGGCCTTTCACTTTCACGTCATCTTGTTTGATGGAGAGAGGTTGGCCTGCAGCTATACGCAGCTGTTCTTTGATCAAATCGACACCAGTGATCATTTCGGTAACCGGGTGTTCAACCTGAATACGGGTGTTCATTTCGATGAAATAGAACTCGCCGTTTTCATACAGGAACTCGAACGTCCCCGCACCACGATAGCCGATTTCCACGCAGGCTTTTGCACAGCGCTCGCCGATTTGACGGCGCATCTCGCTAGTGATACCTGGTGCTGGTGCTTCTTCAACCACTTTCTGGTGACGGCGCTGCATAGAGCAGTCACGCTCGGCCAGATAGATAGCGTTACCTTGACCATCAGCCAAAACCTGAATTTCGATATGGCGTGGGTTCTCAAGGTATTTCTCCATGTAAACCATGTCGTTATTGAAAGCTGCTTTGGCTTCCGCACGAGTCATGTTGATGGATTGCTCGAGATCTTTATCGTGGCGAACAACACGCATACCACGACCACCACCACCACCAGATGCCTTGATAATGACCGGATAACCGATACGTTTAGCAAAGGCTTTGTTTTGGGTTGTGTCGTCGGTCAATGGGCCGTCAGAACCGGGTACGCAAGGGACACCCGCCTTCTTCATCGCATTGATCGCGGAAACTTTATCACCCATCAGGCGAATAGTTTCGGCACGAGGCCCGATAAAGATGAAACCTGAACGTTCTACCTGTTCGGCAAAATCAGCATTTTCAGACAGGAAACCATAGCCGGGGTGAATAGCCACCGCGCCGGTGATCTCCGCAGCAGAAATAATGGCTGGGATGTTCAGATAGCTTTTAACAGAAGGCGCGGGACCAATACAGACAGTCTCGTCAGCCAATAACACATGTTTTAGATCACGGTCCGCGACAGAGTGAACTGCAACAGTTTTGATCCCCAGCTCTTTACAAGCTCGCAGGATACGCAGCGCAATCTCACCACGGTTAGCGATTACGATTTTATCAAGCATGGAACGCCTCGTTACTCGATGACGACAAGAGGCTCGTCGAATTCAACCGGTTGACCGTTTTCAACCAGGATGGCTTTTACAGTACCGGATTTATCTGCTTCGATTTGGTTCATCATTTTCATCGCTTCAACGATGCAAAGAGTGTCACCAACAGAAACTTTCTGACCTACTTCAATGAAGGCTTTAGCATCTGGGCTCGGGGTACGGTAGAAAGTACCGACCATTGGTGAGCGCACGATATGACCACTGATAGCCGCTGGTGCAGCAGCTTCAGCAGCAGGTGCTGGCGCGACAGCAGCAGCCAGAGCAGGTTGCTGTGGAGCAGCAAATGCGTAGGGCTGTTGCATCATTGGGTAGTTTGGTGCGGCGGTAGCACGACTGATACGTACTGACTCTTCGCCTTCTGAGATTTCCAGCTCTGAAATGCCGGATTCTTCAACCAGTTCGATCAGTTTCTTAATCTTACGAATATCCATGAGTGTGATTCCGTACTCTTTTTGTGTGGCAATTAGTGGGACTTTGACAAGCGATTTACCGCTGCCTGTAAAGCAAAGTTATAGCCATCGGCACCAAGTCCGCAGATTACGCCAACCGCGATATCTGAAAGATATGAATGATGACGGAAAGGCTCCCTGGCGTGCACGTTAGACAAGTGAATCTCGATAAACGGGATCGCTACGCTAAGTAGTGCATCGCGCAGTGCTACGCTAGTGTGCGTAAACGCTGCCGGGTTGATCAGGATAAAATCGATATTACCCCGTGCTTGGTGAATGCTCTCGATCAGCACATGTTCT
Organism: Yersinia massiliensis; assembly: GCF_003048255.1. NCBI lineage: Bacteria > Pseudomonadati > Pseudomonadota > Gammaproteobacteria > Enterobacterales > Yersiniaceae > Yersinia > Yersinia massiliensis. The sequence continues at coordinate 404,113 of NZ_CP028487.1, forward strand.
GCATTTGACTGCAGATGGGAAAGTTCAACATCCATTTCCTGAGCTTGAGTCTCTAACTGGCTAACAATCTCACCCAACGTGGTCGATCCGTACTTTTCCGGTTCGCGCGTTCCAAGCAGATTCAAGTTAGGGCCATTCAGAAGCAAAATGTGAAACTTATCCGACATTATGCTGGCATCTCCGGCAATTAGTACTTCATCGTAAAGAATGAGTACATCATCGTAAAAAATAACCTGATGTCACCGATTTGTCACCTTTTTACGATAATTTTGACGCTGTGATCGGTACTAAGGTCGGGCATTATAATGATATCGTAGCAATTAGCAGCTAAATACTGGTCTTATCAGCGAAGATATTCAATAGAAAAAAATCTGAACTGTGCATTCACTCGCCAATTTGTCTCCGATTTTAGCGGTACCATTGGCGAAACTTTTTATAACGCAGCGCCAGTAATATTGCCGCGACCACCGCGTAAAGAATCGGGAGGGGTGACAACGTTTTGACCGACCAAAGATAATGAATTGGTGCAAGAATGGCGACAACATACACCAAATTATGCAACTTTTGCCAGTTGGGTCCCATTTTTCGTTGCGCCCACAAGGTGGAAGTGACCGCCAGTGACAATAGTAATAGCCAACTGATAATACCCAGTGTCAGATAGGGGCGAGTCACTAGTTCACGGCCCAGCAGGCTAATATTGCTGAGCCCCAGTTCCAGCACGGAATAGCTCACCAAATGCAGTGTTCCCCAAGCAAAGCACCACAGGCCCAATAGACGACGACAGCGGATCAACAGTGGTTGTTTGCCGTAGCGTGCTAGTGGCGTCACCACCAGCGTCGCCAATAATAATTTAAGGGTCATCCGCCCAGTAAAATGTTGTATATCTTTGGCCGGATCAGCACTGAACCAGCCTTGATCTACCGATAAAACCAGCCACAGAAAAGGCAGGGCTGCGGCCAGCCAGATCGCCACCTTTAACCACTTAATGTGTTGTAAACTCAGCCGCATTAGAAGTTTTTCCTCAGATCTAGCCCTCGGTAGAGTGAGGCGACTTGATCAGCATAGCCGTTAAACAGCAGTGTCGGCTGGCGCTGCACATCCAATATGCCGCCAGAACCAATGAAACGCTCGGTGGCTTGTGACCAGCGAGGATGGTCGACATTGGGGTTCACATTGGCATAAAACCCATACTCATTGGGGGCACTAAGATTCCATGTTGTTGGCGGCATTTCACTGGTCAGGCGAATTTGCACAATGGATTTTATCCCCTTAAAACCATATTTCCACGGTGTGATAAGCCGGACTGGCGCGCCATTTTGTGGGGGTAAAGTCTTGCCATAAACACCCAGCGTCATAAAGGCTAATGGGTGCATAGCCTCATCCAGCCGCAGCCCCTCGACATACGGGTATTTCAGGCCACCACCAATAAAACGGTCCTCCTGTCCAGGCATTTGATCCGGTGCATAGAGTGTCTGGAACGCGACATAACGCGCATTACTGGTCGGTTCAACCAGCTTTAGCAGTTTCCCCAATTCAAATCCAATCCACGGCACCACCATTGACCAGGCTTCTACGCACCGCATGCGATAGATACGTTCCTCTAGTGGGAAGCGCTTCATCAAATCATCCATATCCAGTGTCATGGGCTTTGCCACTTCACCGTCAATTTTGATTTGCCAGCCCTCTGTTTTCAACGTTCCTGCATTGGCTGCAGGATCGGCCTTATCCAGACCAAATTCATAGAAATTATTGTATCCAGTCACTTTATCTTCTGGTGTCATCGCCAAATCAGGGTGATATATGGTGGATTGGGTAAACGTCAGAGGTTTGCCTGGAGGGGATTTGGGGCGGTCATTACCTTTAAACCAAGCCAACAAATCAGCTTGTGCTGATGTGGGTAATGCTAAGGCGGCGGCAGTAATGCCTAGCGCCTGCAATACCTTACGGCGCTGGTAAAAAATGCTCTCGGGCGTGACGTCTGCTTCCGTTAGTTTGCGCTTTGTATTGTTGGCTTGGAGAACAGTATTATTGGCTTGGAGAACCGTATTTTTGAGATGAGGTGAAAGGTTGCGCATAGCATTACTCCATCAAACAGAAGCATCATATTGACCATAGTGATATTAATCATGGCGGCTTATGAACATAAGTGCGAGGGAGTGAGGAGAAATTTGAAAATAATTACAATAGTAAGGAAATACTGGGGGCTTAACCCCCAGCAGAATTGGCTTGTCAACGCGAGGTACTGAGTGGTGCACGTCGTCGCCAGCCTAAAACATTAATTAACGTACTTTAACTAAGGTTCGGCCAGTCACTTCATTTTCCAGCAAACGTGCCGCGATGGCCGGAGCATCCGCCAGTGTGATGGACTGGGACGCTTGCTGATAGAAGCTTTCAGGTAAGATTTTCAGCAGCCGCTGCCAAGCTTGTTGACGGCGTGATTGCGGTGTCATCACCGAGTCCACCCCTTGCAAGCGTACATTTCGCAGAATAAATGGCATCACTGTCGTCGGTAGAGTGTAACCGCCAGCCAACCCACAGGCCGCAACAGTACTGTTGTAATTCATCTGTGCCAGTATCTTCGCGAGTAATTTATCGCCGACAGTATCAATGGCCCCAGCCCACAACTGTTTTTCCAGTGGACGTGACGCATCGAGGTAGTCATTGCGCGATAACACCCGATGTGCGCCCAAGTTTTTCAGATATTCGCTGTTACTATCGCGGCCAGAAATCGCGGCAATTTGATAGCCCAGCGCAGAAAGCAAGGCTATCGCCGTACTGCCTACGCCACCACTTGCCCCTGACACCACTATTTCACCGCGTTCAGGTGTGACACCCCCTTCTTCCAGCGCCATGACACATAACATGGCTGTAAAGCCGGCAGTGCCGATAATCATGGCTTTACGTGGTTCCAGCCCTTCAGGCATGGGAACGAGCCAATCGCCATTGACTCGCGCTTGTTCAGCCAAACCACCCCAATGGTTTTCGCCCACGCCCCAGCCTGTCAGTAATACCGATTGGCCGACATGAAAACGAGGGTCTTCGCTGCTGTGAACTGTGCCCGCGAAATCAATCCCGGGCACCATGGGAAACTCACGAATGATTTTCCCTTTGCCTGTAATGGCCAAGGCATCCTTATAATTCAGGCTGGACCAATTGACATCGACCGTGACATTACCGGCAGGCAACTGTGAAGGGGATATTTCACGCACTTCTGCGGTGGTTCGGCCATCAATTTGATCAAGAACAAGCGCTCGCATGTCGCACTCCAGAAAACAGAAAAAGATGAGTTAAGAGTGAGCCAATATAACGGCAACATCAACTGACGAGTCTGATCAAGGACAAAAATGACGCCATTGATTTTGACTAGGACTATTCTTGAAAGAGGAATCCCTGAATTTCAGGGAAAAGGACCAAGTTATTGGGCTATTGTCGCATTGTGAAGTAAAAAATCGGTGTTACATGCTGTTTTTGTCATATAGTATTTTCGTCAAAGGAACTGCGTTTTTACTTCAAGTGCGCTTTGCAAGGCTAAGGGATGAGATTCACAACCAAACTTTCTGCGTTTATGACCCTGCTGGTCGTCTTGGCAATGTGTTTAGTGCTGTTGGGTAGCACTGCAAGCTTCTTCTATTTGTGTCAGAAAAAGTTGGAGCATCGCCTCCAGAGCATTGCGACGGCCTATGATCAGTCGCTATTGCAATATCCACCAGACAAAGAACGTGAATGGCTACCGATATTGATGCGCACGATCGATGTCGTAGAAGTCAGTATTCGTAATGAAACCAGCACGTTGTACCAACTTAATCTGCCTGCCGTCTATACACCTTGGAATCATAAGAGCCAGCACCGCACTTTGGTCGTCCCTATGCTGCATCAACCGGGGGCGTCAATGCATTTTACCTATATTGATCCCTTAAATAGCTATACTCGCTCTCTCTATGCGATGGCAATTTTATCGCTGGCAGCAATGGTGATTGCACTGGCATTATTGTTGAGTTTCCGTTGGTTGCGTGAACAAACTGCCGGTCAAGAGAAACTAGAACGACGGGCAAAGCGCATTTTGAGCGGCGAACGTGAAAATGCCATTCGCAGTGAAGGCCATGAGTGGCCACCTTTCGCCAGTCGTGCGATGGACCATTTATTGGCGGAATTGGCCGAGGTGAGAGCTGAGCGTAATCGGGTCGATATCTTGATTCGTGCTTTTGCGGCGCAGGATGCTAAAACCGGTTTCAGCAATCGGCAGTTCTTTGATAACCAATTAACAACGCACTTAGAAGAATCAGGTGCGCACGGGGTTGTGATGATGATACAACTCCCGGATTTTGACCGTTTGAATGAAACCGGTGACCATCAGTTGGTACAAGAGCTGATGCATTCACTGATTAATCTATTTTCGACCTTTATGACCCGCCATCCCTCCGCGTTACTGGCCCGCTATCATCAAAATGAGGTCGCCATTTTACTGCCGCATAAAACCTTAAAATATGCCGATGTGATGGCGGCACAATTGCTCCATGCTGTTGGGACATTACCCAAGCCTCATGTTATTGACCGTGAATCATTGCTGCATATTGGGATTGTGGCGTATCGAAGTGGCGAGACCGTTGAGCAAATTATGGATAACGCCGCGCAAGCGACCAGAAATGCAGCGATGAGTGGCGGAAATGGTTGGTATGTCTTTGACACTAACGTGGCAGAAAAAGGGCGTGGTAGTGTCAAATGGCGCACTCTATTGGAGCAAACGCTGGCAAACGGTGGCCCAAGGCTCTACCAGCGCCCCGTGATTACCGTGGACGGCAATCTTCATCATCGTGAAGTGATTAGCCGTATATTTGATGGCAAGCAAGAGTTACTGGCGGCTGAATTTATGCCCTTGGTACAACTGTTTGGTTTAGCTGAGCGCTATGACCGTCAAAAAATTGATAGGATAATTCCTTTATTATCTTTATGGCCGGACGAAACTCTGGCATTTTCTATCTGCGTTGATTCATTATTACAGCGTCCTTTCCAGCGTTGGCTGCGGGATACGCTGTTGCAATGTAAAAAATCGGATAGAACGCGAATTATCTTTGAACTTGCAGAGGCAGATGTGTGTCAACATATCGACCAAATCCGTCCGATGATTCGTTTATTGCTCGGACTAGGCTGCAAAGTCATGGTGTCGCAGGCTGGATTAACCGTTGTCAGCACGTCTTACATCAAGTCGCTGCGGATTAAGATGATCAAGCTTCATCCTGGATTAGTCAGAAACATTAATTTACGTTATGAGAATCAGTTGTTTGTTGAAAGTCTGACCGGTGCCTGCGCAGGAACGCATACAAAAGTTTTTGCCGCTGAAGTGCTTACCCGAGAAGAATGGCAAACACTGAAAGAAAAAGGTATTTACGGTGGACAGGGCAATTTTTTTGCTTCACCAGCGCCTTTAAATCCCGAAAAGAAAAAATATTCGTTTTAGACCATGTTTAGCCTGATCGTTGAGCAAAAATTAACGTAGAATGTGTCGGCCATTTCCGTAAATCGTTGGTGGGTGCTTACTTCCAGCGAGTATCAGGTTAAATGTTAGATTATATGTGCTGTGTTACGCCGGTCGTTGCGCAGAATCCGTGTTGTGCCAAGGTTTTATTCAACCTTTTCAAACGATATGGGCTCTGAGCGGAACGATATGCCATTAACGCAGCTACTTTTTCACCGAATCGGGACGTTTTTGCGCCTTGTCGCTGGTTCGTGTGGTTGGTAAAGTAGGCGGATTTTATTTTCCGCCCCCAGCTTGCAGGATTATCCTTTCGTTATGTTTAAGAAATTTCGTGGCATGTTTTCCAACGACTTGTCCATCGACTTGGGTACCGCCAATACCCTTATTTATGTTAAAGGACAAGGCATTGTACTGAATGAACCTTCAGTGGTTGCTATTCGCCAGGATCGTGCCGGTTCACCGAAAAGCGTCGCGGCTGTGGGTCATGAAGCCAAACAGATGCTAGGACGCACCCCCGGTAATATCGCTGCTATTCGTCCAATGAAAGATGGCGTTATCGCTGACTTCTTTGTTACCGAAAAAATGCTGCAACACTTTATTAAGCAAGTTCATAGCAACAGCTTTATGCGCCCGAGTCCGCGCGTATTGGTGTGCGTCCCTGTTGGGGCCACTCAGGTTGAGCGCCGTGCTATCCGTGAATCTGCTCAGGGCGCTGGCGCTCGTGAAGTGTTCCTGATTGAAGAACCGATGGCTGCGGCGATTGGTGCAGGTTTGCCTGTTTCTGAAGCGACCGGTTCAATGGTGGTGGATATCGGTGGCGGGACCACAGAAGTGGCCGTTATCTCTCTGAACGGCGTGGTTTACTCCTCTTCAGTTCGTATCGGTGGTGACCGCTTTGATGAAGCTATCATTAATTATGTGCGCCGTAACTACGGTTCATTAATTGGTGAAGCCACTGCCGAACGTATCAAACACAGCATCGGTTCTGCTTATCCAGGTGATGAAGTCCTGGAAATTGAAGTTCGTGGCCGTAACCTTGCTGAAGGTGTACCTCGTGGCTTTACCCTGAACTCCAATGAGATCCTCGAAGCACTGCAAGAGCCGTTGACCGGCATTGTTAGCGCGGTAATGGTTGCGCTGGAACAATGTCCACCTGAACTGGCTTCTGATATCTCAGAGCGCGGTATGGTGTTGACCGGCGGCGGTGCATTGCTGCGTAATCTGGATCGCCTGCTGATGGAAGAAACCGGTATCCCAGTGGTGGTGGCAGAAGATCCATTGACCTGCGTTGCACGCGGTGGTGGTAAAGCGTTGGAAATGATCGACATGCATGGCGGCGATTTGTTCAGCGAAGAATAGTCAGCCAGAAGGAGAACGCCAAATTGAATGAACTGATATCCAAGGAAAGGGGATAGGTTTAGGTTTGGCGCTTCTTCCTCATGTCGTCGAGGAATACGCATAATTTATGAAGCCGATTTTTAGCCGGGGTCCATCCCTGCAACTGCGGTTGTTTTTTGCCGTTCTTGCAGCCATTGTTTTGGTTATCGCTGATAGCCGATTAGGTACGTTTGTAAAAGTGCGCACCTATATGGACACTGCAGTTAGCCCTTTCTATTTTCTGGCCAACGGGCCACGCAAAGTTCTCGACAATGTTTCTGAAACGCTGGCGACTCGTGAACAGCTTGAGCTGGAAAATCGTGCATTGCGCCAAGAGTTATTATTAAAAAATACTGACCTACAGCTCCTCGGGCAATTTAAGCAGGAAAATAACCGCTTACGTGAATTGCTGGGTTCTCCGCTGCGTCAGGACGAACAAAAAATGGTCACGCAGGTGATGTCCAGCGGGACCGATCCCTACAGCGATCAAGTTGTTATCGATAAAGGTTCTAATAATGGCGTTTACGAAGGCCAGCCGGTTATCAGTGATCGGGGTGTCGTAGGCCAAGTTGTTGCGGTGAGTAAATTAACCAGCCGCGTATTATTGATTTGCGATGCCTCTCATGCTTTACCGATACAGGTACTCCGCAATGATATTCGAGTGATTGCCGCAGGGAGTGGTTGCACTGATGACTTATTATTGGAACACCTGCCAAGCAATACAGATATTCGCGTCGGTGATGTGTTAGTCACGTCAGGCCTTGGTGGCCGCTTCCCTGAAGGTTACCCTGTTGCGGTGGTGTCTTCTGTCAAAGTGGATAATCAGCGGGCTTATACTGTGATTCAAGCGCGCCCGACCGCTGACCTACAACGCTTACGTTACCTGCTGTTACTGTGGGGAGCTGACCGTAATGGCGATATCCCTTTGCCACCGAACGAAGTTCGCCGAGTGGCAAATGAACGTCTGGCTCCGATGATGTCGCAAGTGTTGCCTGCTGCAGATGACATGGGGCCGCCAGCACCACCTGCGGTTGGGGCACCTTCTGCCGCAGCACCGACGACGGCACCAGGAGTCTCGCCATGAACCGTTACAGCAGTAATGGACGTTGGGTAATTTGGTTATCTTTCCTGATTGCCATGGTGCTGCAAATTATGCCGTGGCCTGAGCAAATCTATATGTTCCGGCCTTCTTGGGTAGCGTTAGTTTTAATTTATTGGGTGATGGCTCTGCCGCACCGAGTCAACGTTGGCACCGGTTTTATTCTTGGGCTGATTATGGACCTGATTCTGGGTTCAACACTCGGGGTGCGAGCGCTGGCACTGAGCATTATTGCTTATTTGGTCGCATTCAAGTTTCAGCTATTTCGCAATATGGCATTGTGGCAGCAAGCACTTATCGTGATGCTGCTCTCACTCACCATGGATGTCGTGGTGTTTTGGTCTGAGTTTTTAGTCATTAATGTCTCATTCCGCCCTGAAGTCTTCTGGAGTAGTGTCGTTAACGGCATTCTTTGGCCTTGGCTGTTTCTATTAATGCGTAAAATTCGCCGCCAATTTGCGGTGCAATAAGGATTTAAGACTCATGACCGCCCTGTATCTTGCATCTGGTTCTCCGCGTCGCCGTGAATTATTAGCCCTGCTTGATGTCCCGTTTGAGGTACTGAAAACAGAGGTTGAAGAGCAACGTCAGCCAGAAGAAAGCGCGCAAGAGTACGTTCTGCGACTCGCGCAAGATAAAGCACGAGCAGGGGTGATGGTCGCGCCACAGGATCTGCCAGTATTAGGGGCTGATACCATTGTGGTGCTCAATGGGCAAGTTTTAGAGAAACCTCGGGATGCTGAGCATGCCCAGCAAATATTGAGTGCTTTGTCGGGGCAGCAACATCAGGTGATCACTGCGGTGTCGCTGTCTGACCGGCAAGATGTACTCTCTGTCATGGTGGTGACAGATGTGACATTCCGCGTGTTATCTCAATTTGAAATCAGTAAGTATATTGCTACCGGTGAACCCATGGACAAAGCGGGCGCTTACGGTATTCAGGGGAAAGGTGGTTGCTTCGTCAGGTCCATAACGGGCAGTTATCATGCTGTGGTTGGCCTGCCGCTGGTAGAAACCCATGAACTACTGAGTCATTTCATTGCGCTACGTAATGTGAGAGGAATACATGACAGCTGAATTACTGGTCAATATTACCCCGTCTGAAACGCGGGTTGCCTATATTGATGGTGGCATCCTGCAAGAAATTCATATTGAGCGTGAAGCTAAACGAGGGATCGTTGGCAATATTTATAAGGGCCGAGTCAGCCGAGTATTACCGGGCATGCAAGCGGCATTTGTCGATATTGGTCTAGAGAAGGCCGCCTTCCTGCATGCTTCCGATATCATGCCCCACACCGAATGCGTGGCTGGGGATGAGCAAAAAAACTTCAATGTACGCGATATCGCTGAACTGGTTCGTCAGGGCCAAGATTTAATGGTGCAGGTGGTGAAAGACCCCCTTGGCACCAAAGGCGCACGTTTGACCACAGATATCACTCTGCCATCACGTTATTTAGTGTTGATGCCAGGGGCTGCGCATGTTGGCGTTTCCCAGCGTATTGAAAGTGAAGTTGAACGTGAACGGTTGAAAAAGACCGTGGCAGCCTATTGTGACGAGCAAGGCGGTTTTATTATTCGTACCGCAGCTGAAGGTATCGGCGACGAAGAACTTTCAGCGGATGCTGCCTTCCTCAAGCGCCTGTGGACGAAAGTCCAAGAGCGTAAAAAGCGCAATATCACCAAATATAAGCTGTACGGTGAAATGGCACTGGCGCAGCGTGTACTCCGTGATTTTGCTGGTGCAGCGCTGGATAAAATTCGCGTCGACTCCAAACTGACCTATGATTTGTTGGTGGAATTTACCAGCGAATATATTCCGGAAATGACCGAAAAACTGGAGTTGTACGCCGGTAAGCAACCGATTTTTGACCTCTATGATGTCGAAAACGAAATCCAGCGCTCATTAGAACGTAAAGTTGAATTAAAATCAGGTGGCTACCTGATTATTGACCAAACTGAAGCCATGACCACCGTGGATATCAACACCGGTGCGTTTGTCGGTCACCGCAATCTCGACGAAACTATTTTCAATACCAATATTGAAGCCACTCAGGCCATCGCCCGCCAACTGCGGATGCGAAATCTGGGGGGGATTATCATTATTGATTTCATTGATATGGTTAATGAAGAACATCGCCGGCGTGTATTGCACTCATTGGAACAGGCGCTCAGTAAAGATCGAGTAAAAACCAGTATTAATGGTTTCTCTCAGCTAGGCTTAGTCGAAATGACACGTAAGCGTACGCGGGAGAGCATTGAGCACGTACTATGCAATGAATGCCCTAACTGCCGTGGCCGTGGCACAGTTAAGTCGGTAGAAACGGTGTGCTACGAAATCTTGCGTGAAATCGTCCGTGTTCACCATGCTTATGATTCTGATCGCTTCTTGGTCTATGCTTCTCCTGCTGTAGGGGAAGCGTTGAAAGGTGAGGAATCCCATGCGCTGGCTGAGGTCGAAATCTTTGTCGGCAAGCAGGTCAAAGTTCAGATTGAACCTCTGTATAACCAAGAGCAGTTTGACGTGGTGATGATGTAAAATCTCCCAGCCGACAAGGGATGGGAGCTATTAAGATCTGCTGTAACCTTTGCAGCCGATGGTAAGGAGAGATGTGTGAGGCGACTGCCCAGGATTTTGTTAGCGACAGGCGCCACAATAATTGTTGTGGTGGCGCTGTTGGTCAGTGGGCTACGGATGATGCTGCCTCTCATCAACGATTATCGTCCGCAAATCGTGGCCAAAGTGCAGTCCATCAGCGGGATCCCACTGGAAGTGGGGTTCATGCAGGGGACGTGGGAAACTTTTGGTCCGACGCTGGAATTACGCGATATTCGCGCTCAATTACCGCTTGCTGATTGGCAGGTGCAACGGGTGACGCTTGCGCTCGATGTGTGGCAATCATTGCTCCATTGGCGCTGGCAGTTCCGCGATATGACCTTCTATCAGTTGCAGTTGGACTTGAACACCACACTGGATCGGCAGCAAAGTAATAGCCGCAATCTTGAAGCCAGCCAGATTACCGATATTTTCCTGCGCCAGTTGGACCATTTTGACTTGCGCAATAGCCGTATCTCATTCCTGACACCCTCTGGCCCTCGCGCCGAACTAGAAATCCCGCAACTGACTTGGCTGAATTCGTTCAATCGACACCGTGCGGAAGGGCAAATTAGCCTTTCGACCATTAATGGTCAGCATGGCGCAGTGATGGTTCGTATCGATCTGCATGATAATCAGGGTATTTTAGATACTGGCACCGTTTATATGCAGGCCGATAATATTGACGTCAAACCGTGGATCAGCCGTTGGTTGCATAACAATACGGGCCTGAATAGCGCTGAGTTCAGTCTGGCTGCTTGGCTGAGTATCAAAAGTGGCGAAGTCTACAGCGGTAATGTTTTGCTCAGTGAAGGGCACGCGGATTGGACGGTCAATAACAAAACCCATCAACTGGCGGTTGATAATCTTGTGCTGGAAGGCCACCGGCAAGGCAATGGCTGGCAAATTGATGCGCCCCAACTGAGTCTTAAAACCGATGGGCTACCTTGGCCGAAAGGCCATCTTTCTGCACTGTGGCTCCCTGAGAACACTCAGTTCATTGGTCCAGACCAAACCCAAGAATTACGTATTCGTGCCACTAATATTCAGTTGGAGCGTGTAGGGCCACTCTTACCCACGTTGTCACTGTTTACGCCTGAATTAATGAATCGATGGACGGATTTACGCCCACAAGGCATCGTCGATACGCTGGCTCTGGACATCCCGATTAGCCAGCCAGAAAAAACGCGTTTTCAGGCTAAATGGCACGATATTAGCTGGCAGCACTGGGAGCTGCTGCCGGGTGTGAATAATTTCGGCGGTACTTTGAACGGTTCAGTCCAGCAAGGGCAGCTAAATATCAGCCTTAATGACAGCACATTACCCTATGGCGATATGTTCCGCGCACCACTAGAAGTGAGTCAGGCCAGTGGCGCATTGAACTGGCAAATCGATGATAAAGGTTGGGAGCTGTGGAGTGACCAACTGGATGTCAGAGCCAAATCATTGTGGGGTAACGGCAGTTTCCGCTATCAACAGCCAGATAAAGGGCAACCTTGGCTTAGCATCCTAACGGGTATCCGTCTGTATGACGCGACCGATGCTTGGCGTTACTTCCCTGAACCCCTTATGGGCAAGAAGCTGGTGGAATATTTGACTGAGGCGCTACAGGGTGGGCAAGTCGACAATGCTACGCTGGTCTATAACGGCAATCCTCATGATTTTCCTTATAAGCATAAAGAAGGGCAGTTCCAAGTTTATGTCCCGCTGCGTGACGCGACTTTCCAGTTCCAACCGGATTGGCCTGCATTAGAGAATTTAGCCATCGATCTGAATTTCCTCAATGAAGGTTTGTGGATGGATGCCCCTCACACGATGCTGGGTAACGTCACGGGTCGCAATATCAGCGCGATCATTCCTGATTACCTGAAAGAAAAGCTGTATGTCGATGCTGAGGTGGTGGGCGAAGGTCGCGATGTTCATGACTACTTTACCAAAACACCTTTGAATGATTCGGTGGCTGAAACGCTAGAAGAACTGCAAGTGGGTGGTAAAGTTAGTGGGCGCTTACACCTAGATATTCCGCTGCAAGAAGACCGCATCACCCATGCTACTGGTGAAGTGACGCTGAATAACAACAGCTTGCTGGTGAAACCACTGAAAAGCCAACTAGAGAATATCAGTGGTAAATTCCGCTTCAATGATGGCAATCTCGATAGCGATGCCTTATCCGCTAACTGGTTTGGGCAGCCGTTAACGGTTGATTTCACGACAGAAGAGCAGCCAAAAAACTTTCTCGTCAATGTTGGGCTGCACGGTGATTGGCTGCCGGCTAAATTGCCGGGAGTGCCAGACAACGTGGCTAAATTACTCAACGGCAGTGCGAATTGGGAAGGCAAAGTTGTCGTGCAATTACCCAAAAAAGGCAAGCCAGACTACAAAGTCGATGTGACGGCTGACCTAAAGAAAGTGAGCAGTCACTTACCACCTCCGTTGGATAAAGCCAGTGGTAAGGCATTGCCTATTCATGTGCAAGCTATTGGCGGATTAGATTCATTTACGCTGTCAGGTAGTGCGGGCGGTAACAACCACTTCAATAGCCAGTGGTTACTGCAAAAAGATCAAGTTGAGTTGGCGAGTGCGATTTGGCAAAACAGTAGCCAAAAGACAGATAGCCAAAAAGCAGACAGCAAAAAAGTCCCACCGTTACCAGAGGAGAAAGGACTGGTATTGCAATTACCGCCACTGGATGGTGAGCGCTGGCTAGCCTTGATGGCACCTGAGTTGTCCACGGTAAGTGCGCCTTTTACCTCGTCGGCACCGCCTAAAATAAAAGGTAGCGATTCTAGTGTCATCTTCCCACAACGGTTGACCTTAGAGACGCCGCAATTATTGATAGGAGGGCAGGCTTGGCATCAACTGACGCTGCTGGTCGAGCCGCTACTAGCAGGCACTAAAGTGACCGCAAATGGCGAGGAAGTGAAGGGGAGCTTGATGATGGACGACCGCGGCCCTTGGCATGCGGACGTTGATTACCTTTATTATAATCCGCAATGGGCAGCCAACGAGGCGAAAGACCCGTTTGCGCAAGCGGCGGCACCGGCAAGCACCGATAAAATTTCATTCCGCCATTGGCCAGCACTGCAACTACGCTGTAAAGCGTGCTGGATTCTTGGGCAGAATATCGGGCGAATTAATGCGGACCTGACGCCGAAAGGCGATATTTTAACGCTGACGAATGGCCTGATTGAAGCTGGCAATGGGCGGGCGAAAATAAGTGGGCAATGGCAACAAGACGCGGCGGGTGACAAAACTTCATTAAATGTCGCGCTAACAGGGGCTAAAATCGATGAAACTCTGTCGTTCTTTGGCCTGACAACGCCAATAAAAGACGCCTCGTTTGATATCAGTGCCGACGTAAACTGGCGTGGTGTACCTTGGCAACCACAGATTAATACCCTAAACGGGACGATAAAGAGTAGATTGGGTAGAGGGTTACTGACGGATCTTGGTGGCGGGCGTGCAGGGCAACTCCTGCGGCTGGTCAGCTTCGACGCACTATTACGTAAGCTCCAGCTCGATTTTAGTGATACGTTTAGTCGTGACTTCGCCTTTGATTCGATTCGCGGCACGGCCAATATCAAAAATGGCGTCATGCATACCAATGATTTAGTGGTTGATGGCTTAGCCGCCGATATTGCCATGAGTGGCAATGTGGATTTGGCTAAACGGAAAATAGCCATGGAGGCGGTGATCACTCCCGAGATTTCGGCCACCGTCGGTGTTGCGACCGCCTTTGCGATCAACCCAGTAGTCGGTGCGGCAGTATTTGCTGCCTCGAAAATTTTAGGGCCACTTTGGAGTAAGGTTTCGCTGATTCGTTACCAAATCACCGGTAGTTTGGATCAGCCGAACATCCATGAAGTATTACGCCAGCTAAAGGAGAGTAAGGCGCCATGAAAAATGCCAATGTTGCATTATTGCAGTTATGCAGCGGTGAAAATACCCGTGACAATCTGGCTCAGATTGAGCAACAGATCAAACAGTTAAATTCTGGTATTAAGCTGGTTCTGACGCCGGAAAATGCATTATTGTTCGCCAATTCGGCCTCATATCGTCATCATGCAGAGCGCCACAATGACGGGCCGTTACAGCAAGAAATCCGCGAGATGGCTCGCCGTTATGGGGTTTGGATTCAAGTCGGTTCAATGCCGATGATAAGCCGCGAGTCACCGGACCTTATCACCACCAGTAGCTTGTTGTTTGATGACCAAGGTGAGTTAAAAGCACGCTACGACAAAATTCATATGTTTGATGTAGATATTAACGATATTCATGGTCGTTATCGTGAGTCGGATACCTATCAAGCAGGGCAAGAAGTCACCGTGGTCGATACCCCCGTAGGCCGCTTAGGCATGACAATTTGTTATGACTTACGCTTCCCAGGCTTATTCCAAGCCTTACGGGCGCAAGGTGCCGAGATTATTACCGTGCCAGCCGCTTTTACTAAAATGACTGGTGAAGCCCACTGGGAAATATTGCTGCGTGCGCGGGCGATTGAGAACCAATGCATTATCTTGGCCGCCGCGCAAGTCGGGCGACACGGTGCAACTCGCCGCACATGGGGCCATACAATGGCGGTCGATGCTTGGGGTAAAATACTCGGGCAGAATCCAGATGCAGTCGCTGCATTGAAAGTCAAAATTGAAACCACAGGTTTGAAAACGATTCGTAGTCAAATGCCGGTATTGCAGCACAACCGTTTTTTAGCGCCAAAGGTGCCGTCATTACATGATCTTTCAGCTAAATTAAAACCATCATCTAAATAAAGAGTAAAAACTATGAGCCTCTCGTTTGTCAGTGAGCAGTTACTCGCTGCTAACAAGCTGAACCATCAGGACTTGTTTTCAGTGTTGGGGCAATTGGCTGAACGCCGCCTCGATTATGCTGACCTGTATTTCCAGTCCAGCTACCACGAGGCATGGGTGTTGGAAGACAGCATCATTAAAGATGGCTCTTACAATATTGATCAGGGCGTTGGTGTGCGAGCGGTCAGCGGTGAAAAAACGGGTTTTGCATATGCAGACCAAATCACCCTGAATGCCTTGCAGCAAAGTGCTCATGCCGCGCGCAGTATTGTCCGTGAATCTGGCAATGGCAAAGTTCATACCTTGGGTGAAATCGCGCATTCAGCGCTGTACCCGTTGTTAGACCCACTGCAAAGTTTGTCGCGGGAAGACAAAATCGCGCTGTTGCATCGTGTCGATAAAGTCGCTCGCGCCGCTGATAAACGGGTGCAGGAAGTGAGCGCTAGCCTGACTGGTGTTTACGAGCAGGTTCTGGTTGCCGCCACTGACGGTACACTGGCCGCCGATGTGCGCCCACTCGTGCGCTTGTCCGTCAGTGTGTTAGTGGAAGACAACGGCAAACGTGAACGTGGTGCCAGCGGTGGCGGTGGCCGTTTTGGTTATGACTACTTCTTAGAAACGGTTGATGGCGAAGTGCGAGCGGATAACTTTGCCAATGAAGCCGTGAGAATGGCGCTGGTTAACCTGTCAGCCATCGCGGCCCCTGCGGGTGCGATGCCAGTGGTATTAGGCGCAGGTTGGCCGGGCGTGTTGTTACACGAAGCCGTCGGGCATGGCTTAGAGGGTGATTTCAACCGCCGTGGTAGTTCAGTGTTCAGCGGGCAGATGGGCCAGTTGGTCGCGTCTGAGCTGTGTACAGTGGTCGATGATGGCACTCTGCAAGGCCGCCGTGGCTCACTGGCTATCGACGATGAAGGTGTGCCAGGTCAGTATAATGTCCTGATCGAGAACGGCATTTTGAAAGGCTACATGCAAGATAAGCTCAACGCGCGTCTGATGGGGGTATCGCCTACGGGCAATGGCCGCCGTGAATCTTATGCGCATTTGCCGATGCCGCGCATGACCAACACTTATATGCTGGCGGGCAAATCGACACCTGAAGAGATTATCGCCAGTGTGGAGTATGGCCTTTACGCACCGAACTTTGGTGGCGGTCAGGTGGATATCACCTCCGGCAAATTTGTGTTCTCAACTTCTGAAGCCTATTTGATTGAGAAAGGCCAAATCACCCGTGCGGTGAAAGGGGCGACGTTGATTGGCTCGGGTATCGAAGCAATGCAGCAGATCTCTATGGTCGGCAATGACTTAGCGCTGGATAAAGGCGTCGGCGTTTGCGGCAAAGAGGGCCAAAGTCTGCCTGTTGGTGTCGGCCAACCGACGCTGAAACTGGATAATCTGACCGTCGGTGGTACAGCGTAGAGTTAATATTAAGCATGCCTTCTCTGTCCCCATTAGGGAAGGCATGGTTCAGTCGGTGAAAAGTCTTCAGCGATACCCCTGATAAATCTGCGCTACGCCCTTAAAATATTCCGTCAAATAGTCGATACAAACTTGAACCTTGAGGGGCATTTTGTCTTTTTCGGTATATAACGCATACACTGGACGTGGGTCTGAATGATATTTCTTGAACAACACTTCCACTTCACCACGCTTAATTTCTTCTATCACCCACATTAACGGCGCATAGGCGATACCTGCACCCGCTTTCAGCCAACAAATCATGGTTTGCGAATCGTTGGTCACAAAACGGCCTTGGGGGGATATTTGTGTCGTGATACCTTCCGGTGCAATCAACTCGAAATTACTGTCTGGCCTGACGCTGTATTCCAACCAAGAGAAATTGGTCATATCGCTGGGCTTTTCAGGTGTGCCATGCTGCAACAAGTAGCTTTTGGCCGCGCAGACAACCATCGGCATAGAACCGAGGCGGCGGGAAAATAGCCCCGAATCTTGCAATGCCCCGACGCGAATAACCACATCCAATCCATCGGTGATCAGATCCGGTGCGGGAATGCCAGTCACCAAATTGACGGACAGGCCGGGATACTCTTTCAGCATCTCCGCTGTCATGGTCGCCAGAACATTTTGCGCCATGGTGGATGAGCAGCCAATGCGCAACGTGCCGGTGGGGGTATTGTTGAAGGCATATAACTGCTCATGCACTTCTTGCACTTCCTGCAACATACGCCGGCAACCTTGATAATAAATCCGGCCTGCTTCTGTCAGCCCAATACGCCGCGTACTACGATTAAGCAACTTAACATTCAGTTCAGTTTCCAGTTTTGACACTGTCTGGCTGATAGAGGATACGCTCATTTCCAACTGCCTAGCCGCCGCTGTAAAAGAGCCGCACTCAACCACTTTAGCAAACACCGACATTCGTTTTAATCTTTCCATTGTTTGCCCTACATAAGTGATGTTTTCGTCTCGATTGTTAACTCTAGCTTAAAAGTGATTTAGATCACACATTGTAGATAAGTTGATAATAAGCAGGCTAATATAGTGGTGTCGTGAATTGTCCGAAGTCTGAATGCTGCGTAGCGAAAGTCTTTTCTCGCCTTGTCTAGCTTGCCATTATACCGAACAATCAAGTTTAACCGATAAGTCTTCCTGATAGTTGGAGCTTTTCGCCATGGTAGAAAAGGTGGGATGAGTAACCGTGTTGCGTCTGATTATTCACTCAGCCATGTTCACCGACATCCTATAATAGAAAGGATTTAAGAATGAGTTTACTTCCGGTGATGGTTATTTTCGGTCTCTCTTTTCCGCCGATATTTCTGGAGCTGCTACTTTCGCTGGCACTGTTTTTTGTTGTGCGCCGTTTGCTGCAACCGACAGGTATTTATGAGTTTGTTTGGCACCCAGCCCTCTTTAATACTGCGTTGTACGGTTGCCTTTTATATTTAATTTCTCGTTTCTTCTCCTGAGGTCGCCGTGAGTACTTTTTCATTAAAAATAATCCGCATCGGCATCACCTTATTGGTGGTTTTACTGGCCATTATCGCTGTTTTCAAAGTTTGGGCGTTTTATACCGAATCACCGTGGACCCGTGATGCAAAATTTACCGCTGATGTGGTGGCGATAGCACCCGATGTCAGTGGATTAATTACCGACGTACCGGTTAAAGACAACCAGTTGGTGCAGCAAGGCCAAGTATTATTTGTTATTGATCAACCTCGCTATCAGCAAGCGTTAGCTGAGGCGGAAGCTGATGTCGCCTATTACCAAACTCTGGCTGCTGAGAAGCAGCGAGAATCTGGTCGTCGGCAGCGCTTAGGGGTTCAGGCGTTGTCACAAGAAGAGATTGACCAATCCAGTAATGTGTTGCAAACCGTTCGTCATCAACTGGCTAAAGCTATTGCTGTGCGTGATTTAGCCAAATTGGATCTGGAACGCACCACCGTGCGTGCGCCAGCACAAGGTTGGGTGACTAACTTAAATGTGCATGCGGGGGAATTTATTAATCGAGGCGCAACGGCTGTTGCACTGGTGAAAAAAGACACGTTCTATATTTTGGCCTACCTAGAAGAAACCAAATTAGATGGGGTGAAACCGGGTGATCGGGCAGAGATCACGCCACTGGGCAGCAACCGTATTCTGCATGGTACTGTCGATAGCATCTCGGCCGGTGTCACCAATAGCAGCAGTAGCGCGGATAGCAAAGGGCTCGCCACCATCGACAATAATCTGGAATGGGTACGTTTGGCGCAGCGTGTGCCAGTGAAGATTCACTTAGATAGTGAAGATCAGCAGCATCCGTACCCAGCCGGTACCACGGCAACAGTGGTGATAACCGGAGCGAATGATCGCGACCCCAATCAAGCATCCCCTGTGATTAAGCTGATGCACCGTCTGCGCGAGTTTGGCTAAGATGAACAGCACCACCTTTATTCGCCTGCGCTTTGCTTTTAAGCTGAGTTTTGCCATTGTCGCAGCGCTGTTTCTTGGCTTTCATTTGCAGTTGGAAACACCACGCTGGTCGGTGCTGACGGCTGCGATTGTCGCCGCGGGTCCCGCTTTTGCCGCTGGTGGTGAACCCTTCTCTGGTGCGATTCGCCACCGTGGCTGGCTGCGTATTATCGGGACGTTTATCGGCTGTATTGGCGGATTGGTCATTATCGTGCTGACCATCAGAGCGCCCGTCTTAACGCTAATGCTGTGTTGCTTATGGGCCGGTGTGTGTACTTGGATCTCATCACTGGTTCGCGTCGAAAACTCCTATGCTTTTGGTCTGGCCGGTTACACCGCGCTGATTATCATCGTCACAACCGGTGAAACGCCACTATTGACGCCGCAGTTTGCGGTTGAGCGCTGTAGCGAAATTGTGTTGGGGATCGTCTGCGCCGTGATGGCGGATTTACTGTTTTCGCCGCGTTCAATTAAGCAGGATATTGATCGGTTGGTGGATAAGGTGCTGGTGGATCAATACCAATTGCTGCAACTGTGTATTCGCCCCGCCGAAAAAACGGAAATCGATCGCGCTTGGAATGATTTGGTCAAAAACACCACCGCGCTCAATGGGATGCGCAGCTATTTGATGATGGAGTCATCTCGCTGGCAGCGTTGTAATCGCCGCTTGCGAGTATTACATACCGAATCCCTCGCCTTGATCACCCAAGCGTGCGAGAGCTATCTGGTACAGACTTATCATCCGGATATTCTGACGCCTGAGCTGAAAAGCATGTTGAGCGAGCCCGCATCGACACCTGCTGAGATTCATCAGCGGCTGAAAAAGTTACGTCAATTTATTGGGGCGAGCCACAGTGAGGCCATCCCTCAAACTATCAGTAGTTGGGTAGGAGCCGCGACCCGCTATTTATTGCTCGCGAAAGGGATTCATACCAACAGTAGTATCAGTGCTGTAGAGGAAGAAATTCTATCGAGAGAAGTGCCTGTCAAGCATGTTTCTGCCGAAGGCCATCATGCCATGATCAATGGATTGCGTACTGGTATCGCGACAGCGATCGGTGGGTTGTTCTGGCTATGGACAGGCTGGACGTCTGGCGCTGGCTGCATGGTCATGATTGCGGTGGTCACCTCATTGGCCATGCGTACGCCCAACCCGCGTATGGTCGCCATCGACTTCCTGTTAGGGGTGGTCATGGCGCTGCCGATTGGCGCACTTTACTTTATGTTTATTATTCCTGCCACGCAGCAAAGCTTGCTGCTGCTGTGTATCAGCTTGGGTTTACTGGCTTTTGTGATTGGTATCGAAGTGCAGAAGCGGCGTTTGGGGTCATTGGGGACATTAGCCAGTACCATCAATATTATGGTGCTAAGTAATCCGATGGAATTTAACGTGAGCTTGTTTCTCGACAGCGCGTTGGGGCAAATCGTTGGCTGCTTTGTCTCCCTGATTGTCTTGCTGCTGATCCGTGATAATGCCAAAGATAGAACGGGTAGAACGTTATTAAACCGCTTTGTTTATAGCGCGGTATCGGCCTTGACCACCAATCAAGCGCGCCGCAGCGAAAATCATTTACCGATGCTCTATCAGCAACTAAACCAATTATTAATGATGTTCCCTGGCGATATCGATAAGTATCGTCTGGCATTAACGTTGATCATCGCCCATCAGCGGCTTAATCACACCGAGATCCCCGCGAATGTTGAATTGAGTGCCTTTCATAAGCAAATTCGCTATACCGCCGATCGTGTTATTAATGCGAAGAATGATCAGAAACGGCGTTATTACTTTGCTCGGCTATTACAAGAATTGGATCAATACCAACAAAAATTATCGGATTATCAGTTATCTGATTCGATTACCCAACCCGTAAAACGGCTCGCGGAGATGTTGCACCGATATCAGAGTGCTCTTATCTAGTTAACGCTGCAAAGGGGGTAAGCTGTTCTCATCGCTTCTTCAAGGGCTATACTTCTATCAAACAATCTTCCCGCGCCCTTCACTGATGGAGGGCATTACTTCCCTAAAGGAGGTCGACAAGATGTCAGCATCACATTCCATCCAGAATCCATTACAGACCCAACAGCACAGCGACGGTGTTTACCACCTCGGCTATTTTGTGGGGGGTAAATGGCACCAAGCGCCAGACACGTTTGAGGTCCGCAATCCTGCCACCGGCGAATTAGTCGCCAAAGTGGCAAAAGCCGGCAAAAATGAAACCGAAGCCGCCATTCAAGCCGCCAGTGAGGCATTTCCTGCTTGGCGCAAAACACCGGCTAAACAACGGGCAGAAATTCTCCAGCGTTGGTATTTACTGATCATGGAACATCAGCAAGCATTGGCTGAGATAATGGTTTCAGAGCAAGGTAAACCACTAAAAGAAGCATTAGGTGAAGTGGCCTATGCTGCCAGCTTTATTCAATGGTTTAGTGAGCAAGCCAAACGTGCCAACGGTGAAATTATTCCTCCCGCCAAAGAAGGAGCGCGTATTTTTGCGACGCGCGAACCGGTTGGTGTTGTAGCGGCTATCACGCCGTGGAATTTCCCGCTAGCGATGCTGACCCGCAAACTTGGCCCGGCATTGGCTGCCGGTTGTACTGGGCTGATTAAGCCTGCCAATAACACCCCACTGTCTGCTTTCGCCTTACTGGCATTAGCCGAAAAAGCGGGCGTACCTGCGGGGGTGCTGAATGGTGTTGCCGGTGATACCCATGCTATCAGTGATGCCATCATGGCCAGTTCTGATGTGCGCAAAATCTCTTTCACCGGTTCCACTGAAGTGGGCAAAACCCTGATGCGCAATGCTGCCGCGACCATGAAAAAGATCTCGATGGAGCTGGGCGGCAATGCACCCTATATCGTGTTTGATGATGCTGATTTAGAAGCTGCAGTGGCGGGGGCGATGGCCTGTAAATTCCGCAATGCTGGGCAGGTCTGTGTCTGCGTCAATCGCTTCTATATTCAAGAGGGCGTGTACGATGCGTTTGTCAGCCGCTTGGCCGCTGAGGTCAAAAAGTTGAGAGTGGGCAACGGCATGGATAAAGACGTTGATATGGGACCATTGATTAACCTCGCGGGGCTGGAGAAGGTCGAAGATCACGTTAAAGATGCCCTCGAAAAAGGTGGCCGATTATTGGCCGGTGGTCATCGTCATAAATTAGGTGGTAACTTCTTCGAACCGACGGTAATTGCCGATGCTAACGAACAGATGAAAGTGGCTTCTGAAGAGACATTTGGCCCGTTGGCAGCATGCTTCCGCTTTAAAACAGAAGATGAAGTTATTAAGCGCGCCAATAATACGCCATTTGGGCTTGCGGCCTATTTTTACACCCAGAATCTGCAACGGGTATTTCGCGTGTCAGAGGCATTGGAAAGCGGCATGATTGGTGTTAATGAAAGCTCCGTATCGACGGAACTGGCTCCCTTTGGTGGTGTGAAAGAATCCGGTCTGGGCCGCGAAGGTTCAGTGCTAGGATTAGAAGAGTTTATGGAAGTTAAAACCCTGCATTTAGGCAATCTGTAAGTCAGATAAATGCGTCACTTTCATTGCAACCGTGGGGATGTAAGCGATCACTATGTGCAGTACAACTGTTTTTGGACGCTTAAGGGTTAAGGAAGGCCATGATGAATAAACGGATTATCACTATTTTAGGCGCGGTACTGCTGCTGCTCGTCGCCGCCATGCAAGGTTTTGATGGTGTCACTGCGCGTGATATTGGTCAATCACCCGATCTGGCGCGCCCATCGGTATCGACACCGGTATCTATCGAGCAATTAACTCAGCATAAATCGGTGGTGGAATACTTACAAAAACACCACCGGCTGCCGGATTTTTACATCACCAAGCAGCAGGCCCGCCAAAAGGGCTGGGATCCTAAGGAAGGGAATCTGTGTCAGGTACTGCCGGGGCGCGCAATTGGTGGCGATCGTTTTTCTAACCGTGAACGTCAACTGCCTGAGGCCAAGGGGCGTAACTGGCGTGAGGCTGATGTGAATTATCGCTGTGGTCACCGTGGCAGTGATCGGTTGTTGTACTCAAATGATGGCCTGATTTATCTGACTCAGGATCACTACAAGCATTTCATTCGGATGGAGTGAGAAAATGGTAAAAGTGGTATTCGATTTTGACCATATACCTGATTTCCCTGCATTTTACCGTGATTTTGCTCAGAAGTTTTCCCTGAGCGAAGATTTTGGCGCGAATTTGGATGCGTTGTGGGATGTCGTAACAGGCGAGATAGCATTACCGGTAGAGATTGAATTTATTCATTTCAATCACCGCCGGAAACGCCGATTTGGGGCGATAGTGTTGTTGCTCGAAGAGGCAGAAGAAGAGCTGGCAGGGAGTCTGCGCTTTAATATTAACTAGGCCACGTTCCCTTGCCATCTTTAACTCTACGCGCCGCCCATAGCCAAGCGGCGGTGACAAACGCCTAAATGAATAGGCACTGTCTATGACGTCATTACTGCTGCTTTTCTGCCAGTTCACGCAGATATTGGAAAATCTGGCGATAGGACTTCGGCGGCTTATTGGCGGCTTTTTCTTTTTGGGCGTTACGCACCAAGCTACGTAGTTGCTGGCGATCGGCGTCTGGATACAAATCCAATACGGTTGGGATCGCATCATCACCTTCTTCAACCAAGCGATCACGCAGTAGCTCTAGCTTATGGAACAGCGAAACTTGTTGGTTATGGCGGTTTTTCAGTTTATCGAGAGCAGTTTGAATTGGCTCGACATCACGGGCGCGTAACATTTTACCAATTAACTGAATTTGGCGACGGCGACCTTCTTTTTTGATTTTCTGCGCCAGCTCAATCGCCGCCAGCAGATCTTCATCTAATGGGATCTTCTCTAGCGCGTTTTTACCCAGCTCAACCAGCTCGGTACCGAGATCTTTCAGTGCTTCGGCATCACGCTTGATTTCACTTTTACTGACCCAGATAATCTCATCATCATCGTCATTTTTATCTTCTGGGACTTCGTCTAGCCAGTCTTCGGGCTGTTTGTTCATGGTCAAATTCCTTAAAAAGAGGCTAATCGTAGCAGGTTGTTTGCTTTCTGCGAAATTGTACAAAGATCTCTGATAGACTCAAAAGTATGGCGTTCTCTATTTTATCCGTGTAAGTCGTCGTATTACGACACTTTCCTGAACGATTATCTCATTAATTATGGCAGATAGATGAAAGTAGTCACTCAAGTTGCAGAACAGCGTAAAACGCTGGAACAAGCCGTTGCACAGGCTTTGGAATTGGCCCGCGCCGGTTCCGATGCGGCCGAAGTAGCCGTGAGTAAAACCACCGGAATTAGCGTCAGCACACGCTTTGGTGAAGTGGAGAACGTGGAGTTCAACAGCGATGGTGCGCTGGGAATTACCGTTTATCACCAGCAGCGTAAAGGCAGTGCGTCTACTACCGATTTAAATCCAGATGCTGTCGCGCGTACCGTGCAAGCGGCACTGGATATCGCTCGCTACACCTCACCAGACCCTTATGCAGGGCCAGCAGAGAAATCGCTATTGGCTTTTGATGCGCCGGATCTGGATTTGTTCCATCCGAGTGATTTGGATGCTGAGCAAGGTATCTTGCTGGCGGCCAGAGCAGAACAGGCTGCATTGCAGGCCGATAAGCGCATTACCAATACGGAAGGTGGCAGCTTTAACAGCCACTATGGCATCAAAGTTTTTGGTAATAGCCACGGCATGTTGCAGAGCTATTGCTCCAGTCGTCATTCGCTCTCGAGCAGTGTTATCGCCGAGCACAATGGGGATATGGAACGCGATTATGCTTATACCATTGGCCGCCGGATGGAGGATTTAGCCAACCCTGAGTGGGTGGGTGAAGAGTGTGCCCGCCGCACGTTATCTCGCTTGTCTCCACGTAAGCTGCCGACGATGCAGTCGCCGGTGCTGTTTGCCGCTGAAGTGGCTACTGGTTTGTTCGGTCATTTGGTGTCAGCCATCAGCGGCGGTAATATTTATCGCAAATCCACCTTCTTGCTTGACCATCTCGGCCAGCAGATTATGCCTGATTGGCTGACCATCGAAGAACATCCGCATTTGTTACGTGGCTTAGCATCGACGCCATTCGACAGCGAAGGTGTGCGCACGTTACAACGAGAAATCGTCAAAGATGGGGTGCTGCAAACTTACCTGCTGACCAGCTATTCATCCCGTAAGTTAGGGCTGCAAAGCACAGGGCATGCAGGGGGTATCCATAACTGGCGCATCGCCGGTCAGGGGCAGGATTTCGCCGGTATGCTCAAGCAGTTGGATAAAGGCTTAGTAGTGACTGAATTGATGGGCCAAGGCGTCAGTACTGTTACCGGTGATTACTCACGTGGTGCTGCAGGTTTCTGGGTCGAAAACGGTGAGATTCAGTATCCGGTCAGTGAGATTACCATTGCCGGTAATCTGAAAGACATGCTGCGCAATATTGTGAGCGTCGGCAGTGATATCGAAACGCGCAGTAATATCCAATGCGGCTCTGTCTTGTTACCTGCCATGAAGATTGCAGGCGAATAATACCCTTCCTGTCATTTTCTCATTCCATTCTCCGCCTGTAGCAATACGGGCGGCTTTGTGTGCTCATTTCTCTGACATGGTAATCTTCCTCCGTTCAAGTGGATGTTTTATAGTCAAAAGAAATGATAATGCCAGTATTGATGCGGGGAAGTTCAAAGATGATTGTGATGCCAAGCACGTATAGCCCAGCCACTATTGCCCGGGAATTTAAGGTCATCCATGAATTTGAATTATTCGGTATGGAATACGCCGTTGTATTTGATATCAAAGTCCCTAAAGCCGCCATTATCCGTTTAAATACAGAAAGTTTTAATGGCATACCTCGTCATCGGGTTATTGCGGCTCTGGATCTGGTGGCCAAGCAGGAGTTAGGTCATAACGTCATTTCGGTTCATCGTTTTTGGCAGGATTCTGCACTCTTTCAAGTAGAAGGAATGGTGATTGATTTGAATGAGCGGGGCAAAGGGTTGGCTACGCTGCTCTACGAGGTTTTAGTGCTCAAGTGCGGCCTAATCTTAATGAGTGATAATAAGCAGTATGAGGCGGGTCAGGCTCTTTGGCAGAAGATAGCTCGTGAGTCAGACAAGTTGGCTGTGTTTATATTAGATTCTGAGGCAGGCAAATTTTACCCCTATAGCGGTGACCGAGTTCCTTACAACGGCACCAGTATCCCAGAAGAGAAAATCTGGAGCAGACATCCGGATACGTCGAAATGGGGTGTTATCTTAATCGCTGAAAACAGAGAAAAAATCGCTGCCTATTGCTGATCGCGAGCAACCCATCCCTTTTATTTTCCCGTACAACGCTGACTTTCCCAACTGACAACAAATAATCATTGTCAGTTTGGTCTTCTATTGCCTATGTTCAATATGAGCAATGTACTAATGAAGCAATAGACCAATAAGCAGTATTTCAATAACTATAAACCTACCCAATGGCTTAGGTGGCTGTATGCAACATGGCATGCTAAGCCTGATGGGGATAGAAGGAATGTGAGCATGGGTAAGAAAATGATGGCGTTAGTAGCGGCGGTGTTACTCAGCACCAGCACGTTAGTTATGGCCGCCAGTGTGGCAGACAACATGGACACGATTGCCGAGAATTACGGCAAAGTATTGAAGGCAGATTCGACAGATGTCATCAAAAAAGGCCTCGAGGCGATGCGTGTAGCCGCGCAGGATGCGCAAAAGGGCATTCCAAGCAAATTGAAGAGTAAAGGCGAGGGAAGCGCGGAGGTGAAGGATTTCCGCCATGGCTTGGACTTACTTATCGGCCAGATTGATGGTGCGCTGGCATTAGCGAATCAAGGCAAACTGGATGAAGCTAAAAAAGCAGCCCAAGACTTTAAGGCGACCCGTGATACCTACCACAAAAAATACCGCTAACAGACGTAAAGAGGGTAATGGCCACAGGCTGTTACCCTCACAACATATGCATTGATGCTTTACCCGCACCCACCTGCACTGTCATCTTTCGTTGATGCCTGATTAACGGTGGAATTCGCCCGCAGCTTCTGGCTGATACAGCAATTCCAGCACGGTAATACGGGTTTCGTCGCCACCAGGCAGTGCCCAACTGATTTCATCATTGACGTGCAACCCGAGCAATGCTGCACCTAACGGTGCCATAACGGACAATTGCTCATTGCTGTCTTTCAGCGAAGCAGGGTAAACCAGTGTGCGGATATGCTCTTCCTGATTACTCAGATCGCGAAAACGCACGCGGCTGTTCATGGTCACCACATCCGCCGGAATGGCATTGGGTGGCAAGATCTCTGCGCGATCCAGTTCTTCATTGAGCGCTTGTGCGACCACAGTACCGGCAAAAGCCGGTTGCGCCAGTAACGCATCCAAACGTTCAGCATCCAGCTCGTTAATCGTGATGGTTGGCTTGGTCATACCACTCTCCAATTCAATTTAGCAAACAACACAAAAGCAACACCCCCACGCCATAGGAGAGGGGGTGTTAGAAAATAGCTTAATAATAAACTGATATTAGGCGCTTCCGGCTAGAAAAGAAAGAGATCAGGATCACGAACATTTTCCGCCACAGGGAATCAGCGAGTATTCATATTAAAAGTTATTTTGTTGTTAATGATTAAGTTAGCTCTGTTATCACCTATTTTGCGAATGTGATCCCCCCACGACATGATATTTCCACTTTGAACTGGAAAAAATGCCACTACACACCTATTCGGCTTGCAGGTAGGGTGATGTCATCGCGCAGAGGGAAGGTAACGGAACCTATCTTTGTCGTCAGAAAGTTTTTTCGGGAAAAAGAGATAGAGGATTGCCAGCGTGAATGATGTAGCCGCAATGAATGCAGCCGAGGAACCGCAAGTGGACGAAGCCAATATCATCACTGAACGGGTATTAGCTGAAATTACGGCAATGCTAAATGCCGAAAATATTTTTACTAACGATGTTCAGCAACAAATGCTGACATCACATATTCGGGCAATGGTACTGCGTTCAATAACCGGCGAGCCATTACCTGAGGTCGATAAATCATTATTTGATGAAATTTCTACGCATTCGATGCAAATGGCCCAGCAAGTTGTCGACAAGTTTGCCAACTTACCGATTGAAGAAGCTTATCTACTGTCGGTGCATTTCGAAGTCGCGAAAGATAATAACCCCTAAAATACGAATCTGGAGAAGAAACTATGAGTCAAATTACCGTTGTGATTGGCGACCGTTTAGGAAAAGGCCAGAAAGTAGGACAAGGTGTTGAATTGGCTGGTGGCCGCGTGGTGGTTATTCCCGGCGTTGCCGCTGACATGAAACTGGGCGATGTGATGAATAGCGAACAAGCAGATTTCGGTATTTCATTCTGTGGTAGCGGCGGTGCAGGCGCGATTACAGCCCAAAATAAATATGGTTACAAAGCGAAATACGGCATGCGTTCAGTTGAAGAAGGTGTGACGGCAATAAATGAAGGCTGCAAGGTATTAGGCTTCGGATTTATGGATAAAGAAGAGTTAGGGCAAAAATTAGTGGAAGCCTATATCAAGAAATATGGTCAGCCGTAATGAAAGAGCAATACACCACTCAAGTGCAGGTCAAAGGTAAAGGCGATACCAAAGGTAAAGCTTTCGCGAATGCGCTGGGAAATGTCCAAAATACAGTGCTGAAATCGACACAAAATATTCTGTTACGCATTGAACCACAAGACGTAAAAGTATTACGCGCTGAGTTATCGGTGAAGAAAGAGAAGTTTTTATTCTTCTTTCTGGCACGTGAAAGAAAAACCTACAGCGTGGAATTAGATATCACGGTGAACGTGACAATGATTGACACTGATAAAGTCGCCTTCATTACTAAATAAGCAGTCTTTGTCGGTCAATATTGTCTTGATAGCTCAATAAAAATGAATGCCTTTGTATTTGTTTTTACCGCGTGCGGTCACTTCAATTACTTAGGGAAAACTAACAAATGAAAGGATATGTTGATGTTTCTAATTATTCTTTTTAAGTCGATTATTATCGGCGGACTGGTTGGCGTGGGGGTTGGTGTTGGGGCCGCCCGTATGTTCCATGCGCCGACAATACAAGGAATGGGTGCATTTCGTACCTTGGGCGAGTTGAACTCGTGCGAGGGTGATCCAGCATCGCATTTCTCCTTCGGGCTCGGCTTCTTCTTCAACGCTTGGGCTTCATCGGTCGCCGCTGGGGCGTTCACTCAGGACGTTGACCACCGCATCATTCCTAACTGGGGTGCCGCCGCATTGATGATAAAAAATCGCAATGTCGCGGAAACCATGCATAACCCGAAAAAGATGGCGATTGCCTGCGGCATTATCGGGATTATTGTTGTTAGTTTCCTTAATACCACGGCGTCAGCGGTACCAGCCGCATTGCAGGTAACGGCGATTAAAGTCTTAGTCCCTGCCGCCAATATTCTGGTTAACACCGTGATGCCTGTTATTTTCTGGTTAGCTGCGATTGATGCTGGGCGTCGTTCTGGCTTCTGGGCCACGATATTTGGTGGTTTAGCACAGCTTATTATGGGGAATGCCGTTCCGGGCCTGGTACTGGGTATTTTAATCGGTAAAGGCGTTGAGGAAAGTGGTTGGAATAAAGTCACGAAAATCATGATGACAGTGATTGTGCTGCTATTTGTGCTCAGTGGTTTCTTCCGCGGATTTGATATGAAGTTATTGGAGTCATTCAGTCTGGGTGTCCCTATGTGGCTCGATACCATTCATAACGCATTGAGCGGAAAATAACAGAGCGAGAGGAGCTTAATGATGGATGAACAAACCAAGAATAATTTCTGGTATGCCGACTGGTCCTTTCCGATTTTTGTAGGACTGTTATCTTCCGGCGTATTTGCGGGTACTCATATGTATTACTTATATGGTATCGGCGCATTTAACGAAGTGGCATTTGTTTCTATGCTACGTGCAGGTATGGATACCGGTGTTTATGGCGCGGTAGCGGCATTTGGTGCCAGCTTCTTATTCGCTCGTATCATCGAAGGTTCATTGGTCGGTATTTTAGATATCGGCGGCGCGATTCAAACCGGTGTTGGTTTGGGTGTGCCGGCATTATTACTGGGGGCAGGTTTTGTCTTCCCAGTGGCTAATTTTGCCGCATCACTGGTAACTGGCTTAATCATTGGTCTCGCCATTGGTTATCTGATTATTTTGGCGCGTAAATTTACCATTAACCAAAGTGATTCGACTTACGGTGCCGATGTGATGATGGGGGCAGGTAACTCATCAGGCCGTTTCTTAGGGCCACTGATTATCCTGTCTGCGATCACTGCATCTATTCCGATTGGGATTGGTTCTCTTGGCGGCGCATTATTGTTTTATCTGTGGAATAAACCGATTACCGGTGGTGCAATTTTAGGGGCCATGATTTTAGGGTCAATTTTCCCGGTCGCGATTTCTTGAACATCGGGGTAAATATTCGAATTACCGGATATTTACCCCGCAGCCATACCAAGCAAGTAGGGTATTACGGAGAATAAAGATAATGCATGACTTTATTATCACTCGAGCAGTATTGGTTGATGGCCGTCAGGTTGATATTGCAATCAATGATGGGAAAATCACGGCGGTGAGTGCAGCTTCCTCGAATGCTGAAAATAATCCAACAGGCTCTTCTTTTTATCCGGCTAAAAAAGTACTGGATCTGGCGGGGAAATATTACCTCAGTGCTGGATGGATTGATTCCCATGTTCACTGTTACCCCGCCTCACCTATTTATCACGATGAAGCTGATTTAATTGGTGTTGCCAGTGGCGTGACCACCGTGGTAGATGCGGGCAGTACCGGTGCGAATGATGTTGATGATTTCTATCGGCTGACCCGTGCGGCGAAAACGCATGTTTACGCTTTTCTGAATATTGCCAAAACTGGCATCGTGACACAAAACGAATTAGCCGATATGGCGCAGATTGATAAGCAAAGTGTCAGCCAAGCGATAGCGCGTAACCCCGGTTTTATTATTGGCATTAAAGCGCGGATGAGCAGCAGCGTGGTGGGCCAAAATGGTATTAAGCCCCTCATTCGAGCCAAAGAAATCCAGCAAGAAAACCATCAATTACCGCTGATGGTGCACATTGGGAATAACCCGCCGGATCTGGATGAAATTGCCGATTTATTGACGCAAGGGGACATTATTACCCATTGCTATAACGGCAAACCTAACCGCATTTTAACCCCCGCTGGTGCCTTGCGTGAGTCTATCCAGCGCGCATTAAAGCGTGGCGTGTTGTTGGATGTGGGCCATGGCAGCGCCAGTTTCAGCTTTGATGTTGCCGCGCTAGCCATCAAGCAAGGCATCTACCCGCATACCATTAGCTCCGACATCTATTGCCGCAACCGCATTAACGGGCCGGTTCACAGCTTGGCGACCGTGATGTCCAAATTCTTCACTGTCGGTCTAAGCTTGGAACAGGTTATTGACTGCGTGACACTGAATGCCGCGCAAGCGCTGCGCTTGTCCCAAAAAGGCAAACTGGCAGAAGGCTATGACGCTGACCTGACTATTTTTGAGTTGAAACAGCAACCTCAGGTCTTTAATGATTCGGAAGGTAAATCGGTTACCGGTGAGAAATATCTGGTGCCACTGGCCGCTGTGGTCGCCGGTGACGTCGTGTTAACTGACGAAGGGAAGTCAAAAGATGTCTTCAGTTTATGAAAAATACCAGTTAAAACAGGTTATTAATGCATCTGGCCGTATGACGATGCTCGGTGTTTCAACGCCACGACAAGATGTGGTTGATGCGGTGGAATTAGGCCTGAACCATTACTTTGTCATGAAAGATCTGGTGAATAACACCGGTGCTTACATTGCCAATTTATTGAATGTTGAGAGTGCAGTGGTAGTGTCCTGCGCTTCTGCGGGGATTGCACAATCTGTCGCGGCCGTCATCGTGAAAGATGACGCGAATTTGCTGGTCAATCTCCATGCTGCACCTCGTACCGTGCCTCACGAAATCGTGTTACCGAAGGGCCATAACGTTAACTTTGGTGCGCCAGTCGATACCATGGTGACACTCGGTGGCGGTAAAGTTGTGGAAGCCGGATACGCCAATGAATGTTTGCCGGAACAGCTTGAAGCCGCGATCACGCCAAATACAGCGGCTATCTTGTACATAAAATCCCACCATTGTGTGCAAAAAAGCATTTTGTCTGTTGAGCAGGCAGTGGTGATTGCCCGTAAGCATCAAGTCCCTCTGATAGTTGATGCGGCAGCGGAAGAAGATTTGCTGTGCTACTACCAAATGGGCGCTGACTTGGTGATTTATAGCGGGGCCAAAGCCATTGAAGGGCCAACCAGCGGGTTGGTTCTTGGCAAGAAAACCTATGTCGATTGGGTGAAGTTGCAATCAAACGGCATTGGACGTGCGATGAAAGTCGGTAAAGAGGGGATCCTCGGCCTGACTCGCGCGATTGAAAGCTACATGACACTGGAAAAAGAGACTGGGCAGCAGATGGTGGCGAAGATGGCACCTTTCATTGCACAGCTGAATACCATCGACGGCGTATCAGCCCAAGTGGTCTGGGATGCTGCTGGGCGCGATATTGCTCGCACAGAAATCAGTTTTGATGAGGCCAAGATTGGCCGCTCAACACCTGATCTGGTGGATGCGTTAAAAAATGGCGATATCGCTATTTATTTCCGTGCTTATAAAGCGAATGAAGGCAAAATTGAGGTGGACGTTCGCAGCGTCACGGCACCGCAACTTGAGACAATTTACAGCTGCATCAATCGCTTGGTGAAGGGAGCCTAACTCATGAAATTGACCCCAAATTATTACCGTGATCGGGTGTGCCTGAATGTGCTGGCCGGTTCAAAAGAGAATGCGCGTGAGATCTATCAGGCGGCCGAAGGCCATGTGCTGGTGGGCGTATTATCGAAAAATTATCCCGATGTCGACAGTGCCATCAAAGACATGCGTGAATACGCCGCACTTATCGATAATGCCTTGTCTGTCGGGCTGGGGGCGGGCGATCCTAAGCAATCGACCATGGTCAGCCAAATATCACAGCAGGTTCAACCGCAGCATGTGAATCAGGTCTTTACCGGTGTCGGCCCAAGCCGCGCGTTGTTGGGGCAACAGGATACCGTGGTGAACGGCCTGATTTCGCCAACCGGCAAAGTGGGCTATGTGAAGATTTCTACTGGCCCGCTCAGCTCGCAGCAAAAGGACGCGATTGTTCCCGTGACGACTGCCATTGCCATGTTGCGTGATATGGGCGGCAGCTCCATCAAATTCTTCCCGATGAACGGATTGGATTCTATCGAGGAATACCGTTTTGTGGCTGAAGCTTGTGCGGCGACCGGTTTCTGGTTGGAACCGACGGGCGGTATCGATCTGGAGAACTTCGAACAAATCGTGCAAATTGCACTGGATGCCGGTGTGACGAAAATCATCCCGCACATCTACAGCTCGATCATCGACAGTAAAACGGGTCATACTCGTCCAGAAGATGTGAAAACCTTATTGGATATCGTGAAGAAAATTGTGGTCTAACATTTTATGCTGCGACCCTGAAATGAAGTGAGAGACGCCCCCTGCGCACATGCTGGCAGGGGCGCTGAATGACTTAAAAACAGCATGCTTGAATAACGGAGTGGAGCAGTGAGATTTCCCTATCAACGTCTGGCCTATATGTTCGATGCATTGCAATCGGAAACGCTACCTCAAGATGAGTTGGCGAAGCGTTTTGCAGTCTCGACGCGGACTGTACGGGCAGATATTACGGCGTTGAATGAAGTTCTTGAGCATTATGGCGCACACTTTGTGCATAACCGTGGTTTTGGTTATCGGTTAATGATCGATGATGCTGAACGCTTTCGGGCGCTCCAACCGCAAAATCGTAAAACCCATTTGACCCCACGTACTGCCCATGAACGAGTGCATTATCTGTTAATCCGTTTTCTGACCTCCGCCTTTTCATTGAAGCTCGAAGATTTAGCCGATGAATGGTTTGTCAGCCGTGGCACGCTGCAAAATGATATGGCTGAGGTGAGAGAAAGGCTAAATCGCTATCATCTGACGATTGAAACCAAACCTCGTTATGGCATGAAGTTGTTCGGGACGGAATTATCTATCCGTACCTGTCTCACTGATCTTTTATTCCAATTACAACTGCAAGATGCCGATAACCCATTATTAAAAAACGAATTTCTCAGTATTCAGGCTATTCCTGATTTAACTGAACAGCTCCATGAGCTGTTGGATCAATATGCGGTGCGGTTAACCGATGAAGGTGAGCAATACTTGATTTTCTACTGTGCGGTAGCTATCAAACGCATCACCGACGGTTACCCATTATCCGATTTTGACGCTGAAGATGTCGATGAGGCGGTGAAACTGGCTTCAGCTCGCTTGGCGAGTGAGCTTAAATTACTGTCTGGTAAAGATATTTCAGCGGCTGAAGAAGCTTACCTACGGGTGAATATTGCGGCGCGTCGAGTGCAAGCCAGCCAGCCCAGTACCAGCCGCCCGAGTGAAATCAATGCCGACGATGAAGAGACGCTGGTGGATTACATCCTCTCTTACATTAACGCGCACTATAACTACAATTTGCAGGGCGATAAGCAGCTACGCAGTGATTTGCTCACCCATATCAAAACCATGATTACGAGGGTGAAGTATCAGATAACCATTCCTAATCCATTGTTATCCAACATCAAACAGCACTACCCGATGGCCTATGATGTGACACTGGCGGCGGTATCCAGTTGGGGGAAATACACCCCTTACAGCTTGAGCGAGAATGAAATTGGCTATCTGGTACTGCATATTGGGGTAGGGCTAGAGCGTCACTACAATATTGGATATCAGCGCCACCCGCAGGTGATGCTGGTGTGTGATACCGGCAACTCGACCACGCGAATGATTCAGGCCCAGATTTCCCGTAAGTATCCGCAAATTGTGATGACACAGACTATTTCTCTGCGTGATTATGAAGTTCTCGACCATATCGACGAAGATTTCATTATTTCTAATTCGCGATTAGCGGAAAAGAACAAGCCGGTGGTGGTGATGTCACCGTTCCCGACGGAGTATCAGTTAGAGCAGTTAGGCAAATTGGTTTTAGTGGATCGCACTCGGCCATACATGCTGGAGAAGTTTTTCGACAGCAATCATTTTATGATTATCGACGAGCCGATGACGCAGGCGCAGTTATTTGAAAAAGTCTGCGGCGAGTTAGAAGCTGAAGGTTTCGTTGATGCTGATTTTTACCCGTCAGTGGTTGAGCGGGAAGCGATTGTCTCGACCATGCTAGGCGAGGGGATCGCGCTACCCCATTCGTTGGGTTTATTGGCGAAGAAAACCGTGGTCGTCACCATGTTAGCCCCCAATGGGATTGCTTGGGGTGATGGTGAAGTGGCTTACGTTATTTTCTTGCTGGCTATCAGCAAGACTGATTATGAAGAAGCAATGGCGATTTACGATTTGTTCGTGACCTTTGTGCGGGAGCGGTCGATGAGTCGTTTATTGAGTAGTCAGCATTTTGATAGTTTTAAGGCTATTGCGATTGATTGTTTGAGTCGCATTTAGGGGGATCAAGGTTTGGTGATCGGTTCGGTTGTAATAGCTTCAGTGTTCACCTTGGCTGCGATAGATCGGATCTGGTTTCGGTTGATATTCGCTCAGTGATCACTTTGACTCCGCCGCCTCAACCGAGTCGGGCCGCAGGGCGGCGGCCCAACACCCGCGCCTTTGCGCGAAATATTGTGGCTTCGCCATCCCCTCCGGCAGCTCGCAGGCTTATCGAACCGGCGCTGACTCGCTCCCAGCTCGACAGCCCCTTTCGCCGCGTCCATGCGGCTCATTCGGCCTGCAATCTTTGTCGGCAATTTTTCTGATTGCGCTCAAGGTCAAAAGACCCAAGACCCAAGACCCAAGACCCAAGACCTAAAAGTCATGGTGTTGACCTTGAAGTTTAAAAGCACATTTGAGCTGCCGAGCGAAGAGAGAAGGCAAGGAAAACGGGCAGGACGCCCGTTTTAGGCGTCGCGCGGAGGGACCCGCGTAAAGCCGTCCGTCAGCCGAAACGATAAGTGAGGGAACCTGCGAAGCAGGCAAGCGATGCGTGCGCAAGCGCGGGTATCCAAAGGGGCCACGCTCATGGCCCATTTGGCGGTTGAGGCATCAGAGCCAAGGTGATCGCCGATCTCATGTCAACCGAACCGATCACCAAACCGAATTGAGTCGATCACCGAATATCAACCAAAAACGTGATCTCCCCTTACTGCCACCCATATCTCCTCACAAACCACCCTTTCACCAACTGCGTCGTCACCATATAACCCAGCAAAATCACAATCAGCCATGGGAAGTAAGACAATGGCAGCGCCTGTAATTGCAAGAATCCCGCCAACGGAGAGAAGGTCAACCCAATACCGATGGCGACTACCGCCAGTGTCATCAAACACAGCGGCCAAGAGGCGCGGCTTTGGATAAATGGAATCTTACGAGTACGAATCATATGCACAATCAATGTCTGGGACAGCAACCCCTCAACAAACCAACCGGATTGGAACAGTGTCTGCATCTCCGGCGTATTCGCCTTAAATACCCACCACATCAAACTGAAGGTCAAAACGTCAAAAATGGAACTGATCGGCCCAAAGAACACCATAAAGCGCCCTAAATCACCGGCGTTCCAACGCTGTGGCTTCGCCAATTGCTCTTCATCGACATTATCGAAGGGAATGGCAATCTGTGAGATATCGTACAGCAGGTTTTGAATCAGCAGATGCAAGGGAAGCATCGGCAGGAAGGGTAAAAATGCGCTGGCAATCAACACGCTAAAAACGTTACCAAAGTTAGAACTGGCGGTCATTTTAATGTATTTCAACATGTTGGCGAAAGTACGACGCCCCTCAATGACTCCTTGCTCTAGAACCATCAAGCTCTTTTCCAGCAAAATGATATCGGCAGCTTCTTTGGCGATATCCACGGCTGAATCTACAGATATCCCGATGTCTGCCGCCCGCAGTGCGGGCGCATCGTTGATGCCATCGCCCATAAAACCGACCACATGGCCCGCTTCCCGCAGGTTTTGTACGATACGCTCTTTGTGCATTGGCGTGAGTTTGGCGAAGACAGTGGTGGTGCGAGTGGCTTCAGTCAGCTCTGCTTCTGTCATCTGCTCAATATCATTGCCACGTAACACCCGCTCGACAGATAATCCGACATCTTTACAGACTTTACGTGCCACTAACTCATTGTCACCGGTCAGAATTTTGACATTAACGCCATTTTTTTTCAGCGCTAATAACGCCGGTGCTGTGCTCTCTTTCGGTGGATCGAGGAAGGCAATATATCCTTCTAAAATCAGGTCGTATTCATCGATAACCGCGTAATCCCGCTGATAGGCAGGCAAAACGCGTGTGGCGACGGCAACCACCCGCAGCCCTTGCTGGTTCTGCTCATCGGTAATGCGGCGAATACGCGTCAGCAACGCGTCGGTCAGAGGAATAACGTCATCCCCTTGGCGGACATGGCGGCAGATCGAGAGCATTTCTTCGAGCGCGCCCTTACAAATCAGCTCGTGATAATCCGACTTATCGCTGACGACGACTGACATGCGGCGGCGTTCAAAATCAAAGGGGATCTCATCGATTTTACGGTAACCCGCGAGCGTGGCGGTGGCTTGAGATTCAGTGGCGGGCTCCGACATCGAGGACAGTACGGCGACATCCAGCAAATTTTTCAGCCCAGTCTGGTGGTAGCTGTTCAGCCAAGCGTAACGCAGCACTCGCTCACAATTAGCACCGAACACATCGGTATGGCTTTCCAGCACGATTTTATCTTGGGTAAGTGTGCCCGTTTTATCGGTACACAGAATGTCCATCGCGCCAAAGTTCTGAATGGCATCCAGTCGTTTGACGATCACTTTCTGCTTCGACAGCTTTACCGCCCCTTTTGCCAGCGTCGAGGTGACGATCATCGGCAACATTTCTGGGGTTAAACCTACTGCAACGGAGAGTGCGAACAGTGCCGCTTCCCACCAATCACCCTTAGTAAAGCCATTGATCAGCAGCACAATGGGCGTCATCACCAGCATAAAGCGGATCAGCAACCAACTGACTTTACTGATACCACTTTGGAAGGCATTGGGCTGTTCATCTTGATGAGTCACCCGTTCAGCCAGCAGGCCAAAATAGGTCTGATTGCCGGTGCCAACCACAATGGCTAATGCGGAACCGCTGACCACATTTGTGCCCATAAAACACAAAGTATCGCGTTCCAGAGGATTTTGCTCGTCACACTCACGGCATTGCGCCACTTTCTCAACCGGCAGCGATTCACCGGTCAAGGCGGCTTGGCTGATAAACAGGTCTTTTGCCACTAAAATGCGCAAATCTGCGGGGATCATGTCGCCGGCGGATAGCTTAATGATGTCACCAGGGACGAGTTGAGCGATAGGCAGCTCGTAGTGCTCACTTTTCCCCGTATGGGCATCGCTGCGGATCACGGTAGCGGTATTGCTGACCATCGCCTTTAACGCATCCGCTGCACGGCTTGAACGGGCTTCCTGAATAAAATGCATCAGGGTGGAGATCAGCACCATGGCCCCAATCACCAGTGCGGCGGTCAGGTCTTCGGTGGCATAGGAGATCAGCGCCAGAATGGTGAGCAACAAGTTAAAGGGGTTGCGATAGCAGTGCCATAGGTGAACCCACCAGCGGGTAGTTTGCTGATTTTCAATCACATTGTGGCCAACATTGAGGCGAATCGCCTCGGCTTCCTGCTCGGTCAACCCTTCGGGATGGCTCTGAAAACGCTGATAGAGCTGCTGTGGCGTTTCATTGGCGCACAGCAAACGCTGCTGCGTTAATGCGGCGGGCAGATCTTTGGCCGTACTTCCCTGTGGCAAACCTTCTAGCATGGTTTCCCGACGGATCAGGCGGCGGGGCAGGCTACGGCTCAAGGTATTGAGCAACTGCCGAGTGAAATTTTTAACGTGCATGGTTCAAACCTTACTGTCATGTCCTGAAATCGTGTCGGGGCGATCTCAGGTTGCGCTCACGGCAAACCTGCCGTAGAGAGAGCAAAAAACATCATCAGCAGAAACCTGCACAAGAAAAGTGCGCAGTGACTGCCTACCAGATTTTTCCGGTAAGGCAATCACGTTAGACGAGGAATTACCTTAGCGGAGGCACCCGTAGGGTGCGGATGAGGGAACAGGGTCCACTGGGTAATTAACCTCCGGTCAGAGAAGAAACGCTTTGTTTGAGCATTATGCGTAAGCTCGAACAGTTAGACAGACATTAAACGGCATCACTATTTTTGATACGGCAAAAAACACCCTAGCGGAGGGGGAGTCCGTTAGGGTGGCTACAGGCCGCCGAATCATTGGGATATCATGCGTTGAGTCTGATTCTACGCATGCTATGCTTCCCTCAATACCAGCAAA
This sequence comes from Yersinia massiliensis, assembly GCF_003048255.1. Classification (NCBI taxonomy): domain Bacteria; kingdom Pseudomonadati; phylum Pseudomonadota; class Gammaproteobacteria; order Enterobacterales; family Yersiniaceae; genus Yersinia; species Yersinia massiliensis. The sequence continues at coordinate 443,787 of NZ_CP028487.1, forward strand.
TATAAATAATCAGTTTATTATATGTTTCTAAACCTAAACATTAGGTAAACCATGCAAAACCGTTTGACCATTAAGGACATTGCCCGCATGAGTGGAGTTGGAAAATCCACGGTTTCACGGGTATTGAATAACGAAGGCAGTGTCAGCCCACAGACGCGTGAGCGGGTTGAAGCTGTGATTCGCCAGCAAGGTTTTACGCCATCAAAATCAGCCCGAGCGATGCGAGGGCAGAGTGATAAAGTGGTGGGGATTATTGTCTCCCGTTTAGATTCACCGTCTGAAAATCAGGCGGTGCGCACCATGCTGCCACTGTTCTATCAGCAAGGGTATGACCCTATTTTGATGGAAAGCCAGTTCGATCCCGCATTGGTCAGCGAGCATCTGCATGTGCTGCAACAACGTCATGTGGATGGGGTGATCCTGTTTGGTTTCACGGGGCTAACTGCAGAGATGCTCTCACCGTGGCAGGAAAAAATGGTGGTATTGGCGCGGGAATACGCGGGTTACTCTTCGGTTTGCTATGACGACGAAGGCGCAGTGCGCCTGTTGATGGATAAGCTACGTCACGCTGGGCATCGTCATATCAGCTATATCGGCGTACAACCTTCGGATGCCACCACCGGTATGCGGCGCCATCAATCTTATCTCGATTACAGCCAGCAGCATGGCTTGATACCCACGGTCGCACTGGGGGAGTTGAGCTACCAGAGTGGCTTCCAACTGGCTCCACAGGTGATAAAACCAGATACGTCGGCGCTAGTGTGTGCGTCAGATACCATCGCCATGGGCGTGAGTAAGTATTTACAGCAACAGAGCCTGCAACATATTCAGGTCTGTGGCATCGGCAACACGCCACTACTGCACTTTCTGTTCCCCAATACGCTGTCAGTTGAGCTGGGGTACGGCACTGCTGGCACCAAAGCGGCACAACAACTGCTCGGCCAACTGAGTCATCAGCAGCCCATTCAACAGATTATTATTCCCGGTCAACTAGCCTGACGGCCATTTTTCTTGCCGAGATCCTATCTTGTTTCGTGGGATCGTTCGGCAATCAAACGCGAATGCCCCACTGTGCCTTTACCACAAAAAGTGGCCAATTTGTGATCTTCAACCCAAGTTGGGAACGTTCCCATTCCATAAAAATGAATACATAGCTAATCTTTAGTTAGTTGAATATTTAATCGGCTATGGTTTTAGTACGGACGACGTTTTTCATGCCGACAACCATTTCACGTTTTTTATTCAAGTGTGTCCTGACCGATTAAAAGAACAGACAACTTAGCCTGCTATCCCACCTTCACGAAAGGTACGTTGAAATGAGCAAAGTCAAACAACAAGACATCGATCAATTGATCGTACTGGTGGGAGGCAGAGAGAATATTGCCACCGTCAGTCACTGTATTACCCGACTACGTTTTGTATTAAATGACCCGTCGAAAGCCTCGCCAAAAGAAATTGAAAACTTATCGATGGTCAAAGGCTGTTTCACCAATGCTGGCCAATTTCAAGTGGTTATCGGGCCAGAAGTCGATGATTACTACCAAGCACTGATCGCCAAGATTGGCCAAAATGAAGCGGACAAAGAGCAAACCAAACTGGCGGCACGCCAGAATATGACGTGGTTTGAGCGCGGCATTTCTCACTTTGCTGAGATCTTCTTCCCGCTGTTACCGGCTCTGATCAGCGGGGGGTTGATCCTCGGTTTCCGTAACGTGATCGGTGATATCCCGATGACAGACGGCAAAACGCTGGCGCAGATGTATCCCGCATGGAAAACCATTTATGACTTCCTCTGGCTGCTGGGCGAAGCCATCTTCTTCTATCTACCAGTGGCTATCTGTTGGTCCACGGTGAAGAAAATGGGCGGCACGCCAGTCTTGGGGATTGTGCTGGGTATCACCTTGGTTTCTCCGCAACTCATGAATTCTTATCTGTTGGGTCAACAAATTCCTGAAGTATGGAATTTCGGCTGGTTCACCATTGAGAAAGTGGGCTATCAAGCGCAGGTCATCCCTTCAATTCTCGCGGGTTTGGCATTGGGCTGGATTGAAACTAACCTGAAGAAAATCATCCCCGCTTATCTGTATCTAGTCGTGGTGCCGGTGGTTTCATTGCTGTTAGCGGTGTTCCTGGCTCATACGCTGATCGGGCCATTTGGCCGTATGATTGGTGATGGGGTGGCATGGGGCGTGAAAGGGGTGATGACGGGCAGTTTTGCACCGATTGGGGCTGCGCTGTTTGGCTTCCTATATGCACCGCTAGTGATCACTGGTGTGCACCAAACGACGCTAGCTATCGATATGCAGATGATTCAGAGCATGGGTGGCACACCTGTCTGGCCACTGATTGCACTGTCTAACATCGCGCAGGCGTCTGCGGTTCTGGGCATCATCATCATTAGCCGTAAGATTAACGAGCGTGAGATTTCAGTACCGGCAGCCATTTCAGCCTATCTCGGTGTGACCGAACCGGCGATGTACGGTATCAACTTGAAGTATCGCTTCCCCATGCTGTGCGCCATGATTGGCTCGGCCTTGGCGGGCCTGATTTGCGGGTTAACAGGCGTGATGGCGAATGGCATTGGTGTCGGCGGTTTACCGGGGATTTTATCCATTCAGCCGCAGTTCTGGGGTATCTATGCCTTGGCAATGCTCGTGGCGATTGTGGTGCCATTGATACTGACGATTATGGTTTATAAGCGTAAAGAGAGTCGTGGCGAACTGCCAGTCTGAGTCATGAAACGCCGTGAGTGGTCATTCACTGGCGGCGTTGTTTTCCCCTTTTCTGTTTTTCTATGAATAAAGAGTCTGCTATGAATAATCCTATCCCTTGGTGGCAAAACGGCGTCATTTATCAGATTTACCCGAAGAGTTTTCAGGATAGTACCGGTAATGGCTACGGCGATCTGGCGGGTGTGACGCAGCGTTTGGACTACTTGCAAAAGCTGGGTGTTGATGCGATTTGGCTGACACCTGTGTATGTCTCGCCGCAAGTGGATAATGGTTATGATGTGGCTGATTACTGCGCCATTGATCCCGCTTACGGCACATTGGACGATTTCAAGCATCTGGTGACCCAAGCCCATCTGCGTGGCATTCGTATCGTCATGGACATGGTGTTTAACCACACTTCTACTGAACACGCTTGGTTTAAAGCCTCACAGGATCCGAGTAGCCCTTATCGCCAGTTCTATATTTGGCGCGATGGTGAAGGCGATAACTTACCCAATAATTGGCGTTCGAAATTTGGCGGTAACGCTTGGCAATGGCATGCCGACAGCGGCCAGTACTACCTGCATCTGTTCGCGACTGAACAAGCTGACTTGAACTGGGAGCATCAGCCAGTACGTGATGAACTGAAAAAAGTATGCGAGTTCTGGGCGGATATTGGTGTTGATGGCCTGCGATTGGACGTGATCAATTTAGTGTCGAAACAGCAGGATTTCCCTAATGATTATGAGGGAGATGGCCGCCGCTTTTATACTGATGGCCCCCGTATCCACGAATTTTTACAAGAAATGAGTCGTGATGTCTTTCAGCCTCGAGGCTTGATGACGGTCGGTGAAATGTCTTCGACCCGCCTTGAACATTGTCAGCGTTATGCGGCTTTGGGGGGGGATGAACTGTCGATGACGTTTAATTTTCATCACCTGAAAGTGGATTATCTCAACGGCGAGAAGTGGTCGCTGATGCCACCGGATCGCATTGAGTTGAAGCAGATCTTTAACCAGTGGCAGCAGGGGATGCATAACCGAGCATGGAATGCCTTATTCTGGTGTAACCATGACCAACCACGCATTGTGTCGCGCTTTGGCGATGAAGGGGCATTGCGCCTACCGTCCGCCAAGATGCTCGCGATGGTGCTGCATGGCATGCAGGGCACGCCGTATATTTACCAAGGTGAAGAGATTGGGATGACCAATCCTAACTTCACCTCGATTAACCAATATCGGGATGTCGAAAGTTTGAATATGTATCGTGAGCTGAGTGCCGAAGGGCGCGATTCTGACGAGTTATTGGCGATTCTGGCTGCGAAATCCCGCGATAATGGTCGAACACCGATGCAATGGGATCACACTCTCCATGCTGGTTTTACCCAAGGCACGCCGTGGATCGAGCCTTGCAGTCATTATACTCGAGCGAATAACAGCGATATTCGAACGGATCACCGTGATGAGATTAACGTTGTGGCGGCATTGGCAGATCCTGATTCTGTGTTTTACGCCTATCAGTATTTAATCGCATTACGTAAGCAACACCATGTGTTCACGTTGGGTGACTATCGGGATCTTTGTCCGCAGCACCCTGATTTGTGGTGTTATTTACGCAGTTGGCAAGGTCAGCAGTTATTGGTCGTGGCCAATTTGAGTGATAAGCCACAGGCATGGGAGCCTGAAGGGGTTGAGCTGGATGGCCATTGGCAGTTATTAATGAGCAGTTATGGCGAGAGCGCTTTCCAGCCGCAGAAGTTAGTGCTGCGGGCTTATGAGGGCGTGTTTTGGATTCGGGGAGAGGACTGAGCTGAGTAGATTTTGGATTGAAACTGGATTCGGTTGAATACTGGATCTGGTTTCGATTGATATTCATTAACTCGATGACCAGCTTATTTCCTAACCAACTTATTTCCTAAATATAGTATGGAGGAGCTAAATATATTTGGTTAATAAGATGATATAAATGACAGTAATTAAATGGATAGGATTGAGTTTATTGAAGTTCAAATCACTAATCGCATCCTTGAATTAAATAATTTTACTAATATAACTTATTGAAAACGATCAATTAAATAAGCATATGAATCATTAAATAAATAAAAAAAGTAATTTTTAGATGTTGATTGTAAGAGGCTGATAATGATCACTTTTTTTCATTTGTGTGTTCATGTTTTTTCTCCGATACCGATATTAATAGTAGCGATATCCTCTATCGTTACTGTCATTAAATATCAAAAAAGGAAAAGGATATGTCACAAGTCATTAATACTAACGCCATGAGTTTAGTCGCTCAGAATAACCTGAATAAGTCTCAGTCTGCATTGGGTACCTCTATTGAGCGCCTGTCCTCAGGTCTGCGAATTAACAGTGCGAAGGACGATGCTGCAGGTCAGGCAATCAGCAACCGTTTTACCGGCAACATTAATGGTTTAAGTCAGGCATCTCGTAACGCTAACGACGGTATCTCTTTGGCGCAAACGACTGAAGGTGCATTGAACGAAATCAACGATAACTTACAAAATATTCGTCGTCTGACCGTTCAGGCTGCCAATGGCACCAACTCTGAATCTGATCGCCAGTCTATCCAAGACGAAATCAACCAACGCCTAGCGGAGATCAACCGCATATCCGAACAAACTGAGTTCAACGGTGTGAAAGTGCTGAGTACAGATCAGAATCTGAGTATTCAGGTTGGCGCGAATGATGGGCAGACCATTAACATCAACCTGAGTCAGATGAATACTGAAACGCTGGGTATGACTGGCTTCGATGTATTGTCTTTCGGCAATGATGATAAATTTGGTGCTATTACCACACCAAGCGATGGCGTGGTTGTCAAAGATGCCAGCGGCAATGACATGGCAATGGCTGCCTCGGATGTCACTCAGCTTAAAACAGCGCTGTTTGGCGCGGGTAATACCGGCCAAATGTTTTCCTATACCAAAGAAAACGGTGAAACGGCATTCGTTGGGGTTGATGACGATGGCAAGGTAACAGCAGCGACGGTAGCAATTACACCCGAAGATCCGGATGCAGATCCAGTTGTACCCGCTTCAATGGCGTTTACTGCCGCAACGGCCACGAGCGATGAAGTTGCCAAATTTGGCGACAGTGTGAGTGAGGGTCTATTGAAAACGGTCGATGAGGCATTAGCTCAGGTAGATACCTTACGTTCTAGCTTGGGTGCTTCACAAAACCGTTTTTCTTCAGTTATCAGTAATCTCGATAACACCGTGACTAACCTATCTGAATCGCGTTCTCGGATCATGGATGCGGACTTTGCTTCTGAAGTTTCTAATATGAGTCGAGCGAATATTTTGCAGTCGGCAGGGACCACCGTTTTAGCGCAGGCAAATCAGGTTCCTCAGAACGTGTTGTCTTTGTTGCGTTAATTATTAGGTTTAGTGGTTTGAGGCGGTGAGGGTTTGGTGTTCGGTTCGGTTGATATGAGATCGGCTTTCAGTTTGGCTCTGATGCCTCAACCGCCAAATGGGCCATGAGCGTGGCCCATTTGGGAACCCGCGCTTCGCACGGATTGCTTGGCTGCTTTGCAGGTGGATCCGGTTGCTTGGTTTGGTTTGGTTTGGTTTGGTGATCGGTTCGGTTGATATGAGATCGGTGTTCACCTTGGCTTTGATGCCTCAACCGCCAAGGGGGTCACAAGCGCGTGACCCCCTTGGAGCCCCGCGCTAGCGCACGCATCGCTTGCCTGCTTCGCAGGTTCCCTCACTCATCGTTTCGGCTGACGGACGGCTTTATTCGCATCCCTGCTCATGGCGCCTAAAACGGGCGTCCTGCCCGTTTTCCTTGCCTTCTCTCTTCACTCGGCAGCTCAAATGTGCTTTTAAACTTCAAGGTCAACACCATGATTTTTAGGTCTTGGGTCTTGGGTCTTGGGTCTTGGGTCTTGACCTTGAGCGCAATCAGAAAAATTGCCGACGAGGATGAAGGGTAGAGTGAGCGGGCAGGACGCCCGCGAAAAGCGCGCTTGAGCATGGATGCGAATCGCGCTGGCTCGTGAGCCGAAAGACGTAGGAGGTTTACCCGAAGGGCAATATTTCGCGCAAGGCGCGGGTGTTGGGCCGCCGCCCTGCGGCCCGACTCGGTTGAGGCGGCGAGGTTAAAGTGGTCACTGAACGCCTATCAACCGAAACCAGATCCAGTCTTCAACCGAACCAAGCACCTTAATGAATATCAACCGAAACCAGATCCAATCCTCAACCGAAACCAGATCCAGCCCTCAACCGAAACCAAACCCAAAATCACCCCCCCAACTTCAACACCGGCAACTGAGAAAAAATACTCACCAACCCTTCCCCCCACCCCTTACGGATCATCATAAAATACGGATGATCCTCCGTAATTCGATACTGCTGATCCGTACTAAAACTCCCCAGTGGGTAGATCATCACATCCAACGGCAATCCCACCGATAAGTTACTGCGCAATGTGGAATCCATCGAAATCAACGCGCATTGCATCGCCTGATCCAACGTGGTGTCATAATTCAAAACACGATCGATAATCGGCTTGCCGTACTTACTTTCGCCAATCTGAAAATAGGGCGTGTCTTGCGTGGCTTCAATAAAATTACCCTGCGGATAAATATGAAACAGCCGCAACTCTTCGCCCTTAATCTGGCCGCCTAACAACAGGTTACAGCTAAAATCTGTGCCACCACTGTTTTGCTGTGCGCCACTGTCCCGATTAATCACCTCGCGTACGGTTTCACCTAACAGCGTGGCCGCTTCATACATTGAACGTACATTCATCAGGTTGGTTTGTTCAGGGTCCAGACAGCGGCGCTGCAATAAACTGATAATGCTCTGTGTGGTCGCCAGATTGCCGGCACTTTGCACCACCAGCGTTCGCTCACCCTCTTGCTGGAACAGATGCAATTTGCGAAAAGTGGAAATATGATCCACCCCAGCATTGGTGCGGGAATCTGAGGCAAAAACTAACCCAGACGCCAGCCGCATGGCCACACAGTAGGTCATAAAACAGTTTCCTTTTATTGCGACATATCAGATCGCGGGTTCGATAGCATGTGTACGGCAGCAATGGTCTGCATATCCTCATAACCACCACCCCGACGAATTCCTCGTACTGGGCAGGCATCCAGATAATCTATGCCTACCGCCAACTTCAAATGTTGATTCGGTTTGCAGGTGTTATTGGTCACATCAAAGCTTTGCCAATGCCCATCCAACCACACTTCGGCCCAAGCATGGGTCGCGACATGACTAGAGGATTCTGTATAAAGATAGCCGCTTACATAGCGGGCTGGAATATTTAAACTGCGGCAACACGCCAGAAAGACGTGGGTGTGATCTTGGCATACCCCTTGTTGAGCGGCAAAAGCTTGTGCTGCGCTGTCTTGGACCGTGGTGGTGCCAGGGCTATAGGGCATTTTGGCTAACAGCTCCCCCATCATCCGTGTTAGGCAATCCAATTGTGCATCTGCGCGGGCGGCCCCCTGACAATGGCTAGCAGCAAACTGACGGATCGCGGTATCGGGTTGCGTGAGTGGGCTATGGCGTAGAAATACCAGTGGCGAGAGATGATCACCACTGTCATCTTCCACATTATCTTCAATCTCGACCACGCCTTGAGCTTGAATAGTAATGGCCTGATGCGGCTTATCCAGTGTCAGCACATGTAGCACGTTACCAAAAGCATCAGTGGTGCAAATGGCCTCTTCCGGCAAACTCAGTTGCCAAGACAAAATTCGCTGGTGGGCTGAATCTTGTGGCGTCAGGCGTAGATATTGCGTGCTGTGCTGCACCTGTTGGGCGTAAGTATAATGGGTGCTGTGATCGACATTCAGTCTCATTGAACCTCCAAATAGGTTTGACGAATGCTGTCAGCTATCGCATTGATCTTGCCTAAAAAATCCATCAGATAGACGTGCAAGCCATCGGCCATGACATCATTGATACTGCTAAAACGCAGCTCGGCGAGCAAGATACTGACTAACCGCCGTGGTTGGTTACTTTGATTGCCACCTATCAATTCCAGTTGTTGTTCCATGTCATTGATGCAAGCGAGTAGGGAGCGTGGAATTTCATTGCGTAAAATCAGCAGTTCCGCAATGGCTTCGCGGCTAAGTTGCTGCTTGTACAAACTGTGGTAAGCCTCACGTGCACTCACGGCTCGCAGCAAAGTGTCCATTCGGTAGTATTCGCGCACCGGATCGTCATCGTTATCCAATAGTTGGTTTTTGACATCCAACAGGCGAGCCGTGCTATCCGCTCGTTCAATCAGGGTACCCAACCGAATAAAATAGAGCGCATCGCTGCGCAGCAATGTGCCGTAAACCGCACCACGAAACAGGTGTGAGCGTTCTTTAACCCAGTCAAAAAAGGCATCAATACCGGCGGCGCTGATACCTTGCCGACGCAGCTGTTTCATCTCAATCCAAGTGGCATTGATGCTTTCCCAAACCTCGGACGACAAGCTACCGCGCACAGCATGAGCATTATTCCAAGCCATCTGTAAACAACTGAAAATACTGCTGGGGTTATGGCTATCGAGGACAAAAAAATTGAGCAAATGCGTCATGGAGACTTGCGGATAGTGCTCGGCAAACAGCGTCTGGGTATTGCTCAGGCTGAGCGGCACCAGTAAATCAAAATTCACTCGGCTGCTGGTGGGCATCATCGAGAGCCGATTGGTGACATCCAGTACACGGGTGATGTTCTCGGCTCGTTCAAGATAACGGGCCATCCAATAAAGCTCACTGGCTGTTCGGCTTAGCATGCATCATCCTCCAATACCCAAGTGTCTTTGGTTCCGCCACCTTGCGAGGAGTTAACCACCAGAGAGCCTTCCGCCAGTGCTACGCGCGTGAGTCCACCCGGTACCAAACGAATTTCTGATCCCGATAGGGCAAAGGGACGCAAATCAATATGGCGCGGCGCAAGACCGTTATTGACGAAAGTGGGGCAGGTCGAGAGTGCGAGGGTTTCTTGCGCGATGTAGTTTTGTGGTTTCGCCAGCAGCAATTGGCGGAATTGGGCGATTTCTGTTTGCGTGGCCGCTGGGCCGATCAACATGCCGTAGCCCCCTGCACCATGCACTTCTTTCACCACCATTTGATCCAAATTAGCCAATACATAAGAGAGATCAGCCGGTTGGCGGCATTGCCATGTGGGTACGTTCGCCAGAATAGGATCTTCTGCGAGGTAAAAACGGATCATATCCGGCACATAGGGGTAGATAGATTTATCATCTGCCACGCCAGTGCCAATGGCGTTAGCCAGCACCACGCCCCCTGCGCGATAAACCGACAGCAATCCGGGGACACCTAACATGGAGTCAGGGCGGAAAGCCAGCGGGTCGAGGAAGGCGTCGTCCACTCGTCGATAGATAACATCAATCTTGCAAGGGCCAGCAGTCGTCCGCATAAAGACTGCGCCTTCTTTGACGAACAGATCGGCGCTTTCCACCAACTCAACCCCCATTTGTTGCGCCAGAAAACTGTGCTCAAAGTAGGCACTGTTTAAGCGACCAGGGGTCAACACCACCACGGTAGGGTCATTGATGGGTGTACTTTCACGCAGCGTTTGTAGCAGATGAGAAGGGTAGCGTTCCACCGGTGCAATGCGTTGTTCCGCAAAGAGTTCTGGGTAGAGCCGCATCATCATTTTGCGGTTTTCCAGCATGTAAGAGACGCCGGATGGCGTGCGTAGATTGTCTTCCAGCACATAATAGAGGCCGTCACTATTACGAACCATATCGACGCCAATAATATGTGCGTAGATATTTTGGTGCAGATTGACCCCTTGCATGCAGGGCTGATATTGATCATTGGCGAGCACTTGCTCTGCCGGAATGATCCCTGCTTTGAGGATATGTTGGTCGTGGTAAATATCATGGAGAAACGCATTCAGCGCTTGTACACGCTGGCGAATGCCTCGATCTAACATCTGCCATTCACTGGCGGGGATAATGCGCGGCACGCTGTCGAACGGGATTAACCGCTCCGCACCGTCATCGTCGCCATACACGTTAAAGGTAATACCCACCCGATGAAACAGCAGTGCAGCTTCTTCACGCTTGCGCGCAATCGTCAGCTGATCGGCCTGTTGTAACCATTGCCAGTAGGCGTCGTAATGGCTGCGGTGTTGTCCCTGCGCCAGTAACATTTCATCGAAAAATCGTGATGCGGAAAGGTCGATGTTCAGCATTATCACCTCGCTAACAGAACAGGCTGTAGTGGGGATCAGGCATAAACTGTGCCAGCTCGCCAAATAGGCAAAATAAGGGGGGTTAGTACAAATTTAGCACTATTAGGGTGCAATTGGTGAGCAGGGTGCTTTATTTATGGGCAGAAAATGAGGACATCAGCAGGGTGATGGTCTGCGATAGCGCATCCGGAAAGAGGGGCGATATTGACGCATGAGAACAAGAACGGCTGGCAATCACCAGCCGTATTCGCAATGACATCAGAATTAACGACGTACTGCGATAGCTTCGATTTCGATTTTGACGTCTTTTGGCAGACGAGCGACTTCAACACAAGAGCGCGCAGGGAATGGCGCATTGTGCTCATTAAAGAACGCTTCGTAAGTGGCATTAACGGTGCTGAAATCATTTAGATCTTTCACGAATACCGTGGTTTTCACGATATCGGCAACTTTCAGGCCCGCAGCTTCAACGATGGCTTTGACGTTTTCTAGCGACTGACGAGCTTGTGCAGAAACATCGTCGGCCACTAGACCGGTTTTAGGATCAACGGGGATCTGGCCGGAAGTCAGGATCATGCTGCCAAGGTCAACGCCTTGGACGTAAGGGCCGATAGCGGCAGGGGCTTGTTCAGTGCTGATAATGCGTGACATGTAGACTCCTGATTTATGTAATGCGGAAAAGAGGTCCCCTTCATCTTTCGCTAACAGGCACGTAAACGGCCTGATGAGATCAATGGGATATTATTATCTCTGCCATTATAAAGCTGGGATGAATAACGGCAACCGGCGCGAACTCAGTTTGCTGCGGGTTGCCGTGCTAATTCGTTTACAGTGCTTAATCTGCTTGCAACACGACCTGATGATCGAACTCTTTCTCGCAATATTGGCATTTCAGGTGAATTTCACCCTGACTGGCTTTCACTTTGAAGCTGGAGTCGACCGGTTCATTGTGGCTAATGCAGTTGCTGTTTGGGCAGGTGAGAACGCCGTCTATCCGCTCTGGCAGGCTCAGCGTCAATTTCTTCACTACTTCGTAGTTATCGATGCGGTTGACGGTGGCATCTGGCGCATACATCGCCAATTGGTTGGCTTGCTGTTCGGTCAGGAAGGTATTTTCTATCTTAATCAGGTCTTTACGGCCTGAACGCTTAGAGGGCAGATTTAAGCCGATAGTAATACGTTGGTCTGTGGCGGTCAGTTTGAACAGCGACAATAATTTGAAGCCGATTTGCGCCGGAATATGGTCAATCACGGTGCCGCATTTGATCGCTTCAACCTGTAGTTTGTAATCTTGAGTCATGTTCAATCCTCCCTCAAAGAGCCAATTCAGCGTTTAACACCAGAGCCAGCAGCGCCTGACGTGCGAAAATCCCGTTACCTGCTTGTTGGAAATAGTAGGCATAAGGCGTTTTATCGACATCGGTAGTGATTTCATCAATCCGCGGCAGGGGATGCAGGACTTTGAGATTATCGCGTGCGCCATTCAAATCCGACGCGCGTAGAACAAATTGCGCTTTGACATTGGCATATTCTGACGGATCAAGGCGCTCTTTTTGTACACGGGTCATGTAGAGAATATCCAGATTGGCGACCACTTCTTCGATGCTTTCATGCAGGCTGTATTCAATTCCTTTTTCATCCAGCATTTGCAGGATGTAAGCAGGCATTGCCAGTGCATCGGGGGCGATAAAGAAGAAGCGATTGCCATCGAATTTGGCCAGCGCTTGCGTCAGTGAATGCACGGTGCGGCCATATTTTAGGTCACCGACCATGGCAATATTGATGTTATCCAGCCGCCCTTGGGTTTCCTGAATGGTGAATAAGTCGAGTAACGTTTGTGTTGGGTGTTGATTTGCTCCGTCACCTGCATTGACCACGGGGACATTGCCGGAGAACTGTGCTGCCAAGCGGGCCGCGCCTTCCTGTGGATGGCGCATCACGATGGCATCGACATAGGTGCTGATGACCGACATGGTATCTGCGAGTGTCTCGCCTTTTTTGCCCAGCGAGGTGTTGCTGCTGTCAGAGAAACCGACCACCGATGCACCCAACCGATGAATCGAGGTTTCAAATGACAAGCGGGTGCGGGTCGAAGCTTCGAAAAAGCAACTGGCGATCACTTTGTGTTTTAACAGCTCAGGTTGCGGACGACTTTTTAGGCTGGCGGCGGTGCGCAATACCAGTTCCAGTTCATCGCGACATAAGTCGTTAATTGAGATGATGTGCTTGTGATACAACGGGTTGGCCATTTTCGCTCTCCTGTGTGACTGCCCGTGGTCGCGGGCTACCCTGGTGTTTTTATACCCGTTATCTTTTTATTGGCAGATTGGGTATGCTCAGTTTTTACGCAGTAATGTTAAATTCAGTGCCGATCGGCAGACAAAAAAAAGCCCCTCAATGAGGGGCCTTACGGGATCGGTTTAGCAACGGGAGAGACCAAGGCACTTGGCTGCCTGCTGGCTGGTCATTTTCAACAAAATGACGATGTAGAGCGAAATCTAAGCAGCTTTTCATCATATCTCCCGGCAAATTGTGGCGAATTATACTCGCGTGATTTTTCTCTGCAAGGGGTAAAAGCCGCATTTTTTATGATTAGCAAACGATTACTTTTTTGTTGATATTCGATTCGATTAGGTGATCGGTTCGGTTGACATGAGATCGGCGATCACCTTGGCTCTGATGCCTCAACCGCCAATGGGTCACAAGCGCGTGACCCCTTGGAACCCTGCGCTTGCGCACGTATCGCTTGTCCACTGCGTGGATTCCCTCACTCATCGTTTCGGCTGACGGACGGCTTTACGCGGGTCCCTCCGCGCGACGCCTAAAACGGGCGTCCTGCCCGTTTTCCTTGCCTTCTCTCTTCACTCGGCAGCTCAAATGTGCTTTTAAACTTCAAAATCAAAACCATGGTTTTTAGGTCTTGGGTCTTGGGTCTTGGGTCTTGGGTCTTGGATCTTGGATTGTGAATTGTGGGTTTTGACCTTGAGCGCAATCAGGAATATTGCCGACAAAGATTGCAGGCCGAATGAGCCGCATGGACGCGGCGAAAGGGGCTGTCGAGCTGGGAGCGAGTCAGCGCCGGTTCGATAAGCCGGCAAGCTGTAGGAGGGAATGGCGAAGCCACAATATTTCGCGCAAAGGCGCGGGTGTTGGGCCGCCGCCCTGCGGCCCGACTCGGTTGAGGCGACACAGATAAAGTGACCACCGAACGAATATCAACCGAAACCAGATCCAGTCCTCAACCAAACCAGATCCAGCCCTCAACAGAAACCAGATCCGATCCTTAACCCCGTGTGCCCCCTAATCCTCATCAAACCCCGAATTAAACAACTCAATCACCGCAGCCAGTGCTTGAATCTCATCAGGGCCGGTCGCTTCGACTTCAATCTGACGGCCTTTGGCTGAATCTAGCATCAGCAGTGCAATCACACTGCTGGCTTCAGCTTCGGTCCCACTGTCATTACGTAACATCACTTCTGCATCAAAACTCTGAACCAATTCGAACAACTTCATCGCGGGTCTGGCGTGCATCCCCAACTTGTTCTTGATTTCAACAGTCTGTTTGATGGTCATTATTTACGTTTTTCCAGAGTGCGGTGACGTGATTGCACATTCTTGCCACGCGCGCGGAAATAATCAGCCAATTGTTCAGCAACATAGACTGAGCGGTGCTTACCGCCAGTACAACCAATGGCTACCGTGAGATAACTGCGATTATTGGTTTCCAGCATCGGCAGCCATTGTTCTAAGTAGCTACGCGTCTGGTAAACAAAGTTATGCACTTCGGTGTGGCGATCAAGGAAGGAGATAACCGGCTTATCCAAACCGGTCATTGGGCGTAATTTTGGATCCCAATGTGGGTTTGGTAGGAAACGCACGTCGAAGACGTAATCAGCGTCAATGGGAATGCCGTGCTTAAAGCCAAAGGACTCAAACACCATCGTCAGCTCACGCTCGCGTTTACCCAATAGGCGAGTACGCAGCATTTCAGCTAACTCATGCACTGACATTTCTGAGGTATCGATAATCAGATCCGCCCGTGAGCGCAAAGGCTCCAGCAGATCACTCTCTTCATCGATAGCACTTTCTAATGATAGGTTTTTAGTCGACAGCGGGTGCAGACGACGGGTATCACTGTAGCGACGAATCAGGGTATTGCGGTCAGCATCTAAAAAAAGCAACTGCGGCGAAAAGCTGTCTGGCAACTGAGTCATGGCATGCTCAAATACCTCAGGTGATTCAGGCATATTGCGCACGTCTATACTTACCGCAGCAGAAATATTTCTATCGGCAAGCGTGCTCGCCAATTGTGGTAGTAGAACCACAGGCAAGTTATCGACACAGTAAAAGCCCATATCTTCCAATGCGCGCAAAGCAACAGACTTCCCTGAACCGGAACGGCCGCTGACAATCATCAGCACCATGTGAGTGACTCCCCTTGGTATCTGTACCTATCATCTTTCAAGTTGCCAGTGTGTTGAGCACTTTCTGACAGCGAGAAATCTATTGGATATACATTAAGATTCTGTATTCCGGCTATATGAGCAGAACATGACAATTAAAACAGATAGCACTGATTACGCTGTCTCTGGCGGTAATTCGGTCATGATCTGATAAAGCTCGTCATCACTTTGTGCTGCGCGTAGGCGACGACATACTGTTTTATCAGCTAATCGCTTGGCCACTAAAGATAAAGTGTGTAAATGAGTTTTACATTGATCTGCCGGAACCAACAAGGCAAATAATAGATCAACAGGTTGATTATCAATAGCATCGAAGGCAATCGGTTGTTCCAAACGGAGAAATACGCCCACTGCACGCAGTGTGTCTTCCTCTAACTTGCCATGAGGTATCGCGATGCCACTGCCAATGCCTGTACTGCCCATACGTTCGCGGGTCAATACAGCATCGAAAACGACCTGTGAAGGCAAGTTAAGCTGTTTGGCAGCTAACTCGCTGATAATTTCCAAAGCCCGTTTTTTACTGGAGCAATGTACGGAGCTTTTGGTGCACTCGATATTTAATACCGAGCTTAATTGCAATGCTGGATCGTTGGTCATCTCATCTTTCACTTAAGCGCTGTTTTAAGCCTGACTCTACGGATAGTCGGTAGAGCCAGGCTATGTAGCGAGGGTAGAACCGCCGTTAGATAAACTAACGACTAGGATTCTTAATGTTGTTTCAATTTATCTTTATGCTTGTTCAACTGGCGAGCCAGCTTATCAACCAAAATATCAATAGCTGCGTACATGTCTTCCTGCTCTGAACTTGCGTGCAACTCGCCGCCATTCACATGTACCGTCGCTTCTGCAATTTGTTTAACTTTTTCGACACTTAAAACCACATACACCTGGTTAATGCGATCAAAATATTGCTCAAGTTTGGCAAATTTAGTGGTAACAAACTCGCGTAATGCATCGGTTATTTCGACATGAAGTCCGGTAATATTGAGCTGCATAGTGTCTTCCTTCTCAGTTCAGGTCAAACCAACTGTTTACGTTGATTTGACGGCGGGATGGATAACGACTCTCTGTACTTCGCGACGGTACGCCGTGCCACCATGATGCCTTGTTCGCACAAAAGCGTGGTCAGTTTACTGTCGCTAAGGGGTTTGGCAGGGTTTTCTGCCGCAACCAATTTTTTCACCAGTGCACGAATTGCTGTCGAAGAGGCTTCGCCCCCGCTCTCAGTATTGACGTGGCTGGAGAAGAAATATTTCAGCTCGAAAATCCCGCGAGGACTGTGCAGGAACTTTTGCGTCGTCACTCGAGAAATTGTCGATTCATGCATATCGACGGCTTGGGCGATATCCGCCAGCACCATGGGTTTCATAAATTCAGGCCCATTTTCAAAAAAGTCGACCTGCTGTTCTACGATACAACGTGCAACCTTGAGCAGTGTTTCATTGCGGCTTTCAAGGCTTTTTATCAACCATTTTGCTTCTTGCAGATTGCTGCGGATGAACTGCCCGTCGCTATCATTGCGGGTATTACTACCCATTGCAGCATAGTGTTGATTAATTTTTAGGCGTGGAATGCTATCGGCATTTAGCTCGACCGTCCATTTATCTTTGTCTTTATGGACCAAAACATCGGGAATAACATACTCAGATTCCCCTGTATTGATCGACTGGCCAGGGCGCGGATCCAGTGACTGGATCAGGGCTATCGCTCCCTTAAGTGTATCTTCTTTTAGCCGACTTAAACGGATCATTGTCCGGAAATCATGGTTACCTAGCAAATCCAGATAATTACTCACCACCAGACGCGCTTCGGCAAGATAGGGGGTGTCTTTGGCGTATTGCGAGAGTTGTACTAACAGACATTCGCGCAGGTTACGCGCCGCCACGCCGATAGGATCAAAGTGTTGGATCCGCTTGAGAACGGCCTCGACTTCGTCCAGTGCAATGTCTTCGCCCCCCATACTTTCCAGAATATCTTCCAGCGGGACGGTGAGATAGCCTGTTTCATCAACAGCATCGACAATTGAGGTCGCGATAGCTGCGTCCGTTTCAGAGAAGGGCGTGAGATCCACCTGCCACATAAGATAGTCTTGTAGCGTTTGGGTGGTTTCACCTTGATAGACGGGCAACTCATCATCGCTGTAATCATTGCCTGTGCCTGATGGCGTACCTGCGGTATAAATCTCATCCCAAGTGGCATCGAGAGGTAACTCTTCAGGCATATCGGCTTGTTCCAGCGCTTCGCGAGTATCAAGCGATTCACTGTCTACTGTTTCTTTGGTGTCTACCTCTTCATGAGGGTCAGTTTGCTCAAGCAGTGGGTTGCTCTCCAGCGCTAACTGAATCTCCTGCTGGAGTTCAAGTGTAGAAAGTTGCAACAGACGGATGGCCTGTTGAAGCTGTGGAGTCATTGCCAATTGTTGGCTGAACTTGAGTTGCAAACCTTGCTTCATAATGCGGTATCAATTTTCCTTTATGACTGGCGAAACGGCCTTGTTACGAGCATCGGTAGATGATTAGAGACGGAACTCTTCACCTAAATACACGCGTTTGACTTGTTCGTCAGCCAAAATTTCCTGTGGTGTGCCATGAGCGATTAAGTGGCCCTGGCTTACAATATAAGCCCGCTCACAAACGTCTAACGTTTCGCGCACGTTATGGTCGGTAATGAGTACACCCAAACCACTGTCGCGCAGATGCTCAATAATTTTTTTAATATCGATAACTGAAATGGGGTCAACACCCGCAAACGGTTCGTCCAGCAAAATAAACTTAGGATTTGCTGCCAGCGCACGGGCGATTTCCACACGGCGACGCTCACCACCAGACAGCGATTGCCCCAGATTGTCACGTAAATGCGTGATATGGAACTCTTCCATCAACTCGTCAGCCCGTTCTTGCCGCTGTTCAGTCGTCAGATCTTTACGGATTTCCAGCACCGCCATCAGGTTATTAAAAACACTTAAACGGCGGAAGATTGAGGCTTCCTGCGGTAAGTAGCCAATGCCGCGACGGGCGCGTTCATGGAGAGGCAAGAGGCTGATATCTTCATCATCAATCACAATACGCCCGGCGTCACGCTGGACAATGCCGACAACCATATAAAAGGTGGTGGTCTTACCCGCGCCGTTTGGCCCCAGCAGACCCACAATCTCACCTGACTTTACACTCAGGCTCACGTCTTCGACCACTTTACGGCCTTTGTACGCCTTAGCCAGCTTTTCTGCGATTAATGTTGCCATAAATGATTACTTACTCTTCTTTTGGCCTGACGCTGCTGGCCCTTTGTCTTGTAATTGGGACGGTAATAATACGGTTGTGACGCGATTGCCTTTATCACTGAAGGCTTCCATCTGCTGTTTTTTCACCAGATAAGTAATGCGGTCACCTTTGATATTACTATCAAGTTGCTCCAGATAAGCATTGCCAGTCAACACCACAAAATCATTCGCGACTTCATAGCGCAATTTTTGACCGTGGCCTTTGACGGGTTTACCGCTGTCTTGCATTTGGTAGAAGGTAACAGGATTGCCGTAGCCTTCGATGACCATTTTGCTTTGGTCACCGCCAGGGCGGGTGACAACCACTTTATCGGCCTTAATTTCAATGGTGCCTTGTTTGATAACGACATTGCCGGTAAAGGTGACGGTGTTCGCCTCCATATCCAACGCTTGCTTGGCAGAATCGACCATGACGGGCTGATCGGTATCACCCGTTAAAGCCAGCGCTGGCAGGCTGGTGGCCAAAAGTGAACTGGCAAGTAAAAGAAGGCGAATGTTATTTTTGGATTTCATAAGAGGTTTTAACCTTTTCAATCAGCTCAGCGGTTTTATCCCGCAAGTTACCACGCATTTTCATGCCGTTAGACTTGAATCCAACCCCAAAGAGGGTCACTTCATCGTCTGAGGACACATCCTGAGTGATCAAATTAACCTGGGCGTTATCGGTTCTAATTTTTTGCAATTGCGCATCGGGTGTCAGGCTATCGACCTCAACATGACCAT
Source organism: Yersinia massiliensis (assembly GCF_003048255.1). NCBI lineage: Bacteria > Pseudomonadati > Pseudomonadota > Gammaproteobacteria > Enterobacterales > Yersiniaceae > Yersinia > Yersinia massiliensis. The sequence goes on from NZ_CP028487.1 coordinate 463,155, forward strand.
ATAAATACAGCATTTTATCGTCGGTCAGTTTGGCGCGATCTGCCCGAACTGTCCAAGTGGCAACGGCATTCTCGTCAAACATCGTCATGACCGGTTTAGTAAACCAAGTCAGCTCTTGGGCGCTGAAGTTCTGAACTTCCTCTGCCACTAATTTGTAATTCAATTGCCCGACCGGATTAAATACCACTGTCACCGTATGCTGGCTTTGCGACGATGGCTCATTATTGTCTGCCTCCGTTGGCATACTTTGCTGATTGAAGCCGGACATATTCCAACCAATCAAAGCCAAAACGATCAATGCTAGCGCTAGGGTTATCCATAGCCTTGTTTTACTCATATCGACAATCCTTTGGCACCGTCGAGTTTATCCTGGGCCAATAAAATCAAATCACATATCTCACGTACTGCACCGCGCCCGCCATTAATTTGCGTCACGTAATGTGCTTTGGGAAGAAGTAACGGATGGGCATCCGCCACCGCGACAGATAACCCGACTTGGGCCATGACTGGCCAATCAATCAGGTCATCGCCAATATACGCCACCTGCTCAGGTTGGCAGTTTAATGCTAGCAATAATTCATGGTAAGCCACCAGTTTATCAGATTGTCCTTGATAAAGGTGGGTAATGCCTAAGGTGTTGGCGCGGTCTTCCAGTAATTTGGCGCGACGGCCCGTAATAATAGCTACTTCAATACCCGAGGTTATCAGGCAGCGAATACCATAACCATCACGGACGTTGAATGCTTTCAGCTCTTCGCCATCGTTACCCATGTAAATCAGACCATCAGACATCACGCCATCAACATCACAAATGAGCAGACGAATGTTTTCTGCACGTTGCATGACGCTCTCGGCCACGGGGCCGTAGCATGTGTCCAAATAGACGGTGCTGCTCATAATTTTTCCTTTGTTAAACGACACCGGCTCTTAGCATGTCGTGCATATGCACCACGCCGAGCAATTGGTCACCGTCGGCCACCAACACTGCGGTGATGTGACGTGATTCCATCAGGTTGAGTGCATCGACTGCCAACATGTTTGGACGAACTCGAATGCCGCCACTGGTCATCACGTCTGCGATCTTCGCATGATTTAAATCAACGCCCATATCGAATATCCGGCGTAAGTCACCATCGGTAAAGATACCTTTAATCATCATCAAATCGTCACAGATTACGGTTAAACCCAGATTTTTCCGAGTAATCTCCAGTAATGCATCGCGTAATGAGGCATCAGGGCTGACATGTGGTATTTCTGCACCAGTGTGCATGATATCGCTGATTCGTAATAACAACTTGCGCCCAAGTGCTCCGCCCGGATGTGAAAGCGCGAAATCTTCCTGAGTGAAGCCGCGTGCCTGTAATAGTGCTACCGCGAGTGCATCACCCATCACTAAGGTGGCGGTGGTGCTGGTTGTGGGGGCGAGCCCCAGTGGACAGGCTTCTTGTGGGACTTTTATGCACAAGTGAATATCGGCGGCTTTACCCATGGTGCTCTCAGGGTTATTGCTCATGCAGATCAATGTGATTTTTTGGCGCTTTAGGACAGGGATTAACGCAAGAATCTCGTTTGATTCGCCTGAGTTGGAGATGGCTAACACGATATCTTGTGGTGTTACCATACCGAGATCGCCATGACTGGCTTCTGCTGGATGGACAAAGAATGCTGGCGTTCCCGTACTGGCAAACGTAGCGGCAATTTTGCAACCAATATGACCTGATTTCCCCATTCCCATGACGACTACTTTGCCATGGCAATGAAATATGGCTTCGCAGGCATTAGTGAAATCGTCATTAATGTATTGATCGAGCTGTGCAAGTCCTTCGCGCTCAATGTGCAATACCTGTTTGCCCGCCTGTTGAAAATCTATTCTTGGTTGCGAATCAAAAGAAGACATACTGAGTTCCTGTACGTGGCATCGTTTTCTGTTACGCCGCACTTAAAGGGGCGAAGAATAGCACCGCAAGATAAGCGATAAACCCACATAATAACAGAGCGCCCGCCAGATGGCCGATGCGATGTTTACGCCCTAAACAAAGCAGGGTGAATATCACGCTGACACCGAGCATCACCCAATAATCACGTTGGAAAGCCTCAGGATTAATCTCCCCTGGTGACAACAACGCAGGGACGCCTAAGACAATCACGATATTAAAAATGTTCGATCCGATGATATTCCCGACCGCCATATCATCTTCCCCTTTCAACGCACCGGCGATGAAAGTGGCTAACTCCGGTAAACTGGTGCCGATAGCAATGACGGTCAGCCCAATGACCAATTCACTGACGCCCGCGACTCTGGCAATGACAGTCGCGTTATCAATAATCATTTTGGCTGACAGCGGCAAAATAATGAAGGCCAGTACCAGCCACAACAAAGCGACGGTCGTGCTGCTATCTTGCGGTAATTCTGCCAACTGTTCGCGGGTTAGAATGTCATTACCCTGTGCATGGGCCAATCGCGCGATTTTTAGCATCAACACAATAAATGCGACGGCGGCCAGCAGCAAAATAATACCGTCCCCACGGCTAAGATGATTATCCGCTAACAGAAAACCACACAGTACGGTGACCGCTAACATTAAGGGTAATTCGCGACGTAATATCTCAGAGCGTACCGTTAATGGGCGTATCAGGGCAGCACCGCCCACAATCAGCAACAGATTGGTAATATTGGACCCCAGCACATTCCCAACAGCCATATCGGTTTGGTTATTCAGTGCGGCAGTGACTGAAACAATCAACTCTGGTAGCGAGGTGCCGATACCCACAATCGTCATCCCAATAATGAGCGGTGGGATACCAAAAGCGCGGGCTAACACCGCAGCGCCGTAGACTAATCGGTCGGCGCCATACACTAATAAAACCAAACCAATGACTAATAGTGTTATCGCAAGAAACATGCAGAGTCCTTTATTAGGTATAATCCTGATCCATGGGGTGCAGGCAGCAGATCGCCCATTAGCAAAAATGGTTAGCAACGTGTTTTGAAACTTATTTTTGCTTAGTTGCTAATTTTGACTGTGAGTGCCGGAAAAGTAAAACTGAAGGCAACTTTAGCTACGAAAAAGCGCGAATAAGTTGCCAAACTACTTCCCAATCGCGCTCGTTAACGCCATTTGATGTAGCATTGGCGGTTAGGTGAGTAATAAAAGGCTCAAGGGACGAATGATAATGAAGCATATAGCGTCGAATTTGATAGAGATCCATGGGATGAGTTTTACCCGTGGTGAGCGTTCGATATTCGCCGATATCAATATGACGGTCCCGCGCGGAAAAGTGACTGCGATTATGGGGCCTTCAGGGATAGGTAAAACCACACTACTGCGCCTGATCGGTGGGCAATTAGCGCCGGATACCGGTGAAATCTGGTTTGATGGTGATAATATTCCTACGCTTTCGCGTCAGCGTTTATATGATGTGCGCAAAAAAATGAGCATGTTATTTCAATCAGGGGCGCTATTTACTGACTTGACCGTGTTCGAAAACGTGGCATTTCCACTGCGCGAGCATAGTCAATTACCGGAAGAGTTGCTGCATAGCACAGTGATGATGAAATTGGAGGCGGTAGGATTGCGTGGCGCGGCGAGTTTAATGCCCAATGAGCTGTCCGGTGGGATGGCACGTCGTGCGGCATTAGCACGCGCAATTGCCCTTGATCCTGAACTCATTATGTTTGATGAGCCATTCGTTGGTCAGGACCCGATTACCATGGGGGTGTTGGTAAAACTGATTGACGAGCTGAATCATGCATTGGGTGTCACTTGTGTGGTGGTTTCCCATGATGTGCCGGAAGTGCTCAGTATTGCCGATTATGCCTACATTGTTGCCGATCAGCATGTGATTGCTGAAGGAACACCTGAACAGTTGCAGGCTAACGATGATATGCGGGTGCGCCAGTTCCTTGATGGTATTGCCGACGGGCCGGTGCCTTTCCGTTTCCCTGCCGGGGATTATAAAACTGAGCTGTTAGGTTGATGGGGTATTCATGCTAGTACAGACATTAGCGTCTCTAGGCCGTCGCGGCATTAATGTCTGCGCCTCCTTTGGTCGCGCAGGCTTAATGTTGTTCAATGCCCTCGTGGGGCGGCCTGAACCGCGAAAACAGTGGCCACTATTGGTTAAACAGCTGTATAGCGTTGGGGTGCAATCCCTGCTGATTATTGTGGTTTCCGGCCTGTTCATCGGTATGGTTCTCGGATTACAGGGCTTTTTGATCCTGACCACATACAGTGCAGAAGCCAGTCTTGGCATGATGGTATCATTGTCACTGTTACGTGAATTAGGGCCAGTCGTCACAGCGCTGCTGTTCGCGGGTCGTGCAGGTTCTGCATTGACTGCGGAGATTGGCCTAATGAAAGCGACAGAGCAGATTTCCAGTTTGGAAATGATGGCTATTGATCCCTTGCGCCGAGTGGTCGCACCTCGGTTCTGGGCGGGTTTGATTAGTATGCCATTATTGACCGCGATTTTTGTTGCCGTCGGTATTTGGGGCGGTTCAGTGGTCGGTGTTGACTGGAAAGGCATCGATGGCGGTTTCTTCTGGTCAGCCATGCAGAGCGCCGTTGAGTGGCGTACAGATTTACTGAATTGCCTGATCAAAAGCGTGGTATTTGCCATTACCGTGACTTGGATTGCGCTGTTCAATGGTTATGATGCGATCCCAACATCTGAAGGGATTAGCCGGGCAACGACCCGTACTGTGGTGCATTCGTCACTGGCGGTATTGGGATTAGATTTTGTGCTGACAGCACTGATGTTTGGGAACTGAGTCGATGCAAACGAAGAAAAGTGAAATCTGGGTAGGCGCGTTTATACTGATTGCTATCGTGGCAGTCATATTCCTCTGCCTGAAAGTGGCCGATATCAAAGCAGTGGGCAATCAACCGACTTACCGGATTTACGCAAATTTTGACAATATTGGCGGGCTTAAAAACAATTCACCGGTCAAAATTGGTGGGGTAGTCGTTGGGCGGGTAGCGAATATTACGTTGGATACCAGCAACTACAGCCCCCGTGTGGCGATGGATATTCAGCAGCGCTATAACCATATCCCAGACACCAGTTCATTAGCTGTCCGCACGTCAGGTTTATTAGGTGAGCAGTTCTTGGCTCTGAACGTCGGTTTTGAAGATCCTGATATGGGCACCAGTATTTTGAAAGACGGGGGTGTGATTCAAGACACCAAGTCCGCCTTGGTATTGGAAGACCTTATCGGCCAGTTCTTGTACAAAAGTGGTGGGGATGGTAATTCTGATGCACCAGCCAATAACTCTACTGCGCTGCCAGCTGGAGCAACTGCACCGACTGAATCCACTGTACCGGCAGCAAATAGTCACTTGCCTGCAACTCAACATCCATAAAAGGGTATCAGAATGTTTAAACGTTTCCTTATGATTGCATTGCTGGTGGTCGCGCCATTGGCGAATGCGGTCGATCAAACTAACCCGTATCGTCTGATGGATGAAGCGGCGCAAAGAACATTCACACGTCTGAAAACTGAACAAGCAAAGATCAAGCAAAACCCAGACTATTTACGGACGATCGTGCGCGAAGAGCTGCTGCCATTCGTCCAGATCAAGTATGCCGGGGCACTGGTGTTAGGGAGCTATTATAAAGGGGCAACACCTGCACAACGTGAAGCTTACTTCAATGCTTTCAGCCAATATCTAGAGCAGGCATACGGCCAAGCATTGGCGTTGTACCACGGCCAAACTTATGATGTCGCACCAGACCAGCCGCTGGGTGATGCCAATATTGTCGCTATCCGTGTGACCATCCTCGATCCTAACGGTCGCCCACCGGTTCGTTTAGATTTCCAATGGCGCAAAAATAGCCAAACTGGCAACTGGCAGGCGTATGACATGATAGCTGAGGGGGTTAGCATGATCAGCACCAAACAAAATGAGTGGGCTTCTATCCTGCGTCAGAAAGGTGTTGATGGCTTGACCCAACAGTTGCTGCTTGCCGCGAAACAGCCAATTACCTTAGATAAGCAGTAAGGGCGGGGATAAGTAGCAATAATGGCAAATGAACTGAGCTGGCATTCAGAGCAGGATACGCTGGTACTGCAAGGTGAGTTAGATCGTGAGACGCTGTTGCCTCTTTGGCAGCAGCGCGAGGTGCTGCTGGCGGATAAAACCCATATCGATGTCAGTCAGTTACAACGCGTTGACTCCTCTGGCTTGGCGCTATTAGTACATTTTCGTGAACTGAGGATCAAGCAAGGAACTTCACTCACGATCACAGGGGTCAGTGACCGGCTATCTACCCTGATTGAGCTGTACAACCTTCGCGATATCATTCCAGTCGAAACCGCAGCCTCAGCAGAAATATATCCAGGCTAGCGAATACCGCTGCTACGTCAAGAATGAAAACGAGTGGCCCCTGCAGATAATTATGACGCAGGGGCTTTTCTTTGTTTCGGAACATGCCGTATTCCACTAATATGTTTGACTGGCTATGCTCCTCATAAAATAGAATGAATCTTATGGATACTAACGAAATTAAAGACGTGCTGATGCGAGCATTGGCATTACAAGAAGCACATGTGACCGGCGATGGCAGTCACTTCCAGGTGATTGCGGTCGGTGAGCTATTTGCTGACATGAGCCGAGTGAAAAAACAGCAGGCTGTGTATGCGCCTTTGATGGAATATATCGCGGATAACCGTATTCATGCCTTATCAATTAAGGCCTATACGCCACAAGAGTGGCAGCGGGATCGTAAGCTAAACGGCTTTTAATACTGTTGGCTAGTGGGCTGTTTGATGATGTTGTGAACAGTTCAACGGCGGGCGGTAAATTCGAATTTGACAATAGAGAGTGGTCACAATGGATAAGTTTCGTGTTGAGGGGCGGACTCGCCTAAGTGGTGAAGTCACTATTTCCGGCGCGAAAAACGCCGCACTGCCAATACTGTTTGCTGCGCTGTTAGCTGAAGAGCAAGTTGAGCTGCAAAATGTCCCGAAGCTAAAAGACATTGATACTACCATCAAGCTGCTTGGCCAATTAGGCACCAAAATTGAACGTGACGATTCAGGTTCCGTTTTCGTCGATGCTCGCGGTGTGAATGAGTTTTGTGCGCCTTATGATTTAGTCAAAACTATGCGCGCTTCTATTTGGGCGCTGGGGCCACTGGTTGCTCGTTTTGGTAAAGGGCAGGTTTCTTTGCCTGGTGGCTGTGCTATCGGCGCACGTCCGGTTGATTTGCATATCACTGGTTTAGAACAACTGGGTGCGGAAATTAAGCTGGAAGAAGGCTACGTTAAAGCTTCGGTCAATGGTCGCCTGAAGGGCGCGAATATCGTGATGGACAAAGTGAGCGTTGGCGCTACTGTGACCATTATGAGTGCCGCAACCTTGGCTGAAGGCACCACTGTGATTGAAAACGCCGCACGTGAACCTGAAATCGTCGATACCGCGAATTTCCTCAATACATTGGGCGCTAAAATTACGGGTGCGGGTACTGACCGTATCACCATTGAAGGTGTTGCGCGCTTGGGTGGCGGTGTTTATCGTGTAGTACCTGACCGTATTGAAACCGGCACTTTCTTAGTTGCTGCGGCAGTTTCTGGCGGGAAAGTGGTTTGTCGCCAAGCGCGTCCTGACACTTTGGATGCGGTATTAGCCAAGCTACGTGAAGCGGGTGCGGACATTGAAGTGGGTGATGATTGGATCAGCCTCGATATGCACGGCCAGCGGCCAAAAGCAGTGACGATACGTACTGCGCCACATCCAGGATTCCCAACGGATATGCAGGCTCAGTTCAGCCTATTGAATCTAGTCGCAGAAGGGACGGGAGTGATTACCGAAACTATCTTCGAAAACCGTTTCATGCATGTACCTGAACTGATTCGTATGGGCGCGCATGCTGAAATCGAGAGCAATACCGTCATTTGTTATGGTGTTGAGCAGCTATCCGGTGCTCAGGTGATGGCAACTGATCTGCGTGCTTCTGCCAGCTTGGTATTAGCGGGCTGTATCGCTGATGGCGTCACGATTGTTGACCGTATTTATCACATTGATCGTGGCTATGAACGTATCGAAGATAAATTACGTGCGCTAGGTGCCAAAATTGAGCGCGTGAAAGGCGAATAATCTTTCACTAAGCCAGCGATCTCATCGCAATAAAAATGCCAGCCGTTCTCGCGAGCTGGCATTTTTTTAACAAAAAAATTATGGCTGTTGTGTTGTTTGGTGACCAAGTACAGCATTTTGATCTAATTCTGTAATGGTGATTTGTATCGTTATTTGTTGGCCATTACGCAAGAGCAATACTGGGATTGTTGTTCCGGGGCGGATTTCTGCGACCTGATCCATTGTCTCGATTACAGACGTGGCAGGCTTATTATTCACGCTAAGAATGATATCACCCACTTGTAAATCAGATCTCGCCGCTGGGCCATCTGGCGATATCCCATTAACTTTAATGCCATGTATCCGATCGGGGCCATTACCGCTTGCGTTGAAAGGAGGATACTCTTCGCCAGTCACTCCGATATAACCGCGGATGACCCGCCCGTCACGAATCAGTTTCTCCATGACTTTGGTCGCCAGCGCCGTTGGAATAGCAAAACCAATCCCTTCCGGTGTTTCACCGTTGCTACTTTTATCGAAAGATAAGGTATTAACCCCCATCAATTCACCCAATGTATTCACCAGTGCGCCGCCGGAGTTGCCCTGATTGATTGAGGCATCTGTCTGAAGAAAGTTTTGTCGGCCAGAATCGCTTAAACCGATACGGCCGGTGGCACTGATAATCCCCTGTGTGACCGTCTGGCCCAAGTTATAAGGATTACCGATGGCGAGGACGACATCACCAATATGGGGGACACGATTAATATTGATGGGAATGACGGGGAGATTGACCGCATCAATTTTCAAAACAGCTAAATCTGTCAGGCTATCCGAACCGACCAGTAATGCCTCTGATACACGGCCATTTTGCAGCGCAACGATAATTTGCTCTGCATTATTGATAACGTGCTTGTTGGTCAGAATGTAGCCTTTGTCACTCATGATAACGCCAGAGCCCAGCGTACGAATGGCTAGCCCATCTTGAGTTGAGCTTAGACTGCGATTATAGACATTCACCACCGCAGGGGCCGCTCTGCGCACCGCTTGATTATAACTGGCGGGGGTTTCTTCTAAGCTAGTGCTGCTACCGGAAAAGAAGTGACCGGGATTACGAAGCATAGGCATGGCGACCAGCAAGATACCGGCGACAATTAGCCCCAAAATAATAGAACGCAATAGCTTAAGAAACATGAGGTTTATGGCGTGAATGAATGGATGTCAGGAGGATAGCATGAGTTTGGCGGACACAGCATGGTGCTGTGTCCGATTTTTCCGCAAATTAGCGTATTAACAGGTAAATATTCTCACCGCCGCGCACAATGTTCAGTGCAATGACAGCAGGTTTGGCTTCGATGGCTTTGCGTAATTCAGCGATGTCTTTCACGCGAACACGGTTTACAGCAATAATCACATCGTCTTTCTGCAAGCCAGATTGCGCTGCAGGTGAACCTTTAGTGACGCTTTCAACTTTAACGCCTTTGCCGCCATCTTTGATTTCGCCATTACTCAGGGAAGCACCCTGCAATGATGGTGATAAAGTCTCTGCGCTGGTAGACGTTGGGCTGCTATTTTCCAGCGTGACTGAAACGTCAAGTGGCTTCCCATCACGCAGCAAACCAACTTTAACAACTTTACCTGGGCCAGTGGTGCCGACTTTGGCACGTAGCTCAGCAAAGCTGCTGATTGGCTTTCCATCGACAGAGACCAACACGTCACCCGCTTTGATGCCTGCTTTTGCTGCGGCTGATTTTGGCAAAACTTCACTGACGAATGCACCGCGTTGAGCATCAATATTAAAGGCTTTCGCCATATCGGCAGTCATTTCGCTGCCACGAATCCCCAACAGCCCACGTTTTACCTCGCCAAACTCAATCAACTGCTGGCTGAGGTTTTGCGCCATGTTACTTGGGATAGCAAAGCCGATACCGATATTACCGCCACCAGGGGCGAGAATGGCGGTGTTAATGCCAATCAATTCACCATTGAGGTTAACCAAAGCGCCACCAGAGTTACCCCGGTTGATAGACGCATCGGTCTGGATAAAGTTTTCCAGCCCTTCCAGATTCAGCCCGCTCCGACCTAGGGCAGAAATGATCCCTGAAGTCGCGGTTTGCCCCAAACCGAATGGGTTACCGACGGCGACGGCGAAATCACCCACTCGCAGATTATCGGAATCGGCAATTTTGATGGAGGTCAGGTTTTTCGCATCTGTTACCTGTAATAAAGCGATATCAGTTTGCTCATCACGGCCCAGCAGTTTGGCATCATATTCACGGCCATCATTCAACTGAACACGAATTTTATCCGCATTATTGATGACGTGATTGTTGGTTAAGATGTAACCTTTCTCAGCGTTAATAATGACACCAGAACCCAGCCCTTCGAAGGGACGGTTGCTCTCTTTACCGGTTGGCGCGTTAGGGCCAAAGAAGAATTTGAACTCTTCTGGCAAACGTTGCTGTTGCACCTGCGTGCCGGAAACATGAACGCTGACGACGGCAGGTAATACTTTTTCTAGCATCGGTGCCAAGCTAGGAACAGCCTGCCCAGCCACCGCTGCGGGCAGTGCGGCAGCGTTCACCATTGGAACGCTAGCGAGACCTAAGCCGACACTCATTGCCAGCGCACTAAGAAATAATGACTTTTTCTTCATTGATTAAACTCTCTCAATACCTAACGGTGAATGAATAGTGTAGATGGCTGTAACAGGCCCGTTGTAAGTTCAGACTCTGAGTTAGCTAAAAAATTCACTTATTTCAAATGGCTACTATAGTCTTAAAATAAGTATCCTGAGATACCGCTTGATATAAGGTTTGCTACGAAGTAATTCAAGGAAAGGTGAGTATAGAAGTGTAAATGTGCTGACTACGTGACCGTAGCCAGCATGATGTATCTGTATTTAATCGCGGGTCTGATGCTCTGGACGCAGCAAACCAGATGCGCCTTCAGAGTAATCACGCGGTGGCATTTTTACCGGTGCCTGATCGTTATCAGCTTCAGATTCGGTCAAGCGATAGCGGAATGGATTATCCTGCAACGGTAAGTCCGGTAACAAGTTATTGGAGCTTTTCGCCATATGCTGATAAAGCTGACGATAGTCGCGAGCCATATTATCCAGCAATTCAGCACTGCGGGCAAAATGCCCAACCAGTTCTTGACGGTACTCTTCCAAATCTGTTTTGCTCTTCTCCAGCTCATTTTGCAGCACTTGCTGCTGACGCAATTTGCGGTTGCCAAAGCGCATAGCGACCGCGCCAATGATGATACCCACAACCAACCCAATAAGCGCATACTCCCAGGTCATGATGACTCCTTTTTTGACTTCATTGTTCAGCAGGACTTTTCACTTAATAATAGCCACTATAACCGTTAACCTTGTCTGAGTGGAATCCTGATGCAACTTTGGTTTTGATTATCAGAATTTATTCGCAGGTGTAGAGTCGGTAAATGCTGCGATTGCACGATAAATCAGTGAGAAAGTAACGCGAAAAGTAGATAACTATTTTATCAGGGATTAATGATAAACATGCAACTAAGTACACCTACAACGATTTATCAGCAGGCGCTTGATGCTGGCGACTACCAGCCTGACGATGTACAAAGACGCGCTGTTGCACAGTTGGACCAAATTTATCATGCACTCATGCAACGTCAGCCTGAGCCACCCGCTGGGGGGGGGATTCGTGGGCGGTTGAACTGTTTGATAGGCCGAGGCTCATCAAAAACGGCCATACGTCCGGTGCAGGGCTTATATATGTGGGGCGGCGTTGGGCGCGGTAAAACTTGGCTGATGGATATGTTTTTCCACAGTTTGCCAGGCGAACGTAAACTTCGGCTGCATTTTCACCGTTTTATGCTGCGGGTACATCAAGAACTGGCGGAGCTGCAAGGGCATGAAAATCCGTTAGAAATCATTGCTGATCACTTCAAGACGCAGACTGATGTACTGTGCTTTGATGAGTTTTTCGTGACTGATATTACCGATGCCATGCTGTTAGCAACATTGCTAGACGCCTTATTTTCAAGAGGCATTACACTGGTCGCAACCTCCAATATTCCGCCCGATAACTTGTATCAAAATGGCTTACAGCGCGCTCGCTTCGTGCCTGCAATTGGATTGATTAAGCAGTATTGCGATGTGATGAATGTCGACGCGGGTATTGATTACCGTTTGCGCACCCTGACGCAAGCCAATCTTTATCTGGCCCCATTGAATTCGCAGACCGAGCAGGTTATGGGCGAAATGTTTGTCAAATTGGCGGGTAAAGAGGGCGAACCTACGCCGGTGTTGGAAGTCAATCACCGGCCATTACCGGCGATTTGTGCGGGACAGGGGGTTTTGGCGGTAGATTTCCATACGTTGTGCGAAGAAGCACGTAGCCAGTTGGATTACATTGCACTGTCGAAGATCTATCACACGGTATTGCTGCACAATGTTCACTGTATGGCGACGGTACGTGATGAAAATACGGCTCGGCGCTTTTTGGCGTTAGTCGATGAGTTTTACGAACGAAGAGTCAAATTGATCATTTCTGCTGAAGCATCCATGTTTGAGATTTATCGCGGTGAGCACCTTAAATTCGAATATCAGCGCTGTTTATCTCGGTTACAAGAGATGCAGAGTGAAGAGTACCTTGCTTTACCGCATCTGCCGTAATCATGTCATTTAAGGCATGGCGGCACGTAAAATACTCAGCACCTGTGTATTGCAATATTTGTGCATTGTCAGCCACCTTCGCCGCTTTAAGTGCGGCGAGGATATTCACTTTTGGCGTATTAAAATGCTACTCTATCGCGGGTGATTTTCCTTCGCCTTTACTTAGCATGTTTAATTTATACCTTTCTCGTCAAAAACAGTTCGATCTTTAACGTCGACTTCTCTATAATCTTGCGACCCCACGTTACAACAAAGTTTTTTTCCCAAAAACTTTGATAGTGCCGGCATTGGCTATTCGAAGGGGTAGGTTTGCTGGACTGATGGTCGTGTGAGCCTCAACTGTTTTTGAACGTTTGGGTGTTCACCAACGTGTAACTTATTAATTGGGTAAGCTTTTATAATGAAAACTTTCACAGCTAAACCAGAAACTGTAAAACGCGACTGGTATGTTGTTGACGCGAATGGCAAGACCTTAGGTCGCCTCGCTACTGAACTGGCTAGTCGTTTACGCGGCAAGCACAAAGCGGAATACACCCCGCACGTTGATACTGGTGATTACATCATCGTTTTGAACGCAGAAAAAGTTGCTGTAACTGGCAACAAGCGTTCAGACAAGATTTATTACCGCCACACCGGTCACATCGGTGGTATCAAACAAGCGACCTTTGAAGAGATGATTGCCCGCAGTCCTGAGCGTGTGATTGAAATCGCGGTTAAAGGCATGCTGCCGAAGGGTCCGCTGGGTCGTGCAATGTATCGTAAACTGAAAGTTTACGCGGGTACTGAGCACAATCATGCGGCGCAGCAACCGCAAGTTCTGGACATTTAATCGGGATTATGGCAATGGCTGAAAATCAATACTACGGCACTGGTCGCCGCAAAAGTTCTGCTGCTCGCGTTTTTCTTAAGCCGGGCAGTGGTAAAATCGTTATTAACCAACGTAGCCTTGAAGTTTACTTCGGTCGTGAAACTGCCCGCATGGTAGTGAATCAACCGTTGGAACTGGTCGACATGGTTACCAAGTTTGACATGTACATCACTGTTAAAGGTGGTGGTATTTCAGGTCAGGCTGGCGCTATCCGTCACGGTATTACCCGTGCACTGATGGAATATGACGAGTCTCTGCGCAGTGAACTGCGTAAAGCTGGCTTCGTAACGCGTGATGCGCGTGAAGTTGAGCGTAAGAAAGTGGGTCTGCGTAAAGCACGTCGTCGTCCACAGTTCTCCAAACGTTAATTTTTTGCCTTTATGGCATCAGATTGATGGTAAAAACCCGGTGTCTCACCGGGTTTTTTTATTTGTCTGAGTAATACATCTGATAATCACATCTGAAAAATCCTTTTCCACCACTCGATATATTATATTTTTGCCGCTAACCTATTGTCTGATAGACGATTTTTTATGAAATAGCAGCACGATCCCCACAAAACATTCAAAATCTGGTAAACTATCACTCACTTTTGTGCCTGTTCGGCGAACTGTTAGCGTCCGTGTATCTCCCTGGCTGAATTCTTATCTCGACCAAGGCTTATTTACGGCAGCAGCTGTTGAGATTGCGAACTGGCGGTCAAACGACTCAGGATAGCAACCTCACCGTGGGCTATTCGCACTGTTTTCTAGATAATCTTGGAGGTTTTCATGGCTGTCGCTGCCAACAAACGTTCGGTAATGACGCTGTTTTCCGGCCCGACCGACATTTTTAGCCATCAAGTACGTATCGTACTGGCGGAGAAAGGTGTCAGTGTTGAGATTGAGCAGGTTGAAGCTGGTAATCTGCCGCAGGACCTAATTGACCTCAATCCCTACCAGACCGTCCCTACTTTGGTTGATCGCGAGCTGACGCTGTATGAATCCCGCATTATCATGGAATATCTGGATGAGCGTTTCCCTCATCCGCCATTGATGCCGGTATATCCTGTTGCGCGTGGTAGCAGCCGTTTGATGATGCACCGCATTGAGCAAGATTGGTATTCCCTGATGCATAAAATTGAACAGGGCAATGCACAGGAAGCAGAAGCGGCACGTAAACAATTGCGTGAAGTTCTGCTGTCTATCGCACCTGTGTTCAATGAAACGCCTTACTTCTTGAGCGAAGAGTTCAGCCTGGTGGATTGCTACTTGGCTCCGCTGTTGTGGCGTTTGCCAGTATTAGGCATTGAGCTGACTGGCGCAGGTTCTAAAGAATTGAAAGGCTATATGACACGTGTGTTTGAGCGTGATGCGTTCTTGGCTTCTTTGACAGAAGCTGAACGTGAAATGCACTTGAAAACCCGAGGTTAATTGCTATGGAGATGTCAGATATGTCTCCGCGTCGTCCCTATCTGTTACGCGCTTTTTACGATTGGTTGATTGATAATCAACTGACGCCACATCTGGTGGTGGATGTCACACGGCCAGGTGTGTCGGTGCCGATGGAGTTTGCTCGTGATGGGCAGATTGTATTGAATGTGGCGCCGCGCGCGGTCGGTAACTTGGAATTGGGCAACGATAGCGTGACGTTCAATGCCCGTTTTGGCGGTGTTCCGCTTCAGGTAATCGTTCCTATGGGGGCGATTGTGGCAATCTATGCGCGGGAAAATGGTTCCGGCACGATGTTTGAACCTGAAGAAGCTTACGATTCTGATTCTGAAGGCAATTTCGAGAACATCGAAGAAGATGAGAGCACGAATACTGCGGCTGACAACCTGATGCTAGTCTCAGATGAAGCAACGCCTACGCAAGGCGATAATGGCTCATCTGATGATGAGCCGCCGCAGCCACCTCGTAATGGTGGTCGTCCGGCGTTGCGAGTCGTTAAATAGCTATCTTCGTTTTCAGGTAAAGCAGGTGTATTTTTAAGGGCGGCCTTTGGGCTGCCCTTATTATTTTGGGAATAGGGCCAAAATTAAGACAGCTTTTTCAATTCTGCCAGACAGCTATCACGCTGACTCATCATGTCACTGTTATGGATTGTCGATAAAGTATGCGAGGCGCGTTGCTGGAAACTCGCTTTCGCGGCGCTATCTTTAACATCCGCAGGGGCAGTACAAATCTCTGATAATTTGAGTGTTTTACTGTCATTGACTGCTTTTAGGACCGCAGCAGGGTTATAAATCAGTGCAGAAGAGAGTGCTGATTTCACGCCTGCGGTGAAACTCGCATTGCCTCCATCGGCCAATTTAGGTGCCATGGCAATCCAGTTATCATCACCCAGCTTGATATTGTTCTCTACCGCGGGCAGTTGCCCCGCTTTAGCCAGTTCGGCCACCACGGCACGGGCTCCACGGGCTTCAATATTATAGCCAACTTCTTGATAATTAAGAGACATTGCCAACGCGCTGCCACTCATCGCTAACAATCCGCCAGCAATAAAAAGTAAGTGAGATTTCATAACAGATGATCCTTTCTTTAAAACGGGGGCGAAACTATCTATGTAGGCCAAACGGCTTTGGCCCAAAAGCAAATATAACTCGGCCTTTACTATAGCCCTTCGCATATAAAATGCTGCAAATAAGGAGGAGAGAGATTGTTACAAAATCTTGTAAAGATAAGGAAACACGGTGGAATGTAGCAAATAAAAGGGCTAGTAAACCAGTTACCAGCCCTTAGATATCGCAGTGTTGTTAGTGTCAGACTTCCAGATAATTCATGATGCCATCAGCGGCTTTACGGCCTTCAGCAATCGCTGTCACGACCAAGTCAGAACCACGGACAATATCGCCACCGGCAAAGATCTTCGGATTACTGGTCTGGAAAGCATTATCGGTGCCTTCAGGGGCAACGACACGGCCTTGTTTATCCAGCGCCACGTCATGAGCAGCCAGCCACTCCATGCTGTGTGGGCGGAAACCAAATGCCATAATGACGGCATCTGCGGGCAACACATGTTCTGAGCCTGGGATTTGCTCAGCCATGCTGCGGCCCTGTGCATCCGGTACGCCCAGTTGTGTACGCACCATTTTTACACCGCACACTTTACCATTGCTGTTCACTTCAATGCTCAATGGCTGCAGGTTGAACTTAAATTCAACCCCTTCTTCACGGGCGTTTTTCACTTCCCGCTTGGAGCCTGGCATATTGGCTTCATCACGACGGTAGGCACAAACCACATCCGTTGCACCTTGGCGGATAGAAGAACGCACACAGTCCATCGCGGTATCACCACCACCCAGTACCACGACACGCTTACCTTCCATATTGATGTAAGGCTCGTGAGGGGCCGCTTCGTAACCCATCAACTGTTTGGTATTGGCAATCAGGAATGGCAGTGCATCATAGACACCGGATGCATCTTCGTTTTCCAGACCACCACGCATGGATTGATAAGTCCCCACCCCTAGGAATACGGCATCATATTCCTTCAGCAGGGTATCAAGCGTGATATCTCTGCCCACTTCGATATTCAGCTGGAACTCGATACCCATCTCAGTGAAAATCTTGCGGCGCTTAACCATCACTTCTTTTTCCAGCTTAAAGGCTGGGATACCGAAGGTCAGTAGCCCCCCAATCTCTGGATGGCGGTCAAATACCACAGCTTGTACGCCGTTACGCGCTAGGACGTCAGCACAGGCGAGCCCTGCGGGGCCAGCGCCAATCACCGCGACACGTTTACCGGTTGGGTGAACATGAGACATATCCGGCTTCCAGCCCATTTCGATGGCTTTATCACTGATATAACGCTCGATGTTACCGATAGTCACCGCACCAAACTCGTCATTCAGGGTACAGGACCCTTCGCACAAACGGTCTTGCGGGCATACCCGACCACAGACTTCAGGCAAACTGTTGGTCTGGTGAGCCAAATCTGCCGCTTCCATAATCCGCCCTTCGTTGGCCAGTTTCAGCCAGTTAGGGATGTAGTTATGCACCGGACATTTCCACTCACAGTACGGGTTACCACAAGACAAACAGCGGTCTGCCTGTGCTTTGGCCTGTGTTTCCGAGAATGGCTCGTAAATCTCAACAAATTCAATTTTACGGATCTTTAGCGGCTTTTTCGGCGGATCAACGCGCTGAAGGTCGATAAACTGATAAACATTCTGACTCATCTCAACCCCTTACTGCGCTTGAACCCGCAGCTCAGCTGCGGAACGGCTACGGTGGCCCAACAGTGCTTTCACATCGCTGGATTTCGGTTTAACCAAAGCAAACTTGGTCACCCATTCTGGCCAGTTAGCCAGAATCTCTTCGCCACGGCTAGAACTTGTCAACTGAACATGTTCAGTGATCAGCCCACGCAGATGCTCTTCATGGATGGCCAATTGGTCGACATCCAGCACTTCTACCAGCTCAGGGTTAACACGTTTACGGAATTCACCGTCTTCATCAAGAACGTAAGCGAAACCACCGGTCATACCGGCACCGAAGTTAATTCCAGTGCGGCCCAGTACGCAAACAATCCCACCCGTCATATATTCACAACCGTTATCGCCGATACCTTCCACCACGGTGATCGCACCGGAGTTACGTACGGCGAAACGCTCACCGGCACGACCAGCGGCGAACAATTTGCCGCCTGTGGCACCATATAAGCAGGTGTTACCGATAATGCTGGCTTCGTGGCTACGGAAGTTAGAACCGACAGGAGGGCGCACCGCAATGCGACCACCGGCCATGCCTTTACCCACATAGTCGTTGGCATCGCCCGTTAAGGTCAGCTCAACGCCACCGGCATTCCAAACCCCAAAACTTTGACCGGCTGTACCGGAGAAATAAGCTTTGATAGGGTCCGTTGCCATACCTTGATCGCCGTGTTGAGTGGCAATCGCACCTGACAATGATGCGCCAACAGAACGGTCTGTGTTACGGATATCAAAATAGAACGTTTTACTTTGTTTTGCTTCGACATAGGGCTCGGCTTGCGATAGCAACGCTTTGTTCAGTGACCCTTTATCAAACGGCGGGTTACTTTCGGTACAATGCAGAGCTTTGCCCGGATGTGGCGTTGCGGTTTTCAGCATTGGCGACAGATCCAACTTGTTCTGCTTGGCTGAGATACCATCGAGCTCCAGCAACATGTCGGTACGACCAATTAAATCAACCAGTTGACGAACACCTAGCTCAGCCATGATTTCCCGCGTTTCCCGCGCGATAAACTGGAAGTAATTCACTACGCGTTCAGGCAAGCCGTGGTAGTGATCACGACGCAGTTTTTCATCCTGAGTAGCAACACCGGTTGCACAGTTATTCAGGTGACAAATACGCAGGTATTTACAACCTAACGCGACCATTGGCCCAGTACCGAAGCCAAAACTTTCAGCTCCTAAAATCGCGGCCTTAACGATATCAACGCCGGTTTTCAGGCCGCCATCCACTTGCAGACGGATTTTATGGCGCAAGCCGTTGGCAACCAGCGCTTGCTGTGTTTCCACCAGCCCTAGCTCCCACGGACAACCGGCATATTTGACCGACGACAGTGGACTCGCACCCGTACCACCATCATAGCCGGCAATGGTAATCAGGTCGGCGTAGGCTTTCGCCACACCGGTCGCGATGGTACCGACACCCGGTTCAGACACCAGTTTCACCGAAATCATGGCTTTCGGATTGACCTGTTTCAAGTCGAAAATTAGCTGAGCTAAATCCTCGATTGAGTAAATATCATGATGCGGTGGCGGGGAGATCAATGTCACACCCGGAACGGAATAACGCAGTTTGGCGATATACGGGGTGACTTTATCACCCGGTAATTGACCACCTTCACCCGGTTTCGCGCCTTGGGCTACTTTGATCTGAATAACATCAGCATTCACCAAATACGCTGGCGTGACACCAAAACGACCAGAAGCCACCTGCTTAATACGAGAAACCTTATTGGTGCCGTAGCGAGCAGGATCTTCGCCCCCTTCACCGGAGTTTGAGAATCCACCGAGGCTATTCATGGCGATAGCGAGTGATTCGTGAGCTTCCGGGCTGAGTGCGCCGATAGACATGGCGGCAGTATCAAAGCGGGTAAACAATGATTCAGCAGGCTCAACCTGATCAACGGGGATCGGCGTGCCTTGCGGTTTAATCGCCAAGAGATCGCGCAGCGTCGCAACAGGCCGCTCATTGACCAACTTGGCATAAGCCTGATAATCGCTGTATTCACCGCTGTGAACCGCAGTTTGTAGAGTGCTGACCACATCTGGGTTATACGCATGGTATTCGCCGTTGTGGACAAATTTCAGTAAACCGCCCTGATCCAATGGCTTACGCTTCAGCCAAGCGCGCTTGGACAGATTCTGCAAATCCTGTTGGAAATCGCTGAAACTGGCCCCGCCAATACGGCTCACGACGCCTTGGAAGCAGAGATTAGTTAGGTCACGATGCAGGCCCACAGCTTCAAACAGCTTGGCACAGCGGTATGAGGCGATGGTCGAGATGCCCATTTTGGACATGATTTTGTACAGGCCTTTGTTGATCCCGTTACGATAGTTAAGCATCACATCGCGATACTTTTTATCAATAGCTTGGGTATCAACCAATTTAGCCAATGATTCATATGCCAAATAAGGGTAAATCGCAGTCGCACCAAAACCGAGCAGCACAGCGAAGTGGTGTGGATCACGTGCGCTGGCGGTTTCAACAATAATGTTAGCGTCGCAGCGCAGGTTTTTTTCCACCAGACGTGTCTGAACCGCACCCACCGCCATTGGCGCTGGAACCGGCAGACGATTCGCTGCAATGGCGCGATCTGACAGCACCAACATGACGGCACCATCTCGAACTTTGCGCTCTGCCTCT
The DNA here is from genome assembly GCF_003048255.1 of Yersinia massiliensis. NCBI lineage: Bacteria > Pseudomonadati > Pseudomonadota > Gammaproteobacteria > Enterobacterales > Yersiniaceae > Yersinia > Yersinia massiliensis. The sequence goes on from NZ_CP028487.1 coordinate 483,594, forward strand.
TCGCACAACGCAAGTACTGCTCGTTCTAAATCAGTTTCAGTCGGATCAAAGGTCAGATCCAACCGATCAGCGCGGTAATGTTCCCCTTCCAATGTGGTGAGCTGTTGGAAATCGGAGAACAGTAAAATTGGCGATTTAAAGCTCAGACGGTGCGCCTGACCTTCGGCTTCGCTGAACACATTCATTTCACGGCCAATACTGGTTGCCAGTGACATGACGTGCGCTTCACGCAGCGGATCGATCGGCGGGTTGGTGACCTGCGCGAACTGCTGGCGGAAGTAATCGTAAATAATGCGCGGGCCGCTGGAGAGCACAGCAAATGGCGTATCATCACCCATTGAACCTGTGGCTTCTTGACCAATTTCACCCAGCACACGGATGACTTGATCCAACTCTTCATTACTGTAACCAAACTGCTTCTGGTAGGTTTCCAGCGTCGAATCATCTAACTGACGGCTACCCACCTGATCTTCTGGCAGATCTTCGAATGGTACCAAGCGCTTAACGTTCTTCTCCATCCACTCTTTATAAGGGTGGCGGCTTTTTAGATCGTTATCGGTTTCGGCGGAGTGCAGGATCTTACCGCTACGGGTATCGATCACCATCAGTTCACCGGGGCCGACGCGGCCTTTTTCAATCACTTCATCGGGCTGGTAATCCCAAATACCGACTTCAGAGGCGCAAGTGATCAGTTTGTCTTTGGTGATAACGTAGCGCGCAGGGCGCAAGCCATTACGGTCAAGGTTACAGGCCGCATAACGACCATCTGACATCACGATGCCAGCCGGACCATCCCATGGCTCCATATGCATGGAGTTGAAGTCAAAGAAGGCACGCAGATCGGTGTCCATATCAGGGTTGTTCTGCCAGGCTGGTGGCACTAACAAACGCATGGCACGAATCAAATCCATACCGCCACTGAGGAACAGTTCTAGCATGTTATCCAGCGAACTGGAGTCTGAACCGGTTTCATTGACGAAAGGCGCGGCATCCTGCAAATCAGGGATTAATGGCGTTTTGAATTTGTAAGCACGTGCTCGCGCCCATTGACGGTTACCGGCGATGGTATTGATTTCGCCGTTATGGGCCAAATAGCGGAATGGCTGAGCCAAAGGCCAGCGCGGCACGGTGTTGGTTGAAAAGCGTTGATGGAACAGGCAAATAGCCGATTCAAGACGCAGGTCAGCCAAATCAAGATAAAAGCGTGGTAGATCCGCAGGCATACATAAGCCTTTATAGATCGTCACTAGGTTAGAGAAACTACAAACGTAGAAATCTTTATCACCTGAAATACGCTTTTCGATACGGCGACGCGCCACAAATAGGCGGCGTTCCATATCACGTGGACGCCAACCAGCAGGGGCGTTCACAAAAATTTGTTCGATCCGAGGCAGGGAGGAGAGAGCAATTTCACCGAGAACATCCGGGTTGGTCGGCACTTCGCGCCAGCCGATAATCGACAGCGTTTCGTTTTGCAATTCTTCTTCAACAATGCGGCGGCTTGCCTTGGCGAGTTCTTCGTCCTGACTGAGGAACATCATGCCGACGGCATAGTTTTTGGCCAAACGCCATCCGCGTTCTTCAGCGACCATCCGGAAAAAGCGATCCGGTTTTTGTAAAAGCAGACCACAACCGTCGCCGGTCTTGCCATCAGCAAGAATCGCGCCACGGTGTTGCATGCGAGCCAGTGCGTGTATAGCGGTACGCACGACCTTATGGCTAGGTTCGCCTTCTATGTGGGCGATTAGGCCGAAACCACAGTTGTCCCTCTCTTGGGATTTATCGTACAACATATCAGTGAACCTCCCCAGGCTCTGAGAGACTCTCACAAACCGACTCCAGAAGGACATTTTTGCAGTTGACGGTTGGGCTGACAGGCGCGTATTTCGCGGCAAATCTGCTTTTCCGCCCTCCGCCAATGGCCTCTTGTGACGGTTCTCACAAGTGGTAAAAGACTTGTCTTAAGAGGGAGTCTTAAATTACTGCATAATTATGACTAGACGTTTGCCCGTCTAGAAAGCTTCCAGCGGACCTCCAACTTAGCGAGAAAGAATACTCAGGTCAAATATAGGCTTAAGATATATCTTTAAGGTGTAAAAGGGATTTATCATTATGAAAAATATGATTTTATTGGTGTTTTTTGCCTTCGAGATGCCACATGTGGTGGACGCGGAATTGTGAGCTGTCTCACTATAGTGCAATCGACAAATCTCTGCACCATGCTAGTGCTGGCGGGGATGTTAGAGTTATATGCTGGCAATGATATATTTATTGGCGTTTAACACTGTTTTTCACTGAATTGTAATAGAAGCGCTAATAGGTTTGTGGAAATAAGAAAATTTAATCATCGGTCAAGTGATTTTATTTGCATTTATAATGAATGGTTATGCGCGGCTGCACCCAAGGGCTTGGGAGTTGATCTCTGTCATCGCACGCAACATCGTTGGCGGGTAACCTTGGGCTCTTTTCAGACAGGCAGTGCCAAGATTATGCAGTTGCAGCAATTAGTCAATATGTTTGGTGCGGATTTACAGCGCCGCTATGGTGAAAAAGTGCATAAACTCACGTTGCACGGGGGGTTTAGCTGCCCTAATCGTGATGGAACCCTTGGCCGTGGGGGTTGCACCTTTTGTCAGGTTGCCTCATTTTCCGATGAGCAAATGCAGCAACAAAGTATTGCCCAGCAGTTAGCGGCACAAGCGAAAAAAACCAATCGGGCAAAACGTTACCTCGCTTACTTTCAGGCTTATACCAGTACTTATGCAGAGGTGAATGCGTTAGCGGCCATGTATGAGCAAGCGTTGGCTGAGGCTGACATTGTCGGTTTATGTGTGGGAACGCGGCCCGATTGCGTACCGGATGCCGTGCTAGATTTGCTCAGTGGCTATCATCAGCAGGGCTATGAGGTTTGGCTCGAGCTAGGGTTACAAACTGCAAACGATAAAACCCTTAAACGCATTAATCGTGGTCATGATTTTGCCTGTTATCAGCAGACCGCGCGCCGAGCACGTGCTCGTGGCTTGAAAGTCTGCTGCCATTTGATCGTTGGCCTGCCCGGCGAGGATCAGGCGCAAGGGATGGAAACGCTGGAGAAAGTGGTGGCAACAGGGGTAGATGGATTGAAATTACACCCGCTGCATATTGTCGAGGGCAGTACCATGGCGAAAGCTTGGCGAGCAGGGCGCTTGCCAGAGCTAGCATTAGAGGAATACGTGCAGACCGCCGGTGAAATGATTCGCCACACGCCAGCCGACATTGTTTATCACCGAATTTCCGCCAGTGCCCGTAGACCCACGCTGTTAGCCCCATTATGGTGCGCAAATCGCTGGGTCGGCATGAATGAGTTGAATCAGTATATGCTGGCTTATGGTGGGCAAGCGTCAGCGCTGTAAGCGGCGACGAAACGGCAAAAATCTGCTCATTTCTTCCTATCTCACTGGGATTTGCAGTCTTTTCCACACTTCTGAGGAAGCTGTCTTATCTATTGCTAATTTTACGGTATGATTTATTTCCCCCTCGTTCTTGAAGCCACAGGGGCGTTAGCGGCACTCGCACACCCGAATCTTCGCAAAATCGGATCACTTGCAACGCTAATAGAATATGGCGAGACCCAGAAACACTGACAGAGGTTCTTATGAAGCAAATCAGGGTATTGGCCCAGTATTATGTTGATTTAATGGTGAAATTGGGGCTGATTCGCTTCTCGTTGCTATTAGCATCGGTGCTGGTCCTGCTCGCCATGGTGGTACAAATGGCAGTGACCTTTGCGCTGAGAGGGTCAGTGGAAACCCTCGATCTGGTGCGATCCATCTTCTTTGGCTTATTGATAACACCTTGGGCGGTGTACTTCCTGTCAGTGGTCGTCGAGCAATTGGAAGAGTCGCGTCAACGATTATCGCGCTTGGTGGATAAGCTCGAAGTGATGCGCTACCGCGATTTAGAACTGAACAAACAGTTGACCGAAAACATTGCTCAGCTCAATCAGGAAATTGTCGAACGCGAAAAAGCGGAAAAAGCCCATTTACAGGTGGTTGATAAGCTCAAAGAAGAGATGGGCCACCGTGAACAAGCTCAGGTTGAGCTCGGGCAGCAGTCCGCTTTACTACGTTCATTCCTCGATGCTTCCCCAGACTTGGTTTATTACCGAAACGAAGACAATGAGTTCTCCGGCTGTAATCGGGCGATGGAGCTGTTAACGGGCAAAAGTGAGAAACAGTTGGTCGGGCTGACGCCAAAAGATGTCTATGCACCTGACATCGCAGAAAAAGTCATGGAAACCGATGAAAAAGTCTTCCGTCACAACGTTTCTCTCACCTACGAGCAGTGGTTAGTCTATCCCGATGGACGAAAAGCCTGTTTTGAGCTGCGTAAAGTGCCGTTTTACGATCGTGTTGGCAAACGCCATGGCCTAATGGGCTTTGGTCGCGATATTACGGAGCGTAAGCGCTATCAGGATGCGTTAGAGAATGCCAGTAGGGATAAGACCACGTTTATCTCAACCATCAGCCATGAGCTGCGCACGCCGCTTAATGGCATAGTGGGCCTGAGCCGTATCTTGCTCGATACAGAATTAGACAGCGAGCAACTGAAATACCTGAAAACCATTCACGTGAGTGCCATCACTCTCGGTAATATTTTTAATGATATCATTGAGATGGATAAACTCGAGCGCCGGAAAGTTCAACTGGATAATCAGCCCATTGATTTTACCGGTTTTATGGCGGATCTGGAGAACCTCACCGGTTTGCTGGTACAGCCAAAAGGGCTGAAGTTTACGATGGAGCCACAATTGCCACTGCCAGAGAAGATCATCACTGACGGCACGCGATTACGTCAAATTCTGTGGAATCTTATTGGCAATGCGGTGAAATTTACTCAGCAAGGTGAAGTTGTGGTGCGGGTACGGCGTGAGGGAAGTGACCAACTGACGTTTGAAGTGGAAGACTCCGGTATGGGGATCCCTGAAGACGAACAGGATAAAATTTTTGCCATGTATTATCAGGTGAAAGACAGCAATGGCGGTCGTCCAGCAACAGGTACAGGTATTGGTTTGGCTGTGTCTAAACGACTGGCGCAGAGCATGGGAGGCGATATCACGGTCAAAAGTGCCAAAGGATCGGGTTCATGTTTTACTCTGACCATTAAAGCGCCGGCGGTCCAGCAAACCACTCAGGCACCAACAGCCGATGACATGCCATTGCCTGCACTTCATGTCTTGCTGGTGGAAGATATTGAGCTGAACGTCATTGTCGCGCGTTCGGTATTGGAAAAACTCGGCAATAGCGTTGAGGTCGCGATGAATGGCCACGATGCATTGGCCATGTTCCAGCCAGATAATTTTGATTTGGTGCTACTAGATATTCAGTTACCGGATATGAGTGGGTTAGATATTGCCCGACAAATTCGTTCGCAATTTGACTCGCAGTCACTGCCGCCATTGGTGGCGTTGACCGCCAACGTCCTCAAAGACAAAAAAGAGTATTTAGACGCCGGAATGGATGACGTGCTGAGTAAGCCATTGTCGGTGCCTGCACTTACGGCCATGATTAAGCAATTTTGGGATCATAAGCCTTCTTCTTCAGCCAAAAAACAGGAACATAAATTGATGCAAACCCATGAATCGTTACTTGATACTGCGATGTTGGAACAATACATCGATTTGGTCGGCCCACAATTGATTCATCAAAGTTTGGAAATGTTTGAACAAATGATGCCGGGATATTTAGCGGTGTTGGATTCCAACATGACAGCACGGGATCAGAAGGGGATTACCGAAGAAGCGCATAAAATCAAAGGGGCAGCTGGTTCTGTTGGCCTACGTCATATCCAACAATTAGCGCAACAAATTCAAACCCCAACACTGCCAGCATGGTGGGATAATGTGCAAGATTGGGTTGATGAATTAAAATCAGAATGGCGCAATGATGTACAGGTATTACGTGAGTGGGCAGCGGAAGCTGAAAAAAAATAACCCCGACCGAGGCCGGGGTGCGCGAATTCTGCGCCAACACCAGGGAAATCGTTAACCTGCGATACCCGTCATAGTGCAAGTTGCACATTCGTTGGAGACTTCGTTCACCCCAGTTGACTAACTGATGTCAGTATTTGGGATTCACTCAGTTGCCATCTTCTTGCAACTTGAATTATTCAGAGCCTAATATTTCGATTTCGAATGGATTCGCAGGTTGTAAGGATTCTTCCATACATCATACAAGCAACAACATAGCAAATGTAAGCGCTCTTGTTACAAGATTCATTAAAATTTGTGATAGAGATTCGTCTTTGTGACGAGAACGGGTTAAGCGATTGACAGCATAAAAAAAGGAGAGGTTGATGAAAACAGTTGGAGTTGTCCTAAGTGGATGTGGCGTTTTCGATGGCGCGGAAATTCATGAATCTGTCCTAACCCTGTTAGCGCTGGATCGCGCTGGCGCACGCGTTTTGTGCTTCGCCCCTGATAAGCCACAACTGCATGTTATTAATCATGTTACCGGTGAAGAAATGGCTGAGCAGCGCAATGTCTTGGTGGAATCTGCGCGTATCGCTCGGGGGCAGGTTGCGCCACTTTCCTCTGCCGATTCTACGCAATTAGACGCCTTAATTGTTCCCGGTGGTTTTGGGGCTGCGAAGAACCTCAGCGATTTCGCTATTAAAGGTTCTGAATGTGCCATCGATCCGGATTTAGCTAAATTAGTTCAATCAATGCATAAGTCAGGTAAACCAATTGGATTTATGTGTATTTCTCCTGTGATGTTGCCAAAACTATTGGGTAAACCTATCCGTCTGACGATTGGTAACGATCCCGATACTATTGATGCCATTGAGATTATGGGGGGAGAGCATGTCGTTTGCCCGGTTGAGGATGTGGTGATTGATATCGATAACAAAGTGGTGACCACGCCCGCTTATATGTTAGCCGAGTCAATTTCTGACGCTGCAAAAGGGATTGATAAATTGGTGACAAAGGTGCTGGATTTAACCGAATGATTTCACCTCGGCGCTTACTGAATCGGCTTTGGTATTGGGTCAAACGAGGCGTTATTGGCATCGTTGCGCTGTGGCTGGCGGGTATTTTGATTTTTGCTTTCCTGCCGGTTCCTTTTTCTATGGTAATGATTGAAAGGCAGTTGGGTGCATGGTTAACCGGTGATTTTTCCTATGTTGCGCATTCTGACTGGGTACCCATGGATGAAATATCCCCTTACATGGCACTGGCCGTCATGGCGGCTGAAGACCAAAAGTTTCCAGAACACTGGGGGTTTGATGTTGATGCTATCGAGTCGGCACTGACCCATAATCAGCGTAATCAAAATCGTATCCGTGGCGCATCCACGCTATCGCAGCAAACGGCAAAAAATCTGTTTCTTTGGGATGGTCGTAGCTGGGTACGTAAAGGGCTGGAAGTAGGGCTGACCGCCGGTATTGAGCTGGTTTGGACTAAGCGTCGTATTCTGACGGTTTACCTCAATATCGCCGAATTTGGCGAGGGAATTTTTGGTGTGGAAGCAGCAGCGCAACACTTCTTCAAAAAACCGGCGAGTAAATTGAGTGCGTCAGAAGCGGCATTATTGGCTGCGGTATTGCCCAACCCGCTGCGCTTTAAGGCGAATGCTCCCTCTGGCTATGTGCATTCTCGTCAACAATGGATTTTGCGCCAAATGCGCCAGTTAGGTGGGAAGGAGTTTTTGCAGGAAAGCTCATTAGATTGAAAACATAAAAAACGGGCTTAGATTGCGCTAAGCCCGTAATCGTATGACGTAACAGTATTATTTAACGATGGTGAACGCGGTGGTGACGTGTTTAACGCCACTCACTTGGCTAGCAATTTGCGCGGCTGATTGCGCTTCCTGCTGAGTGACCAAACCCAAAAGGAAGACTTCGCTATTTTCAGTCGTCACTTTCACATTTGATGATTTTACCGAGTCGGCGGTCAACAATTGTGAACGGACTTTGGTGGTGATCCACGTATCCATTGACGCGGTACCCAGATCAACGGGTTTACCTATGCGCATCTCGTTATACACTTCGGTTGCACCATCGACACCTGCGGCAATCTGTTTGGCGCGATTAGACAGTTCTGCGGTTGGTGTTTGCCCAGTCAGCAATACTTTCCCTTGATAAGCGGTCACCACAAAACGTGTCTGGCTTTTTATCTGCTGATCTTTGCTCAGCGCGTTGACGACTCTGGCCTCTAGCGTGCCATCGTCTACCTGAGTACCGACAGAACGTGGGTCTGTCACTGTTTTCGTTGCAACAGCTGCGCTGCCGACAACCACGGCACCGACACAGCCTTGCAATAGCAGGGCGCTGAGTAGCATGGCAAAAATATAACCAACCTTCATTCGTGCTCCTTTAATCGTCCTGATGAGGAAATAGAGTGTTATCAATTAGATCACATAAACAATTCACTGTGAGCATGTGTAATTCTTGAACGCGCGCGCCGCGGTGTGAAGGGATGCGGATTTCAACATCCTGCTGACCCAACAAACCCGCTAATTCACCGCCATCGTAACCGGTAAGGGCGACAATGGTCATATCGCGCGTGACTGCGGCTTCGACCGCTTTCACAATATCACGGCTATTACCGCGAGTGGAAATTGCGAGTAAAACGTCACCAGCATGACCGAGTGCTCGTACTTGCTTGGCATAAACTTCATCATGCAAGCGATCGTTAGTTATGGCAGTCAGAACAACATTATCAGCATTCAAAGCAATCGCCGGTAGGCTTGGCCGTTCTGTTTCGAAGCGATTTATCATGCTGGCAGCAAAGTGTTGCGCGTTAGCCGCAGACGTCCCATTACCGCAGCAGAGAATTTTATTGCCATTAAGCAGTGACTGAACCAATGTCATTGCGGCGCGAGAAATGGCATCAGGCAATGCTTCAGCCGCGGCAATCTGGGTTTGAATACTTTCGGTAAAACAGCCTTTAATTCTGTCCAGCACGTTGATTTAACTCACTTGTTAGGTAAAAACCGGAAAAAGAACCGGTGAAAGTCATCAATCCGCATTGAAGGCGTTAGGCAGCCATTCTATCTGACTACCAGTGATAGCAAAAACATCAAAACGGCACGGTGTCGTGGCAAAACTGGCACTTCGCTGGGCCAACCAAACGGCGGCGGCTCGGAGTAACCGTTGTTGCTTGCGGTAGGTGACGCTGGCAGCGGCACCACCAAATAGGGCATTGCGCCGAAAGCGAACCTCGACAAAAACCCAGGTTGGCCCATCGCGCATGATAAGGTCAATCTCACCACTTTGATAGGTGACATTGGCCGCTTGAAAAATTAAACCCGCCTGTTCAAGGTGGCGGCGGGCTTGTTGTTCGTAGTATGCGCCAGTCATCCGTTGACTCATTGGCTATCCTTATCCCCTGCGTACTCGAGGGGGTTAGTGATATTCACTCCCCCGTCGTTGGGAGAGTGAATCGACATTTATTATGCGGCTGGTACCACCATGCCCTGACGATATTGTAACCAAGGCAATTTACGGGTGATAACACAATCTGCGGATGCGGTTAAATCGCCGGTAGTGCCGCTGACTTGGAAGCCCGGAATCTGTCGCATTTCAGCAAAATGGTTCGACAATGTCCATGCATCAATCCCCATCGCATACAAACGTACGAGTGAATAGTCGTTAGCATATTTAGCCGCAGCTTGTTGCATCAACGCGGGATTTGACCCTGCCATCAATGGAATATCACTAAACTGAATGCCTTCCATTTCTAAACGGTAATCTGGGCCGGCACCTGCCTGATAGCTACGTGAACTGGCAAACAGAGCAGGTTTGCTCCGTGAGCTGGTGGCCATATCAATCATGGGCTTAATCAACGTCAATTCAGCCGGTGTTGCGATGATATATACCGCGTCAATGTTGCCCCCAACGGACGTAGAGACGACTGGTGCGTCGACAGGTGGTGCTGGAATGGTCAATCCTGCAATGGTGACTGAAGCCGGTGCAGCGGCAGGCGCATTCGACACTGCGACAGGCTGCCCAGTCAGACGGATACCGGCGCCACTGTTGATGGCTTGTTTCAACTCAGCGGTTGAACCGAAGTTCTGCTGTAAGACAGTCTGCCCACCCTGTTTCTGCCACTCTTCTGCGAAGGCTTTCGCAATACGATCACCGAAAGCGCCACGTGGCGTTAGCAACAGCGGCATTCTTTTTTCCTGACTCCACAGATGATGCGCGGCATCACGAGCTTCATCTTCTGGCGACAAGGCGAAGTAGCAGATATTCGGGCTGTTGGTGCTGACCTCTGGCTGGTTCAAAGCCAGAATATTCAGTGTGCTTGGAGTTGCGCTCAGTTGTTCAACTTCAGGTTTGAGCAGGGGGCCAACAACCAGTGTTGCGCCATCTTGCTGAGCTTGTGCCAGTAATGCGGCAACGGGTTGCGTGGTGGTGTCGTAGACTTTTACCTGCGCATTGCTTGTGGCAACGGGCTGAGCGACGGGAGCGGGTGCTGCGATGGGAGCGGTATCAACTGGCGCTGCTGCCACATCTGTTGGCGCACCTTCTGTTACATCAGGCGTTACTGGCGCAGAAGCGGCAACCGGTAAACCATTTTGCGCGGCAGTAAACCCTTGCTGGATAGCATCAGCGAATACCTGTGCTGGGCCACTCAACGGCAATAACAATGCAATTTTCGCGGTGGAGGCTTGGCTAAAATTACTTATCTGAGTTAACCCCGTCGGCAAACTTTTCGCCGCTGGGTTTTGCGGATAGCGGTTTTGCCAGTCTTTAATGGCCGCCTTCAGCAACTCAGGATCTTGCTTATTGTCCTGATACACATGCGTTAAGTCCAACCAGCCTTGCAGCACGTTTTCATCAGCATTAATCACAATGTTGTTCAATTCTTGTGGTGTGAGCTGCGCTAGCGATTGCCAAGTGCTATCGATATTATCTTGATGGGCTTTATCTGTTAGCAACGGCTCTTGAGCGATAAATGCCCGAATCAATGGCAGCGTAGCTCTGCCTTGATTGGCGGAAATCTGAGCCTGATAAAAGCGAACCTGTTGGTTTGGCGAAAGTTGAGTCGCATCTAATTTGCCAAGAATATCCGCGGCGGCAGGGTTATTTTTCTGCGCGACTAACAATTCTGCGGTCAGCAATTGCTGTTCCTGACGTTGCGTATCGCTCAGATTAGCCGGTAGTGTGCCGAGTTGCTCTGCTGCTTGAGGGATTTTCCCTTCACGTAACAGGGCACGAATGGCGAGTAATTGCCAGTCAGCCTTGTTATCATCATTGCTTTGTTGCAGCTGCTGCAAATAATAATCGGCGTTAGCGCTTGCTTCGTCCTGTATATTTGCTGGTGGTGGCGTCTGTGGTGCCCTGCCTGAACAGGCAGCCAGTATCAGTGCAGCGAGAACAACAGGGAATAGCCCTGCTTTGGAACGAACGAATGTTGAGGAAAGCATACTGTATCCAGTGATGTTTTTTTCAAGATGCTCAATATTAAATCGGTAATTCGGATGAAACAATGAATCAACACGATCGAGCAGTAATTTCTGCATCTACGCTTTATGTGGTACCTACCCCTATCGGTAATTTAGGGGATATCACCCACCGGGCGTTAGAGGTACTGAAAAGCGTTGATTTGATTGCGGCAGAAGATACACGTCATACAGGGTTGCTGTTACAACATTTCGCGATCAACGCCCGCCTATTTGCACTTCATGACCATAACGAACAACAAAAAGCCGATCAATTACTGGCGAAACTGCAAGAGGGCCAGAGTATTGCGCTGGTTTCAGATGCAGGAACGCCATTGATTAACGATCCGGGCTACCATTTAGTGCGCCGTTGCCGTGAAGCTGGCATCAGAGTTGTACCATTACCGGGCGCTTGTGCGGCTATTACAGCATTATCTGCCGCCGGTCTTGCCTCAGATCGTTTTTGCTACGAAGGCTTCCTGCCTGCGAAAACTAAAGGCCGTAAGGATACTCTGCAAGCGTTGATTGAGGAACCTCGAACACTGATCTTCTATGAATCAACGCATCGCTTGTTGGAAAGTTTACAGGACATGGTAACTGTACTTGGCCCACAACGCTATGTGGTACTGGCTAGAGAGCTGACCAAAACGTGGGAGTCTATCCACGGTGCGCCGGTTGGTGAGTTGCTAGCTTGGGTTCAGGAGGAAGAAACTCGCCGCCGTGGTGAGATGGTGTTGATTGTCGAGGGCCATAAAGTCCAAACCGATGACGCGCTTCCGGCTGCCGCATTACGCACTCTGACACTGTTGCAAAAAGAGCTGCCATTAAAAAAAGCCGCTGCTTTGGCGGCTGAAATTCACGGCGTGAAAAAGAATGCGCTCTATAAGTATGCACTTGAACTACAAAATGGTGGCCAAGGGCAAGCGGAAGATGACATTTAACCGTAATGTCATTATAATCCGCCGCGGAGTTGACTAGACAGTCGCCGCTTCGCTGCCGTCCCTTTCGGGGGAGACAGGTGAAGGGGAGGAAAGTCCGGGCTCCATAGGGCAGGGTGCCAGGTAACGCCTGGGAGGCGCAAGCCTACGACAAGTGCAACAGAGAGCAAACCGCCGATGGCCCGCGTAAGTGGGATCAGGTAAGGGTGAAAGGGTGCGGTAAGAGCGCACCGCGCGGCTGGCAACAGTTCGTGGCAAGGTAAACTCCACCCGGAGCAAGGCCAAATAGGGGTTCGCATGGTACGGCCCGTACTGAACCCGGGTAGGCTGCTTGAGCCAGTGAGCGATTGCTGGCCTAGAGGAATGACTGTCCACGACAGAACCCGGCTTACCGGTCAACTCCACTCCTCTTTAAAAACAATGAGTTGGTGTGTCCCGTCTGCATTTCACGTTAAGTGGGATACATGATGGGATACACCAACTTTTGTACTCTTCCTTATACGTTCCGCCGCAACGGTATTTTCTACCTCTAGCTACCTTAAATAAAAATAGGGTGGACCCGTTCTGCATAGTTCTTGATATTTGAAAAAGAGCCATTGTCAGTAAATATTACTCTACTGATCTGCTTAGTACCTGTGTTAGCAAATGACGAATGCAAAAGGTATTAGATAATATTCATTGGGGCTGGGTTTAAGTATTTTCCCGTAATTTGGTTACGGAATAAATCACACTCTGTTCATAAAGGATATTTTCAATGAAAAAGGTATGCACGGTTCTTCTATCTTCGCTTGTACTACTCTCATTTTCATCCGTAGCGGCGGAAGATTTACATAATAAACTGATCATCCAGGCTATTCCTTCCTCGGAAGGTACGGTGACGATTGAAGGGCAGCCGAATTACGAAAAGACGTTTAAGGTTGTTGTGTACAGCAAAATGGAACAGCCAATTGAATTAACCGGATTTGTCGGTTGCTACAAAGCGTTCGATGAAAAAGGCAAAGAGTTTGAAGCGCGGACAGTGCAGGCTGATTTGCTGGGTACGTTGAAGGAAGGTGTGAAAGAGGGTGAAATCTCGTTCGTCAGTGACGATGACTCCGTTTATAACGCCAAATTCGTAAAATGGTCTTCGCAGTGCACACATCTGGCTAAGCGCGCACACTAAAAGGGCCATACCAACAAAGACCAAACTCCTGCAACATCTTATAGTCAGGGGGATTATATTCTTATTGATTCAGGGCTTACGCCCTGAAATTCTAGAAGAACAGACAGATACTTAAACCCATTGTACCGCTTCTCGAAGCGCGGTAAGGGGTATGGGATCGGAAAGGGGTAAAGTCCTAACTTTTCACCGTCAAACCTTATTCTTCGGACATAGCGCAACAATTAGAAAACACATAGTGGGTACTATAATCCACTGCTCAGCACTGTATACAAACCATACATCTATAGGCATCCCTATAAGGAGATTCATAATACCCTGACGCAGCAAATCGCTGTCAGCGATCATCATTATTACAGTAAACCATATTCCTTTGATTAGAAGATTTTTTCCAGGTAGTTTCTCTCGAATAAATAACCAAATAAACACTTTACCCAGCGTCGGGATTAAAGCAGTTAAAGCAGCTATAACTACAATATAAACAGGATAAGGCTCCTGCAAAAGACCATCCATTCTGCCTGCTTTAGTTGCAGCATCCATGTACTCTACAGCCCACCCTCTTCCATATAAGACATGAAATGTGAAACCAAATGCTGCTGACACTAATGTTGCCAGACAAATACGTCCCCAAAATACCATAAATTCTTCCCTGCAATATTATCTTAAGAAGACATATTTTATATCATTATCGGTATAATATTGTGGTTTTATATGTAAAATATTTTAAAAAAATAAGCACATTCTTCCTTATACGTTCCCGCCGCAGAGATACGAATACTCCCCCCTCAGATGAGGAGGGCGAGGATTTAAAACAGATAACGGGCACCAAATAAGAACTCACTAGAAACCAAATGGGCTTTCATTTGTTCATCTTGTAATGATCTGGCGTTAGCAAATTGATTGAATCCGCTTTGAACATTCCCCATGTCAACATAGCGATAACCCAAGTCAAGAATAAGTGACTCAATCGGTGAATAGCTCACGCCCGCGCCGATGGCATAGGTGAGATTATTTTGCGTGCTACTCGCATATTGTCGTGCCGGGTTACCTTGCCAGCCATCAGAGCTGATTTTGGCAACACCAATACCCAATGTGCCATATAGAGCGAAGCCATAGCTCAATGCGATATCACGATATGCGTTTAACATCAGCCGCTCGGAATTAATATTTTGATGATTAAAGCTTGTCGGGAAGTTAGTCGAACCACTGGTATAAGTGGATTTATTCTTGAAGGTGTATTCACCCTCAGTACGCCAGCCATTACCAAATTGATAACCGGCCGCAATCGCACCATTATAAAAATTATCGCTATCTTGGCCCGAAACAAATGAACCAATACCTGGACGACTACTCGTATCCATGTTCTTCGCTTCTTGGAACGTTCTCAAAAGTTTAATTGAACCATAATAGCCCTCTTGATCTATTTGATCAGCAAGGGCTGGCGCTGAAGAGGCGATGAGTAATCCGGTGGCGATAGCAATAGTACAGTTGCGAATCATGATATGTGTTCCTTACATATTTATTTATAGGCGATCTTGATGAGATGGATATCTGCTGCATCCACTAAATAACGTATAAATTTGAGCCCGTTTAGGGTTGGGTAAGATTAGTAATATTGAAATGAAGAGTAAATTCGTATAATTACTCGTTATCTACGTATAAATACGGACTGGCGGGGTGAATTAAAAAATACCATTAATTAGATGTACTTCTTTCTGAAGATATAGTCTGGGGAAATAGCTAATTTTATATTCCTTCAGCCAAAGTGAGCGTTAAATTCACCATCGTACGATATTTGCAACAGTGTTTTTGCAACTAACATTGATAGCGTAATGCCTCAACCAGTAGTGAAAAGGCGGTGGTATGCTGCCTGCGGCTCGGGTAGTAAAGATAGTAGCCTGGAAAGGGTTCGCACCAGGTTTCTAATACTCTGACTAAGTCACCATTGGCGATCTCGGTTTTGACTGAATCTTCCGGTACACATGCCAAACCAAAGCCTATTGCAGCGGCATCAATACGCTGGCGCAAACTATTAAAGGTCAATTGGCCATCAACACGTACTTTTATCTGGCGTCCTTCTTTTTCGAACTCCCAAGCATAAAGTCCCCCCATGGTGGGCAGACGCATATTAATACAACGATGACTTTGTAATTCAGTTGGCGTGGTAGGGATGCCATATTTAGCCAAATAAGCGGGTGAACCGACAACAGCCATACTCATTTGTGGTCCAATTTGTACCGCAATCATGTCTTTCGCCACTTGCTCACCTAAACGAATGCCAGCATCAAAACGCTCAGCGACAATATCGGTCAAGCTGTTATCGACGGTGATTTCAACATTGATGTCAGGGTAGTTAGCGAGGAATGTTTTCAGTACTGGCCACAGAACTGAATCGACCGCATGCTCTCCGGCGTTAATGCGAATATTTCCCGCCGGTCGTGCGCGCATTTCACTAAGCGCATCCAGTTCACGCTCAATGTCAGCAAAACGCGGCCCAAGGCTATTTGCTAGCCTTTCCCCAGCTTCTGTTGGCGCAACACTGCGAGTGGTTCGGGTCAACAGACGAAGTTCAAGGCGCTCCTCCAATCCACGGATGGCATGGCTTAATGCAGATTGTGATACTCCCAACTTTGCCGCTGCTTTGGTAAAACTACGTTCTCTTGCCACCATCAGGAATGAGATTAAATCGTTGAAATTCTCTTTTAACATCCGCATTCCTATTCTTGTTTAGGATGAACTTTAAAGAGTATAACTTAACTCATGAGCCATACTCATAGAAGCATCCATATTTAACCCGCTAATCCGCCACTAAGATATTTGCTACCTTCTCTATTACCACCATTGCTCTGATATATGCCTCACCTTATTTGAGCGGGGTACGGTCAGGTGTGCCTTTTCTACCGTTATCACTATTTTGAACAATGTCGCGTCAAATCTTAACGAAGGAATAACGATGAAATTCTCCACAGCGTCTACAGTTATCTTGTCCATATTAAGTCCGGCGGCTTTCGCCGACGTGGAGGACAAGGTGAAAATTATCCCAAGTGGTTCCCAACCTTCCCAGCCCGGCTCTGAGAACTACTTCACCGGCCAAGTTCGTATCGATGCACCTTTTCAGGCAACCTCTCCTGCTCGTGTCGGGGGCGCGGTCGTGACATTTGAGCCTGGTGCTCGCACGGCTTGGCATACGCATCCGTTGGGCCAAACTCTAATGATTACGCAAGGGCGCGGCTGGATTCAGGAATGGGGCAATGAGATCAAAGAGATGAATCAGGGCGATATTGTTTGGATCCCAGAAGGGGTTAAACATTGGCATGGTGCGACACCCAATACTGCCATGACGCACATCGCTATCGCCGAATCCCTCAATGGCAGCCCTGTTGAGTGGATGGAAAAAGTCAGTGATGAGCAGTACCGGAAATAACTCGGCTGCTTATTGCATCGAAATTGACCGTACTCAAAATACTGGAGATATCCCATGACAATGAAAGTACTCGGCTATGCCGCTAAATCAGCACAAGTCCCACTCGCACCGTTAGAATTTACCCGTCGAGATCCACGCCCCGATGATGTAGTGATGGAGGTACTTTATTGCGGCGTTTGCCATTCTGATCTACATCAGGCACATAATGATTGGGGGTTCAGCACCTATCCTCTGGTGCCAGGCCATGAAGTGATTGGGCGTGTAACGGCTATTGGCAAAGAGGTGACGAAATTCAAAGTGGGTGATTTTGCCGGCATTGGCTGTATGGTCGATTCCTGTCGAGAATGCCAACCCTGTCAGGCGGGCTTAGAGCAGTATTGTGAAGTCGGTAACATCCAAACCTACAATGGTATTGACCGCCATGACCATACACCGACTTTCGGTGGTTACTCACAAGCGATTGTTGCCTCTGAAGATTTTGTGCTGAAAATGCCTGTAGGCTTGGATCTGAAAGCGGCTGCACCGCTTTTGTGTGCCGGTATCACTACTTGGTCACCGCTGCGTCATTGGAACATTGGCAAAGGCAGCAAAGTGGCGGTTGTGGGGCTGGGCGGATTGGGTCATATGGCATTAAAGCTGGCGAATGCGCTGGGTGCTGAAGTGACTCTTTTTACGCGTTCTGCCAGCAAAGAGGCTGATGCCCGCCGCTTAGGGGCTCATCACATTGTGTTATCCACTGAAGACGCGCAAATGACGGCGGCTAAAGGGCAGTTCGATCTAATTATTGATACCGTACCTTATGTGCACGATCTCATGCCCTACATCCCGACATTAAAAGTTGATGGGACACTGGTGTTGGTGGGGTATTTAGGGGATCTCAGCCCGATGCTAAATACCATGCCACTCATTCTGGCGCGGCGTTCGGTGGCAGGTTCGTGCATCGGTGGCATTGCTGAAACACAGGAAATGCTGGATTTCTGCGCTAAACACGGCATCGTTTCAGATATTGAAATGATCAACATTCAAGATATAAATGAGGCTTACGAGCGCATGGTGAAAAGCGATGTAAAATACCGTTTCGTCATTGATATGGCATCACTGAAAGCCTAAATCATCACAATCACTTAAATGCCACGGTGCTGTGGCATTTAAGTCGATTCAAGCGGTAACCGTATTACTCTGGCAAATCAATGAGCAGTGCTCGCAAGGGTGTTTCTGCTTTAATCACCAAATGTTGTTCTTCTTGTACAAAAGCGCCATCACCACAGGTTAGGCGTTGAGGCTCATTGACTTGTGGTCCTTCTACCGCAACGGTTCCATGGATGGATTGCAGGTAAGCTCTAGGGCCGTGAAGATTAATCGTATATTGTTCCCCAGCCGCTAAATCCAGATGATGAATCCAAACTTGCTGGCGCAGCTTGAGGCTACCTTGCTCGCCGTCAGGGGAGGCCAGTAGTCGTAATGGCTGCGTGCATAATGACAGTTGCTGAGCCGTTTGACTCTCCTGATCAGGGCAGGCATTGAGCCATAACTGAATGCGAGTTAAAGGTTGGTCGGCACTCAAGTTATGCTCGCTGTAGCTGACACCCGGTTGCGTCGAGAAAAGCAGCACATCGCCCTTTTTGCCCCGGACATGGTGGCCCAAACTATCTCTATACTCTGCTTCGCCCTGTAAAATCAGGTTGAGGATATCCACTCGAGGATAAGTCCGAGGTTGGAATGAAGCACCGGGTGCGAGCACTTCCTGATTCAAAACGCGCAGCGAAGCATAACCGAGTAGTTTTGGATCAAAATAATGGCCAAAAGAAAAAGTATATCGGGCTTGGAGCCAACCAAAGTCAGCCTGCCCGCATTGTTTTGCTGTTCTGCATGTGATCATGACAGTGATTGCTCCTTATACCCTTCATCTTTCAAGTTGCAGGTGTGTTGCCTGCACTCACTCACCCGAATCACTGACTTGTGTCAGCTCATCGGGATTCTCTCGTTTATCTGCAACGTCAGTGATTTTGGGGACAATTTGTAGATATTAATCAGTAAACAGATGGTAAGCGTCTGGACGCCGGATTGTTAGCCAGTTAATCTGGTCGCTATGTTCAAATTTCCTGACTGAGATAATAATGGGCAAAGATCGGGCGCTAACGTTAGAAGCATTGAGAGTGATGGATGCCATTGATCGTCGTGGCAGTTTTGCAGCGGCAGCCGACGAGCTAGGGCGTGTGCCTTCAGCATTGAGCTACACCATGCAAAAGCTCGAAGAAGAGCTGGATGTCGTGTTATTTGACCGTTCTGGCCATCGCACTAAATTTACCAATGTTGGGCGCATGTTACTTGATCGTGGGCGTGTACTGTTGGAAGCGGCAGACAAACTCACGACCGATGCCGAGGCATTGGCCCGTGGCTGGGAAACTCACATTACTATTGTCAGTGAGGCGTTATCTCCCGCGTGGAAATTGTTCCCGCTGGTGGACAAATTGGCGCTCAAAGCCAATACGCAAGTCTCTATCTTTACCGAAGTCTTGGCTGGGGCATGGGAGCGGTTAGAGCAGGGGCGAGCAGATATCGTCATCGCACCAGACATGCATTTTCGCGCCTCTTCAGAAATAAACAGCCGTAAATTGTACAAAGTGACCAGCGTTTATGTTGCCAGCCCAGACCATCCCATCCATCTGGAACCAGAGCCGCTGTCAGAACTGACGCGAGTGAAATACCGTGGTGTGGCTGTCGCCGATACCGCCCGTGAACGGCCGGTGTTAACGGTGCAATTGCTTGATAAGCAGCAGCGATTAACCGTCAGTACCATAGAAGACAAGCGGCGAGCGCTATTAGCCGGCTTGGGCGTCGCAACCATGCCTTATGAGATGGTCGAAAAAGATATCGAAGAAGGTCGCTTACGCGTTGTCGGGCCTGAATATAGCCGTGAGGCCGATATTATTATGGCGTGGCGCCGCGACAGTATGGGCGAGGCTAAATCCTGGTGTTTGAGAGAGATCCCTAAGCTTTTGGGGCGGGGATAAGCCGTTTCGCGTCGTCATACTAAGATTTTGTGCCGTGCTCAGTATGACGACGTTTGCGGCGCTTTTGCGTGTACGCATCAAGCGAAAATTTTATCTCTGCCATGGGCTGCTAGCAAATCTTGCTGCGGGCCGATGGAGATAATCCCAAACGGATTGATAGTGCCGTGGCTGCGGTAATAGTGATTGCGGATATGGGCGAAATCCACGGTTTCGGCAATCCCCGGCATTTGATAGATCTCGCGCAGGAAACCATAAAGATTCGGGTAATCGCTGATGCGGCGTTTATCACATTTGAAATGTGTGACATAAACCGGATCAAAACGAACCAGTGTGGTCCATAAGCGTAAATCTGCTTCAGTGAGAGTATTGCCCGTCAAATAGCGATGTTTTGCCAATATCTGCTCTAGCCTATCTAAGGCATCGAACAAGGTGGCTACGGCTTCATCATAGGCAGATTGAGTCGTCGCAAATCCTGCCTTATATACCCCGTTATTGACCTGATCGTAAACCCAACTATTGATATCATCGATATCACTGCGCAAAGCCGCAGGGTAGTAATCACCCGCTATTGCACCCACATCATCAAAGGCACTATTGAACATACGAATGATGTCAGCTGACTCATTACTGACGACAGTTTGCTGTTGTTTGTCCCACAATACCGGCACTGTCACTCGCCCAGTATAATCAGGGTCAGCGCGTAGGTAGAGCTGGTAGAGATAGTCTAGCTGATAGAGCTCATCACCAGTCGCGGCTGGGAAGTCGCGAGCGAAAGTCCAACCATTCTCCAGCATTAATGGGTGTACGACAGAAACGGAAATCAGCGATTCTAAGCCTTTCAATGTGCGCATCAGCAAAGTACGGTGCGCCCACGGGCAAGCAAGAGAAACATATAAGTGATAACGGTTTGCCTCGGCTTTAAAACCGGCTTTACCTTGTGGACCCGCTTGACCATCATCGGTGACCCAATTACGGAACTGCGAAGTACTGCGTTTGAAGTGACCACCGGTAGACTTCGTGTCATACCAGATATCTTTCCACTTGCCGTCAACGAGTTGCCCCATACTATCCCCCTAAATAAACACGCCCTACCAATTGATAGGGCGTATTAACTGTAATCTTAACTATCGTCTTGATTAACTCTAGTCACTATTAACTCTAGTCACTATTAACTCTAGTCTTTATTGGCTGGTTATCTTCGCTGCCTGCTGATTACCACTTCTTACCCAACAAGCGATCGATACTGAAAGCACCAGGGCCAGCAACAGCCAGTACGATGAACCCACCGGCGATGGTCAAGTTTTTCATGAACATCAGTTGGTTAACACCTTCCGCAAAGTTAGTGTGGAAGATCAATGCAGTTAAAATGGTGAAACCCGCTGTAAACAGTGCCGTGGTACGGGTCAGGAAACCAAACAAAATAGCCAGACCGCCGCCAAACTCTAACAAAATTGTCAGTGGCAGGAAGAAACCAGGGACACCCATTGCTTGCATGTATTGTTGAGTTCCCGCATAGGCATCACCCATTTTGCCGTAACCGGCCACAATAAACAGAATCGGCATCAGAATGCGTGCTACCAACAGGCCAGTATCTTGTAATTTATTCATCGACGACTTCTCCAAAAAGTTGTTTGTATTAATGCCTGGCATCTGCGGGCGTTAATGGTTATCTAAACGTGTTTTGTTTGTAGTGGCCAGCAGGTGTCATCCCGCCAATCCCCTGAGTTGATGAAAGAATGTTAGTTGAGAAGTTGATAAGTTGTTAGTAAGTAAAATTGTTAGTTTGCATCAAAAAAACTGAATTGGTAGGCAAGAAAGACGGGAAATACCCCGTAGATGCGGAGTACGGGGTGAGGAGAGAATTTTATCAATAAAATACGACGAATGGCCTTAACGTAGAGGCAGTGAAGCTTTAACGCAATGAAAACGTTCGGCGAAACAATTGGATAGTTCCCCATGCACCCACTGCTCGGCGCGACCAACGGATGAGTTTTTTGGGGTGACGAACACTGTATAGTGCCAACAAACTGGAGCCCACCATCAAATATTTTCGCATACTGACAATCTTTGCCCAGCCGCGATCGTAAGGTGCGGTGACTTCAATCCAATGTGCTGCACTATTGGCGAGATCCAAACGTTGCTGCTGGATCTCGCGTAACAATGCGGCTTTCTCCTGTGCTAAGTGACGGCGGCTCAACGCTCTTTCTCCAATAATTCGCGATCCACTTCCAACTGCTTACGGGTAGAACCCAGTAGCTTAGAGTGGCGCACTTTGGCGAGTGTCCAGATAACGCCGATGATTGCCAGTACTAATAGCACCGCAGTTGTGGTGCCGAGTGCCATTAAACGATAAGCAGGGTCAATCGCCCATATGACGAACACCAGCAAACTCATCAAACCGAAAGCGGTCAACAGCAGAGTGATCCCTGCCATGAGCAGCACCTGAATCAGTGTTGCTTTTTCTTCTTCCAGCTCAATGGCTGCCAGACGCACACGGGTTTCAACCATGCCAACCACAATGGTGGCAATGCGTTGAACGGCGTCCAAGACCCCTTTGCCGGGGCCCTGAGTTTGAGGAAGTTCAGCCATAATTAGCGGCGAGACAACAGAACGCCTAGCACCACACCAACGGCAGCACCGATGCCGACGCCAGCCCAAGGATTGTCGTGGACATAAGTGTCAGCTTTATCAGCAATTTCTTTGGTTTGGGCTGCGATTCTATCGCCAGTTTCGCTCAGACGCTCACGAGTATCTTTCAACGCGCTTTCTGCTTTGGCCCGCAGTTTGTCTAACTCAGCTTTCGGCTTGTCGGTCGAAGAGTGCAGTACTTCTTCTAACGTATCTGCCAATGACTTAAGTTCAGCGCGCAAATGTTCAGAGGTTTTATCTTGTGGCATGTAATAGCTCCTTAACATAACTGAGGTGAATACCAAACATAGCGAATTCATCCGAAGGTTAACAGGTTAATCATCCTAAAATAATCTCGGGTGGTTCGCCGTTTTCATCTGTAAAAATGGTGTTGCTACTTCCGTTCCTTAGCCTGTTTTAGCTCAGCTTGTGCCTCTGCTAATTTCTTCTGTTGCTTAGAAATTTTGTCAGCATCACCTTTTTGCTGAGCTTCTTTTAGCTCTTCTTGGCGTTCAGTGACGTCGTGCTGTTTTTGCCGAATTTTTTTCTGCCGATCCGCTTCTAGACTTTCAGCAGTGCAGTTATTTTTCACTTCTTTTAATGCTGTTTGCAGACCTGCGGCGCGACGGGTATTGCCATGCTGTTTGGCATAATCGATCTGTTGTTGGATTTCTTTGGCTTTTACAGCGCATTCATCATCAAGCGCAGCGTACGCGGTACTTGTAAACATGATGATAGGTAAAACCAACAAGAGAGAATGACGTAATAACGTCGAACGTAACAACATAGTATTGCTTCCTTTTTACAGCAAGTTTCCGGGACGGAATAGGTTGCCGTGAATGACTAAGCATAGCGCTGAATGATGTGATACCCAAGTTTACTACAGTATTTTTTATAGATTTATCAAATATCAGCAGAATAAAGAGGGGAATAAAGCGGGACTCACGACGGGAGAATACCCCCGCCGGAGTGTTTACCCTACATTTTGTAGGTTATTTCTGAATGCGGGTAACAATCGATGGCGTCTTTTTGACTCACTCGAGACAATGACATAACCCGTCGGCAAAAGATCCTGTAAAACCTCGATAGCTTCTTCCTGTTGTTCAGGAGATTCCAGATTCACTACTAGGCTGTCCTTTTCTGGGACAATACTTTTAATGCGGATCCCCCGCTGATCGAGGTGTTGATACAGAGAGAACCCATCAGGCAACGATAACCCCTGCTGATTAGGCCGAATCTTCAACGCACTTTCCGTACGCAGAATGATGGGCGTAAGCAGCAGTACTGCTAGCAACAAGGCAGTTACTGGCAGAATGAGATACTGCCAGATTGGGCGGCTAAAACGGCCCTTGAGCTTGATCACTCTGGCTTACCTTTATCGTTGCCGTCGTCAGTTGACGTGGGACTGGCGGCAGCATTCTTTTTACGCCAAAGCACGTACAATGAGCCAAATAAGCCAATCACCAAGAGTGCCAAAGGTAGCAACATCAGGACGAACATCACTTCATCTTCATATCTCAGGAAAACAGGCGTTTTACCGAACGCAAAGCCCATCGTAGTTAAGATCAAGACCCACAGTAATCCACTCATCCAGTTAAAGAACTGGAAACGAGCATTACTCAAGCCAGAAAGGCCAGCGATTGTTGGCAATAAAGTGCGCACGAATGCTAAGAAGCGACCGACCAACAGGGCGGATAGCCCGTGGCGATGGAAGAGGTTATGGGCGCGCTGATGATAATGGGCAGGCAAATGGGATAACCAACCTTGTACCACTTTAGTGTTCCCTAGCCATCGACCCTGAATATAGCTGACCCAGCACCCAAGGCTGGCTGCTGTGGTTAATACCACTAGCGTGACAGGGAAACTCATGGCACCTTTTGCAATCAGAACGCCAACCAGGATCAGCAGACTATCGCCCGGTAAAAACGCAGCCGGAAGCAAGCCGTTTTCCAGAAAAAGTATTACAAACAGTAAGATATAGATGGCCCAAACCAGAGACGGGTTAGCTAGCGTCTCATAGTCTTGAGCCCATAAAGCATGTAAGAGTTCTTTAATGATGTCCATCTGGTATTCCTAAAACGTCATTGTTATATAACCTTGGTACTTAAAGCTGCGGGGGTATTGATTTGCTGCTGGCCTGCAACTGCAATTACTTTGGGTATATCCGTTAGCTTATAAACACGGTCTACCAAGAGGCTCGATAATTCTCGTGTTTAAGCGAGGGTTTTAATCAATGAATTCAAAACAAACCCATTCGCGCTATCAAGAGGTAAATGCCCTTCTCGTTGTCGTTACTCTGATGCTACGACAATCGAAAAGTCATCACATCATCATGGTGGTAGGTCAGCATCCCGCTATATTGAGTATTACTCTCTTTCCAGCCGCCCACACGATTTCGCTGTGTTGAGGCATGGAATATCCAGTTGGAATAATTTACCAGTGGCAGTGATTGCCGTGGCTGCTTGTAGATCTCATTTGCACTATTGGTGCGTAATATCGCCAGATTTGCACCAACCCAGCTGCTATTCGCCAGTGAAGGGCTGGCTGAGCCAGTAAATTTTGCTGCACCGAACCGATTTTTTATGGCGGTTTTTTTAGCTGGCATCCCCACTAAACGCAATTGCGGATAGATGAGGTTATTTTTCAGACTCAGAGTGGACGATAATTGACCAGCAGCAGAGGGGGGAACGCAAATAAGAGGGGCATCAGGAGAAGCAGTACTGAGCGTGGATAACGCCATACCTGATGAGCTGGAGTTCGTGTGCGAGATCATGCTACCGGAGACCGAACCGGCCCAGCTAGATACCGCAACTAATAGAGCAAACAACCAGCGCATATCTTTGCGTTTCGCTCCTAAAGCACCCGAGTAAAAAAGTGCTGACACTTTAGCAAAATAGCGAGATATGAAACAGGGAAATATAGATGCTAGCGGGGTGTTTATTGATGGGTATTATAAAAATAGGCTTAATGCTGACGTTTACTGACAGAACTCAACATTTAATCACCCCAAAGTGGCCTATTTTCGCTAGGAAGAGAAACATGAGTCTCAGTTTCCCTTCCTGCGATCTTAACCCTTTTACGGCGGAAATTAACGGCGTTCAGTCCCTGCAACCCCAGAGTTTGCTAGCCCAATATCTTTGGGAATATCGAGGTGAACAACGGGGTTTTCTGCGAACAAATAGCGGTCCACATTAAATTCGAAATCATCGGTGGTGGCACGGAACAGCATTTGTTTGGTATTTTCCAAATGTTGCCACATAGCAAGCTTGCTGGCGTAAGGGTCTTTACGCATCAACGCTTCGAGGATTCTGTCGTGATCTTCGCACCAACTCTCGATGGATTTATCATCAATATGCTCATGCAGTTTTAGCCAGTAGGGGTTATGCACCCGCTGGCTCCACATTTTTTCGACAATCGTGGCCATCGCGGTGTTTTGAGTCGCTAACGCGACCTGCACATGGAATTTGAGATCCCATTGTGAATCACGGAAACGGTCTTCCTGCCGTGCATGCTTTTGGATTTCGATTAATTGCACGATATCCTGCCGCGTAACTTGTGTGGCGGCGAATTCAGCAATATTACTTTCGATCAATTGGCGTGCTTGGAGTAATTCAAAAGGACCGGCGGTAGCGAACTCAATCCCCTGATTAGGCATGACCAAGTGCTTTTGCTGATTTGACATCACATGGATGCCGGAGCCTTTACGCACTTCGACGTAACCCTCTACTTCCAGCATGATAATCGCTTCACGGACCACGGTTCGGCTGACATTCATTTCTTCGGAAATGTAGCGTTCCGCAGGCAATTTATCGCCTACCGGATAAACACCCGATTCGATTCGCTGCTTTAACTCTGCGGCTAACTGCTGGTACAACCGTCTGGTTTCTGTGAATTCCATGATTAAGGCTCTTGGATCAATTGAAGCCGCAAATCTAGCGGCTCATTTCGTCTGGAAGGTATGGTATCTCGAAAGAGATAGAATGGGACTTGTTATACCACTTATCCCTATTGGGTACTAGTCATTGCTATCACAGTTGTGATGGAAAATGTGCGGTAATTTGAGGCCCATCGATAATAAAAAAACCCAGCCAATCATGGCTGGGTTTTCGTGATGGTGAAGACCTCACTATCGTCAATCAGATTAGTTCTGTCCCGCCGGAGATTGCTGCACCGGATCGATAGTCGCTTCGACTGCCGGACGGTTTTGCAGCACGGTCCAGATAACCACGACCGCTAACACGTCGAACACGGCTAAAGCAGCGAACAGTGGGCTGAAACCTAAGGTATCAGCTAGCGCACCGACCACCAGAGCAAACAGGGTACTGGCTGTCCAAGCGGCCATACCGGTCAAGCCGTTGGCCGTTGCTACTTCGTTTCGACCAAAGACGTCTGATGACAGCGTAATCAGTGCACCCGACAGCGATTGGTGAGCGAAGCCCCCGACACACAGCAGTGCGATAGCAACATAAGGGCTAGTGAACAGGCCGATAGTCCCTGGTGCAATCATCAACAGCCCCCCCATTGTGACCACTAACTTACGGGAAACAATCAGGTTAACTTTGAAGTATTTCTGGAAGATTGGCGGCAAATAACCACCCAAAATGCAGCCCAAATCGGCAAACAGCATTGGCATCCAAGCAAACATGGCGATTTCTTTCAAGTTAAAGCCATAAGCTTTGAACATGAACAGTGGAATCCATGCGTTGAATGTTCCCCATGCCGGTTCTGCCAAGAAACGTGGGATCGCAATCCCCCAGAACTGACGGTTACGGATAATCTGCATTGCAGACATCTTTTTAGCATTAGAAGTCGAGTGCTGTGCTTCCTGACCACTGAGGATGTATTCACGCTCTTCATCACTCAGTTTTTTCTGGTCTTTCGGGTGTTTGTAGAGAATCAACCAAGCAATGGCCCAAATCAAGCTGAGCACACCGGTGATGATAAATGCCATCTGCCAGCTGTGCATAACGATAGCCCACACCACTAATGGCGGAGCGATCATGCCACCGATTGAGGAACCGACGTTGAAGTAACCCACGGCAATAGAACGTTCTTTCGCTGGGAACCACTCACTGGCAGCTTTCAGACCCGCAGGGATCATCGCAGCTTCTGCCGCACCTACCGCACCACGAGCGATAGCTAATCCACCCCAACTGCTGGCTAATGCGGTACTCATACAGAAAATGGCCCACATGACGGCAAACATCGCATAGCCAACTTTGGTGCCCATCACGTCGAGAACATAACCGGCCACCGGTTGCATCAAGGTATAAGCAGCAGAATAGGCGGCAATAATGTAAGAATATTGTTGTGTCGTAATATGTAGCTGTTCTTGCAATGTCGGTGCGGCAACCGCAATGGCGTTACGTGTTAGGTAACCCAATATGGTGCCGACAGTGACCAACGCGATCATGTACCAGCGTAAGCCTTTAATTTTACGCATCATTTGTAACTTTCTCCCAGTATAAGATTACTGCTATGAAGCGCAGTCTGTAGCCGCATTTCATGGCGCAATTTGGTCCAACCCGACATTACTGTGCATGCGGTGGTACCTGATCTTTCCTAATAGCTATCGCGGTTACCGCCGCTAATCTGCCATTGCTTTGGATCATGTTTTCTTCTTGAGTTGAGGCTTGAATGAGATTCGTTGCTTCAACTGCTTTGGTTATCCCTTCCTGTTGAGAGCAGTCGTGCTGTTACTGCTCTCATTCTTGCTTGTCGATTTCCATTTAGGTCAAATCAGCGCGTTTAAACCAACATTGCGCATGACCTGACTGAGGACGACGCAACAATAACTTGTCATACAGATTTAAAAGTTGAGTGATATCACAAAAACCACTTTTCAATTAGGGAATAATAGAACCCGACAGACTTAGTGCCGCAAGGGACTAAATAGACGATAAATGTTGAGTATTTGTTCTTTTTGTTAGCTTTTTGCGATCTCTATCGATAAAAAAGTACTGGACGATAGATGAAATTGGTGTGATAACTTCGCGATAACAGGAAGCAGTGCTCTAAGATGTACTCAAGTGAGGAACCTAATATGTCGCAGTTTTTAACCGAAGACTTTTTGCTCGACACCGAATTCGCGCGTCGTCTGTATCATGACTATGCAAAAGATCAGCCGATTTATGATTATCATTGCCATTTACCCCCAGAACAGATTGCAGAAAACTACCGCTTTAAGAATCTGTATGACATCTGGTTGAAAGGTGACCACTATAAATGGCGTGCGATGCGGACCAATGGTGTCGCAGAACGTTTGTGTACCGGTGATGCCAGTGACCGCGAGAAGTTCGAAGCATGGGCGGCAACGGTTCCTCATACCATCGGTAACCCGCTTTATCACTGGACGCATCTGGAATTACGCCGTCCATTTGGTATTACAGGTAAGTTATTATCACCTGCGACATCAGAAGAAATCTGGCAGCGTGGTAACGAATTACTGGCTCAAGACAGCTTCTCTGCGCGTGGCATCATGCAGCAGATGAACGTCAAAATGGTGGGGACGACAGATGATCCGATTGATGATCTGCGCCACCACAAAGCCATTGCCGCAGATGGCAGCTTTAACATTAAAGTGTTACCAAGCTGGCGTCCGGATAAAGCCTTCAATATTGAAGCAGCTGGCTTTAACGACTATATGCAGCGCTTGGAAGCGGCCGCTGATACCTCTATTAGCCGCTTTGCCGATCTTTGCACTGCACTGAACAAGCGGATGGATCACTTTGCCGCCCACGGCTGTAAAGTCTCCGACCATGCGTTGGATGTGGTGGTTTATGGTGAGGCGGATGAAGCCACGTTAGACGCTATCTTAGCGCGCCGTCTGGCAGGTAATCAGCCGAGCACGGAAGAGATCGCGCAGTTTAAAACGGCCGTATTGTTATTCCTGTCTGGCGAATATCATCGCCGTGAATGGGTACAGCAGTATCACATCGGTGCGCTGCGTAACAATAACAGCCGCATGTTTAATCTAGTCGGCCCAGATATCGGTTTCGACTCCATCAATGACCAACCACTGGCACAACCGCTATCCCGTTTATTAGATGCACAGGGTCTGCGTAATGCGCTGCCAAAAACCATCCTTTACTGCTTGAACCCACGTGATAACGAAGTGATCGGCACTATGGTCGGTAACTTCCAAGGCGAAGGCGCAGCAGGAAAAATGCAGTTTGGTTCAGGCTGGTGGTTCAACGATCAGAAAGATGGCATGCAACGTCAAATGACCCAACTGGCACAGCTTGGCTTACTGAGCCGCTTTGTTGGCATGCTGACAGATAGCCGCAGCTTCTTGTCTTATACCCGTCATGAATATTTCCGCCGCATTCTGTGCCAGATGATTGGCCGCTGGGTGGAAGATGGCGAAGCGCCAGCAGACATTGAACTGCTGGGATCAATGGTGAAAAACATCTGTTTCGATAACGCGAAACAGTATTTCGCCATTGAGCTGTAATCGCTTAATTAGCATTGACCTTAATTAACATTGATTGATAAACCCAACGTCGTTGGTATTGCGGGCAGTGAGCAGTTTGCAACACCGACGACGAAGGGGTAACGCTAACTTATTCTATTTTTAACGCCTGGCTGAAAAGCACGGACTGTCAGTGATGCACGGTCCAAACAACATGCGTTATGAGGTGAACCCTGATGCAAACACTGAACCGTCGTGACTTTCCCGGCCGTAGCCACCCAGATAAAATTATTCAATTCGGCGAAGGTAACTTCCTGCGCGCATTTGTCGACTGGCAAATCGATTTACTGAATGAGCATACCGATCTGAATGCGGGGATCGTGGTGATCCGCCCGATCGACACGGATTTCCCACCTTCACTCAGTACGCAGGATGGCTTGTATACTGCGGTGATCCGTGGCTTGAACGAGCAGGGCGAAGCGGTGCGTGAATCCCGCCTGATCCGCTCCGTTAACCGCGAAATCAATATTTATCGTCAATTCGATGAATATCTGGCGCTAGCCCGTGATCCTAATATCCGCTTTATGTTCTCAAATACCACCGAAGCAGGTATTGCTTGGAACGAAGCAGACCAATTTAGCGACGCACCGCCGAGTTCTTTCCCAGCTAAATTGACCCGTTTACTGTTCGAGCGCTTTGAACATTTTGCCGGTGCTGCAGATAAAGGTTGGGTATTACTGCCGTGCGAATTGATTGATTACAACGGCGAAGCCCTGCGTGAATTAGTCCTGCGCTACGCGAGCCATTGGCAACTGCCGGCAGAATTCACCCAATGGTTAACGCAAAACAATACGTTCTGTTCAACCTTAGTTGACCGTATTGTGACGGGTTACCCACGTGATGAAGTGGCTGCCCTACAAACTGAATTAGGCTATCAGGACAGTTTCTTGGATACCGCAGAATACTTCTATCTGTTTGTTATTCAAGGGCCAAAAGAGTTAGCACAAGAGCTTCGTTTGGATCAATTAGATCTGAACGTGCGCATTGTGGATGACATCAAACCTTATAAAGAACGCAAAGTGGCCATTTTGAATGGTGCTCATACCGCGTTGGTGCCAGTGGCTTATCTGTCTGGATTAGATACCGTTGGCCAGACCATGGACGACGCGCAAATCAGCAGCTTCGTTGAAAAAGCCATTACCGAAGAAATTGTACCGGTATTGGATTTACCAGAAGACGAACTGTTGTCGTTCTCTCAGGCGGTATTGAGCCGTTTCCGTAACCCGTTCATTCAGCACCAACTGTTATCTATTGCACTGAATGGCATGACAAAATTCCGCACCCGCATCTTGCCTCAATTGCTGACTTATCAGCAGCAGCAAGGCAAATTACCCCCACGCTTGACCTTTGCACTGGCTGCATTGATCGCCTTTTATCGTGGCGAACGTGAGGGGCAAACCTACCCGTTGCAGGATGATGCACACTGGCTGGAACGTTTCTCTACACTCTGGAGCGGCGTAAAACACAGCGACATCACAGTGGCTGAATTGGTGAATAACGTGTTGTCTGATGCCAATCATTGGGGGCAGGATTTGACGGCGGTGCCGCAACTGTCCAGCCAAGTGACAGAGCAACTGCAATCTATCATTGATAACGGCATGAGAGCGGCAGTAGCGACTTACAGCTAAAGGTTTAATTATGCAAAATATTATAAAAATTCACCCGTTGGATAATGTCGCCGTTGCACTACAAGATTTGGCCGCTGATGAAGTGATCGATAGCGGCGAGTTTAGCGTTAAGCTGGCTCAGCCGGTGGCGCGCGGGCATAAATTTGCCATAACAACCATCGAATCTGGCCAGATGATCGTTAAGTATGGTTTGCCTATCGGCCATGCATTAACGCTGATCGAACCGGGCGAACATATCCATTCGCAAAATGCCAAAACTAACCTGAGCGATCTGGATGAGTATCAATATCAGCCAGAATTCAGCGAGTTGCCATCACAAATGCCCGATCGTGATGTGCAGATCTATCGCCGTGCTAACGGTAATGTGGGGATCCGCAACGAATTGTGGATCATCCCAACCGTGGGCTGTGTGAATGGGATCGCGCGTCAGATTCAGCAACGTTTCCTGAAAGAGACACAAGATGCTGAAGGGATTGATGGCGTCTATCTGTTCAGCCATCCATTTGGCTGTTCACAGTTAGGTCAGGACCACGAAAACACCCGTACCATGCTGCAAAACATGGTGCGTCACCCTAATGCAGGGGCGGTGCTGGTGATAGGTTTAGGCTGTGAAAACAATCAGGTAGACGTTTTCCGCACCACTCTGGGCGAGGTGGATGAAGATCGCGTGCACTTTATGGTGTGCCAGCAGCAGGATGATGAAGTCGAAGCCGGTCTTGAACATCTACATGCTCTGTATCAAGTGATGCGCCATGACCAGCGTGTACCGGGCAAATTAAGCGAACTGAAGTTTGGCTTGGAATGTGGTGGTTCTGATGGTTTGTCAGGGATCACCGCGAACCCATTATTGGGGCGTTTCTCTGATTATGTGATTGCCAATGGCGGTACATCGGTATTAACTGAAGTGCCGGAAATGTTCGGTGCAGAACGTATTTTGATGAGCCGCTGCCGCGATGAAGCGACATTTGAAAAGACCGTGAGTATGGTCAATGACTTCAAACAGTACTTTATTGCCCACAACCAACCGATTTATGAAAACCCATCACCGGGCAATAAAGCGGGTGGGATTACCACGCTGGAAGAGAAATCACTTGGCTGTACCCAAAAAGCCGGGCAGAGCAAAGTGGTTGATGTGCTGAAGTATGGTGAACGTTTACAGCGCCCAGGGCTGAATTTACTCAGCGCGCCGGGTAATGATGCCGTCGCCACCAGTGCATTAGCGGGGGCAGGTTGCCACATGGTGTTGTTCAGTACAGGACGCGGCACCCCTTACGGTGGTTTTGTCCCGACGGTTAAGCTGGCGACCAACAGCGAGTTAGCCGCTAAAAAACCGCATTGGATCGACTTTGATGCCGGTAAATTGATTCATGGCACATCCATGGACAGCTTACTGACTGAATTTGTTGACCTGATTGTGGATATTGCCAACGGCAAACCGGCTCGTAATGAAGTGAATGACTTCCGCGAACTGGCGATCTTTAAGAGTGGTGTTACCTTGTAATAATGGTGTCTTTCAATTAATATGAAACAGTGTTTTATTTTTATTGAATAAGACACGGTGCCCAAAGCACTTGTCGCTGTCGTTAACCTGTTGACAGCGTCAAGTGCTAAGGGGATTTATTGATAATGATGTAAGACACAGTGTGGGCAACCGCACATCAGGACTTTCCCACCATGACCTTCTATTGGTTTGCTCAAGCCGTTGGTGTACTGGCATTTTTTGTCGGCATCACCATGTTCTTCAACCGCGATGAGCGGCGTTTCAGACTTCAACTTTCTGCCTACAGCGCCATTATTGGTTGCCATTTCTTTCTGATGGGGGCCAGTACTGCGGGCAGTAGCGCCATGTTGAATGCAGTGCGTAATCTGGTCGCCGCCAAAACGCGCAGTTTTTTTGCCATGATGGTGTTTATCATATTGACGCTGGCGTTTGGCATTTGGCGAATGCAGCACGCGATAGAAATATTACCGATTTTTGGCACCGTAATCAGTACTTGGGCCTTGTTCCGTACTCATGGGCTGACGACCCGTTGTGTGATGTGGGTTGCCACCGTTTGCTGGGTTATCCATAACGTTTGGTTGGGTTCTATTGGTGGTTCATTAATTGAAGGGAGTTTTTTGCTGCTCAACGGGTTTAATATTATCCGTTTCCGCCGCTTGCAATTAAAAGGGATCGACCCCTTTAAGGTTGAGAAAAAAGCCACGAAAGAAAGCGTGACTCAATAAAAACGGGGGCTATATTGCCCCCGAGTCATTTGTACTGTCACGGCTAATGTATTGTCACCGGCTAATTTAGGCGTTTTTACGGTTCGCCAACGGATCAGGATCGGCCAATCGTGCATCTTCAGCTTGGCAAACTGCGGCAGTGAAAATCACATCAGTCGATGAGTTCAGTGCAGTTTCAGCGGAGTCTTGCAACACACCAATGATGAAACCAACGGCAACGACCTGCATCGCCACTTCATTGGGGATACCAAACATGCCGCAAGCCAGTGGGATCAATAACAGCGAACCACCGGCGACACCGGATGCCCCACAAGCACAGATTGCCGCAACCACACTCAGCAGCAGAGCGGTTGGCAAGTCAACAGTGATACCCAAAGTATGAACAGCCGCCAGAGTCAGTACCGTGATGGTAATGGCTGCGCCCGCCATGTTGATGGTGGCACCCAACGGGATGGAGACAGAATAAGTGTCTTCATGCAGGTTCATTTTCTTACACATTTCCATATTCACGGGAATGTTGGCCGCTGAGCTACGGGTAAAGAAAGCGGTAACACCACTTTCACGCAGACAAGCGAGCACCAGTGGATAAGGGTTTCTGCGAATTTTCCAGTAAACAATCAGTGGGTTGATGACCAATGCCACCAGTAACATACAACCAATCAAGACGACGAGCAGTTGTGCGTAACCCAGCAATGCACCAAAACCGGTTTCAGCGATGGTAGAGGCGACCAGACCAAAAATACCCAGCGGGGCAAAGCGAATAACCACCCGAACCACAACAGTCACCGCATCCGACATATCAGTAATCAATGCCTTGGTGGTATCTGCTGCATGTCGTAAAGCGATACCCAGCCCCACAGCCCAAGCTAAGATACCGATATAGTTGGCATTCAGGAGCGCATGGATAGGGTTTGCGATCACGCTGTTCAGTAAGCCTTTTAAGACCTCAACAATCCCGCCGGGGGCGGTGATATCTGCATTTTGTGTCGCCAGCACTAACGTGGATGGG
The DNA here is from genome assembly GCF_003048255.1 of Yersinia massiliensis. NCBI lineage: Bacteria > Pseudomonadati > Pseudomonadota > Gammaproteobacteria > Enterobacterales > Yersiniaceae > Yersinia > Yersinia massiliensis. The sequence continues at coordinate 518,517 of NZ_CP028487.1, forward strand.
AACATAAAACTGACAGCAACGGCAATCAGCGCCGCAGAGAAAGTGCCTAACAGATACAAAAAGAGAATTGGGCGGATATTGGTTTTTTGCCCTTGTTTGTGGTTGGCAATTGAGGCCATGACCAGCATCAATACCAAAACCGGTGCAACGGCTTTTAGTGCGCCAACGAACAGTGTACCGAGCAGACCGACGGCAATAGCAGCTTGGGTGGACACGAGTGCTAAAATGATGCCGGCAATCAAGCCAACCAGTATCTGCTTAACTAAACTGCCGCGGATGATAAATCCGATAAATCCAGAAGGTGTCTTATCCATAGTTTTCCAGTGATGCCTCTTACCGTTATATATGTCTTATTTTTAGTTACTCATCGCGTCAGCCGGAACGGGGCCGAGCGAGTATTTTCACACCAATAACTTAATATTATTTGTCACTGAGCATTATTTGTAACTGGGTGTGTTTGCTTTGACAGTATAAGGGAATCTATTGAGCAGGAAAGAGGCAATCAGTAAAATCCAATGCAGATCTAATTTGCATAACATTTCGTTTACATTTATGTGATCGCAATAACATTTGGCTCGGGAATGGAAGTGCGAGATAAATGCGGGGAAATCAGTTCCCCGCATAATATATTGTAGCGTTTAGGGCATTATTTATGGGCAGCCTTATCTGCTGCCGAACGGCGATCTGCGCGATGATTCACCCAAACATTAATCAATAATGTGAGCGCCAAAATCCCTGCCACTACCCCTAATGAGATACCGATAGGGATGTGGAACAGATCAATAATCATCATTTTGATACCGATAAACACCAGAATGACCGACAAACCGTACTTCAACATTGAGAAGCGCTCTGCCACGTTTGCTAACAAGAAATACATGGCGCGTAAGCCCAAGATAGCAAATAGGTTAGAGGTCAAAACAATAAAGGGATCCGTGGTGACGGCAAAAATAGCGGGAATGCTATCGACAGCAAAAATAACGTCACTCAGCTCGACCAGAATCAAGACCAGTACCAAGGGGGTGGCGTAGAGCAGGCCATTTTTACGCACAGTAAAACGGTCACCGTGCAACTCATCGGTCATACGTAGGTGATTACGAATCCAGCGGACCAGAGGCTTCTCACCGATAGGCGTGTCGTCTTCTTTCGCCAACGCCATTTTGATACCAGTAAACAGCAAGAAGGCACCGAACAGATAGAGTATCCAACTGAATTGCGACACCAGCCAACTGCCGGCAAAGATCATGATGGTACGCAAAACAATGGCACCTAGCACACCATAAATCAGCACTCGGCGCTGCAAATTGGCAGGTACGGCAAAATAGCTAAACAGCATCAGCCAGACGAAGACGTTATCGACGGCGAGGGCTTTTTCAATCAGATAGCCAGTCAGGAATGCGAGCGCTTGCTTATCCGCGATTTCACGGCCGACCGTTTCGGCTAAATACCACCAGAAACCGGCGTTAAACAGCAACGATAAACTGACCCAGACTAATGACCAGCAAGCGGCCTGACGCAGTGTCATGGTTTGCGAGCCACGACGCCCCTGTAGCAGTAAATCGATGGCGAGCATAATCGTCACCACAACAGCAAAACTGCCCCAGAGTAAGGGAGTACCCACGGTATTCATCATTAAGGAACCTCATAAAAACAAAAACGGCCAACGTCGGAAGACGCTAGCCGCTATGTCTGAGCTGCAAGCAAACCTCGCCTTCCGGCAAGGTCTCACTTACAACTCTAATAATGTCACCACGCTGATAGAGACTTATCGTTCTACAGCGACTTGGACATTAATGAGGTTGCCCGGTAACCGGGTGCTTTCGCACCGTAATGACGGCAAACCGGCAATGAAGTTACTCCCCTTTGCCGCGCAAAAATAATCGAAAATAGCCTGCCGGTCAATCACTGGCACAAAATATTAACGATCTACCTACGCACGAGATTTTTTTGGGGACCGCGTTCACTCAGTTGAGCCGCAACAGTCGTTATCTTGGCGATACTGCAGGTGGTTGGCTGTCTGCAGGGAAAATCACGCCAGTTTGACGACGGATCTCCGTCTGAATACGCGATGTCAGTAATGACAGCCGTAATCCATCATGCTCCACCTGTTGGTTCTCAATCAGATGGGCAAAAACCTCAGCTTCATACAGCATAGTATTAATATGCTGTGGTTGCGTTAGGTCTTGTGAATGGCTACCGCGCGGCGTAAAGGCAACAGATTGGCATTCAGAGATACTTTCAATCACCAGCGATCCATCTTCACCCTGAATTTCGCTAGGAATATCTGATTGGCTCACTTTCGAATGGATGATTGCCACATCGAAATCGCCATAGTTCAGACAAACGGTGCCGTGGGCATCCACCCCACTTGGCAGCAAGCTAGCACTGGCAAGCACGGCTTTAGGCTCACCCCATAATGCCAAGGCACTTGCCAAGCAGTAGTAGCCAATATCCATAATCGAGCCATTAGAAAATGCCGGATTAAAGGTATTAGGGTTTTCACCATTCAGGTAGCGCTGATAACGGGAGGAGTACTGGCAGAAGTTAATCATCGCCTTGCGCAGTTTACCCACACGCGGGAGTGACTGTTTTAACTGAATGAAATTAGGTAAATAGGCAGTTTTGAACGCTTCAAACAAAACCACTTCATGGGCGCGGGCGCAGGCCACCAGTGATTCAACTTCAGCCAGATTCGAGGCTAATGATTTTTCGCAAATAACGTGTTTTTTATGACTGAGGAACAGCTTCGCCTGTGGGTAATGCAATGAGTTCGGGCTTGCGATATACACTGCATCAATTTGCTCGCTCGCTGCCAGTGCGTCCAGATCATCGTAATACTCAGTGACGTTATAATCAGCGCCAAATTTTTGCGCCTGATCCAGCTTACGTGAGCAAACAGCGACTAATTTTATTTTGCCGGTTTCGTGGGCAGCATCGACAAAGCGCGCGGTGATCCAATTGGTGCCAATAACGGCTAAGCGAATCATAGTGAACTCCATTCTGGCAGAAGAAAAACACGTTTGTTCGTCAGACTATCATGACCGCAGCGTTGCCGATGGGTTTTATTTCGTTAGCCATCGATAGCTAATAAATGGTGCCAAACAGATCCAAATGCGTCAGATAGAGGCGAGTATCAAACTCTAACTGATGATATTGCGGCTCCATATGACAACACAAACTGTAGAACGCTTTGTTGTGATCTTTCTCTTTTAAATGAGCCAGTTCGTGAACCACGATCATTTTGAGGAAGGCTTCGGGGGCATTTTTAAATAGCGTTGCGACGCGAATCTCTGCTTTGGCCTTCAATTTGCCGCCTTGTACTCTGGAAATGGCGGTGTGCAGGCCAAGCGCATGTTTCATCACCTGAATTTTACTGTCATAGGCGACTTTGCTCAGTGGTTGAGCATTGCGCAGATATTGGTTTTTCAAATCCATCGTGTACTGATACAGCATCTTATCTGTATTGTAATCATGCGTTTGTGGGTATCGCTGACGCAATACATTCCCCAATCGTTGATCAGTAATCAGCTGCCGTACCTGAGATTGTAGGTGCTCTGGATAACCTTGCAGATAGGTGAGTTCCTGCATATGTATTTGCTCTGGCTAGTTTGATAAATCGAGTGATAGTGATGTTAGCGCGATAATAGCGGTTTCCTATCGTTTAGACAAAGGCAGCCCATGCTGGCTAATGGCTTCGCGGTGAGTTCGAATGAATGCAATTAATCTCCCTGTTTGGCTTTCCTCCTCTCTATTGTGCTGAGTATTTTTTGTCTTGTTGGTCTTGGTTTCGCTAAAATGTCATTTAAGTAAAAAAACAATTTACTGATCGTCCGTTTTAGGGGATAAACAGCCCAAATTTATTATTCAGGAGCGGTGATGAGCCAACTCTTACTGGAAACGCAGAGCCTTGAGCTTGAGCGTTTTCCGCCACAAGAAAATTCGAATACCCTACAGGCGTGGGAAGCAGCAGATGAATATCTGCTACAAAACATTGACTTAAGCCAAATTGATGGCCGCCCAGTACTGGTGTTTAATGATCAGTTCGGCACGTTGGCTTGCGCTTTACATGCTCATCGACCATTCAGCGTCAGTGACTCTTATATGAGCCAACTGGCAACAGCGCATAATCTACGGTTAAACCGTCTGGATGAAGAAGCCGTTACATTGCTGGGCAGCATGGATGACTTACCTGATGCCCCTAAGCTGGTGGTGATTAAAATCCCTAAAGCTTTGGCATTGCTTGAGCACCAATTGCGTGCTTTACGCCGTGTAGTCGCACCGGATACCGTGATTATTGCCGGTGCGAAATCCCGCGATGTACATAATTCCACCCTGCAATTATTTGAAAAAATTCTAGGGCCAACCAAAACAACGTTGGCATGGAAGAAAGCCCGCTTGATTCACTGTGAAGTGGCAGATATTCCAGTAACAGAGGCACCAGCAACCACCGATTGGCCGCTGGCGAATACCGAGTATGTGATTCATAACCACGCGAATGTTTTCTCGCGTAATAATCTGGATATCGGTGCGCGCTTCTTTATGGAGATCTTACCCTATGATGTCACCGGTAAAATCGCCGATCTCGGTTGTGGTAATGGCGTGGTTGGCTTAATCGCATTGGAGCAGAATCCGCTGGCAGAAATGCTGTTTGTGGACGAGTCCTACATGGCCGTTGCGTCCAGTGAATTGAATATCACTTATAACCGCCCGCAAGATTTGTCGCGTTGTGAGTTTATGGTGAGCCATGGCTTGGATGGGGTTGAGCGTGAGAGCTTGCAATTGGTGCTCTGTAACCCGCCTTTCCATCAACAGCATGCAGTCAGCGATCATGTTGCATGGCAGATGTTTTGTGATGCCAAGCGCTGCCTGAAAGTCGGGGGCGAGCTGATGATCGTCGGTAACCGTCATCTAGATTACTTCCACAAACTTAATCGCTTGTTTGGCAACTGTGAAACGCTGGATTCAAACCAGAAGTTTATGGTGTTAAAAGCGGTGAAGACCGGTTCGTCGCGTTCAGAGGGTGGCGGGTCGGGGAGTTTGGATATGTCGTATAGCGATTTCTAAACCCATAATAACTTTGGGGATGTGCTTACTTGATCGGATCACTGATTAATCCAGTGATCCGTTTTTTGTAGGTATTAGAAGTGATATTTGATACCAGCTACGGCATTGGCGTTTTTATCATTATAACGGCCCATCTGATAATCGATTGTCGCCCAGACATGCAGTTGTTGCTCAATTTTACTCTCCACGCCAATCTGGAATTCAGTGCTATTTTTGCTTTTGCTCTCAACACGTTGCCCTGAAATAATCGCACCCGTGTTTTGATTCTGGTGCCGCCAGTTAATAGCAAAGAATGGCGTGAATTGGCTTTCTACGCCATCTATGGCTTGCAGATAGGTTTTGGCACCGATACGCGTGACCAAATGGCCTTTATTGCCATCGCTGATGGATTCGCCGTAGGCGGTTTTATGCGTTTGAGTTTGTATTCCCTGCAAGGTCATTTGAGCATTAGGTTGAATGAAATAACTCAATTGACTTGTTGTCGCCATTTTAAAGGTATATCCACTCTCAATTGAGGTGGTGAAACCGGATGATTTATATTTATCTTCCGCTTGTTCTTGGCCATTCACCGTATTATTGAACCAGCTATATTGCGCCAAGGTATCGAAATAGAAACCGGTATTATCTTGTTGATCTGGTAACCATGAAGCATACACACCAAGGTTATATCCACTCACCGCACCGTTGGCATAATAGCCAGTGACGTTTGACCGGCTATGGTTTGTGGCTCTGCCTAATCCGGCTAACATACCAATGCGCCCGTTACCCGCTTGAATAATATCCATCCCCAGTTGAACGGAGTAATACTTTCCGTGGACATCTAATTGTTCGATAGCCTGACCAAAGTTATTTTTCCCGCCTTGGGTGCGCATCCACATGCTGGAGGTTTGCCATTGGCCACTGATTGCATCTTTATATTGATAGCTGCCCGTGCGGTCTTCTAAGCGGGTATTGAACATATTTCTCGCCATCACGATATTGGCAATATAGCTACCATTTTCAGGAGCATACACTTGTGGTTGACTCACAGGTGCCGATGAGACTGATTTTGCTGCTGTTGGCACTACTACTGTTGGCACTCCTACTGTTGCTGACACCACTGGTGGTGCGGATATTGTGCCATTTTGATCATTGACTGCAGTTGTGTTTACTGCATCCATATTCTCATCTGGATAGTGAGGGCCAACAGTGAGCTCAGCTGTATTTAGAAGGGGAGAATTGGTTTTTATTTTGTTTGTAATGAGCTTAGTTTGATCAACATTCTCAATGGGGTGATCAGCCAGTATGGTTAATTCATTAACATCTATTATATTCGAATCTTCAACGTATGATTTAGTATCAGTTGATTGAGGTGTATCGTGATTTAAAATATTTTCAGGTTCTTTTGAGGACGTCGTGTAATCGTCGACTATTTTAAGCCCATTATTAACAATGAAATTGAAAAGTTCATTGCCAGAGGGTTTTTGATCTTGCGGTGTATTGTTGTCTGGTTTGGCATCTGCTAATTCTTTATTACCCGCATCGTAATCCGCGAAGCTACTGCGCAGGTACCAGTTTTTGTTACGATCACCCTCACCACGGCCCAATTTGTATTCAAAAGCGCCCGCTTTACTACGCCCGAGTTGTTCAAATACGCCGTCAGAGATTCCCAAAACTTCGATAAGAGGAATCCCTACCTTTGTTTCTGCGCCGTTACCATGACTATTCACTATTCTAATTCTAGTATGACCTGCGGTATTACCCTTTATGAGGATATGGTCAGTGATTGAATTATCGCCTTCTAACTCAGTTTGGAATAATAAGGTTCCATATTTGCTTATATAATCACCATTAATGACTAATTTATTTCCTATTCCTGTTGGGCTTAAATTAATAGTGCTAGTTTTCGATATCACTAAATCGCTGATGTTAGAATTCCCTGTCATATTCCAAACACTATTTTCACCAATCAGAAGATTGCCTCCCTGTATGGTGGTTGTGAGCGTGGTGTTTTCTAAAATAAGTTGTGTATCTTGTTGACCATTAATTTTACTTTTGAGGAATTGTGCATTAGATAACTTTAGCGTCCCATCATTGATATTTGTATCACCGGAGTAAGAGAAGTCTGGCGATTTATCGTCACGTTCGCCGAATAAGGTTAATGTCGTTCTCCCTTCTTTGGATAATGAACCTAGCCCATCAATAATCGCGTTAATATTGGTATCATCATTACTACCAAAAATTAATTCGCCATTATTACGAATCCCATGCCCTTTAGTTTCTAATACTGAAGTCGGTAAGAACTCTGTTTTGCCCTCTAGTGTAACATCACTCTGTAGGCTCAGTTTCCCTACAACTTGAGTGTTCTCGAGTGTTACACCTTTATCATTTTCAGATATCGGGAAGCCTCGAACAAACAATTCACCACCTTCGTAGACTTTAGTATCACGGGCATTACTATTATTACTCAGAAACATAACCGGTGGTGCTATTTGATCTAAGGTTTTTGATTCAATCACTGTATCAGAGATTGTTGCCGTTGTGCTGACAGTGACTCCCCCTGAAGAAATATGTATATTTTCAGCTATTGCTGCCTCTCCATGTTCGTTACCATATAAGTGAAGATGACCGCCCTGAACATGAATATTCTGAGCAGAACTTTTATCATGTAATGCAACAGTTTTGCCTGTCTCGATTTTGGTCTCTTGGATTTTAGCTTCGTCTTTGAGAGTTAGCGATACACCTTCGCCTAATGTAACTTCTACCGCTCGGTCATGCGCGTTGAGAACAGTATCTTTATCGATAGTCACTCGATAATGATTTTCCGCCATAGCTGATGGATGACCTAACATTAAAATAGCTGTCGTCATGCACAGCGCAATAGGTGTCTTATTTATTCCAGAGAGCCCATTTTTCTGACTTTTAGTTATATTTGTCTGAGCTATTGTTTGTGAATTTATTTTATTTTTCATGATTGGAATTACGATCCCTGTACTTAAGTTAGTGGCTTATAACCTGTATCTATTGTTGATTTAGGTTACTTTAATTAAATGTTGATGAATGGAATTTATTTGGTATTTGGAGTTGAATGAGAATTTATTGGGATGGGATCCTATTCTAATTAGATATGTAAGTTCAGTTTGTTTTTCTTATAATTCTTATTTGATCTTACTTGGTGGGTGTTATTAATTATGTTAATTTAAAATATATTTTTTCAATTGATAATTCATCAGATTAAATTAACTGAGGTTATTTTAAGAGTGGGTTAATCATTGCAATTTATTATTGGAGGACAGGGTGTGGTTTTCACCACACCCGCTATTTATGATTCATTCACGCTAGATAGATAACGCCAGACGGGTCCCTTGATCAATGGCTCTACGGGCATCCAGCTCTGCGGCGACGTCCGCGCCACCAATTAAATGCACCGTTTTACCCATATCCAGCAAGGGTTGATGCAATTCCCTGCGTGGCTCCTGACCGGCACAGATAATAATAGTATCGACGGGCAGGCAACTGCGCTGTTCCGCGAGGGTAATATGCAGCCCTTCATCATCAATAAGGTCGTAACTCACACTGTTGAACATTTTCACGCCACGCATGGCCAAACTGGTGCGGTGGATCCAACCGGTGGTTTTCCCCAAACCCTCACCCACTTTACTGGTTTTCCGCTGTAGCAGAAAAATCTGCCGTGGCGACGGTTCGACTTTCGCCCCCGCCGGCGATAAGCCGCCGCGATGTGCAAGAGCTTGATCGATTCCCCATTCATGGCTGAAAGCAGTGCTGTCCAAGCTGCTGGATTCACCGGATTGGCTGAGGTATTCCGCGGTATCAAAACCAATCCCGCCTGCGCCGATAATAGCGACGCGTTCACCCACCGGCTTTTTATCACGCAAGACATCCAGATAGGTCAGCACTTTCGGGTGATCAATCCCCTTGATGGCCGGTAAACGTGGCTGGATACCACAGGCGAGGATCACTTCATCAAAATCAGCGAGTTGCTGCGGTTGCACTGGCGTATTTAATTGCTGGATGACCCCATGAAGTACTAACTGACGGCGGAAATATCGCAGCGTTTCGTAGAATTCTTCTTTGCCGGGGATCTGTTTGGCGATATTGAATTGACCGCCGATATCGGCGGCGGCATCAAAGAGCGTCACTTGATGACCACGGCTGGCGGCGGTGACGGCAAATGCCAACCCCGCAGGCCCAGAGCCGACAACAGCTAACCGCTTCGGTGTTTCTGTGGGTAATACGGGCATTTCAGTTTCACGGCAGGCGCGCGGGTTAACCAAACATGACGTGAGCTTCCCATCGAAAATTTGATCCAGACAAGCTTGGTTGCAGCCAATACAGGTATTAATTTCGTCGGCTCGATCCTGTTTAGCCTTTTGGACAAATTCAGCGTCGGCTAAGAAAGGGCGAGCCATCGAAACCATATCTGCGCAGCCGTCGACAAGAACTTGCTCAGCAACTGAAGGGTCATTAATCCGGTTGGTGGTAATCAGCGGGATCCTGACTTTACCCATCAATTTACGGGTCACCCAGCTAAACCCGGCTCGCGGCACCATGGTGGCGATAGTCGGAATACGCGCTTCATGCCAACCGATACCGGTATTAATTATCGTTGCACCTGCTTGCTCAATGGCCAATGCCAGTTGCTCAATCTCATTCCAGTTGGAGCCTTCTTCGACTAAATCAAGCATCGACAGGCGATAAATCAGGATAAAATCAGGCCCCGTTGCTTGCCGCACCGCCCGTACAATTTCAACCGCAAAACGCCTCCGGCGAGTGAAATCGCCGCCCCATTCATCATCACGATGATTGGTTCTGGCTGCGAGGAACTGATTAATAAGATAGCCCTCCGATCCCATGATTTCGACGCCATCGTAGCCTGCCTGTTTGGCCAGCAAGGCGCATTGGGCAAAGTCAGCAATGGTTTGCAGCACTTCATCATGGCTCAATGCTTGTGGCGCAAAGGGATTGATGGGGGCTTGCAAAGCGGAAGGCGCCACAGGTTGCTTCTGATAGCTGTAACGGCCTGCGTGAAGAATTTGTAGCGCGATTTTGCCGCCTGCGTGATGCACGGCCTCCGTCACGACTTGGTGGTGGGGGACTTGCGCTGGGTCATTCAGTATTGATGCCCCCTGATAGACCACGCCTTTTTTATTGGGTGCGATGCCACCGGTCACTATCAAGCCAACACCACCGGCGGCCCGTTCAGCATAGAAGGCCGCCAAACGTTGTGGCCCATCAGGCAATTCTTCCAAACCAGTATGCATTGAACCCATCAACACGCGATTTTTTAGCGTGGTAAAGCCGAGATCAAGCGGCGCGAGCAGGTGAGGGTAAGCTAACATTGCAGTCTCCATCGGGTGTACTTCTGGCTCTATTAATCAGCTCAATACAGCCAAACCGTTGTTGTTATTTCTCGCCGCCCTCGCATATTCAGCAAGTGGTCGGATGAGATTTTTTATTCAAATCTAGACGGTGGCGTGCAGCTTGGGAAATTGTGATGTACTGAATGTGATAGCCGTCATGAATATGACAGAGAAAGAGACGGTATCGCAGCGAAGGATACCGTGACAGAGAAGTGAATTAAGCGTTACGTTTATAGAGGCCTGCAATCATAAAGCAGCTGAATGAACTGAACAGCATCTCAATCCCGACCAAAGTGGTAACCAACGTGATTGACATCAACGGCCCAGCACTGACCAACAAATAAGTGATCACTAAATCCAGCACCCCTAGCAGGATTTGCAGCCACGCACCCGGCATCCCCCATGTTTTGAATCCCGTGATGAGCCGCATTATCCCGCCAAAGGCAAAGAGCACCGCTAAGACGATGGCCAGACTTATCATGCCTATCGCTGGATTTGTGACGAATACATAACCCATAACAATGTATGCCACGCCAAGCAGAATGCCGGTAACCATCGGCCAAAGATTATGGGAGCGGTTGGCTATCATCCCGACTATCAGGGCAATCCCGCTGAGTAGCAGCAAAATACCGATGATCTTGCTCAGGACAACGCTGGACGCTATTGGGTTAATCAAGCAAAAAATCCCGCCCAGTAGCAACAGAATGGCAATGACTCGCATGATTAACCGCTGCTTTTTTAATACGCTTTCATCAAGATTCATGAGGTATTTTCGATCAATATTAAGCATGACGATAACTCCTGTATGATCAGAATAGTGTGATTGATGACTGCGATAAGTATAAGCCTATCATGTGATGTATAAATAAAATTAATGATATCAATGCTATTCTAACGTGGCATATTTCCTTTACAGGATCAGCCACGTTGCTGAACGTGAATTCAGTGAGGGGGAGGCTTTAACGTACGTGATATAACCGGTCACCGGTATAACCAATCCGTTGAGAGATTGATAACGCCGCTTGTGAAACGAGGGTTCCCAGCTCTTTAACGCGTTCTGGATTACCGATCATTTTTGATGAGAGACAGGCCACGCTGATAGCAGCAAGCGGCGCGTTATGTGCGTCGTAAATGGGTGCAGCTACACAGAAGACATCCATATTGTGCTCGCGATCATCAATCGCATAACCCCGTTGGCGTGCTTCGTTCATCTCTGCAATCAGGCGCTCTTCAGTCGTAATGGTGGTGGGGGTTATCGGGGGCATTCCACCGGTGCGGCGGACAATATCGAGCAGGCGTTCGTCAGAATAAGCAGAAAGCAGCGCTTTGCCTAAACCGGTGCAATACATCGGCCGATTTGCGCCCAGTTTACACGATGTGCGTACCGAACTTTCGCTCTCTGCTTTATCCAGATAAACCAGCATTCCGCCACTTTCAATCGCTAGGAACGAGGTTTCGTTTACCTGAGCGGTAATCTTCTCAAGTACCGATTTCGCGACATCGTAGAATGGCTTTTTATCACGATAGCCGGAACCGACCTGAAATAGCTTAACCCCAAGCCGATAGGACTTGAGACGCTCGTCGGCAATTTCAAGGTATCCTTTATCGACCAGCGTATAAATGATATCGAACGCAGTGCTTTTCGGGATCGCCAGACTTTTACTGATCTCAGTGATGGTTAATTCATTTGGACTGTGTGCGAGCAGCTCGAGGATCTCAATTGCCCGCCCCACTGAACGATTAAACTTGTCCATGGAAGGCATGCCTTAACAAATATTTTTGCCATTATACCGTATCTAACCTTTCTGAATGCGTAAAAAAAAGACGCTTTATCAACGCCTTGATCACAGCTCCGGCAGTGTTATCCTGCCGGGCGCCGATTCACTTTTGTGCCGCAGGGGCGTCGTACCGGTATCTACCGGCATTTGCCTTGGCGGAATGTCGTGACGAAATTATCGGCAAGCTCAGTTAAGCCTTGCCAATTTCCGTCTGCAATCATCTGTTTATTGATAAGCTCACTGCCTACGCCCACAGCAAATGCCCCTGCTTTGGCAAAATCGGCAGTATTGGCGAGCGTGATCCCGCCGACAGCGATAAGGTCAAGGTTATCGAGAGGGCCACGAATCTCTTTGAGATAATTCACCCCTAAAGCATTTGCAGGGAACAGTTTGAGTAGATCAATCCCCATGCGGCAAGCTTGCAGCATTTCACTGGGTGTGACCACGGCCGGGATCATCAAGCGCTGATGTTCGTGGACGATTTTGACCACTTCAGGGTTAAAGTCAGGCGCCAGTACAAAGTTGGCACCCGCGTTTATCACTAATTGAGCCATAATCGGATTCAATACTGTTCCTGCCCCAACATACATTTTGTCGCCAAATTCAGCAGACAACATTTCAATGCAGGGCAAAAATCCAGACGTATTGCAGGTCACTTCAATCACTCGGATGCCACCGTCATACAATGCCTGTGCCAGCGGTAACACCTGTTCCGGTGTAATGTGGCGCGCAATCGCGATGATGCCAGTGTCTTCTATGGCTTGAATCACTTTTTGCTTTATCAAAGCATTTTCCTTCTTAACGGCGAATTAAGTCTTACTCACCAGTAGAATGGAGATCTCCCATTGCTACTGGTGCCATCCTGTTGTTTTTACTTAGTTTGTTGCTGTAATTGGTTTGGTCACTAAGAACCAGTAACACAGTGCTGCACACCCAGCGATAATGCCGCCGCTCACAAAGGCCAGCGTGTATGACCCCGTCGCATCTGCAATCATCCCAGTGACCAGTGGGGATAACGAACCCGCAAAGTAGCCACCAAAATTCTGAATACTGCCGACTGAACCGACCATGGCAGAAGGCGCAACATCACCCGGTAATGCCCAACCTGTTGCAGAAAGGGCAGAGAGCAATGCCATTGCCACAACCAATAATGCAAGCGTTGAACTTAAGCTAGTCGCAAAAGGAATACAGACTACGGTAATACCTGCTAATAAAGCCGATACACTGATAGTGACGCGTTTAGCGACTAACGAATCTTTAAATATTTCGCGGTCCATTAACCATTTTGAGATATATCCACCGACCACGGCACCGACAATACCGCCGAAATAAGGGATACTGGCATAAATACCTAGAGACTTAAGCTCTATGTTTTGGGTTTTCATTAAATAAAGTGGTAAGAACGTGGTGAAGATATTCATCATCCATACATAGCAGAACCAGCCTAATATCATTCCCCATACACATTTATATTTGAATAAAGAACCCCAGGTTATTTTTTTGCCGTCATCACCAATTGCATTACCAACAGCGGTACCGCCACCACCTTCTTTTATATAGTCCAGCTCTTCTTCAGTAATGGTTGGGTGTTTTTCAGGTTGATGATAAAGAAAAATAAAGAAAATCAGGAAAACTAAACCCAGAGCACCAGCAATATAAAACAGTGAGCGCCAGCCAAAGGGAACAATAATGGCGACCAAAATCGGTGGTGCGATTGCAGGGCCCCATTTTGACGCGGCATCCCAAAAACCGGTGGCGAGCGCACGTTCTTTTTTCGGGAACCAAGTGGCGGTTATTTTAGCCGCTCCCGGCCAGCATGGCGCTTCTGTCACACCCAATAACGCACGGGCAAAGAGGAGTGAGGCGAGGCTGCTACATGCCCCAGTGAGCATGGTTGCGCCACTCCATAAGCCAATGGCCCAGCCGTAGACTTTTTTGGGGCCAAGCTTATCAACTAGCCAGCCAGAAGGAAGTTGGCACATTGCGTAAATCAGTGCGAAAACAGACCCCATCAAACCGATATCGGTATTGGTTAGATTCAGATCTTTCATCATATCAGGTGCAGCGATAGATAAACTTGCCCTGTCTATATAGTTAATAATACCGCCGACTAATAATAGAAATACAACAAACCATCTTTTCTTTCCGACTTTATTTGCAACTACCGCTGTTGTTTTTACGGTTGTATTCATGGTGATTGCCCTATTAATACTTCATTCGTAGGATAAAGTGATTACAAAAGCTGTTTAAATCGTGCTAATTCTAGAATACCCAGACCCGATAGCGGTTTCGGATTATCTTCGATAACACGTATTTTCCCGGTAAAGAATGCATCATCATTAATCAATGCGGCGAAAGCCTCTTTAAGGATCTTTTTCCCGCCAATGACAATGGTCATATCGGATGTGATATTTAATGCATCACTGTTTTTAATGGCGGAAATATCACTGGACAGTACGGCACCCAATAAGAAATTTGCTTTCTCATTTTTTGATTGATGAGCAAACATGTCGAGGATACGAACTGAAAAACAACTGCGTGAAAGGCCGACTTTTTGGCACGTTCGGCTGCCTTCTAACAAGGCAGTCTTATCTATTTCGTCAGCAAAACCGTGTTGCAGTGAACTGGCTAAAATCGTATTTTGCGTAATGACATCTAATAATTCGCCGCCAATAGTGGTGACACAACCAGTAATCCGGTTCTCCTCATCAATTCGAACGAATTTGGAATGCGAACCCGGCAAAATAATCAGTGCTGGCCCTTGTAAGTCCAAAGACTGGATGACACCAATGACTTCTGTCTCTTCGCCACGCATGATATCCATCGCTTCGACGTTTTCTGCCGTGACGAGTCCGGTGTTGTTACGCACTCCGGGGACAAACCAAATTGGCTGCTCAGCGACTTCTGGCATGTCTACTTTCACCATCCCCTGAGCGAGTTCTGCAACTCCCGCTGGCGCAATCTGATGCGCTAATTCGTAGAGACCGACATTAGACGTGATCATGCCAGATGACAGCAAAATAAGCGGATCGTTGTAGCTAATGTTGGCTTGTTTCATGGCGTCGTCAATGGCGGTTTTCACGGCGTTCATTAACGTATTTTTACTGCCACTGATGGCGGTGTCACGAACACCAACAGCCTGAAAAGATTGGGCAATAATGCCATCATCTTTCCAAACGCTAACGCGGGTGTTTGTTGTCCCTGTATCGATGGTGATAACGTACATAGTAATTTCCCAGAGGTTAAGTTAATACCGATTAATATTGCGTTAGTAAAATTTTAATGTGCAATTGATTAACAACATTCTGACTTAAAAACGAGAGTGCTAGTTAAGTACGGCTTATATTTAATATGGAGATGTTAAATAGTTAAATACAAAATAGTTAAATACAATGTTCATGAGTGTAATTCTTAGCAATATAACATGCGCCTTTTATTCCTAACATGGCAATTTCTTCAGGGTTAGTAATAGAGATAATATTGTTTTTAATTGCTTTAGTTTCTTTTAACATTCCTTGATATAACTTGCATCGTTCTGAATTACCGATAAAGATAATATCGCCGGTAAGTGAGAAGCCTTGCTCTTCTGCTTCATCAAACAATTTCATATCATCCGCTGCTATTGTTGATTCACAATAGAATTTTCTTTCTGCTGCTGTTGTCGATAATGAGAATTGGATAAACCGCGTAAACAGAAGGCTGCGCAGTAAGCCAGCTCGGTTCACGCATTCATAGGCATACTTGAGAATATCTGTACTGTAGAAATCCTGAGTATTGCTGTCAGAATCAATCATGCTCGAATTGATAAAGGTTTCCTTTCTGACTGCAGCATAAACTTGCCCACTCAAGGACGTGATACTGCCCGCAATCGCACCCTCTTTATTAATGTGGATGAGTTTGGTTGTTGAACCTAGCTCCACAATAGTGGCGGGTAGCGTTAATGACATGCTTGAAATAACACCTATGGCCTGTGTTTCCTCTCCGCGCATCAGATCTATCTTTCTGATGTTGTCCCATGTGGCTTCGCCAATATCATTTTTAACGCCAGGAATGAATATAATAGGCAGGTCAATCGGTAAGACTTTATTCCCCTCAACTTCACAGGTATGTTGTGCAAAGTCATTGATATTAACTGGCGCAATGAGATGAGGAACTTCCAACAGACCCAAATTAGATGTGATCATGCCAGAGGCAATAGCAAAATCGACATCGTGCAAAGAAAGTTTATTTTGATTGAGTAATGATTTTATTGCCTCAGTGAGGGTGAGTTTTAGCTGCTGGTTATTGCCATTGCTAACGGTACTGTTTACGCCAATAGCAACTTCATATTTATCCTTCACCATTTCCTGATCAACCAAATACAGTCGGGTATTTGTTGAGCCACAATCAATAATTATATACATATGAATTCCCTGGTAGAGGCTATTTGTGAGCTGCGAGAGACAATAAAATCATTGCCTCTCATTTTATTTATTATTTTTATTAAAGGCAGCGCTGATAAATACTTCTGATTGTTTCAGCGTCTGGGACTTTAGGGTTATTTGACAGTACAACTTTCATGGTGGTGAGAACATTATTCACCATCCAATCGAAATGCTCTTCTTTGACACCCAATTCAGTCAGTGTTGGTGTCATATTAATATGCGTTAGAAGTTTTTTAACGGCATCGACACTACTGGCTGCCGCTTGTTCGACGGTCATACCACGGGTATCTACCCCCATTGCTCGTGCAATTGCGGCGAATTTTTCCGGTGCAGCGGGCCAGGTATATTCCATGAAAGGCATATAAATAGCGGCGATACCTTCCGCATGAACCACGTTTAATAATCCCCCCATTGGGTGTTGCAGTGCATGAGGTAAGGTTGTTCCTGCGCAATCAATCGCCATGCCTGCCAATGAACTGGCAAAGGTAACTTTTTCCCATGCCGCCAAATCACTGACATCGTCATAAACGCGCGGTAAATTTTGTGCGATAAGTTCAATGGCTTTGAGTGACAACATCTCACTCATAGGATGCGCATTTTTAGAAATGAACGATTCCAACGCGTGGAACAGCACATCAGCCCCTGGGCCAGCTATGACGCGCTTGGGCAGGGTCAGCATCAGCTCGGCATCAATAATTGCCGCTTTAGGGTAAATAAGTGGGTTAACCAAGCCTTTCTTGTCATTGGTTTCAGGGTTGGTAAAGACTGCGGTACGGTTTGCTTCGCTACCCGTCCCTGCGGTGGTGGGGATTAAGACCACTGGCAGCGCTGCCGTTCCCTGTTTTACGCCATAAACATAGTCCCAGATACTGCCTTCATTCATGGCTGAAAATGCGATGCCTTTTGCCATATCCATGGCACTGCCACCGCCAAGGCCGATGACTAAATCACAACCTTCACGATTGGCTATCTCAGCCCCTTCAGCCAGTAATGTTGAAAGTGGGTTCTGCATAAAACGATCAAATACGCTGAAGGCGACCCCTGCTTGAGTGAGATATTCCTGCAATGAGGCGAGTTGCCCTGTGGGTTTAGCACTATCAGAGGCAACAATCAGCGCTTTAGTGCCGTAGGTGGCAGCAATCGTTCCTGCTTGCTTGAACTTGCCAGCACCAAAATAGAATTTCACGGGGTTCATGTATTCGAATGACATGTCAGTTTCCTTTTGTTCGCATATGCGGATCGTGTTCGCTATTATGAATTAATCATAAAGTGGATCTTTTTGCTCGACCAATGAAATCGTCTTAAAGAGAGATCCGCATCACCCTATTTTTGAATTGTGAAAATTTTGTACAATGATGTAACAGCGTGAATTTTTGGTATAGCTATGATAAAAAAGGACTTATTGATATCAGGGGAGGAGGGCAGTAGGACTGCCCTTCGGGATGGGTAATAACGAAATGGTGACCAATGATAAAGCAAAACAGAAACAGGGTGCTTCTGGGCTCATCTTAGACAGAACTGCGTGATGAAAACTCTTGAACTAACTGAGCCAGTTTCTGTAGACCTAATTCTGCTTGTTCTTCAGTAGCATGACTGAAGTTAAGGCGCAATTGGCCACAACCTTCTGAAGCATTTGGGATAAACGATTCTCCCGGCATAAACGCAATATTATTTTCAAGTGCGATAGGCAGCAGTAATCGAGTGTCAATACGCTGATTCAACGTAAGCCAAAAGAACAAACCCCCTGCGGGTTTTTTCCAATGGGCCAATGCAGCAAAGTGGCGTTGGAGTGAGACTTCAAATGCATCGCGACGAGTTCGATAATAGTTTGCTAGCTCACTCATCTGATTTTCATGTTTAGGGTCGCGCAGTTGCTGCAAGACAAGCCATTGACTGATACGGCTGCTATGCAAATCCGCGGCTTGTTTCAACCGTGTCAGATACGGGATTAATTCTGGCGAAGCCACTAAATACCCCAAACGAAGCGCTGGCGATAGGCTTTTTGAAAATGAACCCTGATAAATCCACGGCGCATGCTGCAATAGGGCACAAACGGGTTTTCGTTCGCAAGGGTCATAAACCAAGTCATGGTATGGATCGTCTTCAAACAGTGGCAACATGAGGTCATCACAGCTTTTCGCGAGAGCTGCCCGCTGAACAGCATCAAGGCAATCGCCACTTGGATTCTGGAATGTCGGAATGGTGTAAGCGAACGCGGGTTTTTCCGTTCTAAGCATCTCAGTATCGGGTTGCGCTGAATCATAAGCCACAAAACGCGCACCGAAGAAGCGGAATACTTGCAGGGCGGCCAAATAAGTGGGGGATTCAACCGCAACTGGCGTGCCCGCATCAATAAACAACTTAGCGACCAGATCGATCCCTTGCTGTGAGCCTGAAATGATCAGTACTTGTTCTGCTGAACAGGCTAAACCTCGCGCAGATAAGTTTTTTGCAATCTGCTGGCGTAGCTCGGACTCACCTTCACTCGCGCCATATTGCAGCATTGATTGTGACATTCCATCGAGATTCAGATGGGGGAAACTCTCCACCGCAGGCAATCCACCCGCAAAAGAAATCATGCCGGGCCTATCAATGACAGATAATATTTCCCGAATTGGTGAGGGGTGAAGGTCGTGCAGCCGTGAGGAAAATCGACTATTCTGATGCGCTGTAGTTCTATTCATGCAGTCCGTCCATAAAGGTCAACCCATTTGACCTTTATGGAAAGTAAAATGGACAGCGATTTACGTCAATACTCTTGACCTAATTATTTTTAATTTGTGACCGAAACTCGATGGCAGCCACTAAAAATTCTCAGCTTCAAGACGACGTCTTATTACATCAGGCCATTGAGCAGTTTTATTTTGGTTATCGTAAGTTCACGGAACTACCCGATAAATTACTGGCTGAGCGCGGATTAGGCCGAGTACATCACCGTATTCTCTATTTCGTCGGTCACAATCCAGATATTTCCATTAATGCCCTGCTGGGTATTCTTAAAATTAGCAAGCAAGCGCTCAACGGGCCGCTAAAACAATTAGTGGCTATGGGACTGGTCAACGTTACCGCTGCTGAACACGATCAACGAGTACGGCAGTTAGCACTCTCTGCATCGGGTAAAACGCTTGAAGCGCAATTAACTGATACGCAAATGCAATTGTTGCGGCAAGTCTTCCAACAGCAGGGGAAAGAGACAGAAGCGGCGTGGTTGCAGGTTATGCAATGTTTGAATAGAGAAGATTAGCTGTCATCGTTCTTCGCCAGTCTACGAACTGATATTTAATGATTTATACGAATAAGTATAAAACTCGCGTGGCACTTTTGCGGCATTGACCATCAGATACAAAATAGCGACTACCAGATACAAAAAAGCCACTTCGTCAAAAGTGGCTTAATGTACTGATTTAACAGCTAAAATTTGGTGGCCCCTACTGGACTTGAACCAGTGACCAAGCGATTATGAGTCACTACCTGAATTGCGTAAAATCAATGTTTTACATTAATTTTCATTGACTTATATTGCCAATGATTGCATCTATTTGCCTATGAATGCCATTTCTGCCGCCACTTTATCGCCATTCATCTAAGCATATCCAATGTTAGAACGGAGCGCTTTCATCTGAGTCGAAATCAACGGATGGAATGGTGACGTGATGAATTGTATTTCTTTCCATTTCTATCATTTGAGCTTCTTGCTCTCCATCATCGTACCAAGATGAAGTATCAACCTCTAAAGCATCAGATATGACCTCGAATGTTTCAGGGGAGTCTAAGTGAGAAACCATTCTTAAAGTAAACGGATAATCTGCTTCTATCGTAGCACCGTCATTTTTAGGTCCGTACTCCTGTGTCACGTAAGCTGTGCCGCTCGCATAGATATGTATGAACTCATCATCTATTGAGGTAATACCAAAATCTTCAACTTCTGTATAATCTACCCATGCATGATTCGCTATAGTTATAAGATCTTCCGGAATACTGCTTACCGCAGTTGAAATGACTGCTTTTTGTATTTTTTCTTCTAATGTATCAATAAGTTCACTTTTACAACTTTCTATTCCACTAAGAATTGTGGATGCTGTTTCCAGAAGACTTTTTGCATCTTCGAAAAATCTTTGTGGATTGGGGTGTAAAGATTTTTCATTGATATGTGTAAAATTATTCAGAGTCGCGTAAAGCTTTAGCATATAGCGAATCCCATCATCTAATTGCTCAAGAAATTCCTCACCAAGATATTCGTTAGAAATTTTCATCTGCGCACAGTATTTCAGATGTTGTTTTCTAGAAACTTCATAATGTTCATGCTCCCTTACGTACCACGGAGCTTTTTTTACATTGTCATCGGGCGACTTTCTCTTAACTATATGGTCAATCAGGCCTCTAAGCGAAAAGGCAAAGTTATGGAATCTTAATGGGTTTCCGTGAGAGGCATAGTTTCTTAGGCTTGCCCGGAATAGTTCTCTCTCAAAATCGGTCTCTAAGTGACTTTCAAATTTTTGTATAAAGTCCAAAGAATATAGTTTTTTAAGTTTCATTATTTTGTTTCGTTACGCTATTTTCAGTATTTGAGATAAAGGATTAAGACGCACTGCATCTTCTAAATGATCAGGCGCAAAATGTGCATATCGCATCGTCATTTTGATATCTGTGTGACCGAGCACACGCTGTAAAACCAGAATGTTCCCGCCATTCATCATAAAGTGACTGGCGAACGTATGACGCAAAACATGGGTAAGTTGTCCCGCAGGTAATTCAATACCTGTTCTTTCCAGCGCTGACCGAAAAGCACCGTAACAATCATTAAATAATCGGCCTTTTTTATCACCAGACAGGGAGTCATAAAGCTCTTTGCTAATAGGAACGGTTCGGTTCTTTCTGCCTTTCGTATTCGTATAGGTAATTTTATACTCTGACAACTGACTTTTACGCATACCCTCCGCTTCTGACCATCGTGCGCCAGTGGAAAGGCAAATCCTGACGACCATTTCTAAATCGGGATGGTCATGACGTTTACATTCAGCTAGAAGTAGGGTGATGTAATCATGAGTGAGCCAAGCCATTTCCATTTCTTCGGTGCGGAAAGGTCGCATATTTTTCAAAGGGTTTTCACCTTTCCACTCACCGAGTCGATTTAGCTCGTTAAATACCGCCCGAAAATAAGCCAGCTCAAGGTTTAGTGTACGGGGTGATACCACTTTTACCCTGTTTGAGCGGGCATGCTCGCCTTTTAATCTTTTCTCTCTGTAACGAGAAAACATTTGCGCATCGAAATCTCTCGCAAGAGGTTCGCCCATACAGTCAAAAGCGTGATGCATTGCTTGCTGGCGTCTGAGGCCATCTTTAAGTGTGATGCCGTGAGCGCTATACCATGCGTCAACCAGCTCTTTTAATGTACGCCTTTCTTCTTTTTCTTCCTGCCACGGGTTTTGAACGGTGTATTGTTCAAACGCTAGTGCTTCACCTTTTGTAGCAAACTTCTTTCTGATTCGTTTGCCATTTGCTCCGTTAGGATACAGTTCGCATATCCAGCCGCCAGCAGGATTCTTACGCACAGCCATTAGTTAACCTCGCTGTAAACACCCGTAACGCGCCCTATCAATTTAATTTCATTAATCCCACATTCAAACGGTACTTTCCCACCGGCTACATGTAATTTTTTACCCGGCAACTTTGTTAGCTCACGAATGCTAATAGACTCATCAATATCAACCAACCACAAACCGTCCGATAACGATGCTGCTTTATCGATAAAGTGAAGTTTTCCATCAGTGCGAACAGCAATTCCATCAGATAAAGGCTTCCCAAAAAGCTGAACATCAATACTCAGATAACCATCACTTTTGAGTGTTTCTTCACTTAATGTGAATATTTCTATTCTCTTTGTATCCGATGATGAAGACTTACCTTCAAATTGTTGCCCTTCTCCGGTCAATAACCATCTAAGGCTTGCCCCCGTTTCAAGTGCGCAGTGTGCTGCAAAGTCGTAAGAGATAGCTCCACGGGTGTATCGATTAGACAGCGAACTAGACGCGATATCGAAGTGGTTAGCTAATTGAATTTTCTGAGAAAATCCATATGCCAAACAGACTCTATCCAATACATCTACGTTGCTCCATCCTAAAGAATCAATTCTCATTTTGATAAAACCTATTTACTATCTCCCAATATGGAGATATATTTTGGCTAAACCTACGTAATTGATGGCTGGTGTTGGCAAACAGAGGCGCATCACTTACAAACTTTGGCAAATAGGGAATCATGCATCATGGCTTCTGAAATCGCAATTATAAAAATTCCTGCTCCTGTAGTGAGCTTAGAAATGTTCGCAAAACTTGAGGGTGTTTCAAAACGTACCGCTTACCGTTGGACGACTGGCGATAACCCTCGCGTACCAATTGAAAAGCGAATGATTCGCAAGGGATGTAAGAGAGCAGGTGGCCCGATTCGTATTTACTATGCGCGTTGGAAAGAAGAACAACTTCGCAATGCATTCGGTCATGCTCGTTTTCAGCTCATCATTGATAATCTGTATTCACTTTAAGTGAACTTTAAGGATGTGACATGTTTGATTTTTCTGTTTCTAAACATCCGCACTTTGACAATGCATGCCGCCAGTTTCCAACGCGCCACAATCTGACTCAGTTGGCGAAACAGTTGGATATGAATGCGCAAACGTTGCGGAACAAGCTCAACCCGGAACAACCGCACCAGCTTACGGTTAGTGAATTGCTTGCGATCACTGACGCAACAGAAGACGCCAGCTTGATTGATGCCATGTTGGCGCAAATCAATTGCATGCCATCGGTGCCAGTCAATGAAGCCTGTCCCGGTAATATCCCAACTTATGCTCTACATGCTACCGCTGCCGTTGGCTTGATTGCCGCCGCTGCTGTTCAAGGCGATCATAAGACTGCTTCCCGTAAATCGTCACTGCTGGATACGGTCAATACAGCGATTCGCCATCTGTCACTGATTGGTCTGACAGTGCAATGTCGCATTCAGTCAACCCCTGCGCTTGCTTCAACCGTTGATGTTATTAGCGGCTTGAGTGCTGTCGCCGGTTTGAGTTGAGGTGTCTTTATGATTATTTCTATTGCCCCATTGTTAAAACAGCAAAGCCCGGTAAGCCTGCGCCATTTCGGCCACGGTATGCTGGAGTTGAAGAACGGCCAGCGCTGGAAGCCGGGAAGTAATCAAAAGGCGCTTTTACAAGAATTGTCCTCTGCAAAGAAGACGCCAATATTACGCCGTCTATTCGGGCGTTGATTGGAGGTTATATGTTGCAATTAACGGAAGCTGAAAAATTAAGAATGACGGGTATTGCCCGCATTACAGAATTAAAAGAAAAATATTTGCGCAATAGAAAAAATGTTGCTCAAGAAACTTTTGATAAATCGCCTGCACATTTGCGTAAAACAATCTGTTTTCATGCTGGCTTAAAAAGTCGCCATGTGAATATGCAGTTTTCAGAATTAAGCCCAGCAGAGAGGGAATCTGTAGTTGAAGCGTTGAATTACTTAATTGAGTTTACCCGTTCGTTGCCGTCATTTGTCAGTAATGATGACTGCACACTGAATATTATTAATTAACCAAAGTCGCAATATATGGCGTTTTACTCGCCGGGTTTCGTATTGCCTAAAAACAGGAATTACCGATGAAGAATACAAAGCAACCAGCGGAATTAATCAGATATGAGCGCTCGCCTGCGGCTATGAACTCACTGGAGTTATTACTAAATGAAGCTCGGATTGATGAGCGAAAAAATCAGGCTGCACTGGTTTCATCGCGTTTGGAAGAAATCGCTAATCAAATATTGAATCGTGAACTGAATGGCGTAGAGGCTGCTGAACTGCTTAACCAAATCGCTGAGCACATAATCACTCAGTCTTATGACCAGCATTAACAATATGCGTGGCCGTGTTGCCCCAACTCCGTCGTTGCCTTATCCGGGCAGCGGCGCTGCTGTTCCTGCCTACGCCTACCCCGGCAGTAAACCACGCCAAACCCTTGCACCAGCAAGACCGCTTACCCGTGAACAACTGATTCAGGGGCAAGCTGTTTTAGCCAATATCAATAACCTGCCTCACTTCCTGCGTAGCCAGTTCATTTCTCGCTATGAATACCTGCTAGCCAATAAAGGGCTAAACGACGCTAACAAATGGCTGATGTTTGTCTTTGACCAGCGTATCTGGCCGCGTATTCAGGTGGTTAATAACAAAAATGTTATGCGCCTGAGTGCGTCAATGAGCTTTTCCACTGATGCCCCAACTTATGCCAGCCTCGCGGGCATGCATGATAAAGAGCTGCGTCGCTTTGCCCGCAAAATCGGTGATGAGCTAATGGTGGCGTACAACCATCATTGTGATGAATGCATTAAGGCCAATCAGGGTGACAGGTCTGTTTTATTGCAGGCTGATACACAGGTACGGATATACGGCGATATTGCCAAAATGGCGCGCGCTTTTAATATCACGCCAATGCACTGGCGCAAATACCGGAAAGGCCGGTTAGATATCTCGTCTGCTATCGCCAGCCTATCACGTCTGGTTAATCCCGAATGGTGGGAGCGGAAACTTAAAGCCCAGCGTATGTGCTGGCGGGAAGCATTATTGATTGCTGTCGGTAATGTTAGCCGTGATAAATCGGCCTCTTCTTATGCCAGTAAGCAGGCTATCCGGGAAGTGTTCGCCCGTCGCCAGTCTAATTTGGAATATCTCAAAAGCTGCCAGTTAGAAAATATTGAAACCGGTGAGCGCATCGACCTGATTGATAAGGTCATGGCGAGTATCTCTAATCCAGAAATTCGCCGTATGGAGCTAATGAACACCATCGCTTTTACTGAAAAATATGCTGCCGAGCAGAAGCACGTCGGCATGTTCCTGACCATCACTACCCCATCTAAATATCACCCGACCCGCGTTGTTGGGAAAGGGGATAACGAGAAAGTCCAGCTTAACCACAAGTGGGACGATGAAGCCTATTCCCCGAAAGACGGCCAGCGCTATCTCTGCAACATTTGGAGCAAAATGCGCACCGCCTTTAAAGACAATAAATTAAGCGTCTACGGAATGCGGGTGGTTGAGCCGCACCACGACGGCACCCCGCACTGGCACATGATGCTGTTTTGTGAGCGTCGCCAGCGCCAACAGATTATCGACATCATGCGTCGTTATGCGTTGAAAGAAGACAGTGACGAGCGTGGAGCCGCTAAATACCGCTTTGAGTGCAAGCATATGAACAAAGGCGGGGCCGCTGGCTACATCGCTAAATACATTGCCAAAAATATCGACGGCTATGCGCTTGAGGGCGAGCGTGACCATGAAACCGGCGAGCTTCTAACTGACTCCGCTGCGGCAGTGACAGCGTGGGCGGCAACGTGGCGCATCCCCCAATTTCGCCCGATAGGTCTGCCCTCCATGGGGGTTTATCGCGAGTGTCGCCGTATCCGCTCTATTAGTCTGGCTGAGACTTTCGACGAAACCGTGGAAGCCGTGCGCCATGCTGCTGACGAAGGTGATTTTGCTGCTTACATCATCGCGCAAGGTGGCACCAATTGCGGCAACCAGACCGTCCGTTTAGCCAAGCGCGTCGCTGATGAACTCAACGCCTACGATGAGGAAGTGCAGAAAGTCGTCGGTATCTACGCGCCGCATTTGGGCGCTGACCATGTTCATGAAACCCGTACAACTCAATGGCGCATCGTTTCGGGTGCCGTTGACGTTGAGCTTTTGACTTTGAAAAGCGCCTCTGGCGCGCCTCGGAGTCCTGTCAATAACTGTGGGTTAGGTGGAAACACCCAAGCGCCAAATGACCCCAACGGGCAGGCTAAAACGCCTGTGATAGCGATGGAATACCCACCGGACGCCGTTATTGACTGGTCGGACACTGCCGCCGTGAAGGCGATTGTGGCCCGTGTTAAAGAGAAACAGCCAACGATTAGCAAGACACAATGTAGTTTTAACCCAACCAAAGGCCGACTTATTGCCCCGTCAGCCCGTTTGACCCGTGAAGAACGCCAGCGCATCCCCCAAATCCGCAATGATTTACTGCTGAAAGATATCAGTGTCCAACGCTGGGAGCTGGAATCGTTAGCCCGTGGGGCCAAAATGTCGTTTGGTGGCGATGTTATTCAGTATCCGGCCTTGTCCGACTGGCCGGAATTTGATGATTAATCTACCTGAGAGAAAAACCATGACTAAAACTGATGCAACTACCCGTAAGCAGGCACAACGCCAGCGTGATAAATCCGCCGGTATAAATGAAGTTCGCGCCAGACTGGAGCCGGAAGAGTACGCGATGCTAATCGAGGGCATGGCCGCTCGGCGTCTGTTCCGGCCCGCTTACGATTTACCGGAATATATCGCGCTGCTTATTCGGCAAGATAACCAGCGACTAAAAGAACAACAAGCCGAGCTGAATAAACAATGTTGTGGCAAATGTGGCGATACCTTACCGGGAGATCCAAATGGGTGTTGTTTGCGGGGTGAGGCGGCATGTTGGCAGACCAAAGGTATCAATAGCCTATTAATTAGCGCAATTAAACCATTGTGACGCGTCACAATGGTAATTAAATAAACAGTGTGACTCTCGGTGTTCACTGTTTTGATGCATAAAAGGCTTGTTGTTCAACAGACTGCTATTTAAATCAAAATTTTTTACTTAAGTAAAACCATAGATTTATATAGAAGTTTTCATGTTAAATGCATATTATACTGTATGTAAGTACAGTGCTTATGTGACGGAGGGATGAGGTGCCAGATTCATTAGAAGAAATAGTCTTAATCGAAAGAATCGATCTGATAGCGCGGCTTACTACCGGCGATGAGAGACAAAAAAATGATAAGGAGATTGCTTTGGTTTGGATTGCAGAGCTTGTGCAACAGATGGCACGTTCTTATTCAGAGCAGAAAAAGATCATCTGTAATAGTGATGATAGTGGTTTTGATGACCCTACAAAGAGACTTAAATAATTAACAAATGAAGGTGTTGGATTCTCTTGCATATTTTGTGTAGATAGGCTTTAGTTAGTAACAGATAGAGATGAATGACAAGAGTTCACACACATTTATGGAACTAAAAGTGTATAAAAAACTCTCTATTAATACAGGCATTGCTTGGCATATGGTCACATAGCATGTACACTTTGCCGCCCTTCTTAAAAGGTACTTATGCTACCTCGGCTTCTAACAAAAGCCTTGCAGTTAAATGTCGTATAGCTCACTGATAACAAAGGAAGTGGTCAGTATGCAAGGAGGTTATTATGACTGATTTAATTATGAAGTTGTTTGGTATCGAGTCTTACTTACCCATGGTCAAAAGACTTAATGATGCTGGAATACACGATATCCGTGTAACTGAGCGCGGTGGGGTAGTTGTTGGTGGCGAATCAGAGGATATGGATGAGTTACGTGCAGCTGCGAAGATTATCGTTGAACATGATGCGATAAAAGTACAAGAGCAAAATTAAGGGATAATAAAAAACGATGTTTGCCCTGCTTATTATTCCGCTTCTTGTTAGTGGGTGTCTAGTTGTGACTTCCACCCACAATTTTAGAATGTATTTCAGGTTGCATCGATATGATGGACAACTGTTGTACTTAAAGGCGGCGACATTCGGGACTTTCGCCGTCTTATTCTCTCTTCTTGCCGCATTCACTATAAAATGGTTTTGGCCTGAATTTAACCTTGCTACTTGGACTTCTTGGTTGATTGATGCAAGCAAAGATCCAAAATCTAACCGGGTAGTATCATGGTTAATCCTTATTTCTGTGGCATCCATACTTAGCGCCGTATTTTTTAATATCTTATCAAGAGTTACCACATTTTTATCCGCACATCTTATTGCACGAGTAGTGTCGAAAAGTGCCCCTATTAGTAGGGTTGATGCTGCTAATGGTGAGGTTAAAGAAGAGTCTCGCGACTGGCGTTTTTATATTCAAACGATGCGTTTGTCTGCTCTTGGTGATGTGTTGCCAAATGGCTCTTTGGGTAGGTTATTCTTTGACTCTGCAACTAGGCGGAAAGATGTGTTGATTACGTTGCAAAGCCGAAAGGTTTATGTTGGCAGGGTAAAAGTAATAAGTGAACCAAATGAAAAAGAAGGGCCAAATCAGGAAATCTCAATTACGCCTTTACTATCTGGTTACCGAGAAAAGGATACATTAAGCATAATATTTACAAATGACTATGATGGTTTAAAAGATGTAGATACCACAATTGTATTCCCGCTAAGTGAAGTTAGCCATGCGTCGTGGTTTAATATGAACACTCATCAAGCTGTTGATAATAATCACACTAAAAAAAATCAGCAATCGACACTTCCTGTTATTCAATAACTAGTTATAAACCGCCGAATCGGGCGGTTCTTAGCTTAGGTTTGTAATGCATGCATATAGTGCATGATTTTGCATGATGAACCTGAGTCAGAAACTCCCCCTTAGCACCAGTCCCGACGCGGATCTCAATGGATCATGCAAGTGCATGAAATGCGACCTGCAAAGCGCGCAGGCGTGGCGGGGATAGCATTGCGCGCAAAGGGTTTTGATACCCTTATTTATCGATCTTGGGCGGGCCGTGGTGCTGCGTTCTATTGGATTGGAAGTCAATGTGTGTGCATGGGGGCGAGGGTGTGGCGGGCGTCTGGTGGCGTATGGCGCTAGGTGTTGGAATTCCTACTTTTCAGTCACAAAAAAGCCGCCTTATTTGGCGGCCTGTGTGGTTTTATTCCTCACTTATCAGCTCATAAGGTTTGAACCGGATCACCTCTTCCCCTATCCAGTCATTCACCTCTTTCAATCGTTCTTGCAACGGCGTTAACTCGTTACGGACAAACACTTGTGAGGCTTTCGCCACGTCACCAAAACCGCCAGTATTGTTGGGAATAATCCCCATCATCTGCGGCGGCACCCGATGAACACTAAGCAGGTCATCGCGGGTCGCGTTCTTGATATTAAAAAAGTCATCTTTGGTGGCGACTTCGCTCAAGGGTAAAATCTGGATACCGTCTTTTTTGCCGTTGGGTGCGTACATAAACAGGTTGCGAAAATTGCCTAACCCTTTGGTGTCACGCATCGCTTTACGCATCGCCTCAATATCGCTGCTGCTTTGCGCCGCATCCGTCATATACAAGATGTAGCCCGCATGAGCACCATTCTGATAATACTTGCGGCGGAACAGCGTGGCCGCCTCATTGAGCCAAGCAGAATTTAAACCGCTGAGATATTCCGGCAGGCCGTAAAGCTCCTGATTAATATCCGGTTCTATCAGGTGAAAAATGCTACCGGCGGCGAACGGGTGTTCATCTTTCCAGTTCTGCACAAACCAATAGCAATCTTTTTCTAATCCACGGCGGGTGTACTTAGCCGGGCTGGGGTCGAGTCGCAGTGGTGCGCCCAGTTGGTTACGGCGTACCTCTAAAAATGCATTGCCAAATACTAGATAATCCAGCGCATAACGGCTAAAAGCCTGCTGACTGAGCATTGGATGTGGGATAAAAGTGCTCGCCAGTATGTTGCGTTTCACATACAGCGGCGAGCTGTGATGCACCGCCGCCCGAAAGCTGCGCGCCAGCCCGTCAAAGCTGATAGGCGGGTCATACCATTTTCCATTTCCGGTGCATTCGATGTAATCCAGTATTTCCCGCTTATCAAGAACGGCGGAGGGTTCGCCAAAGGTGAACGCCTCCACCGGCTGCTGTTGGCTGGCGGTGTGATTAGTTACCGGGCGACTCAATGCCTTGCGGCCTTTGCGCTTACTCATCCGTAAAACTCCAAGAAGTTAGGGCTGTGACCACCGTATGTCGCGGTGAGGGGTTCATTTAACAGGGCATGCATAATCGCCCACGCCACATCGGCGTGGCTGGCTTCTTCGCTGCGGCTGGCAACATAAGTCGAACTTTTGCCGCTGGCGGTCATGGTCTTGCGAATGGCCATAAATGACTGCGTGATATCGGTGTGGCCGGTGTCATATTCCAAACGGCCGTTATTGATAGTGTGTTTGGCTTTCAGCACCATGGCGGTTTTGATTTCAGGGGTGTATTTGATTTCTCTTGCGGCTGGGAAGAACTGGCGTACCAACTGGAAAACGCCTTGACCGACGGTAGTCGCATCAATGCCGATGTATTCCACGCAATACTTTTGCGTTAATTCTTCGATATGCTTAGCCTGCGCCTCAAAATCCATTCCTTTCCATTGGTGGCGCTCCAATACGCGGAACTTGCCGCCCGGCACCATCGGCGGGGCAATCACCGCACACCCTGCACTGTCACCGCCATTGGCCTCTGAGGGGTCGTAACCAATCCACACTGGGCGATAACCAAACGGCCGCAACGAATACGGGTTGTAGTCCTCCCACTCTTCCAAACTGTCGACCATGCAAGCCTGCAACTCGGCGAACGGGAAGACGGACGCTTGATCGTCCACAAATTCGCACATCAACAGGTTTTGATATTCGGCTGGACTGTATTCCAGTGACAACTGGTTGAGGTCAAACAGGTTACAGCCGCCCGCCAGTGCATCTTCAACCGTCACAATCTGCCGCCACTGACCATCATCACACAGAGCGCCACGAGCCAAATGGCTGTGGCTGAGATCCAGTTGGATATGGTCGGATTTATTGCGACGGCCCTTATTGAACAGCTCACCAGACCAGAACGGATAGGCGCTGTGGGCCAGACTCGACGGCGTGGAGAAATAGGTGGTACGCCATTTTTTGTGTAATGACATGCCGCTGGCAACTTTGCGCAGTTCCTGAAACTTGGGTATCCAGAAATATTCGTCCAAATACAGATTGCCAGTGTAGCTCTGCGCGGTACGGACATTCGTGCCGAGAAAGAACAGGCGTGCCCCGTTCGGTAACACCATCGGGTCGCCTTTCAGGTCAACGTCAACCATCCGAGCAAAGTCGATAATGTAGCTTTTGAACACATGCGCCTGTGCTTTACTGGCGGACAGGAATATTTGGTTACGTCCCGTGGTGATGGCATCCAACAGTGCTTCACGGGCAAAGAAGAACGTTGCCCCAATCTGGCGCGATTTTAGGATGTTACGAATGCGGTGAGCGAGTCCGGCCTCAAACCAGTTGCGTTGATAATCAAAGATATTTTCGTGAAAAATAGACTCTAGCTTTTCAATGGCTGACTCGCTAAACAGGTTTTTATCCGGGGTCTTGCGCTCCCCTTTGTTGCGGTTCGCCACGTTCGGATTTAAGTCGGCCTCGCTGCCGGTCTGGCTGTAGCGGTTCACCCGCGCCAGTCGCTCAATCTGACGGCCTAACAGGTCAATTTCTTTAAAGTCCCGCCCCTCTTTGGCGTCTTTCATGATGAGCTGAATTAACCGTGCTTCCATGCTGGTTTCCACGCGGGAAATGGGTGCAATCGCATCCCACCCGTCGCGCTTCTTCCAGCTCTGCACAGTCGGCGATTTCAGGGCCAGCGTGTCCGCAATCTGGCGCACAGAAAAGCCCTGCCAGTAAAGCAAGGCCGCCTGTCGCCGTGGGTCGCTGATAATGGTGCTCGGTGTCGTATTCATGCCATTAGGCTACGCGACCAGCCCGACCCTCTGCGCGTCCTCCCTGTTGTGCCAGCCCCGTCACAACGGGCTTTCGTTGTTGCCGCCCCTCTCAGTCAGGAAACTAAGCCCCGTACCAAACAACCCACATTAAATGGAGCCGCTCATGGCTAAGAAAGTTTCTAAGTTTTTTCGTATCGGCGTTGAGGGCGACACCTGCGACGGGCGAGTGATTGACGCTGACGATATCAACCAAATGGCCGAGTCATTTGACCCGCGCGTCTACGGTTGCCGCATCAATCTGGAGCATTTGAAAAGTTATTTCCCTGACAGTCCTTTCCGCCGTTATGGCGATGTATCAGCCCTTAAAGCGGAAACCATTGAAGACGATTCCATTCTCAATGGTAAGCGCGCGTTGTTCGCCCAAATCAGCCCAACCGACGATTTGGTGCAGATGAACAAAGCCTTACAGAAAATCTATACCTCGATGGAAATTCGCCCGAACTTTGCCAATACCGGTAAAGCCTATCTGGTCGGTCTGGCCGTGACCGATGACCCCGCCAGCCTCGGCACTGAAATGTTGGAATTCAGCACCAAAGCCAAACACAACCCACTGGCCGCCCGTAAATCTCACCCGGATAACTTTTTCTCTGCGGCGGTTGAAGTGCAACTGGAATTTGAAGACGTGGCCGAGCCGGGTGTCACTTTGCTCAACATGGTGAAGTCAGTGTTTAGTCGCAAACAGGCAACCGACGACGCCCGTTTTAATGATGTGCATGAGGCGGTGAATGCCGTGGCCGTGCATGTGCAGGAACAGGGAGAAACCATTGAAACCCGCTTTACGGCCATTGAGAAGCAACTTGCTGACCAAGTGACAGAGCTGAAACAGAGTATTGAAAAGGGAAAACAAGGCGTTACATCCCTAGAAACCAAACTGTCTATCACTGAAAACTTTAGCCAGACCAAGCGCCCAGAGTCTACCGGCGGCAACAATCAAAACGATGTATTGACCGACTGCTAGTTAGGGTCGCTGGCCGCCAGTTGTGCGGCCCGCTAGTTATTTCATTAACACGTTATTTAACTGAATCAGGATTATTATGCGCCCAGCAACCCGTTTTAAATTTAATGCCTATCTGACCCGTCAAGCCGAGCTGAACGGGGTAGAAACCGGCGACTTGAATAAAAAATTCAACGTTGAACCCTCCGTCACGCAAACCATCATGACCCGCGTACAAGAGTCCTCAGAATTTCTGAGCCGTATCAATATTGTGCCGGTATCGGAGTTGACCGCCGAAAAAGTCGGCCTTGGTGTCAATGGTTCGGTTGCCAGTACCACCGATACTGACGGCGGAGACGAGCGCGAAACCGCCGAGTTTGCCTCACTGGACAGTGAGAAGTATTTCTGTGAGCAGGTGAACTACGATTTCCACATCCGCTATAACACCCTTGACCTGTGGGCGCGTTATCAGGACTTCCAGACCCGTTTGCGCGACGCCATTATCAAGCGTCAGGCACTAGACCGCATCATGGCCGGTTTCAATGGCACCCATCGCGCCAAAACCTCTAACCGCGCACTCAACCCGCTGTTGCAGGATATCGCGCCGGGTTGGTTACAAAAATATCGCCTCAATGCGCCAATCCGCGTAATGAGTAAAGTCGTTGAAGAAGATGGCACGGTAGTATCGGAAAAAATCCGTGTTGGCCATGGTGGCGATTACGTCAATCTGGATGCGTTGGTGATGGATGCCACTAATACCATGATTGCTGAATGGCATCAGGAAGACCCTGAACTAGTGGTCATCACGGGTCGTCAATTGATGCAAGATAAGTATTTTCCTATCGTCAATAAAGAGCAGGAAAACAGCGAAACCCTCGCCGCTGACCTGATTATCAGCCAGAAACGTATCGGTAATTTACCGGCCATCCGTGTGCCGTTCTTCCCGGCAAACGCATTCATGATCACCCGCCTCGATAACCTGTCTATTTACTGGCTGGAAGACTCGCACCGCCGCCATATCGATGAGAACGCCAAGCGTGACCGCATCGAAAACTACGAATCCATTAAACAGGATTATGTGGTGGAGGATTACACCTGCGGCTGTCTGGTGGAAAACATCGAGATTCTATCGCCGCCGAAAAAAGAGGAGCCGGAATCTGGCGCAGATAAAAAAGCTGCGTCTGACGCACCTAACTACGATGGTCTGGCGGCTGCGATTATTGCCGCAGTAAAAGTGGCAGCTAACCCGGATGAAACTAAACCGGAAGCCACAGCCAACGCGGAAAACGTGCCGGAAACCACAGGCGAAGCACCAACTGCGAAGGGGAGTAAATAAGTTATGTCCAGTCCTGCGCGCCGCCACTTTATAAGGCAGTCGGCTATTGCCGCCTCACAGCAACGGGATAATCCGCTGCGCCACGCCACCGGCTACGAGCTGATGTTGCTCAAGCTCAATGAAGATAAGCGCAAGTTGAAACAAGTACGTTCAAACGAGCGTAAAGCCGAGCTGAAACGCCAACTCTTGCCGGATTACCAGCCTTGGGTGTCGGGCGTGTTGAGTGAGGGAAAAGGCGCGCAGGACACCATTCTAATGACGGTCATGATTTGGCGTCTGGACGCTGGGGATATCCCCGGCGCACTGGATATCGCCCGTTATGCCCTGCGTTACCAGTTAGTGCCAACCGACCGATTTACCCGCTCGACAGCTTACCTGATTGCCGAGGAAGTGGCCGAGTCGGCCGGGCGCGCTTATGCCACCGGTAAACCGGTTGATGTTGACCATTTGCTGCAAACCATTGAGCTGATGGAAGACGAGGATATGCCCGACCAAGTGCGGGCCAAACTGCACAAAATGACCGGTTATGTGTTGCGTGACGGTGGGCGGGGCGAACTGGCCCTGTCCCATCTTCACCGCGCACTCCAGCTACACACCGGTTGTGGCGTTAAGAAAGACATTGAGCGGTTGGCCGTGAAGTTAAAGAACGCCGCCAGCCGCTAACCCGAACGCTCCCCGAGCCGGGCGGCACGATGGCCGCAACCGATTTTATTGTGTTAACGCCGTCGTCCACCGCCCACCCATTCTGATATTGAGGTTGCCATGACCACTGTTGTTATCCCCGCGCCCCGGCCTGACAAAACGGCTGAACCGGTGATTGAAAATACCTTTTTCTGGCCTGCGGTTGACCCGATAAAACTGCGCGAATTGCTGCGCCTTGAGGGAACCGTCACCGCTGAGCGACTGCGTTTTACCATTAAGGGCGCAATCTCTGAGGTCAACGCCGAACTGTACGAGTACCGCCGTGACCAGATGGGCGCGGGCTTTAAAACACTGGCCGAGGTGCAGGCCGAGCAACTGGACGGCGAAAGCATCCTGTTGGCCGAGTACCAGCGGGCAGTCTGTGCCATCACGGCCGCACTACTGGCCGAGCGTTATCGCGGTTATGACGCCAGCGCGCGCGGTGATAAACGTGCGGAGGCCATTGAAAGCACGGTTGATGAGTTGTGGCGTGATGCGCGGATTAGCATTCGTAACATTGCCGGTCAGTCCCACAGCATTATTGGCCTTATCTGATGCGGGTTTACGCGTTGCAAGGCGACACGCTCGACGCACTGTGCTGGCGGCATTACGGCCGCACGCAAGATGTGTTGGAGCAAGTCTATGACGCAAATCCGGGGCTGTCGGAACTGGGGGCTATTCTGCCCCACGGCTATCCGGTGGAGTTGCCCGACATGGCCCCGGCGGCCCAACGTGAAACCGTTCAATTATGGGATTGAAAATGGAGAAAATCAGCTCTGCGTTAGCTTATGTTTTTGCGCTGCTGTTAGCGTTTATTGGCGCACTGAGTCCGCAAGATATTGCGTTTTATGTGGCGGCGCTGGCTGCTGCGGCGACCTGTCTTATTAACTGGTATTACCGGCGCAAGAGTTATTTCTTGCTGAAAGAACTGAGTATTAGGCGGGAGGTGTTCGATGAACTCAATCGTTAAGCGCTGTCTGGTCGGGGTCATTCTTGCACTGGCCGCCACCTTGCCAAACTATCAGACGCTCAAAACATCGGCTGCCGGACTAAAACTGATTGCCGATTATGAGGGCTGCCAGCTCAACGCCTACCAATGCAGCGCCAACGTTTGGACAAATGGCATCGGTCACACGGCTGGCGTTAAGCCGGGCAGCGTGATTAGTGAGAGGCAGGTGGCGGGCAATCTGGTGGCGGATGTGCAACGAGTTGAGCAGGCAATCGCCGTCTGTATGCCGGTTGCCATGCCACAACCAGTGTATGACGCAGTGGTGAGTTTCGCCTTTAACGTCGGCACCGGTGCGGCTTGCCGCTCGACGCTGGCCTTTTTTGTCAACAAGGGCGACTGGCGCAGCGCCTGCAATCAGTTGCCGCGCTGGGTGTATGTCAATGGCGTAAAAACCAAAGGGCTAGAACGTCGCCGCACCACTGAACAAATGTACTGCCTGAGCGGGGTCTGATATGCGCACAATAGTCATTTTATACCTTTCGATGATGGGGCTGCTGGCATGGCATGCCCATAGTCTGAAAAAAGATTTAGACAGCGCCAAGCTGGTGATTGGCACTTTATCCGCTGGGATTGAGAGCCGAGACAATGCGATCACCCGCTTGCAAGATGAGGCCCGGCAACAGGCAGAAAATGAGCAGGCATTGCGGCAATCACTGAGCCACGCCAGCACCTTGTCATTATCCCGTGAACAGAGAATTCAAAGGTTACTCAATGAAAATAAAGCCTTGCGTGATTGGTTTTCTGCTGCTTTGCCTGCTGACGTTATCCGGCTGCACCAACGCCCCGCGTTCGCCAGCCCCAACGATTATTTACGTTGGCTGTCCGACAGTGAACAGTTGCCCACTGCCGGGCAGTAGTCCGGCGGTTAATGGTGATTTAAGTGCCGATATCCGCCAGTTAGAAACCGCACTGGTGGCCTGCGGGCTGCAAGTGGAAGCCGTGAAACAGTGTCAGGAACAACATCATGTTAAAACCCAAACTGCTACGCCAAGCCTTAACCGACAGTCTGCCGCTGTTCCAGACTAACCCGGAGCGGCTGAAAATGTTTGTTGATGGCGGGCGCATTGTCTCGACGCTGGCCCCGTCGCTCTCTTTTGAGAATCAATATACGCTGACGCTGTTTATTGAGGATTTCCCCAGTGATGTTGATTATCTCTTTGTGCCAATACAGGCATGGCTGCGGGAGCATCAACCTGACATTATGGCGACAGAAGAAAAGCGCCGCACCGGCTTTATTCATAAGGTTGATGTCATTAGCGATGTGCTAAGTGATATCCGTATCGACCTGCAATTGACCGAACGGACCATTGTGAAAGAGATAGACGGTGCACTGCATGTTAACCATGCGCTGGAGCCGCAATTGTCGGAAACGATACCCCGGCCAACGGAAATTTACTTCCACGGTGAGCGGATTAAATGAATGAACTGAAGCCCTTTGATGATGCATTGGCCGGACTGATTGCCAACCTGACACCCAAGGCGCGCAAAGCGCTGGCGGCCACAGTTGCCAAACGCCTGCGCGCCAGTCAACAGCAACGGATTAAACGCCAGCAAGCGCCAGACGGCACCCCGTATGCTGCCCGTAAATCTCAACCGCTGCGTAAACCCAAAGGGCGGATTAAGCGGGAAATGTTCGCCAAGTTGCGCACCGCGCGCTATATGAAAGCCAACAGCAGCCCTGACGCGGCAGTGGTCGAATTTGCTGGACGCGTGGAACGAATGGCGGCCGTGCATCATTTTGGCCTGCGTGACCGTCCAAACGCGCACAGCAAAGATGTGCAATATGATGAAAGGCCATTACTGGGTATAACAGCTAGTGAGCTAAATATTATAGAAGAGCAAATAATCACTTTTTTAGCATTTATACCTAAGATTTATTAACGTATCTAAACGTCACTCAAAGTACTGTACAAATAAACAGAAAAATGAAATAATATGTTATCAATAATAAAAATCGTGTTGATTTAATGAAAGAAATTGAAATTAAAATAAAACTAATTGAATATCTACTAGAGCATTCATCTAGCGATACAGTTATTGGCTCAGAGCTGCGCTTTAATTATGGCTCAAGGAGAGCTGATGTTGTTTCTATTACAAATAACATAGCATCTATTTTTGAAATAAAAGGTTCTGGTGATTCTATTGAAAGGCTAGAATATCAATTAGATAGCTACAAAGAATATTTTGATTATTGCTATGTTGTTTGTGAGCCATCTAACATAAAGTTAGTGAAAAAAAACTGTAAAAAAAAGATAGGAATAATTCTAGTAGAAAATAATGATATCCTCTTAATAAAAGAAGCGAGTCATTTTAAAAAAAATAAAAAAATAACATTAGCCAGTACACTAGATACCTCAACTTTGAGAAAGCTAACATCCAATAATACATTAAAATCAAAACATGAACTTTGCGAGTTATTTATAAAAAACAATGATTTAGAAACTGTAAAGAACATATCAAGAAAACATTTGCGGGAGAAGTTGAAGTGCAATTTTGATATATTTTACAATGAGTTAGGTTTGAGAATAAACCCTGATGACATTCTGACGTTAACTAGAATGCCATCGGGAAATCTATCAAAAAGAGCGTAGTTTCACTCTCGTAGTGATATAATAATTCATCCTTACTGCTATCCAGAATGAGGGGCTAATTCCTGATGGCATGCCTTTAGATGCTAGCTCTATCTCTTTATCAGCCCATGTTCCAATTGGAATATATCGATTGTCTTGTACCATTTTTTGAGCGCATAATACATAGCTGCCATCATCACGACGATATCTTTTATATATGAATTTCTCAGTCAATGATATATCAATTCGAGGAACAAAGGTTCCACCTTTTATTTCCACCTGTTGTATATTAATTGATGCGTAATCCCCATATTTGACAGGGTATTCTCGAGAAACCTGCTGGAATATATGTTCCTCTAATATTGAAACCTCACCTTCATCATCATTACCCAGTTTTGCTGGACTTAAAGGGAATGATGTTGTTAAGATTACTATATCTTCTATTTTCGAATTAAATTCCTCTATTTCCTGACAAGCAAATAAAAAACCATTAGTGACATTCTCTTGTTCTTTACTTGTAACTTGCTCACCATCTAATATAACGAAAACTTTACATCCATCGTTTAGTCCATCAATTATTGGAGTAATGAATTTTTTATAGTCATCAAGATTGAATGGCAATCTTACTGCCAAGGTGGATTTTAGCTTAGATATTTCACTAACAAATTTAGTGACTTCCGAAAAATCGTCTTCATCATAAAGATGAATCATCGGGATTATATTTAAACCACTATAGAGACTTATGAAATATTGCCACTCATAGTAACCTTTATTCTCATCGAGCAATTGTTCTATTTGAGGATTTGTATATTTATCATTAGAACTAACATCGAGAATAAATGGTTTGTCACCCTGAATTTCGGCTATAAGTGTCATTCGACGATGGATATCACCATCAGGT
This sequence comes from Yersinia massiliensis, assembly GCF_003048255.1. Taxonomy (NCBI): domain Bacteria; kingdom Pseudomonadati; phylum Pseudomonadota; class Gammaproteobacteria; order Enterobacterales; family Yersiniaceae; genus Yersinia; species Yersinia massiliensis. The sequence continues at coordinate 558,143 of NZ_CP028487.1, forward strand.
GCCACTTTGGTTTTTCGTGACTTTGTTAACTCGTATATAGGTAGGATTTCAGAGAGTATGTCATCATTAAGACGAGATATTGCTTTTAACTCTGCATCTCTAGTTTTGATTAATGGAAAATATTTAAATTTTTTAATATTTTTCATAGATTATGTCCATCATACCCAAGCTGTTGAGCACGAATGCGAACAGCCATAGATGATACTTCAAAATGTGCCGCTATATCAGATACTTTCTGAGAATGATTCTCAATATAATATCTAAAATCGCTATCCGGCATTAATAATTCAGCTGCAAATTTATTGGCCTCAACTTCCATTCGATCTGTCTGTCCATTTCTGAAGAAAACACTATCAGTAAAAACTTCAGTAATCATGGCATGCTTGATAAAATGCCCTATTTCATGGGCTATTGTAAAACGCTGGCGATGAGGGTGGTGTAAAGAATTTACTGTCATTATCCATGTGCCAGACTTGTCTTTTTTTAGGCATCCTGACTCTTCACCTAACATGGGTTCCATCCGCATAGTAATGCCAAGTAATTTTGTCAGGGCTGATACATCTAGTGGGCTGGTCTTAATGTTTTTTTCTTTAGCAAAAGACAATAATTCGTCGGGAGCAATTAAGTTTTGTATATCCGGTTTTTTTTCTTTGTCCTCGGTAGGTTTTTTTCTGATAAATGCCATTTACTCAACCTCCTTTTTTAGAACAAATGATCCACCATCATTATCAACAGTATCTTTTAGTGCTATATTTTTTGCTAAAACATTTATATACCTTTTTAGCTCACTATTTTCTTTAGCTATAGCATCAACTTTTTCCGATAAAGTTCTTAACTCACTAATATCCCCTGCAATTTCTGAAATTGTTTCTATTTGCTCATTTAAATCAAACTGAGTAGATGCTATTTTTTCATTAATTTTACGTTCTACTTTATCTTCAATTACTGCCTTGACACTTTTGTCAAATTTAATGCTATCCATGTGAGCGTTAACCTCAATTATTGCTTCTTCTCTAGCCATCGCGTTAGATGAATGCTTTACCATGAAAAAAGCGAATGCTCCTAAAATCGCATTAATAGCAATAAGTACCGTAATGATTGTTTGATAGAAGCTACTTTGGAATGACCAAAGATCGTCTAGGCTGAGTATTGTACCATTTGCAACTAATTCACCGATATGGTGGAGCATTAGTGGATCTTTAAGTGAATTTGGTTCTTTTAAAAAATATTGGTTGCTTAAGCCCAAATATGACAAAAATCCGTGCTTCATTGTCAATTGTAAAACAAAAACCCAGCAAAAAAATGTTGCTACAGAGGAAAATAATATAGAGCAAACCGTAATCCATCGATTATGGTAGCAAATCTTTATTCGCCCAGAGGAATTATTGGGTCCATTGGATTGAGTTGAACCATTTTCAGTAACTGCCATTTAAGCAAGCCTATTTTCACTCTAAATTGTTACTATTATTATCACCTTAAGTGAAGTTGATCAAATAATATCACTATCGCTAATGTTTGTTGTGTGGCGAATGACACATTTGAAGTTCATTGTACAGGGGCTTATCAACAAGCATCCTTTCCCCATGAACACTCAAACCCAACTCACTGAAATTCTGCGCCTACTGCGCAACCTGATCCGTATTGGTACGGTGGTCGAGGTCGATCTCGACAATGCCCTGTGCCGCGTAGCGACGGGTGACAATACCACCGGCTGGTTAAACTGGCTGACGCTGCGCGCTGGTCAATCGCGATCATGGTGGGCACCGTCCGAGGGTGAACAGGTGTTGATATTGTCCCTCGGTGGCGAACTCGATACCGCCTTTGTGCTGCCGGGTATTTTCTCTGATGACTTCCCGCCACCGTCGGCCTCGGCCAATGGCCTGTATATCGCCTTTCCTGACGGTGCCACGTTGCACTATGAACCTGAGAGCGGCGAGTTGCAGGCTGACGGCATCAAAACGGCGGTTATCAATGCCAGTGAATCGGTGAATGCCACCGCCCCCAATATCACCTGCGCCGCCTCGGTCAAAATCCTTTTAGACACACCCGAAGTGGAATGCACTAACAACCTGACCACCGCCACCTTGAATGTGACCCAAGGCGGCAAGATGAGCGGCAATATCACGCATACCGGCGGGAAACTTTCATCTAATGGCGTAGTGGTTGATAAGCATGACCACGGCGGAGTGCAGCGCGGTGGCAGCTATACGGAGGGGATTCAATGACCACAGCAAAATACCTCGGCATGAACCGCAACGCCGGGCAAACCATTACCGATGCTGACCATATCAGCCAGTCCATCGCCGACATTCTGATTACGCCCGTCGGTTCGCGGGTGATGCGTCGCGCTTATGGTTCGCTCCTCTCGGAGCTGATTGACCAGCCACAAAATTCGGCCCTGCGCCTGCAAATTATGGCCGCCAGTTACAGCGCTATTTTGCGCTGGGAGCCGAGGGTCAAGCTGACGGGCATCACCTTTGATACCACCTTTGACGGAAAAATGGTGGTCGATATCACTGGCACCCGCACCGATAGCGCGGCCCCCCTTTCTTTAACCATCCCTGTGAGCTGACCCTATGGCAACCATTGACCTGAGCCTGTTACCGCCGCCTTTTGTGGTGGAAGAACTGGATTATGAAATTCTGTTGGCCGAGCGTAAAGCCACACTGATTTCTCTTTACCCGGAAGAACAGCGCGCCGCCGTGGCCCGTACGTTGTCGCTGGAATCTGAGCCGCTGGTCAAGCTATTACAGGAAAACGCTTACCGTGAGGTGATATTGCGCCAACGCGTCAATGACGCGGCCCGCGCGGTGATGGTGGCCTATGCCGTCGGCAGTGATTTAGACCAGCTTGGCGCAAATAATAACGTTGAGCGATTGGTGATTATTCCAGCAGACCCCACCGCCATTCCGCCGATTGACGCGGTGATGGAATCTGACTCTGATTTCCGCGTGCGTATCCCGCAAGCCTTTGAGGGCTTGAGCGTCGCCGGGCCAACGGGCGCGTATGAATATCACGCCAAAAGCGCCGACGGCCGGGTGGCCGATGCCTCTGCAATCAGCCCGACCCCCGCTTGTGTCACGGTCACGGTGTTATCGCGTGAGGGCAACGGCGAAGCCTCAAACGAGTTGCTGGCCGTGGTTGAGGCCGCGCTGAATGATGAGAACACGCGGCCGGTGGCTGACCGGGTGACGGTGCAATCCGCCCGCATTGAAGATTATGAGATTGACGCGGTGCTCTATCTGCATCCGGGGCCGGAAGCGGAGCCGGTGCGCGTGGCGGCTAAGAAGAAATTAACCGCTTTTGTCACCGCCCAACGCCGTCTTGGTCGTGACATTCGCCTGTCGGCACTCTATGCCGCGCTGCATGTTGAGGGCGTTCAGCGAGTCGTGATTAATGCCCCATTGGCTGACGTGGTGCTGGATAAAACCCAAGCCGCTTATTGCACCGGCAGCACCATCACTGTCGGGGGTACGGATGACTGACCGTTTACTGCCTGTCGGTTCGTCGGTGCTGGAAGTGGCTGCTGCGCGCGCCTGCGCGGAGTTGGAGAATACCCCTGTCCCAATTCGCCAATTGTGGAATGCCGACACTTGCCCGCTGCCCCTATTGCCCTATCTGGCGTGGGCGTGGTCGGTTGACCGCTGGGATGAGAAATGGCCGGAAGCCACTAAGCGCGCGGTGGTGAAGTCCTCGCAGTACGTCCACAAACACAAAGGCACCATCGGCGCGATCCGTCGCGTGGTCGAGCCGCTGGGCTATCTCATCAAGGTGATTGAATGGTGGAAGACCAACGAAACCCCCGGAACCTTTCGCCTCGATGTCGGCGTATTGGAAACCGGCATTACCGAAGAAATGTATCAAGAGCTTGAGCGGCTGATAGACGACGCCAAACCATGCAGCCGCCATTTAATCGGTTTGTCTATCAACCTCGACAGCAGCGGCCCGCTGTATGTAGCTGCTGGCAGTTACAGCGGTGACGAGCTGACCGTGTACCCGTATTTACCTGAAACCATAACCGTGACCGGCGAGGATTACGCCAGCGCCGCCGTCCATATTATTGATAACCTGAGAGTGAACCCATGACCGCAAAATTTTTTGCTTTACTGACCAATATCGGCGCGGCCAAGCTGGCGAATGCCACCGCCCTCGGCACCCGCGTAGAAATCACCCAAATGGCAGTTGGTGACGGCGGCGGAACCTTGCCAACGCCGAACCCAGCACAAATTAAACTGGTGAATGAGCAACGCCGGGCGGCTCTGAATATGCTGACCGTTGACCCCGTCAACACCAGCCAGATTATTGCGGAACAGGTTATCCCTGAAACTGAGGGCGGGTGGTGGATTCGAGAAATTGGCTTGTTGGATAAAGACGGTGATTTGATTGCCATTGCCAACTGCGCCGAAACCTATAAACCGCAACTGCAAGAGGGCAGCGGCCGCACCCAAACCATTCGGATGATTTTGATTGTCAGCAGCACGGCGGCGGTTACGTTGAAAATCGACCCGTCGGTGGTGCTGGCAACGCGTAAATACGTGGATGATGGGGTGATTGAGGTTAAAACCTATGCCGATGAATTGATGACTGCACATTTAGCAGCGGTTGATCCGCATTCACAGTATGCACCCAAAGCCAGCCCCGCACTGACGGGTAAACCAACTACCCCTACACCGGCTGCGGGAAATAATACCCAACAATTGGCGAATACCGCTTTTGTGCAAGCCGCCCTCACTGCTTTGGGTTTGGGAGATGCAGCTAAATTAAGCTCTGGTGTCGCCGGAGGCGTTGCACTCTTTAACGATACTCTCCGCGTGGTTAATGACTTAATCGAAATTAAAAACAAAGGTGAAATCGCCAAGACTAACACAAGAATTAATATCGGCTGTGGAACGGCGGCGGCAAAAGATGTCGGAACCGGTGCGGGACAAATACCCGATATGAGCGCCTGGTCATTTGTCAAAAATGCCGATAGCAGTAAATGGACACTGACCTTACCCAACGGTTTTTTACTTCAAAAATGCTCCGTTGTCACTCCGGGCGCCGCCGCAACGATTAACGCCGTCTGGCTAACCCCATTTCCGATTGAGTGTTTAGGCGTGTGGGGAATGGATGGTGCATCAGCAGCTTCAGACTTGTCATCATCAGCGGCAGGCGCTCTCCCTGTCGGACGGGTTTACGCCGTCGGCTCAACAAATACCCATGCCCCTGTCGGCGGACTCGGTGGTATTGATATCTACGCAATAGGACATTAAGAATGAAATATTATTTTTCGCCTACCACGCTTGGTCTTTACCGCGAAGAAATGAAATCACGTTATATTGCGGCCGAGTCATGGCCCAGTGATGCAATGGAAATCACGCAGGATATTTATGACCAATACACCTGCGCAGCCCCAACAGGGAAAGAAATAGGTATCAATAACGCCCAGCCTTGTTGGGTCGATATTCAAACGCCACCGCTAACCCCCGACCAACTGGCGGCAAAGGCTCGCGCCCATCGTGATGATTTTATTATGGCGACTGACCCCATGATGGTCACTGATTACTCCATTAACGATACTCTGTTGACCAAGGCAGAGCGCACCGAATTAACCACTACCCGCGCGGCCTATCGCGCATGGACGACGCTGGAAAACTGGCCGCTGATTGAGCTGCCCGACCTGCCGCAATGGCTATTGGTGGAAGCGGTCAATCAGGGCTATCAGGTGCCAGTCTGGCCGCCGCTCGCCGTTTAGCTATTCAACTTGGCCCCGATTGCGGGGCTTTTTCGTTGTACCAGCCACCACACATCCCCTATCAGATGCCCCTCGCACAGTAAGCCGTCAACATACTCTCACCCTCAACCAACAGAGAGTTAATCCATGAGTGATTATCATCACGGCGCGCGTGTCCTCGAAATCAACGACGGCACCCGCGTCATTTCCACTGTGTCCACTGCCATTGTCGGCATGGTCTGCACCGGCGAGGATGCCGACGCGGCAACATTCCCCCTCAACACCCCGGTATTGATTACCAATGTGTTAGCCGCCGCCGGTAAAGCCGGTAAAAAAGGCACGCTGGCCGCGTCATTGTTAGCCATTGCAGAGCAGGCCCGCCCAGTGACCATTGTTGTTCGTGTCGCTACCGGTAAAGATGAGGATGAAACCACGTCTAATATTATCGGCGGTGCTGACGAGAACGGCCGCTACACCGGCATGAAAGCGTTGTTAGATGCGCAATCAGTCACCGGTGTGCGCCCGCGTATTCTCGGTGTGCCGGGGCTGGATAATCTGGCGGTATCGACGGCGCTGGCGGATATTTGCCAGAAGCTGCGCGCCTTTGGTTATATCAGGGGTCTGACGCTCAGTGGAACGAAAACTCACGTTAAGCAACGTTTTCTGCCTCTGACGCCTCTTTTAATGGTCTCAGATGTCCTTTGGTCACCAGTTCTGCCAGCGTGAAGGAATAATGGCCGAGCATATTGATATGTCCGTGGCAAAGCGGGGAGAGGCGTGCGATATCATCATCATTCAGTGTTTCACCCTGCGCCCGGAGATGATCCAGGGCTGCCTGCATATAAATAGTGTTCCATAACACGACGGCGTTAGTGACCAGCCCCAGTGCTCCCAACTGATCTTCCTGACCGTCGGTATATCGTTTTCTTATCTCACCTTTTTGACCGTGACAGATGGCTCTGGCAACGGCATGGCGGCTTTCTCCCCGATTAAGCTGGGTCAGAATGCGCCGGCGGTAATCTTCATCATCAATATAATTAAGCAGATACAGCGTTTTGTTGATGCGCCCCACTTCAATGATTGCCTGAGTCAGTCCGGAAGGACGTTCACTTTTCAGCAATGAACGGACCAGCACTGAAGCCTGTACTTTGCCCAGCTTCAGGGAGCCAGCGGTCCGGATCATTTCGTCCCACTGAAGGACTATTTTTCGGGGATCTGATTGCCCTCTAGCAATATCATTCAGCACACCATAGTCGGCATCATGGTCCATTCGCCAGAAAACCGAAGCACCGGCATCAGCCAGGCGTGGAGAAAACTGGTATCCCAGCAGCCAGAAAAGGCCAAAGACAAGTTCGCTGGCACCTGCTGTATCGGTCATAATTTCGGTTGGATTCAGCCCGGTCTCCTGTTCCAGAAGGCCTTCCAGCACAAAGATAGAGTCCCTCAGCGTCCCCGGTATAACGATGCCATGAAAGCCGGAATACTGATCGGACACAAAGTTGTACCAGGTGATCCCTCTGTTATTACCAAAGTATTTGCGGTTCGGTCCGGCATTGATTGTTCTGACTGGCGTAACAAAGCGCATTCCATCTGCAGATGCCACTTCTCCTCCACCCCATATCTGTGCCAGTGGCAGCGTTGCCTGAAAATCAACCAGTCTGGCATTAGCGCTGGTGATAGTTTCAGCCCGCAGATAGTTCGCTTTTGTCCAGTTCAGCCGGTGTCGGGTCAGTGCAGGAACATTTGATCTGATCAGTGGTTCCAGACCGATATTGCAGGCTTCAGCCATCAGCACGGCGCTGATGCTGACGGGCAGATCATCAACTCTGGCACTGGCTTCACTAGCATGGAAAAACTCATCAGCAAATCCGGTATGGGCGTTAATTTCGAGTAGCAACTCCGTTAAATCTACCGGAGGGAGCAGATCACTGATCATTTTGCTCAGTCGTTTCAGACTGTCCGGCTCATCAAGACTGGCGAGGGGAGAAATTGTCAACCGGGGCTTCGGGCCAGAAACATCGAGTTCGACAGCCTCATTTTCGCCAAGACGTGCAGCAACCTGTCTGTAACGACTATCAAGCTGATGACCCAGAGATTTTATTGCTTCCTGCGGGTCTGTCGGGTGCCCCAAAGAACGATAAACCTTAATCCGGTTTGCCTGCCAGTCAGCACCCTGTAGTAATCTTGCACGAGGATCTCCCCACCGGTTACTGCCGGTAACGTAGACATCCCTCCGCCTCAGACTATCCTGCAGTTTACTGAGAAAGCAGAGCGTGTATCCCCTGCGGGTGATATGTTTGTCCTTGTTAATCACCAGCCGTTTCCATGACCGACTGATAATTTCCGTTGGTGCGTCGTCAAAAAACTGCCGCCGTGAGCTGAACTCTCGGCTGAGGTAGTCACAGGCATTCAGAGTGGTAACCCCGGCAGGTGCGGATGAAAATTTAACGGTATTCAGCAGATGGGGCAGGAAACGACGAACGCGCCCGTACTGCTCCACCATTTCTTCATGAAAATTATCGTCTGAGGGCCGGGCAATTTCACGGACAAGCGTGATGATTTCAGCCAGCTTTTGTCTGGGGATGTAGCTGAACACCTCAGCACGAATCGATTCGTCCGGTGTTTCTTCTTTCAGCAGGTACGAACATGCGCTGGCGAGCGCCAATGCAGATTTATCCAGATCCTTCAGCGAGCGGAGCCGTTTTTTCTGCCCAATCTTTCTGGCGTCACGGATGATAACGGCCAGCATGGCGTCCAGAACGTCCAGTGCATCATCCAGCGCCAGCGTTTCCCATGCAAGGACAAAGGCAACCAGAACCGCTATCCTTTTCTGCGGTGACATCCTGGCAATATTGAACACCGAAGTCATACCAGCATAACGTGCGAGATTTTTCAGGCGCACAGCCGGGAGTGTACTCAGGTTGTCAGCATGCAGGCCAAAATCGTTCAGAGTTTTCCAGCGTTCAATTGCTTCATTAAACGCCGGACCACTGATGGTCACAGGGCCTTTTTTCAGTGATTCCAGTAAAGACAGGCGGCTGCAATCAGTTGGCCCCAGCAGCATCTCCAGCTGTGAACGCTGTTCGGCTGACGGTATCAGTGCCAGTTTGTTCCACAGGCGCAACGTCGCCTTTTCCCTTACCTCTGAAATCAACCGGGTCAGCGTAGTGGCTCCGGGGAGAATAATACGATGTTGCATAAGCCACCCTGTCGCCAGATCGAAAAGCAGGCCAGGACGTTCGTTGCTTATCCAGCTCCGGGTATATAAAAGACGGGTAAGGCGAAATGTCCAGGGCCAGGCAAATTCACGATACTGATAGTGCTGACGTATCAGCGCTGCATGCTCACGGCGGGTATTTTCCCTCTGACCGTATTCTGCAAGAACGGTGATATCACGAATCCCGAGCTGTCTGGCGGTAAAATGCCGGACGCCGGAAGGAATATGATTCATATCGGTGAGGAAGGTGCCCAGAAAACGGACACATCCAATTTGCAGGGCAATGCCCAGACGGTTGTGATCACCTCTGCTTTTTCCGATAAATTCCTTGTCTGCTTCATCAAGGTGAAAATATCGTGCCAGCTGAAGCTCATCCGGTTCACCGGTGAATCTGCCATAGCTTTCAGTCTGCTCAGTGGTCAGAAAGTCAACGGGCATATCGGTCTCCCTGCCTGACGGGCATTTAGTAACACTTTTGCAACCGTCCGAAATGTTATAACTTTATAGACGTCTTAAATTAATAGTTAAGATGTGTCCATTAAATCGATAAATGTCATATAATAGACAAATAATGAATGAAATGTACACAAATCGATTTAGGAGACATTTTTGCCATGAGAACCTTTGGTTATGCTCGCGTCTCCACCAGTCAGCAATCTCTTGATTCGCAAGTAAAAGCGCTTAAAGCTGAGGGAGTAAAAACAAATCGTATTTTTACGGATAAAGTGACTGGCACTAAGATGGATCGCGAAGGGCTCCAGATGCTTCGGCTAAAAATTGAGGAAGGCGACGTCATCCTAATAAAAAAGCTAGACCGCCTTGGCCGAGATACGTCAGATATGATTCAACTTATCAAAGAGTTTGATGAAATGGGTGTCGCTATACGCTTTCTGGATGATGGGATCAGCACAGAAGGGACAATGGGTAAGATGATAGTCACTATCCTGTCCGCTGTAGCTCAAGCAGAACGACAACGGATACTGGAACGTACTAACGAAGGACGCTTAGAAGCTAAGAGTAGAGGCGTTAAATTTGGGAGAAAACCTAGTGTGGATAAACAAAAGGTCTTAGCTCTTAGGGAACAAGGGATTGGGGCTACAGATATATCGAGAATATTAAACATTGCCCGCTCCTCGGTTTACAAAGTGCTCCAAATGAGCCAAAAAAGGTATCTTGAATAATGAATATCCAAATTGATGTTGTTCGAATTTGTGGATTCAGAGGTGTCTCCAATGTGGAGGTTATTTTGCCTCGGGTAACTGTATTGTTTGGCCAAAATAACGCAGGGAAAACATCGATAATAAAAGCCCTGCAACTTTCATTAGGGGATTATTCTCGGTATTTATCTGATGAGGATTTTCATATTGGCGATGATGAAAAGAGACAAGATAACATTACAATTGACTTGCGTTTTATTGCATTAGATCGCGGCATTAGAACCGCTGAGTTTTCAGAATCATGGCAACAAGAATTTGGTGATTCGATACAAGCAGAGGCTGATGGGAAACAATTTGTAGCAATACGAACAACTGCAAAGCCTGATAGAGTTAAAGGTGGATATAACGTCGAACGATTTTATTTAGATGTTTGGCCGAATGCCGAAAATTGGCAAGATTCTCGCATTAACAGTAAAAATAAGATGGGAAGGAGACTCGAGTCCATACCTTTTATTTCTATAGATGCACAGCGAGATATCCATAATGAGTTGAAAGAAAAATCTTCGTTTGTTGGTAGAGTTCTATCAAGTATTGAATACGGTGATGATGATGTAGCAGAATTGGAAAAAATGGTTGCCGAAATCAACAAGGAAGCGATTAATAAAAGCGAACCTCTTAAACGTTTAAAAATTCATCTTGATACTCTAAATCAATCATTTGAAGGGTCTGGACAAACTGAACTGACACCATTTCCAAAAAAAATAAGAGATCTTTCAAAACGATTCAGCGTGCATTTTGGAGAGTCTGATAAAAGCTCATTCTCTATGGAATACCATGGTATGGGAACACGCAGTTGGGCGTCTATATTAGCAGTGAAAGCATTTACAGAGTTGATGGCGACAAACCATGAGAAAGAAGCTGAACCATTCTTTCCAATATTAGCGGCGGAAGAACCTGAGGCACATTTACATCCGAATGCGCAAAGAACACTTTTCCAACAATTACAAGATAGTCCTGGCCAAGTTATCATTAGTACACACTCCCCATATTTAGTGGGGATGTCAGAACTTGAAAACTTACGTGGGTTGATTAGAACATCAAATGCTATCAATGCTACGCAATTAATTAGTGGATTAGATCCAGAAGATATAAATATTCTTCAGCGAGAAATTATGCGATTCAGAGGCGAGCTATTGTTCTCAAAAGCGCTAATATTATTCGAAGGTGTTACTGAAGAACAAATAATACCTTCAATGTTTTCAGCCTTTTTTAGAAAATCTGCATTTTCTCTTGGAGTAAATTGTATAAGTGTTTCTGGGAAAAACTACCCGCCATTTATAAAAATGGCATTGAGTTTTGGCATTCCTGTGTGCATTGTCAGTGATAACGATGGAAATACTAAAACGGAAATTGAATCTCAATTAAGGAAGATTGAAAGAAACACATCATTAATTCTGTCTGAAAAAAATTTACATGTTTCCTATTTGTCACCTAAAAATGATATTGAGGCTGAGTTAATTCATGTTGTGGGGATGCGTCAAGAAATTATCGAGGCTCTGATTAATACGGAGACAAGGGGGGGAAGTAATGCTGCCTATAATGAAGCTAAAACTAGAGAAATCGAGGCGCTTAGTGATGATGAGCTTCTAAAGAGAATGCGTTCCTCCAAGGCATCTTACGCTGGTTTTCTAGCTGATGTCATATTAAGAAATCCAAACAATAAAACAGTGGAACAATTAATACCTCAGGCTGTTATTGATACTTTTACTCAGCTAAAAGGGTGGGGATAATGATGTTGAACTTATCATCAAGTCAAGCTCAAATAGTGCACGCACCATTTAATAAAGCGATTCAAGTGCTTGCTTCAGCCGGTTCTGGTAAAACACGAGTTTTAACTGAACGAGTTCGCTATATATTGCAGAATACAAAAAAAGATGGAGTGATAGCGCTTACTTTCACAAACAAAGCTGCGGAAGAAATGTCTGTTCGCCTAGAGGACTGTATTGAAGCGGAAGATAGGGCTTGGATAGCAACAATTCATTCTGTGGCTCAGCGTATTCTTGAGAAGTATGGGCATACAGTAGGATTACCTGCAGAGCTTCATATTTATGATCGAGATAAAGATCGAATGGAAGTTTTCCTCCAATCCTTACGTGAAGATGGCGTAAATATTGATGAATATCTGAATATTTCTGATTCTAAGGAGCTAAAAAGTCGAGAAAAAAATCTTCAAAATTATATGGATATATTTTCAAGGATCAAGCGTGAGCTATTTACAGAATCAGATGTAACAGAAAAATATCCAAACAGTAATATTTGGAAGGTCTTTCAAGACTATCAATCATCTTTAGTCAATAGTGGTGGGATAGATTATGATGACATATTAGTTTATGCTCACAAAATTTTATTAACACATAACTGGATCGCTCAAATTTATCGTTCTCAGTACAAACATGTTTGTATCGATGAAGCTCAAGACTTAAATAAAGCCCAGTATGAGTTTATTAAGGCATTGTGCGGAGATGTCATCCACAGTGTATTCATGGTGGGAGATCCGAATCAGATGATTTATGGGTTCAATGGTTCTTCAAAAGAGTATCTTTGCACCTATTTCTTGGAGGATTTTACTCCATTTCAGTTTGAATTAAGAGAAAACTATCGTAGCGCAAAGGCTATTATTAGGGCTGCGAATAAATTAAAGCCGAACTCTCAAGCGGAACTTGATTATGCCTTAGAAGGCGGTGTTAAGATAGTTTCTGCTGATACGGAAGAAGCTGAGGCTGAATGGATTACATCTACAGTTAAGCTGCTCTTAGAGTTAAAAACACATCCTGAAATAGAGGGTGACATATCTTTAGATAAAATGGTGGTTATAGCAAGGAATAGATTCGTTTTTAATAAACTAGAAGCTTGTTTAAAACAAAATAATATCCATTTTTCCATGAGAAAAGGAGAGCGTCAACTAGAGCCTACGACAATTTTTGGAAGAATTCTCGATTACTCTATTCGCATAAAGCTAAATCCAAAAGATTGGGTTGATGGTAAAAAGTTGTGCTCGCTATTGGGAGTTATAGCGCCTACGTCATGGTCAAATGGTGTTTTAAATATTTTAGCCAATCAAACTAAAAATCTGGATAGAGAAAACGCTGAATTGTATTCTGAGTTGATGAATTCAATAAATAGCCTAGACGTTGATGAACCTAATATAAGAAAGTTCGTTCGTTTGTTTGAAGAAAAGTTAACTAGTTTAATTAGTCAAGGTACAGCTCCATCTGAAGGGAAGTCTGAAGAGATAAAATTAAGTTTAGATGAATTGAATGAGTTTAGCAGAGCTTGGACCTTATTCAAACGCAAAGGGTTGGGAAATTCTTTAGTCGCTTTTAGAAATGCTTTAGCCCTTGGTCAGTTAACAGAAAACTCATTAGAAAATGGGTTGTTATTGAGTACCGTTCATACTATGAAGGGACTTGAAAAAGACATCGTTTTTTTGATGGGAATGTGTGAGGGTGTTTTCCCTGATTACCGAGCTAACTCATTAAAAGAAATTGATGAAGAACGTAATAATGCCTTTGTGGCAGTAACTCGCGCAAAGCGTTGGCTTTATGTTACGTACCCTAAACAAAGAATGATGCCTTGGAAGGATCTTAAGTTCCAACAGAAATCTCGCTTTGTCAGAGAAATAGAGTAAAACGCTCATTTCTATTAATTAAAATGGCCCTTAGGGCGGAAAGTTTAACCTCACGGTAAGTTTTCGCTCTGTTGGCCTCCTACTTTCAGAAAAGAATCTTAACGTGAGTTTTCGTTCCACTGAGCGTCAGACCCCTATCAGCGCCTACGGTTGCAAGACTCTTTCTGAAGCCATTTTGTACCGCGACAATTTCAGCCAGCGTGAGCTGATGCTAATCTGGCCGGATTTTCTGAGCTGGAACACTACTGCTAATAGCACCGATATTGCTTATGCCACCGCCCGCGCGCTGGGTCTGCGCGCCAAGATTGACAACGATACGGGCTGGCATAAAACCCTGTCTAACGTCGGGGTGAATGGCGTCACCGGTATCAGTGCCAGCGTCTACTGGGATTTGCAAACCGTTGGCACAGATGCCGACCTGCTAAACCAAGCCTGCGTCACAACACTCATCCGTAAAGACGGCTTCAAGTTTTGGGGTTCGCGTACCTGCTCTGATGATCCGTTATTTGCTTTCGAGAACTACACCCGCACCGCCCAAATTTTGGCGGACACCATGGCCGAGGCGCAGTTGTGGGCGATTGACCGCCCGATGCACCCGACGCTGGTTAAAGACATGATTGGCAGCATCAACGCCAAATTCCGCGAAATGAAATCCGCCGGGCTGATTATTGACGGCACTTGCTGGTATGACGACAGCGCCAACGATAAAGACACCCTGAAAGCGGGCAAGCTGTTTATTGATTACGACTACACCCCAGTGCCACCACTGGAAGACCTCACCCTGCGCCAGCGCATCACCGATAAATATCTGGTGAACTTTGCCGCTGCCGTCAACAGCTAAGGAAACCTGATTTATGGCACTGCCACGTAAGTTGAAATTAATGAATCTGTTTAACGATGGCCGCGATTACATGGGGATCGTGTCCTCAATTACGCTGCCAAAACTCACGCGCAAGCTGGAGAACTATCGCGGCGGCGGGATGAATGGTGTTGCGCCGATTGATTTGGGGCTGGATGACGATGCGTTATCCATGGAGTGGTCAATGGGCGGTCTTGACGAGTTTGTGTTGCAGCAATGGGGCGCGCCCAAGGTTGATGCGGTTCCGCTGCGTTTTGCGGGCGCTTATCAGCGTGACGACACCGGCGAAGTCACCGCAGTAGAAGTCGAAATCCGTGGTCGTCATAAAGAGATTGATGGCGGCGAATCCAAGCAAGGGGAAGACACCGAAACCAAGGTGTCCACCCAGTGCACTTACTACAAGCTGACCATTGACGGCAAAGTGGTAATGGAGATTGACGTGGTTAACCTGATTGAAATCGTTAACGGCGTAGACCTGCTGGAAGCCCAACGCAAGGCCATTGGCCGCTAACCCTGACGGCCAGTGCTCACATGCTGGCCGCCCTAAATTAATTGGAAAAAAACATGAAAAAAGTAACTGCTAAAACTGAACCCGCCGCCGAGGTTAACGAGAATGTGGTGGTACTGGATACCCCATTAAAGCGTGGAGATACCTTAATCACTGAAATTGAAGTCCGTCGCCCCAATGCCGGGACATTGCGCGGTGTTCGCCTGTTTGATGTGGCTCACTCTGAAGTTGATGCGCTGATTATCGTGTTGCCACGAATCACCACCCCCACACTGACCGCCGCCGAATGTGGCCGCTTAGAACTGCCCGACTTGGTGGCACTGGCGGGCAAGGTGATTGGTTTTTTGTCGCCGAAACAGGGGGCGTAACGCTCGACCCAAAATTGGAAGTTGACGACCTGATGGCGGATATTGCCGCCATTTTTCATTGGCCGCCGTCAGAGCTTTGGGCCTTGAGTCTCACCGAGCTGGTGCGCTGGCGTCATAAAGCCCTGCTAAGAAGTGGAGCCGTAAACCATGAGTAAGAGCTTACAGTTACAGGTATTGCTCAAAGCCGTAGACCAAGCCACCCGCCCATTTAAAGCCATTCAAACCGCCAGTAAATCCCTCACTGGCGATATTCGCAACACGCAAAGCAGCATTAAATCGCTCGATGCGCAGGCGGCGAAGATTGACGGTTTCCGCAAGGCCAGCGGCCAACTGGCCGTTACCGGGCAGGCATTGAAAAAAGCCAAAGAAGATGCGGCGGCGTTGGCGATTGCCTTTAAAAACACCGAGAAACCCACAGCCCAACAAGCCCGGCTGATGGAGGGAGCCAAGCGCGCAGCAGCCGAACTGCAAACCAAATACAACGGGCTGCGCCAGTCAGTGCAGCGCCAGCGTGATGCGCTGAACGCCGACGGTATCGCCACCAAAAACCTGAGCAGTGAACAGCGCCGGTTACGCAGCAGCGCTGCCGAGGCGACAGTAGCACTAAGTCGCCAGCGCCAAGAGTTGCAACGCCTGAGCCAGAAACAGGAACAACTCAACCGTATCAGTAACCGCTACCAGAAAGGAAAAGCGGCCACCGCCACGGTGCGCAATGTGGGCGCGGCCAGTCTGGGTGTGGCAACCGCCGGGTTATACGGTGCGGCAAAACTGATTGCGCCGGGTATGGAATTTGATAGCCAGATGTCCGGTACGCAGGCGATTTTAGGGCTGGATAAAAATGACGCCAAACTGGCGGCCATACGCCAACAGGCGCGGGATATCGGCGGTTCCACTGCATTTTCCCCGACGGATGTGGCACGAACCCAAGACACGCTGGCCCGTTCCGGCTATGACGCTGACGCCATTCTGGCGGCGACGGAACCCACGGTTAACCTGTCGCTGGCGTCCGGTGTGGATATTGCCGAGGCTGCGGATATTGTTACCAACATGCAGTCGGCGTTTAACCTGCCGCTAGACCAGATTAAGCGTGTATCGGATGTGATGGCGAAAGGCTTTACCAGCTCAAACACCAACCTGTTAGAGCTGGGCGAGGCGATGAAATATGTGGCCCCGATTGCCGAGGCCGCCGGGGCCAGTATTGAAGACACCACCGCACTGCTTGGCGTTCTGGCCGATAACGGCATTAAAGGCAGCATGGCCGGCACCAGTACCAGCGCCGTGTTTAGTCGGTTGCAGGCACCCGTCGGTAAAGCGCCGGAAGCCTTGCGTGAGCTGGGAATCACGACACGCGACAACAAGGGCAATATGTTGCCGGTGGAGAAAATCCTCAAAGATATTGACCGTTCGTTTAAAAAGAACAAGCTCGGCACCGCGCAGCAAGCCGAATACCTGAAAGTGATATTCGGTGAGGAAGCCATGAAAGGCGCGGTGAAACTGGTGGCCGCCGCTGGTAACGGCAAGCTGGCGGAGAAACAAAGCAAGCTGAAAAATGCCGATGGCACCGCGCAATCTATCGCCACGGTCAGAATGGATAACCTCGACGGCGACCTGAAAAACCTGAGTTCGGCATGGGAAGACTTAGAAATTGAAGTCTTTGAAAAGCAAGATTCCGCGCTGCGTAAGCTGACCGTCACCACTACCGACTGGCTAGTTAAGGTGGCGGCATGGGCTAAGAAAAACCCTGAATTGGTCAGCACCATTACCACGGTCACTGGCGCAGCGTTGGCGCTGGTCGCTGGGCTGGGTGCGTTGGGGTTAATTGCATGGCCGGTGATGGCCGGATTTAACCTGTTGTTGGCGGGGGCTAGCCTGCTCAGTACCGGGTTTTCCCTGATGGCCGGAACCATTGCCACGGCACTCACCGCGCTGACATGGCCGATAGCCGCCGTGGTCGCGGTCATTGTGGCCGGTGGGCTGCTTATCCGTAAATATTGGGAGCCTATCAGCGCCTTTATTGCGGGCGTGGCCGAGGGATTTACCGCTGCCATGGGGCCAATCAGTGCCGCCTTTGAGCCGCTTAAGCCGGTGTTTAACTGGTTTAGTGACAAGGTGAAACAGTTGTCGAACTGGTTCGCTGACCTGATTAAACCGGTCAAAGCCACGCAGGAAACCTTAGACGCGGCCACTAACGCGGGCAAGTTATTCGGCGAGGGGCTGGCGGCGGCGCTCAGTCTACCCATGGATGCGCTAAACACCCTGCGCAGTGGCATTGACTGGGTGCTGGAAAAGCTCGGCGTTATTGATAGCAAATCTACCGGACTGGCTGATAACGTCCCGAAAGATAACCCTTACGCGGGCGGATACTCACCCAGTGGCGGCGTGTTGTACGGTGGTTATCAGCCGGTTACGGCCAATACCGGCACCACCATCGTTGATAGCAGTGTGACCACCAATGATATCAAGGTCACTATCCCGCCGGGCATGAGCCGACAGGATGCCGAACGCATGATGACAGATGCCCTTGCCAAAAATGAACGCACTAAACGCGCCCGCCAGCGCGGCCAGATGGAGAGTGATTAATCATGATGTTATCGCTGGGCTTATTTGTGTTTATGCGTCAGACCACACCCTATCAAACCATGGGGCGCAATATTGATTATCGTTGGCCGACTAACAGCCGCGTGGGTTTGCGCCCGTCCGCGCAATTTCTTGGTGTCGATAATGAAAAAATCACCTTGTCCGGGGTGCTATTACCGGAGCTGACAGGGGGCCGCCTGTCATTGCTGACCCTTGAGGCGATGGCTGACCAAGGCAAGGCTTGGCCGCTGGTTGAGGGTAGCGGCATGATTTACGGCATGTTTGTCATCGAGAGCCTGAGCCAGACCGGCGCACTGTTTTTTGAAGACGGTAGCGCCCGTCGTATTGAGTTCACCCTCAACCTGTTGCGGGTAGATGAGTCGTTAACGGCCATGTTCGGCGACCTGCAACAACAAGCTGACGAGTTACTGGGTAAGGTGACGGAAATGACCGGCAAGGCGCAGGCGGCTATCGGGGGATTCTTCTCATGATGACCGGCATGGCACTACCGGCGGGTGCGGATATGGCCCCGGACTTTATGCTGGATATTAATCAAAAAGATATCACCCAGAATATCCGTGACCGTTTGCTCTCACTAAGCCTGACCGATAACCGAGGCTTTGAGGCTGACCAGCTCGATGTGGAACTGGATGACGCCGACGGCCAGCTTGCCATGCCGGAACGGGGCGCGGTGCTGTCGGTGTTCTTAGGCTGGAAAGGGTCGGCCTTAATTGGTAAAGGCGATTTTACCGTGGATGAAGTCGAGCATCATGGCGCGCCGGATACGCTCACCATTCGCGCGCGCAGTGCTGATTTTCGCGGCTCACTCAATGCGCGGCGAGAAGTCTCTTATCATGAAACCACGTTGGGGAAAGTGGTGGCGCAAGTGGCCGAGCGCAACAACCTGAAAGCCATGCTGGCCGAGGGGCTGGCGGATATCGCTATTTCGCACATCGACCAGACGCAAGAAACGGACGCCAAATTTATTACCCGGTTAGCCTCGCTAAATGGCGCGGTAGCTGCTGTAAAAGCCGGGCGTCTGCTGTTTATCAAACCGGGCAGCGGTGTTACTGCCAGTGGTAAACCTATCCCGCAAATGACGATCACCCGACAAGATGGCGACCAGCACAGCTTTAGTATTGCTGACCGGGGCGCGTATACCGGTGTGAGTGCCAGTTGGTTGCATACTAAAGACCCCAAACCGGCCAAGCCGAAAAAGGTTAAGTTGCAGCGTAAGCCCAAGTTTAAACAACTCCGCGCGCTGGAACACCCCAAAGCCAAACCGACCCGCACCAAAGCAGCAACAGTAAAAAAGCCAGTGGAGGAAAAGCAAGGGGATTATCTGGTGGGGTCTGAGGATAACGTTTTTACTATCACCACGGTTTACGCCACACAAAAAGCCGCCATGCGCGCCGCTCAATCTAAATGGGAGAAGCTACAGCGCGGTGTGGCTGAATTCAGTATCACCCTTGCTATGGGGCGCGCTGATTTATTCCCTGAAACCCCGGTTGCGGTCAACGGCTTTAAATCCGTGATAGACCAGCAAAGCTGGATAATCAGCAAGGTATCGCACAGCTTGAGCAACAGCGGCTACACCACACAATTGTCACTCGAAGTGTTATTGTCGGATGTGACATATGAGGCCGAGTAGATTCACAATAAGTGATTTATTGATTAATTAGTTCACATAAAGCTAATTATTAAGCATTTCTAGTGTTATCATACTTGCATAAGCAGAGAGAGGAGGGGATACGAGTATGATGCATTGCCCGCTTTGTAAGACCGCTGCACATGCTCGGTCTAGCCGTTACCTGAGTGAAAAAACGAAAGAACGTTATCACCAGTGCCAGAATATAAATTGCAGTTGTACTTTCGCTACGCACGAAACGGTAGACAGAATCATTGTGTCACCGGGGGAAACAAAGCCAGCTCCACCCCATCCAAGTCGAACGAATCAGGGTGTATTGTGGATATAGAATAAGCCTGCGAAAGCAGGTTTTTTTTCGCCCTAAGAACCGATCACCAGAATATCTATCGCCATTTTATCGCCATCGCCATTTTAGCCAACAAAAAAGCCAACTCGAAAGTTGACTTAATGTGCTGATTTAACAGCTAAAATTTGGTGGCCCCTACTGGACTTGAACCAGTGACCAAGCGATTATGAGTCGCGTGCTCTAACCAACTGAGCTAAGGGGCCAAGCTTGGGCGCTGATTATACGGTAGTTTTTGTCCTGCGGTCTAGAGCTGATAAATCAGGTGGGTGTTTTATGCGCAAATTTAAGGTTTTTAATGGAGCTAGCCGCTAATAGGGTGCAAGGATTGGCTTGATATTAAGGGTTTTAAGGCCATAAAAGAAAACCCCCGGCATGCCGAGGGTTTTATGTGCAGTGACTTCGAGCGACGATTAATCGTCTAGGAAGCTACGCAGCACTTCAGAACGGCTTGGGTGACGCAACTTACGCAATGCCTTCGCTTCGATCTGACGGATACGCTCACGGGTGACGTCGAACTGTTTACCCACTTCTTCCAAAGTGTGGTCAGTGTTCATATCGATACCAAAGCGCATACGCAGAACTTTCGCTTCACGCGCGGTCAGGCCAGCCAACACGTCGTGAGTAGCAGAACGCAGGCTCTCAGAGGTGGCAGAGTCCAGCGGCAGCTCTAGAGTGGTATCTTCGATGAAATCGCCAAGATGTGAATCTTCATCATCACCGATTGGGGTTTCCATTGAGATTGGCTCTTTAGCAATCTTCAGCACTTTACGGATTTTGTCTTCCGGCATCAGCATGCGTTCAGCCAGTTCTTCTGGCGTTGGCTCGCGACCCATCTCTTGCAGCATCTGGCGAGAAATACGATTAAGTTTATTAATCGTTTCAATCATATGCACCGGAATACGGATGGTGCGCGCCTGATCCGCGATAGAACGGGTGATAGCCTGACGAATCCACCAAGTGGCATAAGTTGAGAATTTATAACCACGACGGTATTCGAACTTATCTACTGCTTTCATCAAACCAATGTTGCCTTCCTGAATTAAATCTAGGAATTGCAGGCCACGGTTGGTGTATTTTTTCGCAATAGAGATAACCAGACGCAGGTTAGCCTCAACCATTTCTTTCTTGGCGCGACGTGCTTTTGCTTCACCGATAGACATACGACGGTTAATGTCTTTCACTTGCTCAATGGTCAGGCCGGTTTCTTCTTCGATCTGGCGCAATTTCTGCAAGCTACGTTGCACATCTTCCGAAACATCTTTCAGTTTTTCAGACCATGGTTTACCCATAGCCACTGCTGCCGCGAACCAAGTATCGCTGGTTTCATTGCTGGCAAACAGGGTAACGAAGTTTTTCTTCGGCATTTTGCACTGTTCAACACACAGTTTCATGATGATACGTTCTTGAGTACGAACGCGATCCATCATGGCACGCATGTTATTGACCAGATAGTCGAACTGCTTCGGCACCAGACGGAACTGTTTGAAGACTTCAGAAAGTTTCAGAATTTCAGCAGCAGCATTGGCATGGCTGCGACCATTCTTCTTGATCTCCATGCGCGCGTTTTCATACTGCTCACGCAATTCGCTGAATTTCTGACGAGCCAGCTCTGGATCGATGCTGTTATCGTCTTCCTCTTCTTCTTCGTCTTCATCTTCGTTGTCGTCATCATCCATCTCTTCAGAGGATAATTCAGAACCAACGTGAGTCGCGGTTGGTGCAATATCTTCTTCGGCGTTTGGATCGACAAAGCCGGTGATCAGGTCAGATAAACGGGCTTCACCCGCTTCAACGCGATCATATTGTTCCAACAGATAAGTAATGGCTTCAGGGTATTCAGCAACGGAGCACTGAACCTGATTGATGCCGTCTTCAATGCGCTTAGCGATATCAATCTCGCCTTCACGCGTCAGTAGTTCAACGGTGCCCATTTCGCGCATGTACATACGCACCGGGTCGGTTGTCCGCCCGATTTCTGATTCAACACTGGACAATACCTGTGCAGCAGCTTCCGCCGCGTCATCGTCGGTATCAGTGGTGTTTTCGGCCAGCATTAAATCATCGGCATCAGGGGCTTCTTCAAGTACCTGTATGCCCATGTCATTAATCATCTGGATGATGTCTTCGATCTGATCGGAATCGACGATATCTTCCGGCAGATGGTCATTGACCTCAGCATAGGTCAGATAGCCTTGCTCCTTACCACGGGTGACAAGTAGCTTCAGCTGTGACTGCGGGTTTTGCTCCATAAGACGGTATCCACACTTCAGAGTATTTGGGTTGGTGTCGGTCGGCGAAACCGCCAACAATAGCATTTGGGGCTTTTTTTTGTCGCCGCTGCCCGCTATGGCGGCATATTGTGGGGAGTCGCCCCCACATTTATCGGCAATTAAGCCGTTGGGTAATTCATTTTTTTCTGGCTAAAGCCAGATTCAAAGACCAAAGCTCTTTACGTTCTTCGGCGCTTAATCCATGTGTTCGGTCACGCGCTATCAGTGTTTCCTGACGTTGCTCCAAAATGGAGTCATACAGGCTCGCTAGCGTATCGACAAAAGTCGGTTCGACCATGTCCTCAACAATCATGTGGTTCCATGTTGCGAGAGTTTCAAGCTGTTGGCTGAATTTATTATCACGGTACAGCTCTAATAACTGCCCGGTTGTCAGCCCTGGCTGGGCTAAACAAGTCTCAACCAATTCAATAAATAGTGGCAAACCCGCTAACTTAGCTTGCTCAACTCCCTGTAGTGAAGGAATCAATGTTGCCAGTTGCGGATTTTGTACCAGTAGCCCTATAAGTATACGCATGGTTGTGCGTTTTAGCTGGGGCGGCTGGTATGAATTCGTGTTTTCTACCTGCTTTGGCATCAACTTATCAAGCTGGCTGTCATCAAGTAGACCTAACTTATTGCCCAACTGCTGACGCAAATAAAGGCGCAAGGTTTCACCGGGCACTTGGCTGATTAAAGGTAATGCCAATGTGCTTAATTTGGCTCTCCCATCGGGGCTGCTCAAATCCACCTGTGGCATCAACGTTTCAAACAAGAAGGTTGAGAGTGGCTGCGCCTCCTCCATCCGCTGTTCGAATACGTCTTTCCCTTCTTTACGTACCAAAGTATCGGGGTCTTCGCCATCGGGCAAAAACATAAAGCGTAGCTGACGTCCATCATTTAGATAGGGCAGTGCCGTCTCTAATGCTCGCCAAGCTGCATCCCTACCCGCCCGATCGCCGTCATAACAACAAATTACGTTATCGGTCGCGCGGAATAATAATTGAATATGTTCCGCAGTTGTCGCTGTTCCCAGCGAGGCAACGGCATAATCAATGCCAAATTGCGCGAGTGCCACCACATCCATATAGCCTTCCACCACGAGTAAACGTGTTGGATTGGGATGATTCACTTGTGCTTCATACAAGCCGTATAACTGCCGACCCTTATGAAAGATTTCTGTTTCTGGGGAGTTGAGGTATTTTGGCACTCCATCGCCCAGAATTCGCCCACCAAAAGCGATAACCCGACCACGTTTATCACGGATAGGGAACATGACACGCTCACGAAATCGATCGTAAGTTCGCCCCGTATCATTAGTCACCAGCATTCCTGCATCGTTCAGCGCGGTACGGCTCTCACCATCGCGACCAAAACGTTTTAAGGCGTTGTCCCAACCTGGGGGGGCAAAACCAATAGCAAAATGTTGGATGATTTCTTCACTCAATCCGCGATGCTTGAGATATTCGCGTGCCTGATTGGCAGTCTGGCCGTTGAGTGATTGTTGATAGAATGCACTAAGGCTATCCATCAGTTGATAAAGACTTTGTCGTTGGTGACGTTCGATCTGGGTGGTGCCGGTTCCTGCCTCATAAGGCACTTCCAGCCCATGCATGGTGGCTAATTCCTCAATACTTTCGACAAATTCGAGTCGATCGTAATTCATCAAGAAATCAACAGCATTGCCATGTGCGCCACAGCCGAAACAGTGATAGAACTGTTTTTCACCGTTAACGGTGAATGAGGGGGTTTTCTCATGATGGAATGGACAGCACGCATGGTAATTTTTGCCTTGCTTCTTCAGCTTTACCCGAACATCGATCAGATCGACGATATCGGTACGAGCCAGCAAGTCATTGATAAATACGCGTGGAATTCGTCCAGCCATAAGCCCCTAGTCGTCAGTCCATAAACGAGAACAAGCCGCGCATTCCTTTCGGAAAGCACGGCCTTCGTATGCAACTACTCGATCTGCGCGTTCTTAGAACATCAAAAACGACGCGATGGGGTTACCCCCGAAGAATTAATACAGACGAGTGCGGCGTGCGTTTTCGCGGGCCAGTTTCTTCGCGTGACGTTTTACAGCAGAAGCTTTAGCACGTTTACGTTCAGTAGTCGGTTTTTCATAGAACTCACGACGACGAACTTCAGCTAAAACACCTGCTTTTTCACAGGAACGTTTGAAACGACGAAGAGCTACGTCGAACGGCTCGTTTTCACGTACTTTAATTACCGGCATGTGCCTCTCACCTCAATAGAAATCGGTTTGCTGCTGGCCAATCGCCAGCCTTCTCAAAATGGTGCGGAATTTTACTTCAATGGATGCTGCTTTGTAAAGCACCACAGCAAATTGAAACAGGCACGCTCCTGTGATGTCGCCCCATTCTTTACAAGAAAGTTGGTGCCTGAGGGTACGACGGCCGCTGATTATATACTAAACAGGCCCATTGAGCGAATTTATCAACATTATTTTCAAATGTGACCATGATCAACAACATTGGGGGCTGAGAGAACCGCAAAGGGCGTTTTACTGTGCAATTTAGGATCAGAAATCATGACGGGCGTCACTGATATGCTAAACTATCGGCCGCACTGAATGATGGGAAATGTAATGCGAGTTTTGGGTATAGAGACGTCCTGCGATGAAACCGGAATTGCAGTCTATGACGATGAGACCGGTCTGTTAGCTAACCAATTGTACAGTCAGGTTAAATTACACGCTGATTATGGCGGTGTCGTACCTGAACTGGCTTCCCGCGATCATGTGCGCAAAACAGTGCCGCTGATTCAAGCGGCGTTGAAAGAAGCCAATCTGAGTGCCAAAGATATCGATGGTGTGGCTTATACCGCCGGTCCCGGATTGGTTGGTGCATTATTGGTTGGGGCCACAGTTGGCCGAGCATTGGCATTTGCTTGGGGTGTCCCTGCGGTGCCGGTCCATCATATGGAGGGGCATTTGTTGGCCCCGATGCTGGAAGAAAATGCCCCTGAATTTCCGTTTGTCGCGTTGCTAGTTTCCGGTGGTCATACTCAATTGATCAGCGTAACCGGTATCGGCGAATACCTGCTATTGGGTGAATCTGTTGACGATGCAGCCGGTGAAGCATTTGATAAAACAGCCAAATTATTAGGGTTGGATTATCCCGGTGGGCCGATGTTGTCGCGGATGGCACAACAGGGCACGGCGGGGCGATTTACCTTCCCAAGGCCAATGACTGACCGCCCAGGGTTGGATTTCAGTTTTTCTGGCCTGAAAACCTTTGCGGCAAACACGATCCGTGCCAATGGGACGGACGATCAGACTCGAGCCGATATCGCTCGTGCATTTGAAGATGCTGTTGTAGACACGCTGGCGATAAAATCTAAGCGTGCGCTGGATCAGACAGGTTTCAAACGTTTGGTCATTGCCGGTGGTGTTAGTGCCAACCGTACTTTGCGATCAAAACTGGCTGAAATGATGCAAAAGCGGGGCGGTGAAGTGTTCTATGCTCGGCCAGAGTTTTGTACCGATAATGGAGCGATGATTGCTTATGCTGGATTGATTCGGCTGAAAAGTGGTGTGAACAGCGAGTTGAGTGTATCGGTACGGCCACGTTGGCCCTTATCTGAACTGCCAGCAGTCTGAGTGCTATATATCGAATGTCTGTACGGGGCTGCGGCTGTGCTGCCCCGTCATCTCGTGATGCTCACATACCGATGTATGCTCCGCTCTCTCAATTCCTTGCGCCTTGGCTCGCTCCCGCTCAGCCATTCTAGATGCGGCGGGGTGGCTAAGTTGATAGGCGGAGAAAGCCCCGTCAGACCCCGAGCCTATTGGGTCATTAATCCTCTTTCTCTTCCAACTCGGCAGCTTCTTCGGCGGATGTTTTCTGTTTTTTCTTTCTGAGTTTGTCCCAGATTTTGCTTTCTTTTCCTCGCCATAAGCGTTGAATATTGTCATGGTGGCGCATCAAAATCAGGCAAGAAAGCATGGCGACCGGAAAGGTGAATTGTGGTTTAAACCACCAGACGTAGAAGGGAGCGATCAGCGCGCTGATAATGGCCCCTAAAGATGAATAACCACTCAGTAAGACGGTCAGCAACCATGTCCCTGTCATTAACCCCGTTAAATCCCAACCAATAGGTGCGATGGCACCAAATGCGGTGGCGACGCCTTTGCCACCCTTAAAGTGGAAAAATACGGGATAAATATGACCAAGGCAGGCAGCGATGGCGGTCAGGCCAAGATACAGCGGGGAAACATGTAGCAGGTAAGCTATCCAAACCGGCAACATCCCTTTAAGCACATCAAAAATCAGGACTGTTGCAGCAGCGGTGCGGCCACCGATGCGTAGAACATTGGTCGCTCCGGGATTACCGGAACCATGCTCACGCGGATCTGGTAGCTTGGCAACCCGACATACTAAGATCGCACTGGAAATTGAGCCACACAAATACGCGAAGATAATCATGCCAAGCGCGATAGCACTCATAACACCGCCCTGTTGAATAATGATCGTTTTAATCCCAACATCAGTGGATAATACGCATATTCGGCTGGAAGTGGTATCCGGCGAGCACAAAAACAGAGAATGACGTGATGGATATCGTATTTATTGAAGAGCTCAGCGTTATCACCACCATCGGTGTTTATGACTGGGAGCAGACCATTGAACAAAAGTTAGTGTTCGATATCGAAATGGGCTGGGATAACCGTAAAGCTGCAGCTAGTGATGATGTGAATGATTGCCTCAGTTACGCAGATATCAGTGATAGCGTGATAAAGCATGTGTCATCGCAGCGATTTGCCTTGGTGGAGCGGGTCGCTGAAGAGATAGCTGAATTGCTGCTACAGCGTTTTAAATCGCCTTGGGTGCGAGTTAAGGTCAGTAAACCGGGAGCGGTTGCTCAGGCCAGAAATGTGGGCGTCGTGATTGAACGTGGCCAGCGCCTTAATTAAGTGATGGACTATTTTTTGCTGGGATGACATAAAAGTGCAACCCTGCATCAATACTGTGGTCTGATTGCATGGCGCGATAATTTTATCAATATTGAATTTGAACGGCATTATTCTGCTAACCACTGGGTTTGCAGTTTTGCCGTTTTTTGGTTTCTATCACATGGCATTGGGTATCGTTGATGACGGATATGTATTCGCTGTTTGTGGCTTTTGTTCTGGGTGTAGTAGAAGGGTTGACCGAGTTTTTGCCGGTTTCATCCACTGGGCATATGATTATCGTTGGCGAGTTGCTGGGCTTTACTGGCGACAAAGCAAAAACCTTTGAAGTCATTATTCAGTTGGGGTCGATTCTGGCCGTGGTAGTGGTGTTCTGGCGGCGGTTGTTCGGCCTGATTGGTATCCATTTTGGCGCGACACCTCATGAAGGGAAAACCAGTGGTCACCTAACATTAGGCCACATTTTATTAGCGATGTTGCCCGCCGTGGGGCTGGGTTTGGTCTTTCACAATGCCATCAAAGCTTTATTTAACCCGCACAGTGTGATGTATGCCCTAGTCGCGGGGGGCTTGTTATTACTGGCTGCTGAGTGGTTCAAACCTAAAAATCCAAAAGCGGTTGGGCTGGATGACATTACTTATCGCCAAGCCTTTGCCATCGGCTGCTTCCAGTGCCTTGCCTTGTGGCCGGGGTTCTCCCGTTCCGGTGCGACTATTTCTGGTGGGATGTTAGTGGGCGTCAATCGCTACGCGGCCTCTGAGTTCTCGTTTATTTTGGCGGTGCCAATGATGATGGGAGCCAGTGGGCTGGATTTGTATAAGAGTCTGCACTTCCTGTCGTTGGGCGATTTAACGATGTTTGCTGTCGGATTTATCACGGCATTTATCGTTGCCCTGATCGCCATCAAAACCTTCTTGTCACTGATTAAGCGTATTTCTTTTGTCCCATTTGCTATTTATCGCTTCGTGGTCGCGGCCGCGGTGTATTGGGTCTTTATGTAATCGCCCACGAATATTAAGCATAAAAAAACCCTGAATGATCAGGGTTTTTATTATTCTAGACCGTTATTCTGAAATGACTTCCTGTGTTGCTTTCCACTGCGCCAAAGCCTGCTGACGGCGACGTTTTAGTTCGTCACGTATCGCTAAACCTTGTAGCCCACTGGCGACAACCTCTTGTACGGATACGCCATTCGCAATTTGGTATGCAGCTCGCAAATAATCCCCTTGCGGATAAGGATTATCTTCAAACCCCGTACGACCACGGGCATCGGCTTCACTGGTCATAATCATCTGCTCAAGACGTTCTGGCTTGCGCCAGATATCGATCGCATCAAATAATTTGAGCAGAGTTTCTGGGCGAAGCTTATTCACCGTATGGATAAGGTCATGATACTCAGCCACTAGTTTTGCCAAATCACGAACTGGATTAGGGACGCGTAAACGCTGGCACATCTGCTCAACCAATTTAACGCCTGCCGGACCATGGCCGTGATGATGCGGCCAGAATTGCTTGGGTGTCAGCCCTTTGCCTAAATCATGGCAAAGGGCGGCGAAGCGAATATCCACTTCAGGACTGAGTTGAGCGGCAATAGCCAACGTCATCAGGGTATGGATGCCGGTATCAATCTCTGGATGCCATTTCTCCGGTGCGGGAACACCGAATAGGCGATCAA
The DNA here is from genome assembly GCF_003048255.1 of Yersinia massiliensis. Taxonomy (NCBI): domain Bacteria; kingdom Pseudomonadati; phylum Pseudomonadota; class Gammaproteobacteria; order Enterobacterales; family Yersiniaceae; genus Yersinia; species Yersinia massiliensis. The sequence goes on from NZ_CP028487.1 coordinate 587,102, forward strand.
TTTCTGGGAACAACACCGCCAATGCACCGCAATCGCGCAGCACTTGAAAGTAAACCTGTGGGCTTTGCGTTTTCAGGGCTTTTTCAGTCTCTTTCCAGACCCGCTCTGGCGTTAAAGCTGATAACTCACCACTTTGTGCCATGGCAGCCATCAAGGTTTGAGTTTCAGGTGCGACGGTAAAGCCCAAGTGTGCGAAACGGGCCGCGAAACGGGCGACACGCAGGACACGCAACGGGTCTTCGCCAAAAGCATCAGAGACATGGCGCAGTACGCGATTTTCTAAATCTTGCCGACCGTGATAGGGATCGATTAACTCTCCGTCATGGCGACGAGCAATGGCATTAATAGTGAGATCGCGACGTAATAAGTCTTCTTCCAAAGTGACGTCAGGGGCTGCGTAGCAGGTAAAGCCTGTATAACCTTGGCCTGATTTACGTTCGGTTCTGGCCAGCGCATATTCTTCATGGCTGACCGGATGGAGGAATACGGGGAAGTCTTTACCGACCTGTTGGTAGCCCTGCGCCAGTAATTGCTCTGGGGTGGCACCCACGACGACCCAATCCTGCTCAGTGACAGGTAGGTTGAGTAAGGTGTCGCGGACGGCACCGCCGACTAAGTAGATTTCCATGTAAACCCTTCGTTCTTGACGTTGCAGCGTTGTTAGCTGCTCTCGCTTACCCGAATCACTTACCGGTGTAAGCTCATCGGGATGCGCTCATTTGCTGCCTAGCTGGAACGCCAATAACGTTGGGTTTGCCTTGTATCTTGACGTTGCAGCGTTGTTAGCTGCTCTCGCTTACCCGAATCACTTACCGGTGTAAGCTCATCGGGATGCGCTCGTTTGCTGCCTAGCTGGAACGCCAATAACGTTGGGTTTGCCTTGTATCTTGACGTTGCAGCGTTGTTAGCTGCTCTCGCTTACCTGAATCACTTACCGATGTAAGCTCATCGGGATGCGCTCATTTGCTGCCTAGCTGGAACGCCAATAACGTTGGGTTTGCCTTGTATCTTGACGTTGCAGCGTTGTTAGCTGCGCTTCAGTTCATCCAACGATTATTCTTTTTACGACTCGGGATCAGATGCGGCAAGATCAGACCGAGCAATAAACCAATCCCAGCAACACCGCCGCCATACATAAACCACTGTAGGATAATCGTGCGCTGCTTATCATCTAATTGCAGATTGACTGCACTGACCTTCTTCTGCGCGACCACCAACTGGTTTTTCAGTGATTCATTTTCCTTCTGCAGCTCGGAAATGACGCTATCACTTGCCGCGACTTTTTGCTGCATTTCAGCGGTGCGTTGGTTCCAGCTATTATCAATGTTAGCTAATTTATCTGTCAGCGTTTTGACCTGCTGTTCAAGGTCAGGCACACGAATGCGAAGGCTTGGCGTTTCACTCAGTTGATTCAGCGGGATCCATATCGTTTTACCCTTATTATCGCGGATTTGGCCATAATTTGTGCCTTCATCAACGCTTATCAGGGTGACTTCATCCCCACCTTTCAGCGTGCCGACGATACGGTATTGATTACCGGGGCCGCTACGAACGTAGGTATCCAGCTCATCAGAGATGTAGCGTTTTTCTTCGGCGTGTGCAGTCCAAGAGAGACTGAGACTAAGCACCGCGAGGCAAATTAGGCGTATTTTCTGCATTAGAGAGTCATTTGTGAGTGAATTTAAGGAACGATAGTAGTGTGTTCAGTTTGCCGACGCAACGCATAAACCGGAATGAGAACTATCTTACTCTCATAGCCAGCGCGGCTTGAGCCACCTTACTTGGCTATTTTTATCGCGGTGAAAAATTGTCTTATGAAGCCTTAGGGCAGACTGACTAAAACAGGTTAAAATAGGGTTTGACTTGGGGCTGCTGCACGGTTTTTTTGTGTAAAACACGCAAATCACCGTGAAAAAGGCATAATGCCCGTAATCTCGCAACATACCGGTGTGAATAAAATTATGACCGTTGAAATAGAACTAAAATTTATGGCTACGCCAGAGGCCATTGCCGCGTTGCCTGAACGACTCACATCTTGGCCGAGCCAGCATTACGCGCCGCAAACACTAACGAATATCTATTTTGAAACCGCAGATAACCGCCTGCGCCAGCATGATATGGGTTTGCGTATTCGTGGCTATGATGGCCGTTATGAAATGACGATGAAGACCGGCGGTAAAATTGTCGGCGGTTTACATCAACGCCCCGAATATAATGTCGATATTGATAGCGACAAACTCGACTTGGCCCGCTTCCCGACAGATATCTGGCCAGAAGGTTGGGATATCGCGGAGCTACAAACGGCGCTAACACCCTTGTTCCGTACTGATTTTACTCGTGAGAAGTGGGTAATCACTTACGGTGAGAGTGAGATTGAGCTTGCTTTGGATCAAGGGGCAATTTCTTCTACTCATGCGGGTAAACTGTCGGAACCGTTGAGCGAAATTGAGCTGGAGCTGAAACAAGGCAATCAGGCTGATTTACTGGCATTGGCGGCTGAACTCGCACCAATCGGTGGTTTACGTCAAAGCAATTTGAGTAAAGCTGCGCGCGGTTATCACTTGGCACAAGGCAATCCTCCACGCGAACTTCGGCCACTATTGGTTTTGCAGCCAGCACCGAAATCAACTGTTGAGCAGGGGATGGTTGCAGGGTTGGAAATGGCGCTGGATCACTGGCAATACCATGAAGAGCTGTGGTTGCGTGGTGAACCCGCGGCGAAGGCGATGATCGGTGAAGCTTTAGCAATGATACGCCAAACTTTGGCGATTTTTGGCGGTTTGGTGCCACGTAAAGCCAGTACTGACCTGCGGGCATCATTGACTGCGCTGGAGCCACAACTCGAATCAAAAAATGTGAACGCCGAGCAACTCTGTTATAGCGTCGATTATCTAAAAAGTAAGTTAGCACTTACATCGTGGTTAGTCACCGCAGGCTGGCGGCCATTTATGGATGCAAAGGCACAAGCTAAGTTTGATGGCTCATTTAAGCGTTTCTGCGACATTATGCTGAGCCGTAGTGCTGCTGATTTGAAAGAAGCCTTTAGTCAAAATATGGATGATGACGGCTATGTGGCACAGTTGCCCCGTTTGAACCGGCAAATTATAGCCTTCCAGTTACTCTCAGGTTTCTACCCGCAGAGTGAATGGCACCCGTATATCGATGCTTGGTTTGGTCTGCAACTGGCGATTAAAGAACGCCAGGGCCATTGGCGCGATACCGCCCGTAAAGAAGCATTAGCGCAGGCAGCCTTTTGGCTGAACGGTGCTGTCCGTTAATCGCGTAGATACCCAACGTCATTGACGTGGCTGATAGGTCGGTAAGCCAAGGTCTTTGCCACGTCATGTACGATGGGGATACAAGGAATTCGATATGTTGCCACTCCCTTCGCAATTACAGATTCAGGCGCAGCATGTACAGCAGCGCTTTCATGAGTTACCAACGCCGCAGCGTTTAAGTGATGAAGACATCGCCATCTTGGCGTTGAGTGACTTTGTCAGTGATATGCTACTGATTCACCCTGAATGGCTGGAGGAGTTGCATCAGCAACCACCGCAACCGCAGGAGTGGCAATATTATCCCCAATGGCTCAGCCAAGTGCTGAGTGAAATCCAAGACGAAGCCGCACTCTTAGCGGCCTTGCGTCTGTTTCGTCGCCGTATCATGGTGCGCATTGCCTGGTCACAAGCGCTGCAAACCAGTACCACGACAGATACCTTGCAGCAACTCAGTTGGTTGGCGGAAACGGTGATTGTTGCCGCGCGTGATTGGCTCTATCAGGCCTGTTGCCGTGAGTTCGGTACGCCCTGCAATAGTGAAGGTGTACCGCAGCCGCTGTTGATTCTGGGGATGGGCAAACTCGGCGGTGGCGAACTGAATTTTTCCTCAGATATCGACCTGATTTTTGCCTATCCCGAAAATGGTCAAACGCAAGGCGGGCGGCGGCAGTTGGACAATGCCCAATTCTTTACCCGCTTAGGCCAACGGTTGATCAAGGCACTCGATCAACAAACCATTGATGGTTTCGTCTATCGAGTGGATATGCGTCTGCGCCCATTTGGTGACAGCGGTCCTTTAGTGTTGAGCTTTGCTGCACTGGAAGATTATTACCAAGAGCAGGGCCGCGACTGGGAACGCTATGCGATGGTTAAGGCTCGTCTGATGGGCGGCGCAGAAGACCACTACAGTCAGGAGCTGCGCCAGACTTTGCGGCCATTTGTGTTCCGTCGCTATATCGACTTCAGCGTGATTCAATCGCTACGCAATATGAAAGGGATGATCGCGCGTGAAGTGCGCCGGCGTGGCTTGAAAGACAATATCAAGCTAGGGGCGGGCGGCATTCGTGAAATCGAGTTTATCACGCAGGTTTTCCAACTGATTCGTGGTGGCCGCGAGCCTCGCCTGCAACAGCGAGCTTTATTGCCTACGTTACAGGCTGTCGCGGAGCTGGGGCTACTGCCCGAGCAGCAAGTTGCGGATCTGAGTGGTAGCTATCTGTTTTTGCGCCGCCTTGAAAATCTGTTGCAAGCCATTGCTGATGAACAAACCCAGACATTACCCAGCGATACACTGAATCAGGCCCGATTGGCTTGGGGTATGGGATATGCGGATTGGGCGGCAATGAGTGCTGCGCTGGAACAGCATATGCAAGCGGTACGTTGCGTGTTTGATGACTTGATTGGCGATGATACCCCTGATATTGGCGAAGATCCCCGTCATGGTTTGTTCAAAAGTTTATGGCAGGATGCGCTGGAAGAGTGTGATTTAGCGCCACTGACGCCGCATCTGGATGAAGCCGCTCGTCGCCAGTTACTGACCACCATCAATGACTTCCGTCGTGATGTGGATAAACGCACCATTGGCCCCCGTGGCCGTGAAGTTCTGGATCAGCTTATGCCGCGATTGTTTGCGGAAATTTGCCCACGTCCGGATGCCAATATTGCGTTGAGCCGCCTGATTCAACTGCTGCTGAGTATTCTCACCCGCACCACGTATTTGGAACTGCTGGTGGAGTACCATGCGGCGTTAAAACACGTTATCCGACTGTGTTCAGCCTCGCCAATGGTCGCTAGCCAGTTAGCCCGTTACCCACTGTTATTGGATGAGTTGCTCGATCCGCAATCATTCTACCAACCGCTCGAACCGGGCGCGTATCGCGATGAGTTGCGTCAATATTTGCTGCGCGTTCCTGAAGACGATGAAGAGCAACAACTCGAGGCATTGCGCCAGTTTAAACAGGCGCAGCAGTTACGAATTGCCGCCGGTGATATCACCGAAGCACTGCCTGTGATGAAAGTGAGTGATCACTTAACTTATCTGGCAGAAGCCATTATTGATGCGGTTATCCAGCAAGCGTGGAACCAAATGGTGGCGCGCTATGGTCAGCCAAGCCACCTATCGCAGCAAGAAGGTCGTGGTTTTGCCGTCATCGGCTATGGCAAATTGGGTGGATGGGAGCTGGGCTATAGCTCGGATTTGGATCTGGTGTTTCTGCTCGATTGCCCGTTGGACGCCATGACTGACGGTGAGCGCAGTATCGATGGCCGCCAGTTCTATTTGCGTTTAGCTCAGCGAGTCATGCACTTATTCAGCACCCGCACCTCGTCGGGCATTTTGTATGAGGTTGATGTTCGGCTGAGGCCATCGGGTGAGGCAGGTATGCTGGTCAGTACGGTCGAGGCTTTCGCTGATTATCAGCAAAATGAGGCTTGGACTTGGGAACATCAAGCACTGGTGCGCGCCCGTATCGTGTATGGCGATCATGCCTTGCAGCAACAGTTTGATACTATCCGCCAGCAAATCTTGTGCCGTCATCGTGACTGCCCGCTCTTGCAGCAAGAAGTGCGAGAAATGCGCGAGAAAATGCGCAACCACCTCGGCAGCAAGCAACGCGACATTTTTGATATCAAAACCGATGAAGGTGGGATCACTGATATTGAATTTATTGCGCAATATCTGGTGTTACGTTATGCCGCCAGTGAGCCAAGGCTGACCCGTTGGTCAGATAACGTGCGCATTTTTGAACTGATGGCCAACTATGACATTATGCCGCAGGAAGAAGCGACCGCGCTGACGTGTGCCTACGTCACCATGCGGGATGAAATCCATCATTTAGCCTTGCAGGAGCAATCCAGTAAGGTCGCTGCTGACTGTTTTGTCGCCGAGAGAGCACAGGTTACGGCTAGTTGGCATAAATGGCTGGTATCAACGCCTGTTGATGCATAAGTCATGGTGATTAATGGTATGGAATATGTCTGTGATATTATTCGATACCTTACAATGAACATAATCCTTACATTGAAAATATTATTGGAGCGAAGGATGGGTGATTTCGGGGTTAATAACAGCTCACATTGGGGGGCAAACGTATGAAAGTCACGCTGCCTGATTTTCGTCGCGCCGGAGTCTTAGTCGTGGGCGATGTCATGTTAGACCGTTACTGGTACGGACCTACCAGCCGCATTTCACCGGAAGCGCCGGTTCCTGTTGTCAAAGTTGATACCATCGAAGAACGCCCAGGCGGTGCCGCGAACGTGGCGATGAACATTGCTTCCTTGGGCGCAATATCCCGCTTGGTGGGTTTAACCGGCATCGACGATGCGGCGCGTGCCTTGACCAACAAACTGAATGAAGTTCAGGTGCGCTGTGATTTTGTCTCGGTTCCCACCCATCCGACTATCACCAAACTGCGTGTTCTTTCCCGTAATCAACAACTGATTCGTTTGGATTTTGAAGAAGGTTTTGGTGGCGTTGACCCCCAGCCGATTTTCGAGCGCATCCAACAAGCGCTTCCACAAATTGGTGCGCTGGTCCTGTCCGATTACGCTAAAGGGGCATTGAGCAGCGTACAACCGATGATTCAACTGGCGCGTAAAGCGAAAGTACCGGTGCTGATTGATCCTAAAGGTAGCGATTTTGAACGTTATCGCGGTGCGACACTGTTGACACCTAACCTGTCTGAATTTGAAGCCGTCGTCGGTCACTGCAAAGACGAAGAAGAATTGGTCACTCGCGGCATGAAGTTGGTGGCTGATTTTGATCTTTCTGCCTTGCTGGTGACGCGTTCCGAACAAGGGATGACCTTGCTGCAACTGGGCAAGCCACCACTACATTTACCTACCCAGGCTCAGGAAGTGTTTGATGTGACGGGTGCCGGTGACACTGTGATTGGTGTGCTGGCAGCGGCTTTGGCGGCGGGTAATACCCTCGAAGAGTCGTGCTTCCTCGCGAATGCGGCGGCAGGTGTGGTGGTTGGGAAGCTGGGTACGTCAACGGTTTCTCCGATTGAGTTGGAAAATGCCATTCGTGGCCGAGCTGAAACCGGTTTCGGTGTAATGAATGAGCAGCAACTGAAAAAAGCCGTCGCACAAGCCCGCCAGCGCGGTGAAAAAGTGGTGATGACCAACGGTATTTTCGACATCCTCCATGCTGGCCATGTTTCGTATTTGGCTAATGCACGTAAATTAGGCGATCGCCTGATCGTTGCCGTGAACAGTGATGCTTCGACCAAACGATTGAAAGGCGAAAAACGCCCAGTGAATCCGTTAGAGCAGCGCATGATCGTGTTAGGTGCGTTAGAAGCTGTCGACTGGGTTGTGCCGTTTGAAGAAGATACCCCTCAGCGATTAATCGCCGATATCTTGCCAGATTTGCTGGTCAAAGGTGGCGATTACAAACCCGATGAAATTGCAGGCAGTGCCGAAGTTTGGGCCGCCGGTGGTGACGTGAAGGTGTTGAACTTTGAGGATGGTGTTTCTACGACGAATATTATTCAGTCGATCAAGAATGGTCGCGGCTAAATACCCGTCGTCCTTGGCGCTGCAGCGTTGTTAGCGGCACTCACGCGCCCGAATCACTTACTGATGTAAGCTCATCGGGACTTGTTCGTTTGCTGCCTAGCTGCAACACCAATGACTTAGGGTATTACTACTTTTTTGTCCTTGGCGCTGCAGCGTTGTTAGCGGCGCTTACGCGCCCGAGTCAGTGACTTGAGTCAGCTCATCGGGACTTGTTCGTTTGCTGCCTAGCTGCAACACCAATGACTTAGGGTATTGCATACTTTACTGCCCTTGGCGCTGCAGCGTTGTTAGCGGCACTTACGCGCCCGAGTCACTGACTTGAGTCAGCTCATCGGGACTTGTTCGTTTGCTGCTTAGCTGCAACACCAATGACTTAGGGTATTACTACTTTTTTGTCCTTGGCGCTGCAGCGTTGTTAGCGGCACTTATGCGCCCGAATCACTTACCAGTGTAAGCTCATCGGGTACGCCTACTGGCAACGCCAATGGATCTGGGTAGAGAATAAAATGAGTGGACTCAAACAGGAGTTAAGCCTCGCACAGGGAGTCGGGTTGTTGTCCACCTCGCTGCTGGGAACAGGTGTCTTTGCCGTCCCTGCACTGGCAGCAATGCTCGCGGGCGATGACAGCCTATGGGCATGGCCGGTACTGATTGTGCTGGTTTTCCCGATTGCTATTGCCTTTGCTGCTTTGGGGCGTCACTTCCCCAGCGCGGGTGGTGCCGCTCACTTCGTGACTATGGCTTTTGGGCCGAAATTAGGCAAAGTCACTGGCTGGTTATTCTTGTCCGTCATCCCTGTAGGCCTCCCCGCTGCTTTACAGATTGCCGCAGGTTTTTGGCAAGCAACCTTTGGTTGGCGTGATAGCGAACTGCTGATGGTGCAACTGGTGACCTTATTGGTCATTTGGTTGCTCGGCACGCGCAGTGCAGGCTCAAGTGCCAATGTACAAACCTTGATTGCACTACTGGTCATCGCCTTCGTGGTGGCTATTTGGTGGCAAGGAGAGATTCATCCATCCCAAATCCCTTGGCCATCACCGCAAGATATATCCCCGCCGAATATGTTCAATGCACTTGCCGTGATGTTCTGGTGCTTCGTCGGGCTAGAAGCATTCGCGCATCTGGCGACAGAATTCCGTCATCCTGAACGTGATTTCCCTCGAGCGCTAATCGTAGGGCTATTGGTCGCGGGTGCGGTTTATTGGGGATGCACTGTGGCTGTGCTGCATTTTCATGCCTACGGTGAAGAACAAGCTGCTGCGGCTTCATTACCCGGCATTGTGGTACAACTGTTTGGGGAACATGCGCTGTGGATTGCCTGCATTATTGGCTATTTAGCCTGCTTTGCTAGCGTCAATATTTATACTCAAAGCTTTGCCCGCATGGTGTGGTCGCAAGCTCAGGTTCGTCCACAAAGTAAGCTGGCGCAGCTTTCTGCCGGTCAAACTCCCGTCTATGCATTAACGGCCGTTGTGGGTAGTTGCTTAGTGTTCGCCTTACTGATTTATTGGTTGGCGCTACCTTTGGATTTACTGATTGTTTATGCCAACGGTATTTTCGTGTTGATTTACTTGTTGTGCATGCTGGCAGGTATTCGTTTATTGAGCGGGCGCTCGCGCGTGATGTCGATGATTGGCAGTATTCTATGTTGTGTATTGCTGGTGATGATTGGTTGGAAAAGTTTATACGCGTTACTAATGTTTGTTCTGCTATGGATTGGGATATCTCGAATGCCGAAAGCGGTACTGCCATCGTAGACTTATTGTCAGTGTAATGCCCCTAAGTACCTCCTTCTTAAGTTCAAGAGCACAATAAAATCAGGGTGCTACATGAGCACCCTGAAGAGTAATAACGTCTCCGCTTAATGATTTTTCACATCACTCGGCAGCTTTGTTCTCTCTGTTGTTATCATCGGTTGGACTTTCAATCGCAGTAGGCGCGCTATTGAATTTAGCCTCCAATTGACCCAGACGTTGCTCGAGTAAGGCCAGTTTTTCTCTGGTGCGCAGCAACACTTGAGTTTGCACGTCGAACTCTTCACGGTTGACCAAATCCAGTCGGGTTAACTGCGCTTGTAGCACCAGCCGGATTTTCTTTTCGACGTCGTCCCCGAATTCGCGAATACCTTTCGGCATAGACTCATGCACCTGGCGGGCGATTTGTTCAATTTTTTTCGGGTCAATCATGATATTTCCCTAATTAGAGGTGTAGTGACTCCCTCTAGTGTAATGCCAGATTAAGATTGTATAAACCTCCACACATCTACATTTTGGTAATTGCTCCGAAGAATCAATAGCGCTATAGTCATACACTTATTCTCAGGGCGGGGTGTAAGTCCCCACCGGCGGTAAATTGTGTTGCGGCGTATCAACGTCGTGGTGCAAAAGCCCGCGAGCGCTCACCTTGCTTCTCTTATCAAAGAAAGTCGGGTAGAGGTCAGCAGATCCGGTGTAATTCCGGGGCCGACGGTTATAGTCCGGATGGGAGAGATTAACGGTATCTGCTGGTTTTATGCACGTTTTAGATTTCAAGAAACAATTAACACAGTCGCTTGAAAACTGTCGGGTATAGATCACCTGCCTTATTTCAGCTATTTCTCTATCTATAAGATTTTATAGATAAAAGAATGGCCTGTTACTCCTCAAGACCGCCCTGATTCTGGTAATCCATAATATTAATGAGGTTTTTTTTACCATGAATCAGACTCTTCTTTCAGATTTTGGCACGCCTTTCGAGCGTGTAGAACGTGCTATCGACGCTTTGCGTAATGGTCGTGGCGTAATGGTATTGGATGATGAAAGCCGTGAAAACGAAGGTGATATCGTTTTTGCTGCTGAAGCGATGACAGTTGAACAAATGGCGCTAACCATTCGTCACGGTAGCGGCATCGTGTGTCTGTGTATCACGGATGAACACCGTCAGAAGCTTGAATTACCGATGATGGTCACCAACAATACTAGCCAGTTCCAAACCGGTTTTACCGTGACAATTGAAGCGGCAGAAGGCGTTACTACGGGCGTTTCTGCGGCAGATCGTTTAACTACGATCCGTGCAGCCATTGCCGATAATGCAAAACCAAGCGATCTTAACCGCCCAGGCCATGTATTCCCACTGCGCGGCCAGTCAGGCGGCGTTTTATCCCGCCGTGGCCACACCGAAGCGTCAATTGATTTGGCTATCTTGGCAGGTTACAAACCAGCGGGTGTGCTGTGTGAGCTGACCAATGATGATGGCAGCATGGCTCATGCGCCAGAAGTGATCGAGTTCGCCAAGTTGCATAATATGCCTGTTGTCACGATTGATGATCTGGTGGCGTATCGCCAATCTCGCTAGAAGATAGCCAAAATAATTTAGTTTGGTTGCTATTGCATATTGGCTGCTAAAGTTGAGCATTAAACACCGGGTTACCTCTCGTTTTCTGAAAAGACAGTGACCCGGTGATGTTCTACTTTAATCCCCGTAATCTCCCACTATAACAGTGTCTTAATCGGTCTTTTACCCCAGCTAATTTCCCATTCAAAATTATTGAACATCATCATCATGGTTATCCGGCTGTGAAATAGAATAAAAGCGCGTAATGTGTTGCTCATGGTTTAAGCACACTTTTCTATTTAATCGTAAGGATTCTCTATGAACACTCCACGTATGCCTGCACTGTTTCTCGGCCACGGTAGCCCGATGAACGTGCTGGAAGAAAACAGTCACACCCTGGCATGGCGTACGTTGGGTGAGACATTACCGCGTCCTAAGGCCATCCTAGCGATTTCCGCCCACTGGTATACCCGTGGAACTGCGGTAACCGCCATGGCGAAACCTCGGACCATCCATGATTTTGGTGGCTTCCCGCAAGCGCTGTTTGATACCGAGTATCCAGCGCCGGGCTCGCCCGAGCTAGCTGCGCAAGTCCAACAACTGCTAGCGCCAATCCCTGTACGGGCGGATACCAGCGAATGGGGTTTGGACCATGGTAGCTGGGGAGTCTTGATCAAGATGTATCCTGAGGCGGATATTCCCGTCGTGCAACTGAGTATCGATGGCACTCAACCGGCAGAGTATCACTATGAGTTAGGCCGTAAATTGGCAGTATTGCGCGATCAAGGTGTGATGATTGTTGCCAGCGGCAACGTGGTACACAACTTGCGGATGGTGAGATGGCAGGGAGAAAGTGATCCCTATCCTTGGGCTGAATCTTTCAATCAGTTCGTACGGGATAATTTGAGCTATCAGGGCGATAATCACCCATTAGTTAACTTTATGCAGCATGAAGGCGCGGCCTTATCTAACCCAACACCTGAACACTATTTACCCCTGCTTTACGTGCTGGGGAGCTGGGATGGCAAAGAGGCGATTTCAATTCCTACCGATGGGATTGAAATGGGGTCGCTGAGTATGTTGTCGGTCGTGGTGAACTAACTGAAGCACCAGTAGCAGCGTTTAGAAGTTAGGAATTAGAAATAAAAAGGGAAGGCCATATGACCTTCCCTTATCAATGCAGCAACTTATCCCAGAATGATATGGGGATAAAAACGCGACAGATCTTGGGTGATCAATTCGCGATCTTCACGCAAACCAATACCGCATGGTTGGTCATTCACCAGCCAGCTACCAATCAACGTATAGCTGTCACCGAATTTAGGCAACGGATGGAATTGCTGCACAATCATGCCTTCCTCGCCATACGGCCCATCAACCCGTGCCACTTCTTTACCGTTCTCCACTATCTGGATATTGGCACCTTCCCGCGAGAATAACGGTTTGGTGACATAATGATCCATTGCAGGATGATCGTCTTCAGCAAAATAGGCCGGTAACAGATTAGGGTGATTTGGGAACATCTCCCAGAGCAGAGGGAGCAAGGCTTTGTTGGAGATAATACTTTTCCAAGCGGGTTCCAGCCAGCGCACGCCAGCATCTTCCAGTTTGGTAGAGAACATTTCGCGGAACATAAATTCCCACGGATAGAGCTTGAACAAATTACTGATGACTTGGTTATCAAGGTCAGTAAATTGTCCTTTTTCTCCAAGGCCGATCTCTTCCATAAACATGAATTCAGTCGGCAGGCCCGCTTCCAGTGCACAATCTTGCAGATATTGCACCGTACCGCGATCCTCTTCGCTGTCCTGACAACAAGCCAGATGCAGCAAGCTAAAACCGTGGTTTTCACGCAGATCAACAAAACGCTCAATCAGCTTCTCTTGCATGCTGTTGTATTGATCAGAATCTTGGCTCAAATTGCCTGCATTGATCTGATCTTCCAACCATAACCATTGGAAAAAGGCAGCTTCATACAGTGAGGTTGGCGTGTCTGCATTGTTCTCCAGCAATTTTGCTGGATTGACGCCATCATAGGCCAGATCAAGGCGAGAATAGAGTGACGGTTGCTGGGTTCGCCAAGAACTACGGACAAAATCCCAGCAGTGCTTTGGAATACGGAATTTAGCCATCAGTTGATCGCTATTGATGACTTTCTCAACCACTTGCAGGCACATTTGATGCAACTCTGCCGTGGTCTCTTCCAACTCTTCAATTTGCGCTAGCGTGAACTCGTAATAAGCATCTTCACACCAGTACGGCTCGCCATACATGGTGTGAAAACGGAAACCAAATTCAGTGGCTTTTTCGCGCCAATCTGGGCGTTCGCTAATCGCTAAACGTTTCATTAATCAGACCTTAGCCACCCATGCTGCGAGTGCTGGTTTTAGATGACGTCGCGGCGCTACGTTGCATGGTGGACTGTTTAGCGACTGATTCGCCAAAACCGCCACGAGTGATGGTATTGGTCACGGCTGGCTTCGGTGCCATCGCGGTACGCGGCACAGTCATGGTGCGGCCTGTGGTCGCTGAACCAAAGTTTTTACCAGTGGCATCAACAAACTTGCCATTCGCCGGGCTATTCGGTGCTTTAGAGGTGAACAGTGGCTGACTTGCGCCGCCGCCCATCATCCGACCCATCATATAACCGGCCATCAGTGGCATCCACATACCGCCACTCTGCTGTGGTGCAGCCGCAGCTGTTTCGCTGGTCGATGATGAGGTTGGCACCATACCCGCTTGCGCAGGGGCCTGAGTACACTGAGACTCGCCAAATTCTGCAATGCAGTCTTCACGGGTCGCATATTTTGGCGCTGTCTTAGCCGCTTCCTGCAAAGCAGTATTATAAGCAGTCGTACATTCCGCACTCTTAGACGGGTTCGCTTGAGAGCAATCATCGGCATTTTGGTACAAAGAGACGGTTTCATCGGTCTTTTCGCAGCCGGCCAGCATAAATACAGCGCTGACAGCCAAAGCTACCGGCGCAAGGCGATAGCTGCGCCAATATTTACGGAAAGTCTCTTGATTGATGTTTTGAGTCCGTTTCATCATTAGTAATCTCATTTCCGGGCATTCGAAGCCCTTTCCCAGTAAGTGTCCATAGGATAGGGGAAACGTGTATAAAATTAAAGCGCGAGGGCCGGTCAGCAACAGACTTTACAAAGCTATACGAAATGGTGCGAGTAGCCTCGCTTTTTTCATTGACGAAAAATGCTTGGTGCGGGTGAAAAGAGGGACTGAAAATAAGCCGGATGCAGCCTAATGCTGCACCCGGAGAGCCTAACTAAACGACGAATTAGTTACGGAATGGATTGCCGTTACGTGTTGCTGCCGGTGTGGCGGTTGTTGTCTGGCTGGCAGTGGTAGCGCGCGGTGCAGATTGCGTGTTACTACCCTCAGCGTAGGCATTTTGATTCGCATTATCGGGAGCCAAAGCGGTGGCTGAAGTTGGGACTGGTTTATCCAGCACCCCATTCAGTTCCGTCAGGTCATTCATATTCAGCGTACCGAGTGCAGACTTGATAGTTAGCTGATTAATCAGATAATTATAACGCGCATCAGCCAATTGTTGCTTGGACTGATACAAGTTAGTGGTGGCGGTTAACACGTCCAGAATTGTACGTGTCCCGACTTGGTAGCCTGCTTCCATGGCATCCAATGAGCTTTGGTTAGAAATAACCACTTGCTCATAAGCTTTAATGCTGCTGATGGAGGCCGAAATATTGTTGAAGGAGGAACGAACAGTCTGCACGACACTGCGATGAGCGCTTTCCAACTGTTCACTAGCACCGACAAAATTATATTGCGCTTGTTTCACAGCAGAATTAGTCGCCCCGCCGCTGTAAAGTGGCAAGCTCAATTGCACGCCAATTTGGTTCTGGCCAGCATCATTATTGACTTGTTGAGTGCTCGGTGTGCCACCACTGTAACGGGTATTAGTTACCGAGGAGGATGCTGTCAAATTAACGGTTGGCATGTAGCCTGTTTCAGCCGATTTAATTTGCTCACGAGCTAAATCTTGCGTTAAACGAGCAGAAAGCAACGAAAGGTTACGTTTCTCTGCATCTTTCAATAGGTTAGCAACGGCTTCTGGGCGCTGTGTCTTCAAGCGGCTAACATTCAGTGAAGCCAACTCAGGGTAATAAACGCCAGTAATCTGACGCAGATTTTCTAGCGCGTTATCCAGATTATTGCGCGCCGTGACTTCATCCGCTAAAACGGTATCGTAGCTAGCACGGGCGTTCTGGACATCAGTGATTGCCACCAAACCTACGTTAAAACGCTGAGTGGTTTGATCTAACTGGCGATAAACCGATTGTTTCTGTGCTTCGGTATAAGACAGGCTATCAATCGCTCTGAGCACGTTGAAATAGGCTGTTGCCGTATTCAGAATCAAGGATTGTTCGCTTGTTTGGAACGTGACATCCTGAATACCTGCTGTTTTTTCCTGTAACGTCAACGCGCGCCATTTGGACATATCAAAAATGGTCTGTGTCAGTTGCAGGGAGCCTGAGGTGGCGTTGCTATCGGGATTGTCAGAGGCATCGCGGAAACCATTAGTATGGCTATAACCCGCGCCCAAACCGAGTTGTGGTAATAATGGACTGCGTGCTTCATTAATTTTTTCATATGCAGCATCGCGGTCAGCCGCCGATTTGCGTAAATCTGGGTTACTATCCCTGGCTTGCTTATAAACTTGCAGCAAGTTTTCTGCCTGGCTCATGGTACTGAAACCAGCCAGACTCAGCCCGATAAGAAGGGGGAGCAGTTTCTTCATTTGCAGTCCTTGTTGTGCAGCAGTTGTGCGGCAATATTACTATGGTAGCTGTCGATAGACGAATTGTTGCCGATTCTATCAGAGTCTGCCAATGGGATAAGGTGGCCGATTGTGCCATCTCGCCTTAATTTACTTAAATCTATCACAAAGCTACATATGTGTTCAGTCAACTAATCGGTATCAGAGTATGTTTGTCAAACAATCTTTATCAAACTGTCTTTTTAGACCGCTAATCTGAGTAAGGAAATCAGTCTATGTCATCTGCCAACCCTTCACCGGTGACTTTCGACAAGCACGACGTGGAAATTATTGCACGTGAAACTCTGTACAGTGGTTTTTTTTCACTTAATTTATACCGTTTTCGCCACCGCTTATTTAATGGCGAAATGAGTGGCGAAGTTAAGCGCGAAATTTTTGAGCGCGGCCATGCTGCAGTGTTACTCCCTTATGATCCTGTGCGTGATGAAGTGGTATTGGTCGAGCAATTACGGATTGCTGCCATTGACACCAGCCCATCGCCTTGGTTATTAGAAATGGTTGCAGGGATGATTGAAGACGGTGAAACAGTAGAGGAAGTCGCCCGCCGCGAAGCAGAAGAAGAAGCGGGTATTCACATTGGGCGTTGTAAGCCCGTGCTCAGTTACTTGGCCAGCCCTGGCGGTACCAGCGAACGTTTATCGATCATGGTCGGTGAGGTTGATGCGACGACGGCCAGTGGGATTCATGGGCTAGCCGATGAAAATGAAGATATCCGAGTACATGTAGTGAGCCGCGAACAGGCTTGTCGTTGGGTTGAGGAAGGTGCTATTGATAACGCAGCCTCAATCATTGCATTACAATGGCTGGCGTTGCACCACCACTCGCTAAGAGCAGAATGGCAGTCGTAAAGAGAAAGTGAGCATAATAATGATAAAACGCTATACACCTGATTTCCCAGAAATGATGCGGCTATGCGAAACCAATTTCGCACAATTACGTCGTTTGATACCGCGGAATGATGAAGTGGGTGAAAATATCGCTTATCAGGTTAATGGCGTCAGTTATCGGCTGACAATTATTGAGTCAACCCGCTACACTTCGGTGGTAGAGATTGTGCAAACTGAGCCTGCGGTTAATCAGTGGAGCCTGCCATCGATGGTCGTGAGGCTTTATCATGATGCACAGGTCGCGGAAGTGTGTGCCAGTCAGCAGATCTCTCGCTTCAAAGCAAGTTATGATTATCCGAATAAAAAGTTGCATCAACGGGACGAAAAGCATCAAATTAACCAGTTTCTAGCTGACTGGTTGCGCTATTGTTTGGCGCATGGAGCTGTGGCAGTTCCGGTTTGTTAGACAGACTTATCGCCTTGCCTACCGAACATATATATCCGTGAGAACGGGGTAGAAAAGGGTGCAAAAACAAGGACACCATTTGGAAAGCCTGTTTAAACTGCCTATGGCGAGTGGGGCCAAGGTCAGAATTTTACAAATAACAGATACCCACCTCTTTGCGGGTGAGCATGAGACATTACTGGGTGTAAATACATCTCGCAGTTATCGCGCGGTATTGGATGCGATTATTGCGGAGCAGCATCCATTTGATCTTATTGTCGCCACGGGTGATTTGGCTCAGGACCATTCTGTTGCCGCCTATCAGAATTTTGCGAAGGGTATTGCGCGTTTACCTGCACCTTGCTTATGGCTACCGGGGAATCACGATTTCCAGCCCGCGATGGTGGATGCACTGGCAGATGCGGGAATTGCACCTTCAAAGCAAGTTCTAGTCGGTGATAACTGGCAAATTTTGTTATTGGATAGTCAGGTCTTTGGCGTTCCTTATGGTGAACTTAGCGACTATCAGTTGGAATGGATGGAACGTTGTCTGGTGGCACACCCAGAACGTTATACGCTGATTTTATTGCATCACCATCCTATGCCATCAGGATGTACTTGGCTTGATCAGCACAGCTTGCGTAATGCGCATATGCTGGCGGCGGTTTTGACTCGTTATCCGCGAGTGACCACTTTATTGTGCGGTCATATCCATCAAGATTTGGATCTCGATTGGTACGGCAAACGCCTACTGGCTAGTCCCTCAACTTGCGTACAGTTCAAACCTCACTGTACTAATTTCACTATTGATACTGTGGCCCCGGGATGGCGCTACCTCGATTTACTGCCTAATGGAATACTTGAAACTGAGGTTCGTCGGTTAGCCAGTGATGAGTTCAGCCCGGACATGGACGCGGACGGTTATTGATGAGCACCCTTTTATATATCCATGGTTTTAATAGCTCCCCCAGCTCGGCGAAAGCAACGACCTTCAAAAGTTGGTTGCAGATACACCATCCTCATATTGAGATGCTGACGCCGCAGCTACCGCCTTATCCTGCGGAAGCGGCTGAAATGCTAGAAAACATCGTGATGGATAAAGCTGGGCAGTCAATTGGTATCGTTGGTTCTTCCTTAGGTGGGTATTTTGCGACTTGGCTTTCTCAGCGTTTCAGTATCCCTGCTGTACTCGTCAACCCAGCCGTGCGGCCATTTGAACTACTCAATGATTACTTGGGCGAAAATGAGAACCCCTACACAGGGCAACAATATGTGTTAGAGTCTCGGCATATTTATGACCTGAAGGCCATGCAGATTGAAACGTTGGAATCACCGGATTTACTCTGGTTATTGCAACAGACAGGGGACGAAATCCTCGATTACCGTCAAGCGGTGGCCTATTACACCCCTTGTCGGCAGACCGTCGAATCCGGTGGGAATCATGCCTTTATTGGTTTTGATCACTTTTTCTCCCCGATCGTAACGTTTTTAGGGCTAGCGACCGCCTAAAGCCTTCCAACCCTTAGCCGAATATTAATCAAACCATGACTGAATCCAGCTATAACGCTGATGCCATTGAAGTACTCAGCGGTTTAGAACCAGTGCGTCGTCGTCCGGGAATGTACACGGACACCACGCGGCCAAACCACCTTGGTCAAGAGGTGATTGATAACAGCGTTGATGAAGCGTTAGCAGGCCACGCTCGTCGCATTGATGTTATTTTGCATGCCGACCAATCATTGGAAGTTATCGATGATGGCCGTGGTATGCCTGTCGATATCCATCCTGAAGAGGGTGTTCCTGCGGTTGAACTGATCTTATGTCGTTTACATGCGGGCGGTAAATTCTCTAATAAGAACTATCAGTTCTCGGGTGGTTTGCATGGTGTAGGTATTTCCGTTGTGAATGCCTTATCCAAACGTGTTGAAGTGACGGTGCGCCGCGATAGCCAGATCTACAGCATTGCCTTTGAGAATGGCGACAAAGTGCAGGATTTACAGGTTATCGGCACCTGTGGTAAACGCAATACCGGTACGAGCGTTCATTTTTGGCCTGATGTCTCTTTCTTCGATAGCCCACGTTTCTCCGTTTCTCGTTTATCTCATTTGCTAAAAGCAAAAGCCGTGTTGTGCCCTGGTGTGGAAATCATCTTTAAAGATTTGGTGAATAACACAGAGCAACGCTGGTGCTATGCCGATGGGTTGACTGATTACCTGATGGAAGCGGTAAATGGCCTGATCACCTTACCAGAAGTACCTTTTGTCGGCTCTTTTGCCGGGGACACGGAAGCCATTGATTGGGCGCTATTATGGTTACCTGAAGGCGGCGAACTGCTGACTGAAAGCTACGTTAACCTGATCCCCACGATGCAGGGTGGTACGCACGTTAATGGTTTGCGTCAGGGCTTACTTGATGCCATGCGTGATTTCTGCGAATACCGCAATATTCTGCCACGTGGCGTCAAACTCTCAGCGGATGATATCTGGGAACGCTGTGCCTATGTGTTGTCGGTCAAAATGCAGGACCCACAATTTGCGGGTCAGACGAAAGAGCGACTCTCCTCACGTCAATGCGCCGCATTTGTGTCCGGCGTCGTAAAAGATGCATTTAGTTTGTGGCTGAATCAAAACGTACAGGCAGCAGAACAGCTAGCTGAACTGGCGATTTCCAGTGCACAACGCCGGATGCGCGCAGCGAAAAAAGTGGTGCGTAAAAAACTGACCAGTGGCCCAGCCTTGCCCGGCAAACTCGCAGACTGTACTTCGCAAGATTTGAGCATGACTGAGCTGTTTTTGGTGGAAGGGGATTCCGCAGGCGGCTCAGCCAAACAAGCTCGTGATAGAGAGTATCAGGCGATCATGCCGCTCAAAGGTAAGATCCTCAATACGTGGGAAGTCTCATCAGATGAAGTACTGGCTTCGCAGGAAGTCCATGATATTTCAGTGGCGATCGGTATTGATCCCGACAGTGATGATCTGAGCCAACTCCGTTACGGGAAGATTTGTATCCTGGCGGATGCGGACTCCGATGGTTTGCATATCGCCACCTTGCTGTGTGCGTTGTTTGTCCGCCATTTCCGCACGTTAGTACGCAATGGCCACGTTTATGTGGCGATGCCGCCGTTGTACCGTATCGATTTAGGCAAAGAAGTATTCTATGCCTTGGATGAAGAAGAAAAAGCGGGTGTGTTGGATCAACTGAAACGTAAACGCGGTAAGCCTAACGTTCAGCGATTCAAAGGGTTGGGTGAGATGAATCCATTGCAGTTACGGGAAACCACTCTCGACCCGAATACTCGCCGCTTGGTGCAATTGACCATTGGTGACGATGATATTGATAAGACCATGGCAATGATGGATATGCTGTTGGCGAAGAAGCGCTCCGAAGATCGCCGCAATTGGCTGCAAGAGAAAGGGGATACCGCTGAAATCGAGGTGTGATCGATGAAAGTGACGTTAGAAGAGTTACAGGCTTTCACCTCGGTGATCGACTGTGGCTCGATTACGGCAGCTGCAGAGCAGCGTAATCAGACGACATCGGGTATCAGCCGTGCTTTAAGCCGGCTGGAGAAAAAACTGGCCACTACGCTGCTGCGTCGCACTACTCGGCGCTTGGAGTTGACCGAAGAAGGTGAGTTATTCCTCAGCCATGCGCGGCAGATTATTGCTGCGGTAGATGATGCTGAAGAGCAAATTGCGCTGCGTCGATTACAGCCAGCGGGACGGCTGCGGGTGAATGCAGCCGCTCCGTTTATGCAACACGTGATTGTGCCGATGGTCACTGGATTTCGTGCGTTATACCCGCAAATCCTTCTCGAATTAAATACCGATGATCTTAATATCGATCTCCTTGAACAACGCACCGATATTGCGATCCGTATCGGCGCGTTGCGTGACTCGACGATCCATGCTCGCTTGCTCGGAGCCAGTCGAGTACGTATCCTCGCCAGCCCTGATTATCTCGAACGCCACGGTACACCACACAATATCGACGACTTAGCAAACCATAGCTTGTTGGGGTTCACGCAACCTGAATCTCTCAATCAGTGGTCATTGCCCCATTTGCCGACAGGACGAACCTCAATCATCCCCAATCTAGCTGCCTCCAGTGGTGAAACTCTGCGTTTACTAGCTTTGCAAGGGGAAGGGATCGTTGAGTTATCTGATTTTATGACCCGAGAGGATCAGCGAGCAGGGCGTTTAGTTGAAGTCATGCCCGACAAAATTTTGGAAACTTGGCAACCCATCAACGCTGTTTATTATCGTAATACGCAGCTTGCGGCGCGGATTATGTGTTTTCTGGATTATGTGAGTGAGCAGATTCGGTTGCGGGGGCGTGATTGGCTCAAAGATCCCCTTCGCCCTTGACGCAGCAGCGTTGTTAGCGGCACTCGCGCACCCGAATCACTGACTTGAGTCAGCTCATCGGGATTTACTCGTTTGCTGCCTAGCTGCAACGCCAATGGCTTTGGGGATACCCCTTCGCCCTTGACGCCGCAGCGTTGTTAGCGGCACTCGCGCACCCGAATCACTGACTTGAGTCAGCTCATCGGGATTTACTCGCTTGCTGCCTAGCTGCAAGGCCAATGGCGTTGGGGTGAGGCGTTACGCATTATCCAGAATATGAATATTCACACCCAGCACATCATCTTTGGTGACTTCATGATGCTGCTGCATATGTTGCGTCTGTAAATGCAACTCCAAATGGTGGACGCTTTGCCACTTCTCTAACATGAAAATAGAATCCGGCGATTTCTTTTGCCAATCGAGCTGAGTCGATACATCCACCATCGGGCGGTAAGCGCCACAACCGTCTTCTGCTAACACTGAAGGGAGAAGCTTCCCAATGGCCTGCAATACGGCCTCACGACGCCCCGGTTTAACTTTTATTTCTGCAAAAACAGTAATCATTGCTGCCTCAAATGACCTAATGGTAAGAATTTAAGCGGTCTGACCGTTAAAATGCTCAGCCAAATGCTGATGATAACGACGAATATCCCCTTCAATATCAGGTTGTTTCATGACGTCATTACACATAAATGTTGGTAATGGCTCCATGCCAAGGAATTGGTTGGCTTTATGGAAATGCAGATACACGCCATCTACCCCGACGCCCTCAAAAAACTGTGTAGGATCGGTAAAGGCTTCAATTGGTGCATTCCAGGTTACTGAAAGCATGTACTTTTTACCTTGAATCAAACCACCAGAGCCGTAGCCTTTAGTCACATCGGAGCGGGTACGGCCATCACTTTGATACAAACGGCCATGACCAAAGGTAAAGACTTCATCAATGTATTTTTTCAAAATCCATGGCTCACCCATCCACCAAGCGGGCATCTGGTAAATGACAGTATCAGCCCACAGGTAATTTTCAATTTCACTTTCAATATCATAACCTTGGTCAACTGTAGTGACTTTAACCTGATGACCACTTTCCTGCAAAAAGTCGGCGGCTACATTAGTGAGAGTGAGATTAAGCGCGCCTTTGGAGTGCGCAAATTCTTTCATTGCGTTAATAATTAATACGTTACTCATTGGGATAATCCTTGTATAGCTAGGAACCGATAGCGCAGATAAATATATGGCTCGGAATAGTGAGTATGCTAATGGGTACATGACCAGAGAAAAATGTACAATTATGCATAACACTCTTGCTCATTTAGCAACAAAAGCGATGTATTAAGGCTGTTTCGTTTCTTTAGTGAGTTCGACAGTGGGGAAATTTACTCTGTTGAAGGGGAAAGATTGAGATTCTCTGCGGATTGTGACAGTCACCCTGCAGATGAGGTACTATCGCGGGCAGAATTCGACAATAAACTTGCGGTGCCGATCCGCTGACGCCCAGTGATCGCCATTCCAGAGTCTGAGGATATTTGAGTAATGAGTGATTTGACTCATGACGGTGCAGAACGCTTACCGCTGCACACCTTTACTGAAAACGCCTATCTGAACTATTCCATGTACGTCATCATGGATCGGGCGTTGCCATTTATCGGCGATGGTTTGAAACCCGTCCAGCGGCGCATTGTTTATGCGATGTCTGAACTGGGGCTAAGCAATAGCGCGAAATTCAAAAAATCTGCTCGTACTGTGGGTGACGTGCTGGGTAAATATCATCCTCATGGCGACAGCGCTTGTTATGAGGCGATGGTCCTGATGGCGCAGCCATTCTCTTACCGCTATCCGCTGGTGGATGGGCAAGGGAACTGGGGGGCACCAGATGATCCTAAGTCTTTTGCGGCGATGCGTTACACCGAATCACGTCTGTCAAAATACGCCGAAGTTTTGTTGAGCGAGCTAGGCCAAGGTACGGTTGATTGGGTGCCAAACTTCGACGGCACCATGCAGGAGCCGAAAATGCTGCCTGCACGCCTGCCGAACATTTTGCTCAACGGCACCACAGGTATTGCTGTCGGGATGGCAACCGATATTCCACCTCATAACGTACGTGAAGTTGCTCAGGCGGTGATCGCACTTATCGATAAACCTGCGACGTCGCTCGAAGAATTGCTGGAATTCGTGCAAGGGCCAGATTTCCCAACGGAAGCTGAGATCATTACGCCTCGTAATGAAATTCGTAAAATTTACGAGAATGGCCGTGGCTCTGTACGTATGCGGGCATTGTGGAAGAAAGAAGACGGTAGTGCGGTTATTACCGCATTGCCGCATCAGGTTTCCGGTGCCAAAGTGTTGGAACAAATTGCCAGCCAGATGCGCGCTAAGAAATTGCCGATGGTCGAAGATTTGCGTGATGAATCTGACCATGAAAACCCGACTCGCCTAGTTATTGTTCCGCGTACTAACCGAGTCGATCTGGATCAAGTGATGCACCATCTGTTCGCCACGACAGATCTGGAAAGAAGCTACCGCATCAATATGAATATGATCGGTTTGGATCATCGTCCATCAGTCAAAGGGCTGTTGGAGATCCTCACCGAGTGGCTGGTCTTCCGTCGTCAAACTGTGCGTAACCGATTGAACTACCGTTTGGAAAAGGTACTGAAGCGGTTGCATATTTTAGAAGGTTTATTGATTGCCTTCCTAAACATTGATGAAGTTATTCGTATCATCCGCACTGAAGATGAACCGAAACCGTTGCTGATGCAGCATTTTGGTATCTCTGAGACGCAGGCTGAAGCGATCCTCGAACTGAAACTCCGCCATTTAGCCAAACTGGAAGAGATGAAGATTCGTGGTGAGCAGGATGAACTGGCTAAAGAACGTGATCAATTGCAGGCATTGTTAGCATCAGAACGCAAACTTAATACTCTGATCAAAAAAGAGATTCAAGCTGATGCCGAGGCCTATGGCGATGAACGTCGTTCGCCATTGACTGAACGCGCTGAAGCGAAAGCCATGAGTGATCATGACATTGTGCCTTCTGAACCGGTGACCATCGTATTGTCTGAAATGGGCTGGGTGCGCAGTGCCAAAGGCCATGATATTGACCCGAGCGGGCTAAGTTATAAAGCGGGTGACAGCTTCCGTGCAGCCGCTCGTGGCATGAGTAACCAGCCCGTGGTGTTTATTGATTCAACGGGTCGTAGTTATGCGTTAGATCCGCTGACGTTACCTTCTGCTCGTGGGCAAGGGGAACCGCTGACCGGTAAATTGACGCCACCGCCGGGCGCGACCATTGAGCAGGTCTTAATGGCTCCGGATGACCAGAAATTATTAATGGCTTCGGATGCGGGCTATGGCTTTGTTTGCACTTTCAATGATTTGGTTGCTAAAAACCGAGCCGGTAAAACAATGATCACGTTGCCGGAGAATGCTAAGGCACTGCCGCCATTAGAAATTCATGGCCCAGATGATATGTTGTTATCCATCACGGCTGCTGGGCGTATGTTAATGTTCCCTGTTGCTGATTTACCTGAATTATCAAAAGGTAAAGGGAATAAGATTGTATCAATTCCTGGCGCGCAAGCGGCCGCAGGTGAAGATCGTCTGGCGTGGCTATTTGTGTTGCCGCCGCAAACTTCAGTGACACTGCACTTTGGGAAACGTAAATTAACGCTACGACCTGAAGATTTGCAGAAATTCCGTGCTGAACGAGGCCGTAAAGGTTCACCGTTGCCTCGAGGGCTGCAACGTATTGATCGTGTAGATATTGATGCACCAGCGCCGGCAGCACCAGCAGAGGGTGATGCCTAATATCCTAAGTGACTGGAATCTCAGAAAGGGACTAGCGGGTAAAAAGGTACTAGCGGGTAAATGTAACAGGCGGCGCGCGCATTTTGCGCGCGTTGTCGCGTAACATGATAATGGCAAGCAATCAGCGCGGTTTTTTGTTGCTAAGCCGTTATACTAGCGTCGATTAGGTGTCTAAGAGTCAGTGTTTAAGAGGGTGTTATGTTATTAATTTTGCGCACGGTACTGGCTGTTTTATATTGTGTTCTGGTGTGTGTGTTTGGTTCTATTTATTGCCTATTTAGGCCGCGTAATCCGCGTAATCTCGCCACGTTTGCCCATCTATTTGGCCGGATGTCTGTGCTGTTTGGCATTACGGTTGAACAACGCATACCCAAAGAGGCTGCTGATTACGGCACCTGTATTTATATCGCTAACCATCAAAATAATTACGATATGGTCACCATGTCGAATGTGGTTCAATCCGGTACGGTGACCGTGGGTAAAAAGAGTTTATTATGGGTGCCATTATTTGGCCCACTTTACTGGTTGACCGGAAATTTGCTCATCGATCGCGATAATCGCGCTAAAGCGCACGGCACTATCGCTCAGGTTGTTGAGCAGGTACAAAAAAGAAATGTCTCTATCTGGATGTTCCCAGAAGGTACTCGTAGCCGTGGCCGCGGGTTATTGCCATTTAAGACCGGCGCTTTTCATGCCGCTATAGCTGCGGGTGTGCCGATTGTGCCGATTTGTGTCTCGAGCACAAACCACATCAACCTCAATCGTTGGTCCAACGGCAAAGTGATTGTAGAAATCATGCCGCCAGTAGATACCTCAGGTTATGGCAAAGAGCGAGTGCGCGAGTTGTCAGAGCATTGTCGCAATTTAATGCTGGCTAAAATTGAGCAACTCGATGCGGAAATTGCCCAAGAGTCACAACAGGCGGCGATTGAAAAGTAGTCTATTAGTTGCGGCGGGTCAGTGAGTACGCCTCGCTATAAGATTGAAATTGGCCTTGATTCAAGCGAATTTTGGTTGAAGTGAAATTTGGGTTTTCATTTAAGCGGCCTCGGCCGTGAGCGTTTTGCCGTGCTTCAGCGTTATTCGCAGTCAGGCAAAATATTGCAGTAGATTTGATTGTGGTTTTCACGGAGAAGATATGTCACTCAGTCGTCGCCAGTTCATTCAGGCCACGGGCTTAGCGCTAGGTGCTGGCTCGTTGCCATTGAGGGCACAGGCTAATAGCACCAAACAACCCTCGCTACCAGTTCCCCCTTTGCTGGAGTCCCGTCGCGGTCAACCGTTGTTTTTGACCTTACAGCGAGCGCACTGGGCATTTAGTGGTGGTCAGAAAGCGGCTGTTTGGGGCATTAACGGCATGTATTTGGGGCCGACCGTCAGGGTTTTCAGTGGCGATGACGTCAAACTCATTTACAGCAATCGTTTGACTGAGCCGGTATCCATGACGATAAGTGGGCTGCAAGTCCCAGGTACGTTAATGGGGGGCGCGGCCCGTATGATTTCTCCTGGTTCCGATTGGTCGCCGGTATTACCTATAAGGCAAGCGGCGGCGACCCTTTGGTATCATGCTAATACACCCAACCGCATGGCTCCGCATGTTTATAACGGGCTGGCGGGTATGTGGCTGGTGGAAGATGCCACTAGCAAAGGGATGCCTTTGCCGAACCATTACGGCGTTGATGATTTCCCGATTATTATTCAGGATAAGCGGCTAGATAACTTTGGCGTACCGGAATACGACCCACCTGCTAAAGGGGGATTTGTCGGTGATACGTTGCTGGTTAACGGAGTGCAAAGCCCGTTTGTAGAAGTTTCTCGTGGTTGGGTGCGCTTACGTTTACTTAATGCCTCTAACTCACGCCGTTATACCTTACAACTTAGTGATGGTCGCCCACTCCATGTTGTTGCCAGTGACCAAGGGTTCCTGCCCGCGCCAGTCGCCGTGCAGCAACTTTCGCTGGCCCCAGGCGAGCGGCGTGAAGTTGTCATCGATATGTCGCAAGGCAGTGAAGTCTCCATCACTGCGGGCGATTCCGCTGGCATTATGGATCGCCTGCGCGGTTTATTTGAGCCATCCAGTATTTTGATTTCTACCTTGGTTTTGACCTTAAAACCGACGGGCTTGCTGCCATTAGTGACTGATAATCTCCCTATGCGCTTACTCGCTGATCAGATTCTAGATGGCAGCGTGGTTCGTTCACGCGAGTTCAGGTTGGGGGATGATTTGCCGGGTATCAATGGCGTTATCTGGGATATGGGGCGCGTTGATGCTCAGGCACAGCAAGGGACTTGGGAACGTTGGACGTTACACGCTGATATGCCACAAGCATTCCATATCCAAGGCGTCTCTTTCTTAGTGAAGAAAGTAAACGGCGCATCTGCAATGGCCGAAGATCGCGGTTGGAAAGATACTGTCTGGGTTGATGGTGATGTGGAGCTGCTGGTGTATTTCAATCAAGTGTCTTCTGAACACTTCCCGTTCTTGTTCCACAGCCAAACGCTTGAGATGGCGGATCGCGGTTCAGCGGGGCAGTTGGTGACGGCGGCAGCACCGTAGAAAGAATACGCACCTTAATCGCCAAATGGGCCATGAGCGTGGCCCCTTTGGAAACCCGCGCTTGCGCACGTATCGCTTGCCTGCTTCGCAGGTTCCCTCACTCATCGTTTCGGCTGACGGACGGCTTTATTCGCATCCCTGCTCATGGCGCCTAAAACGGGCGTCCTGCCCGTTTTCCTTGCCTTCACTCTTCATTCGGCAGCTCAAATGTGCTTTTAAACTTCAAGGTCAACACCATGATTTTTAGGTCTTGGGTCTTGACCTTAAGCGCAATCAGAAAAATTGCCGACAAAGCTTGCAGGCCGAATGAGCCGCATGGACGCGGCGAAAGGGGCTGTCGAGCTGGGAGCGAGTCAGCACCGGTTCGATAAGCCGGCAAGCTGCAGGAGGGGATGGCGAAGCCACAATATTTCGCGCAAAGGCGCAGGTGTTGGGCCGCCGCCCTGCGGCCCGACTCGGTTGAGGCGACACAGGCAAAGTGATCACCGAACGAATAGCAACCGAAACCAGATCCGGTCTTCAACCGAAACTAGATCCAACCCTCATTGAAATTGAAACCAAAACCACCATTATCCTTCCTCTTCTAATGGATAAATGCGTATAATCCCCGCCCGGTGATGATTTCTTAACCCGAACCACCTCAACTTTCCCCAATTCGAAGAGTGTTGCCATGAGTACCAGCCTGATCCAACCAGAACGTGACCTATTCTCCTATCAGCCATATTGGGCTGAATGCTACGGCACTGCGCCATTCTTGCCGATGTCACGGGAGGAAATGGACGTACTAGGCTGGGACAGCTGCGATATTATTGTCATCACTGGTGATGCTTATGTTGATCACCCAAGTTTCGGAATGGCTATCATTGGTCGGATGCTAGAGGCCCAAGGCTTCCGCGTGGGCATTATCGCTCAGCCAGATTGGACCAATAAAAATGATTTCATGCGCCTTGGTGAGCCGAATCTGTTTTTTGGTGTGACCGCCGGAAACATGGACTCGATGATCAACCGTTACACGGCTGACCGAAAGTTGCGTCATGACGATGCCTATACGCCCGATAATGAAAGCGGTAAGCGACCAGACCGTGCCACATTGGTCTATAGCCAGCGCTGCAAAGAAGCCTATAGCCATGTGCCTGTCTTGCTCGGCGGTATTGAGGCCAGCTTGCGGCGCATTGCCCATTACGATTATTGGTCAGACACAGTACGCCGTTCGGTTATCGTGGATGCGAAAGCAGATATGTTGGTCTACGGTAATGGCGAGCGGCCACTGGTTGAAGTTGCGCATCGTCTGGCAGCCGGTGAGAAAATCGCCGACATTCAAGATGTTCGTAACACGGTCGTGATGCGCAAAACGGCGCTACCAGGCTGGAGTGGGGTAGATTCTACCCGTATAGATAACCCCGGCCGTATTGAAGCTATCCCCAATCCATATGGCGAAGATTTACCCTGCGCAACGAATGAGATCCCTGAGCCGGAAGCTAAACCTGTTACTGTGCGTGCCGCCAAGCCCAAGCCATGGGAGAAAACCTATGTCTTGCTGCCTTCCTATGAAAAAGTGAAAGCAGACAAAGTGTTATATGCGCATACATCGCGGATTTTGCATCATGAAACGAACCCCGGTTGCGCTCGTGCATTGATGCAAAAACATGGCGACCGCTATATTTGGATCAATCCGCCAGCCATTCCGCTGAGCACAGACGAGATGGACAGCGTTTTCGGGCTCCCTTATCAGCGTGTGCCGCATCCTTCTTATGGGAAATCACCTATCCCAGCGTACGACATGATTCGCTTCTCGGTTAACATCATGCGCGGATGCTATGGCGGCTGTTCATTCTGCTCCATTACTGAGCATGAAGGGCGTATTATTCAGAGTCGTTCAGAGGATTCCATTATTCGCGAGATCGAAGAGATTCGCGATAAAGTGCCTGGTTTTACCGGCATTATTTCCGATCTAGGTGGCCCGACAGCGAACATGTATATGTTACGTTGCCAATCACCGCGTGCTGAACAAACGTGCCGCCGCGCATCTTGCGTTTATCCTGATATTTGCCAGCACATGGACACCAACCACGAGCCGACCATTTCCCTCTATCGGCGGGCGCGTGATTTGAAAGGGATCAAAAAGATCCTGATTGCCTCAGGGGTACGTTACGATATTGCAGTTGAAGACCCACGTTATATCAAAGAATTAGCCAGCCACCATGTGGGCGGTTATTTGAAAATAGCGCCGGAACACACGGAGGAAGGGCCACTTTCCAAAATGATGAAACCGGGCATGGGCAGCTATCAACGCTTTAAAGAGCTATTTGATACCTACTCTAAGCAAGCGGGTAAAGAGCAGTATTTGATCCCTTACTTCATCTCTGCCCATCCGGGGACGGAAGATAAGGACATGGTTAATTTGGCGCTGTGGTTGAAGAAAAACCGATTCCGTTTGGATCAGGTGCAGAACTTCTATCCTTCGCCATTGGCGAACTCCACCACCATGTATTACACCGGTAAAAACCCGCTGTCGAAAGTTGGTTATAAAAGTGAAGATGTCGTGGTGCCAAAAGGCGATCGCCAGCGGCGGTTACATAAAGCATTGTTGCGCTATCATGATCCAGCTAACTGGCCAATGATTCGCGATGCATTAAGCGATATGGGGATGCAGCACCTGATTGGTAGCCGCCGTGAGTGCTTGGTACCCGCAGCGACGATTGAAGAGCAACGTGAAGCTCGCCGTGCGCTGCGCCATCATACGCCAGCGCTCACTAAACATACGTCAATCACTCGTCAGCGTCAGCCTGGTGGTCGAACACATGCCGTGCCAGCGGGGAAAAAACCGCCTTCAGCTAGTGGCGCAACAGCACCTAAATCAGCAGGTAGTAAAACCGGCGCAAATAGAGCGCCGGTGAATAAGCCGTCAGGGACGAGCAAAGGCAAAACAAAACCTCATTGAGCTGAAAATCACATCTGAATCAGCCGTCAGACCCGAAGACAGCCGGGTCTGGCCCTAATCGTTTACCACAATCTAACTTCGAAATTGCCGTCAACTCATCTTTGTGCAGTTTGAAGTCAAACACGTCGAAATTTTCCTTAATACGCGCTGGTGTGACTGATTTTGGAATCACAATCAGCCCGCAATCAAGATGCCATCGGATCACAATTTGTGCCGGCGTTTTGCTGTATTTTTGCGCTAACTGGCGAATAATCTCTTGATCAAAAACACCCTGGCCTCCTTGCGCTAAGGGGCTCCAAGACTCAGTTGCAATATGATGAGTGGCATTCCAAGCATGGATCTGGCGCTGTTGTAGCAGTGGATGCAGTTCAATCTGATTGAGCGTAGGCGCAACCCCCGTTTCATCAATCAATCGTTGTAGATGCGGGATATTGAAGTTACAGACGCCAATACTGCGGATCAAACCTTGTGCTTTTAAGGCGATAAGTTCACGCCAAGCACTGACATAATGATCCTGTGCGGGAACCGGCCAATGGATGAGATAGAGATCGACATAATCGAGCTGAAGTTTTTGCAGGCTCTCTTCGAGCCCCTGTTTTGGGTTACGTTGGCTATCATTCCACAGTTTAGTGGTCACAAATAGCTCTTCCCGGGCGACGTTTGCCTCTTTTATTGCCTTGCCGACGCCTTCTTCATTTTTATAAATAGCCGCGGTATCCACCGACCGATAGCCCACCTCTAAAGCCTTGCTGACAGCAAGCTGCGTTTCTTCAATACTTGCCTGCCAAACGCCAAGGCCAAGTTGTGGCATCAGATTGCCATCGTGCAATTTGATAATGGGTTGCGTCGACATGTTTATCTCCTTAGCTTACAGACTGGGCTACTCCAGCCCGGTGACCGATAGTGTAAGTTTAGTCGTGATCATCATAATTATTAGCTTGGTTGGTATTTATCGCGTGTGGGAAATTATCAACGTTAACAGGTCTATCATTGGCACTGGCCTGCCACTGAGATAGGAGGAGCGTAATGTGCGGCAATAATCCAAAGCCTAGCAGTAAATAATAATTTCGCCCACTATGGAAGGCGAAAATAATGAATCACTGGTTGGCTGAAAACATGACATCTGCGCAATGCCTTCAGCCATGATCTGGGGCCAGCCTACGCGGCTCCCATTACATCATTTTAGACAGCAGCTTCGTAGATACGTTTACTCTCTGCTAGCGTGATATCACCGTGTTCACCCAGTTGAGTCATTCCATGCTCTTCCAATTTCTTGATCAAGTCAGGAATGGAACTACCATCGAGTTTGTAGGCAGATAGGCGAGTCGCGACACCCATGCTTTCAAAGAAATGACGAGTGGCTTCAATCGCGGCATCAATGCGTTGATCTTCAGTTCCCTCACGCAGACCCCATACACGCTCGGCATATTGCAGCAGTTTGGTGCGTTTCTGCTCTTTTTTCGCCACCAACAGTGCAGGCAATACCACGGCCAGTGTTTGTGCATGATCGAGGCCATGGCGAGCGGTGAGTTCATGGCCGAGCATATGGGTTGCCCAATCTTGCGGCACACCAGCACCAATCAGCCCATTTAATGCCATGGTTGCGCTCCACATAATATTGGCGCGTACAGCGTAATTTTCTGGGTCGGTCAGCGCTTTAGGACCATCCTCAATCAAGGTTAATAGCAGACCTTCAGCAAAACGGTCTTGTACTTTTGCATCAACGGGGTAAGTCAGGTATTGCTCAATGGTATGAACAAATGCATCGACTACCCCATTAGCGACCTGACGCGGTGGCAGGCTATAGGTGACCACAGGGTCCAATATGGCAAACAGTGGTTGTACATGTGGTGAGAAGAAGTGTTGTTTGTCACCAGTGCTACGACGGCTGATAACTGCGCCGCTGTTGGTTTCAGATCCCGTCGCGGGTAAGGTCAATACTGACCCCATCGGCAATGCTTCAGTGATAGCGCTGCCTGTCGTTTCTAGAATGTGCCAGGGATCCTGCGGATAGTTGACGGCCGCAGCAATGAATTTGGTGCCATCAAGAACTGAGCCTCCACCCACAGCTAACAGGAAGTTGATCTTTTCTGCGCGGATAAGCTCAACTGCTTTCATCAATGTTTCATAGGTCGGGTTAGGTTCAATACCGCCAAACTCCAAGAAATCAAAGCCTTTCAGTGCATCATGGACTTGGTCTAACACGCCATTTTGCTTAATGCTGCCGCCACCATAGGTGATCAAAATACGGGCATCAGCAGGAATTTCTTTGCTCAACTGCGCTATCTGGCCAGTACCAAACAGCACCTTAGTCGGGGTATGAAGGGTAAAGTTTTGCATAATTTGTCTTCCTGTGTTGTCAGTTTTATTGTCAGCCATTGTCGGCAACTTAGCGTGATACCTCAATGCACATTTCTGCCTTGCTCTTGCCTATTTCTCCAAAGCGCTGTAGAAAACACGATAAATACGGCACAATTTATGTCAGATCGTTTCCGATGATAGATTGCCTTAGATAGCAGAAGCAGGTGAAAGCATAATGACAGAGGTGAATGATATTCAAGCGCAGATGGCGGAGAAGATTACCCGTTTGGCAAAGGGTAATGGCTTAACACTTTCCGCAGTACCGAAGGTGAAAATCCTGTACTCCACCGTTCATCAGCCGCGTACACCGGTCATGTACACCCCCAGTGTGGTGATTATATTCCAGGGGCATAAAGTCGGTTATTTGGGCAGTAAAGTGTTTCGTTATGACCCGAAAAACTACCTGATTTTGACAGTGCCATTGCCGTTTGAATGTGAAACTTTTGCTAGCCCAGAAATACCACTGGCGGGCATTTCAATTCATATCGATAGCCAAATGCTACAGGATTTACTCATCGATATTGGTGATGATGAGCTGGACAAACCCTTCGGTAATGCGTCAGGCGTTAACTCATCTGCGCTCACAGATGAAATGCTGTGTGCTACCGAACGGTTGCTAGATGTGATGTCCCAACCCCGTGATGCCAGAGTCTTAGGGCCACAAATTGTGCGTGAAATTCTCTATTATGTGCTTTGTGGTCAGTGCGGTGGGGCATTGCAGGCGTTAGTGAATCGACACGGGCACTTTAATCAAATTACAAAGACATTACGGCGGATTGAACATCAGTTTGCAGATAATCTTAATGTGGAGCAATTAGCCGCCGATGTGAATATGAGTGTTTCTGCATTCCATCACAACTTTAAAGCGGTAACCAATACTTCTCCTTTGCAATATCTGAAATCTTATCGGTTGCATCGTGCGCGGATGATGATGTTACACGACGGCCTAAAGGCCAGCACCGCCGCAAACAAAGTGGGGTATGAAAGTGCGTCACAGTTCAGTCGTGAATTTAAACGTTACTTCGGCCACACCCCCAGCGAAGAGGTTGCCAAGTTGCGCACCAACTGAGTATGACGGTTGCGTTATTCCGTCGCGCTTTTACGTTTACACCACACCAGCACCAGTGTGCCGACCAAACCGACCAATAACAAAACAATCGGTAAAATCATCAGTGCGGTCATGACCTGATTTTCATAATGCTTAACTAACGGGATGTGGCTCAGCGCGAAGCCCAGCCCCACGACGCTGCCAACCCATAACAGCCCACTGAGCCAGTTAAAGAATTGAAAACGCGCACTGTTCAGGCCAGAAATACCGGCAAGTGTGGGCAACAGGGTACGCACAAAAGCGAGAAAACGGCCAATAATCAGGGCTGCCAAACCATGGCGAACAAACAAGGTATGGGCACGTTGACGATAATGAACCGGTAATTGTAGCAGCCACCTTTTGACGACTTTGGTATCGCCTAACCATAATCCCTGCAAGTAACTTAGCCAACAACCGAGGCTGGCCGCCAAGGTCAGAATGATAAGGGTGGGTAAGAACCCCATGACGCCCTTGGCGATTAAGGCCCCTGCCAATAGCAATAAGCTATCACCGGGTAAGAAAGAAGCTGGCAGCAGACCGTTTTCTAAAAATAGGGTGGTAAAGAGAATGCCATAAATGACCCAAATCACATTTGGATCAGCAAGTTTACTAAAATCCTGCTGCCATAAGGCATTTAGGATTTCGTGTAATACATCCATTTCTATTCCTGTTCGCCTATCGTGTGAGGATATTATCTTTAAGTGCTAATGCCAGTCACGATGAGGACCTTAACGACTTATGTTTATAAGGGCAATATAGTGTATCCGCATTGGCGCTTATCCACATTGATCTTATCCTCAATAAATGAATTTTGAGTGTCTATCTACGTGCTATTGATATTATTTTTGTAAGAGAGAATTAATGCGCGGGTGCTGTCACCGCGCATTGACACATCATGATGAAGGAGGTGGTTTACTACACTGTTTTAATGCGCTCAAACCCTGCCGTCAAGTCGTCCTGCAAATCTTGAACATTCTCTAAGCCAATGTGCAGACGGAACAAGGTCCCTTTAAGCTCTTCACCTTCATATCGGCGGATTGCACGGATATCTTTCGGCTGATAACCCAGAATGAGGGATTCAAAACCGCCCCATGAGTAAGCCATGCTGAAATGGGTGAAATGGTCGAGATAGGTTTCTAACTGCTCTTGGGATAACTGTTCTTTTAATTCAAAAGAGAATAAACCGTTACAGCCAGTGAAGTCGCGTAGATAAAATTCATGTCCTTTGCAGCTCGGCAGTGCAGGGTGATAGACCGCCGCGACCTCTGGGCGTTGAGCTAACCAGTTGGCAATCTCAATACTGTTTTTTTCATGCTGCTTTAAACGAACACTCAGTGTGCGCAGCCCACGGCTTGCCAGATAGGCCGTATCAGCATCGACCATTTGCCCCATCAGATATGAATCTTCCCGTAGTTGCTCCCAACAGCGGGCATTGGCAACTGCGATCCCCAACATCGCGTCGGAATGACCAATAATATATTTAGTTCCTGATTGGATGGAGATATCAATATCGAAATCCAGCGCTCTAAAGAGCACACCTGCAGCCCAAGTATTGTCCATCATAATGACCATATTCGGCGAAACGGCACGAATTGCGCGAACCATTGCTGGAATATCTTGTATTTCCATGGTGATGGAGCCGGGAGACTCCAGGAACACGACTCTGGTTTCTGGTGTGATGAGGTCAGCTATACCGGCACCAATCATCGGGTCAAAATAGGTGGTGGTGACATTCATGCGCGTCAAAATTTTATCGCAGAAACTTTGTGCAGGTTCATAGGCCGAACCCGTCATCAGTACATGGTCACCTGCGGAAACAAAGGACAAAATCGCATTGCTGATTGCAGCTGC